>NZ_JALMEY010000001.1:0-811886 GCF_023100615.1 Pseudomonas sp. MWU12-3103b
CCTTTCAACTCCTTCCAGGCTTCGATGAACTGAAGCAAGTCGCTGTCGAAAACCGCGTAACTCGTTGAATCTCAAGGAGTTTTCCGTTTCGACTGCGCCGGAAGTGGGGCGAATTATAGACTTCCAGAATCTGCCGTCAACCGTTAATTTCAGTTTTCTTTCAACAACTTACAGATCGGTTAAAAAACGCACAAATCCATCTATATATAGGCAGGAAACAGCCTTCTTCTATATAGAAGCGATACTCAAAGCACTCCATCAGCCTTGAGTGCCTCTACCGCGCCAGCGCCCAGACCCAGCACCCGCTGCAAAACCTCCAACGTATGCTCGCCCAATAAAGGAGGCGCGCGAAGGTACTCGACCGGCGTCTGCGACAGCCGGATCGGACTCGCCACCTGCGGGACCATCCCCGCCAATGCGTGCGGAAGCTCTATCGCCAACCCACGCGCCTTCACCTGCGGATCCTCAAACACTTGGGACAGATCATTGATCGGCCCACACGGCACACCCGCTTGCTCCAGCTGAGCCACCCATTCGGCGGTAGTCTTGAATACCGTCGCCTGGCGGATCAGAGGAATCAACACCGCGCGGTTAGCCACCCGCAGCTTGTTAGTCGCGAAACGCGGATCATCCGCCCACTGCGGCTGGCCCGCCACCTCGGCAAACTTGCGGAACTGGCCGTCATTGCCAACGGTAAGAATGAAATCACCGTCGGCCGTCGGGAAGTCCTGATAAGGCACGATGTTCGGGTGTGCATTACCCAGACGTTTCGGCGCATTGCCGGTAGTCAGGTAGTTCATTGCCTGGTTCGCCAGGCATGCGACCTGTACATCCAGCAAAGCCATATCGATGTGCTGCCCGCCACCGTCGTGATCACGATGAGCCAGCGCCGCCAGAATCGCCACGGTCGAATATAGCCCCGTAAGAATGTCCGTCAGCGCCACTCCCACCTTCACCGGCCCGGCGCCTTCATCACCTTCAGGGCGACCGGTCAGGCTCATCAGCCCGCCCAGCCCCTGGATCATAAAGTCATAACCCGCACGCTTGGCATACGGCCCGGTTTGACCGAAGCCAGTGATCGAGCAATAGATCAGATCCGGATTGATCGCCTTCAGCGACTCATAGTCCAGCCCATAGGCAGCCAGCCCACCGACCTTGAAGTTCTCGATCAGAATGTCCGACTTCGCCGCCAGCTCCCGCACCAGGTTCTGCCCTTCAGGCCGAGTGAAGTCGATCGTTACCGATTGCTTGTTGCGGTTGGCCGACAGGTAATAGGCCGCCTCGCTGGTGTTTTCCCCATAAGCGTCTTTAAGGAAGGGCGGCCCCCAGGCACGTGTGTCATCACCATTGCCCGGGCGCTCGACCTTGATCACCTCGGCGCCAAGGTCGGCGAGAATCTGTCCGGCCCACGGCCCGGCCAGCACACGTGATAAATCCAGTACCCGCAGATGCGACAGCGCGCCCATGGTCGCCCTCCTGTTAATAGAACGCCTGCAGACCGGTTTGCGCGCGACCGAGGATCAGCGCGTGAACGTCGTGGGTACCTTCATAGGTATTCACCACTTCCAGGTTGACCAGGTGACGGGCCACGCCGAACTCATCGGAGATGCCGTTGCCGCCCAACATGTCACGGGCCATGCGGGCGATATCCAGCGACTTGCCACAGGAGTTGCGCTTCATGATCGAGGTGATCTCGACCGCAGCGGTTCCTTCGTCCTTCATGCGCCCCAGACGCAGACAGCCTTGCAGGGCCAGAGTGATCTCGGTCTGCATGTCGGCCAGCTTCTTCTGAATAAGCTGGGTGGCAGCCAATGGACGCCCGAACTGCTGACGATCAAGGGTGTACTGGCGAGCGGTGTGCCAGCAGAACTCGGCAGCGCCCAATGCGCCCCAGGAGATGCCGTAGCGCGCGGAGTTAAGACAGGTGAACGGGCCTTTCAGACCGCGCACGTCCGGGAAGATGTTTTCTTCCGGCACAAACACGTTGTCCATGACGATTTCGCCGGTGATCGAGGCGCGCAGACCGACCTTGCCGTGAATCGCCGGAGCGCTCAAGCCCTTCCAGCCTTTCTCCAGGACGAAGCCACGGATGTCGCCGGCATCGTCCTTGGCCCAGACCACGAACACATCGGCGATCGGGCTGTTGGTGATCCACATCTTGGCGCCGGTCAGGCTGTAGCCGCCGTCGACTGTGCGCGCACGGGTGATCATCGCACCCGGGTCAGAACCGTGGTTTGGCTCGGTCAGACCGAAGCAGCCGATCCATTCGCCAGATGCCAGTTTCGGCAGATATTTCTGTTTCTGTGCTTCAGTGCCGAATTCGTTGATCGGCACCATCACCAATGAGGACTGCACACTCATCATAGAACGGTAGCCAGAGTCGACACGCTCGACTTCGCGAGCAATCAGCCCGTAGCTGACGTAGTTCAGACCGCTGCCACCGTATTGTTCAGGGATGGTCGCACCGAGCAGACCGACTTCGCCCATTTCGCGAAAGATCGCCGGGTCGGTTTTCTCATGGCGGAAAGCTTCAAGCACGCGTGGCGCCAGGCTCTGCTGAGCGAATTGGGCGGCGGTGTCGCGGATCATGCGCTCTTCTTCGGTGAGCTGTTGATCCAGCAGCAGGGGATCGATCCAGTTGAAGCTAGCTTTACCGCCCATGAGTGTGTCCTCGCAAATCGGTGAATTAACGTGGCATTGATCCTAGGCCCGGTTCGCCAGCGCGGCAAACGAGGATTTCGCATCCTGTTGTGCTAATTTCTCACTCCGAAACGTCGCTGAATGCCTTTTATGCGGCGCATTAGTGAGGTTGACGTACATGCGCAGGAAGATCCCCAGCACCACCGCCCTGATCAGCTTCGAAGCCGCCGCTCGCCACGAAAGCTTTACCAAGGCTGCCGAAGAACTTTCCCTCACCCAGGGCGCCATTTGCCGACAGATCGCCAGCCTTGAGGAGTTCCTCAGTGTGGAACTGTTCCGACGCTCGCGACGCGGAGTGAAGCTGACGGAAGCAGGCCTTTCCTACAGCCGTCGGGTGGCCACGCAACTCGACGCCGTCGAGCGCGACACGCTTTCGGTGATGGGCCAGCAGGGCACAAATGTGATCGAACTGGCGGTGGTGCCCACCTTCGGCACGCAATGGCTGCTGCCACGGCTCAAGGACTTCCAGCTCAAACACCCGGAAGTAACGGTCAACCTGACCAACCGCACCCGCCCGTTCCTGTTTGCCGACACTGATTTCGATGCGGCAATCTACTTTGGCGACGCCGATTGGTCGGGTACCGAATCCCACAGGCTGATGGGCGAAAATCCGATGCCGGTATGCAGCCCCGCTCTCCTCGGCAGCAAGAAACATCTGACACCCAACGAGATTGCCGAGCTGCCTCTGTTGCAGCAAACCACCCGTCCCTACGCCTGGCGCCAATGGTTCAATTCACAGCACCTGAACATCCCACGCGACATGACAGGCCCGCGCTACGAGCTATTCTCCATGCTGGCCCAAGCGGCCATGCACGACATGGGCATCGCGCTGATTCCACCGTTCCTGATTCGGCGCGAACTGGCCGAGAAACGCTTGGTGATCGCCAACCCGAGTGCGCTCTCCAGCATCAAGGCGTATTACCTGATGATTCCGGAACGAAAGGTCGAATCGGCATCACTCAAGGCTTTTCGCGATTGGCTGGTCAATCAGGCAAACAGCTACAGCCTAGAAGGATAAAGGCTTACAGCGATTACTAACCCGGTAGTCAGGAAAATCAAAGCCCTACAGATATAAGTATTTGTCGCAAAATCACAGACTGTATCCGAAAGTCGTACAGACGTCCCACAAGCGCCTGAAGACGTGGCTTTGAGCCTTCATCCACGACTCATTACGGCCTATTCACGCCACCGATGAGAAATTTTTTCAAATTCAGCCAGAATCCTTGCAAGGCACGGCCTGCAAGGGATTCATCTGGCCATCTGCGACATTCGGTCACGGGATGACTTGTAGTTAATTTTCCGTCACCCATCATAATCCCTTGAAGGGCATAAAGTTCGCCTGCAAAATGCCGCGCCCCGCCCTGATTTGGCGGGATCGTGCTGATCGGCCGCCCCAGTCGCACCATCCGCAGTGCCTGGGTTTACTCAATAAGATCACGCAGGAGATTTGACGTGCACATTGGTGTTCCTCTCGAAACCCAGACCGGTGAAACACGGGTTGCTGCAACCCCGGAAACCATTAAAAAGCTGATCAGCCAAGGCCATAAGGTCACTGTGCAAACCGGCGCCGGCGTTAAAGCCAGTGTTGTCGACAGTGCCTATGAAGCGGCGGGCGCAACCATTGGCAGTGCCAACGATGCGTTCGGCGCCGAGCTGATTCTCAAAGTGGTCGCCCCCAGCGACGCCGAACTGGCGCTGATCAAGCGCGGCACGGTGCTGGTGGGCATGCTCAACCCCTTCAATAACGAAACCATCGCCAAAATGGCCGAGTGCGGGATCACCGCGTTCGCCCTCGAAGCGGCGCCGCGCACCTCTCGGGCGCAGAGTCTCGATGTGCTGTCGTCGCAGGCAAACATTGCCGGCTACAAGGCTGTGTTGCTGGCCGCGCACTACTATCCGCGCTTCATGCCGATGCTGATGACCGCTGCGGGCACCGTGAAAGCGGCGCGCGTGCTGATTCTGGGTGCCGGCGTGGCCGGGTTGCAGGCGATTGCCACGGCGAAACGTCTGGGTGCGGTGATCGAAGCGTCTGACGTGCGTCCGGCGGTGAAGGAACAGATCGAATCCCTCGGCGCCAAGTTCGTCGATGTGCCTTACGAGACTGACGAAGAGCGTGAATGCGCGGTCGGTGTCGGCGGTTACGCGCGGCCTATGCCGGCAAGCTGGATGCAGCGTCAGGCCCAGGCTGTGCACGAACGCGCCAGGCAGGCCGACATCGTCATCACCACCGCACTGATCCCGGGCCGCAAGGCGCCGACACTGTTGAGCGCGGACACCGTGGCGCAGATGAAGCCGGGCTCGGTGGTCATCGACCTCGCGGCTGCGCAGGGCGGCAATTGCCCGCTGACCGTCGCCGATCAGGTCGTGGTCGAGAACGGCGTGACCATCGTCGGCCCGACCAACCTGGCCGGTGAAGTCGCTGCAGACGCCTCGGCGCTGTACTCCCGCAACCTGCTGGACTTCCTCAAGCTGGTGTTCACCAAAGAAGGCCAGTTCGACGTCAACCTCGAAGACGACATCGTCGCCGCGTGCCTGATGTGCCGCGACGGCCAAGTCATCCGCAAAAACGCCTAAGCAGGGATTCAGACGATGGAAGAGCTTATCTCCCCCGGTATCTACAACCTGATCATCTTCGTGCTGGCGATTTATGTCGGTTACCACGTGGTCTGGAACGTTACACCTGCGCTGCACACGCCGTTGATGGCGGTGACCAATGCCATTTCGGCAATCGTGATCGTCGGCGCCATGCTCGCTGCTGCGCTGACCGTCACGCCGCTGGGCAAGACCATGGGCACCCTCGCCGTGGCACTGGCTGCGGTCAATGTGTTCGGTGGCTTCCTGGTTACCCGCCGCATGCTTGAGATGTTCAAGAAGAAAGCCCCGAAAGCAAAAGAAGAGGCGCCGAAGTAATGAGCATGAATCTCGTCACGACGCTCTACCTGATCGCGTCGATCTGCTTCATCCAGGCCCTCAAAGGCCTGTCGCACCCGACCACTTCGCGGCGCGGCAATCTGTTCGGCATGCTCGGCATGGCGCTGGCCATTCTCACCACCATCGGCCTCATCTATAAGCTGGGTGCCGAGCTGGCGACTGCCGGTATCGGCTATGTGATCGTTGGCCTGCTGATCGGCGGCACTGCCGGCTCGATCATGGCCAAACGCGTCGAAATGACCAAGATGCCAGAGCTGGTCGCGTTCATGCACAGCATGATCGGTCTGGCGGCGGTGTTCATCGCCATTGCTGCGGTGGTCGAGCCGCAATCGCTGGGCATCGTCAAGCAACTGGGCGACTCGATCCCGGCGGGCAACCGTCTGGAGCTGTTCCTCGGCGCGGCGATTGGTGCAATCACCTTCTCCGGCTCGGTGATCGCGTTCGGCAAGCTCTCGGGCAAGTACAAGTTCCGCCTGTTCCAGGGCGCGCCGGTACAGTTTGCCGGTCAGCACAAGCTGAACGCGGTACTCGGTCTGGCGACACTGGTGCTGGGCGTGACCTTCATGCTCACCGGCAACCTCGCCGCGTTCGCGCTGATGCTGGCTCTGGCGTTCGTGATGGGCGTGCTGATCATCATCCCGATTGGCGGCGCCGACATGCCGGTGGTGGTGTCGATGCTCAACAGCTATTCGGGTTGGGCGGCAGCAGGTATCGGCTTCTCGCTGAACAACTCGATGCTGATCATTGCCGGCTCTCTGGTGGGTTCGAGCGGTGCGATCCTCTCGTACATCATGTGCAAGGCGATGAACCGTTCCTTCTTTAATGTACTGCTTGGCGGTTTCGGCAACACGGCCGACGCAGGACCTGCCGGTGCGAAAGAAGCCCGTCCGGTGAAATCCGGTTCGGCCGACGACGCAACGTTCCTGCTGACCAACGCCGACACCGTGATCATCGTCCCGGGTTACGGCCTGGCGGTGGCCCGTGCGCAGCATGCATTGAAAGAGCTGACCGAGAAACTGACCCATCGCGGCGTGACCGTGAAGTACGCGATTCACCCGGTGGCCGGTCGCATGCCGGGGCACATGAACGTGCTGCTCGCCGAGGCCGAAGTGCCTTACGACCAGGTGTTCGAGATGGAAGACATCAACTCCGAGTTCGGCCAGGCCGACGTGGTGCTGGTACTCGGCGCCAACGACGTGGTCAACCCGGCCGCCAAGAACGATCCGAAATCGCCGATTGCCGGCATGCCGATTCTCGAAGCGTTCAAAGCCAAGACCATCATCGTCAACAAGCGCTCGATGGCCAGCGGTTATGCCGGTCTGGACAACGAACTGTTCTACTTGGACAAGACCATGATGGTGTTCGGCGACGCGAAAAAAGTCATCGAAGACATGGTCAAAGCGGTGGAGTAATCCTCCGCAGCTGCACCGGACGCCCCGACTTGTCGGGGCGTTTTTGTTTGCGCAAACCGTCGGACAATTTGCCACGTTGTTGCAGATCCAGTAACGGTGTTTTACTTCAAACCCGCTAAATAGACGCCTCGTTTGCGACCTTGGTAGCGGGACAGGCGCCCGCGAAATTCACTAGACTGCGCATCCTGCTACTCGCTTCCCGAGAAAATAATCCATGTACCGTGACCGTATTCGCCTGCCTTCGTTGTTGGATAAAGTGATGAGCGCCGCCGACGCCGCCGCGCTGATTGAAGACGGCATGACCGTCGGCATGAGCGGCTTCACCCGCGCGGGCGAAGCCAAAGCCGTCCCTCACGCACTGGCCGAGCGAGCCAAGGTCACGCCGCTGAAGATCAGCCTGATGACCGGCGCCAGCCTGGGCAACGACCTCGACAAGCAACTGACCGAGGCCGGCGTGCTGTCGCGGCGCATGCCGTTCCAGGTCGACAGCACCTTGCGCAAGGCGATCAACGCCGGCGAAGTGATGTTCATCGACCAGCACCTGTCGGAAACCGTCGAGCAACTGCGCAACCAGCAACTGAAGCTGCCGGACATCGCAGTGATCGAAGCCGTGGCCATCACCGAGCAAGGCCACATCGTGCCGACCACCTCGGTGGGCAACTCGGCGAGCTTCGCGATTTTCGCCAAGCAGGTGATTGTCGAGATCAACCTGGCGCACAACGCCAACCTCGAAGGCCTGCATGACATCTATATCCCGACCTATCGCCCGACGCGCACGCCGATCCCGCTGGTGAAAGTCGACGATCGCATCGGCAGCACCGCGATCCCGATCCCGCCGGAAAAGATTGTCGCCATCGTCATCACTCAGCAGGCGGATTCGCCGTCCACGGTGTCGACCCCGGATGTCGACACCAATGCCATCGCCGAACACCTGATCACCTTCTTCAAGCAGGAGGTCGACGCCGGGCGCATGACCAACAGGCTCGGCCCGTTGCAGGCCGGGATCGGCAACATCGCCAACGCGGTGATGTGCGGCCTGATCGATTCGCCGTTCGAAGACCTGACCATGTACTCCGAAGTGCTGCAGGACTCGACCTTCGACCTGATCGACGCCGGCAAGCTGAGCTTTGCGTCGGGCAGCTCGATCACTTTGTCGGAGCGGCGCAACAGCGACGTATTCGGCAACCTGGAGAAGTACAAGGACAAACTGGTGCTGCGCCCGCAGGAAATCTCCAACCACCCGGAAGTGGTGCGTCGTCTGGGTATCATCGGTATCAACACCGCGCTGGAGTTCGACATCTACGGCAACGTCAACTCCACCCATGTCTGCGGTACGCGGATGATGAACGGCATTGGTGGCTCGGGCGACTTCGCGCGCAACGCACACCTCGCGGTGTTCGTGACCAAGTCGATCGCCAAGAGCGGCGCAATTTCCAGCGTGGTGCCGATGGTCAGCCACGTTGACCACACCGAGCATGACGTCGACATTCTGGTGACCGAAGTCGGTCTGGCTGACCTACGCGGCCTGGCCCCACGCGAACGCGCTCGGGTGATCATCGACAACTGTGTGCACCCGGACTATCGCCAGGCGCTGAACGACTACTTCACCGCAGCGTGCGCCATCGGCGGCCATACCCCACACATCCTGCGAGAAGCCCTGAGCTGGCACATCAACCTGGAAGAAACCGGACGCATGCTCGCGGTGTAATCACACAGTCAAACCGCTGATGCAAACACAGTTTGTGTCAGCGGATTTTTTAACCCGCCACATCTGGCAAAAACTGTACTGCTGTACCGGTTGTTTCCTACAGATTTTGCCTACCTCCTTCCTCGAATTGAGCAAAAACGCACCACATTAGTGCTGACAGGTACAGTTTGCTCAATTTCGACCCGTACACCCCCTATAAACAGTTAACTGGTCACTCACAATACAGTTGAACTGTATCTAGAGAGACTAGGCAAACGAGAGGATCATGGGCACCAGTTAAACCACTACCTGATCCCGCCACAAGCGGAAGGATGTCAACCATGGAACGTACACTCAGTTCCGAACTGTTCTTCGAAGACAAAGCTGCAAAAAACCAGGCTTCCCTGCCTCTGCGCGTTATCGCCAACCTGATGTTGTGGCAGCGCCGCATCTCCAGCCGCCACCAACTGGCTCGTCTGGATTCGCGTCTGCTGGCTGACGCCGGTATCAGCGAAGCACAACGCTACGAAGAGCTGAGCAAGCCGTTCTGGCGCTAAGTAGCGTCGCTGGCTCTGGTCGTCAGACCCACCGCCAGCAACCCGAATTGAACACACAAGACCCGTCGCGGGAAACCGCGACGGGTTTTGTCGTTTCAGGGTTCGAGAATGCCCGTACAGCAGAATATTCAAAGCACAGGTACAGTTCTCAATAATCAACATCTGAACCAGTACAATTTTTTAGGAGTGTATCTGCTCGCCAAACTGCATCGGGCGCAGCATGTCCTTAATCCTCCTCGGTTTAAGGAAAACGCCATGAAAGGCTTACAGGATGTTTCGACCGCTTCGACTCTACCCCGCGCTCACTCGCACCCACTGCGGCGCCTGTTTCGACCCCTGTGGCAAGGACTGGAGCGCGCCAGGACGCGGCGCCTGCTGGCTCAACTGGACCAGCGCGACCTAGCGGATCTGGGCCTCAGCCATGCCGATCGGCTCAGAGAACTGGAGAAACCCTTCTGGCGCTAGCATTCTGCCCACTGTCCGAACCTCGCGCGCAGGCCTAATATCCACGCCAGAACGTGGCGAATCTTCTGTAACCCGCGTCTGACTCATCAGACACAAGCCACCTCTCAATACGGTTTACTATCAGGAGATACACCATGTCCCGTCTTCGCCTGCTCAGCGCTGCCGCCTTGCTGGCCGTGGCTGCCAACGCCAGTGCCTCCAGCTTCATTGTGACCACCGACGCCGTGGTTGGCGCGCTGAAATCCTCCTCGGACGCCACCTCCGATGTCAGCTCTTCGCTGCGTGACAACAAAGTCGTGATCGCCGCCCGTGACGACGCTGCCAGCTTCGTCGCCAGTGAAGGCCAGATCCGTGGCGTGAAACTGGAAAGTGCTCTGGACCTGATCCGTCATCAGGCACCGCAACTGAACGCGACCGACTTCCAACTGGCGCAAGCCATCCTCGCGATCTGATCCGCCATTGCCGGACGGGGCACGCCAGTCGTGTCCCGATGTTTCGCCGCTGGCTCTGGCCCGGGCATTTGCGCTAGCCTTGAAGCTCGTTAACCGTTACCGAGTCTCATGCGTTTATTCAGACTGTTTTTCCCTTGCGTATTGGTCAGTGCCTTCTGGGCGACCTCGGTCGATGCCTTTGATGTCTCCACACAAAACACCGTGGTCAGCGTTTGGGCGACCGGAATGGTGTCTTCCGCACCGTTCGACCGTAAACTGATCATCGCCGCTCACGATGACGCGGCGGCGTTTGTTGCCAGTGACGGTCAATTGCGCGGCGCGCAGCTCGAATCCGCCCTGCATTACTTGCGCAAATCCCGACCAAAACTTCATGTCAGCGACCTTGAACTGGCACAGGCAATTCTCGTCCAATAGTTATCATGATCCCTCGTTAACATTGCCCTCCGGAGTCGTTCCATGCGTAGCCCGCTGATTGCTGCCGCCCTTGGCCTGTTTTTGTTGGCCGATGTGGCCCAGGCACACACCCTGGTAGCCACCAGTAACATCATCGTTCGTGCCTCCCAGCGCACCATCGATTTCACCTCCGATACCACCACGTCGATTCGCGATTCGAAAATCATCCGCGAAGCCCACGACGATGCGGCCAGCTTCGTTGCCACCAACGGCGATATCCGCGGTGCGCACCTGGAAGCCGCCCTCAACACCTTGCGCACGCGCGTGCCGGAAGCCCGCGACGCCAGTGATCAGGTGCTCGCCGAAGCCATCCTCGCCCTGTGAAGTCACTCGGCGCCTGGCTGCTGGCCGGGGCACTGTTGCTGCTTGGCAACAGCGCCCACGCCAGCCTGCAATTGCGGCTCAAGACCGACGGCCTGAGCCCCGCCCAGCAGCAGGCCAGCCAGGCGCTGCTCGATGAAGCCATGCACAAGTTGCCGCCCAGCTTCGTCGAACAACTGGACCGGCGCATCGATGTCGGCTGGACCGACGACATGCCCGGTAACGCCTACGGCCAGGCGACCCTGGTTGCCGAGCTCGACCTGAACCGCAAACTGCTCGCCGGTCTCACCGACGGCAGCGCGGCCACAGAGAAAACCAATCGCCCCCATGGCACTGTGCGCCAGGAACTGCTGGCAACGGTGCTGCATGAACTCACCCACATTTATGACCGCGCGCGCCTGTGGCCCGCCGCCGAGCGCACGCTGATTCAGCGCTGCACTCGCCGCAGTAACAGCGCCGGCCTGGTCGGCATTCCCGATGAGTGCCGTGGCCAGACCGAGCGACGCTTCACCCTCAGCGATGATCCACGTCTGCTCGATCTCGCCGGCTGGCAACAGTACGTCGGGCGCCGCGGCGAGCGTGAACAACACAATCGTCAGGTGGCCCGCAGCCCGGACCTGTACGAGATCTCCAGCCCGAAAGAGTTTGTCGCGGTCAACATGGAGTATTTCCTCCTCGACCCGAGCTACGCCTGCCGCCGTCCGGCGCTCTATCGCTACTACAAGGCGCGCTTCGGCTGGGCACCACCGGCCAAGGACACTTGCAGCAACACTTTCGCTTTTCTCAACGCCGGCAACGATTTCGCCAAGCAACCCCTGGGGCAGGTCGACCCTGAGCGGGTGTATGCCGTCGATTATCTGCTGGCCGAAGCCAACCAGAACTGGGTCAGCCGCTGGGGCCACAGCATGCTGCGCCTGGTGATCTGCGCGCCGGGTCGACCACGGGGCCCGGATTGCCGACTCGACCTCGACCAGCACCTGGTGCTGTCCTATCGCGCCTTTGTCGGCGACGTGCAGCTGTCGAGCTGGGACGGACTGGTCGGCAAATATCCGTCACGCCTGTTCGTCCTGCCGCTTGCGCAGGTCATCGACGAATACACCAAGACTGAATTGCGCAGCCTCGCCTCGGTGCCATTGAATCTGTCACGCGACGAGATCGAAGGCGTGGTCGAACACGCTGCCGAAATGCACTGGAGTTATGACGGCAACTACTTCTTCCTGTCGAACAACTGCGCGGTGGAAGGCCTCAAGCTGCTGCGCAGCGGCAGCAACAACAAGCAACTTGTCGGCCTCGACAGCATCATGCCCAACGGCTTGCTGGAGGTGATGAAAGGTCGCGGGTTGGCCGACACCAGCGTGCTCGACAATCCCAAGGAAGCCCTGCGCCTGGGTTACCGCTTCGATTCGTTCCGCGATCGCTATCAGGCGATGTTCGATGTGTTGAAAAAGCAGCTGCCGATCAAGCAAACCAGCGTCGAAGATTGGCTATCGCTGTCTGCCGAAGAACGTCGCCAGTGGTTCGAACTTGCAGACCTGCGCACCAGCGCTGCATTGCTCCTGCTGGAACAGGCGAGTTATCGCCGCCAGTTGCTGCTGGCCCAGGACGAGGTCAAGCAGCGCTACCTCGGCGCCCGGGAGCTGGAAAACGGCGGCATGGACAAGGCCAACGCCACCCTGCAGGAAATTCTCGCCAACAGCGGCTTCCTCAGTCGTCCGGCAGAACTGCTCGACAGCCGTGGCTACGGGCTGCCGCAACCAAGCGAGTTCAAGCGCCTGCAGGACGAAAGCGCCCAACGCCAGAAACAACTGCTGGCGCTGAGCGGCGATCTGGACAAGGAAGTGCGCAAGTTGCTGGAACCCAAGCGAGCGGCCGAAATTGCCGCCAGCGAAGCCAACGTGAAGCAGATCGGCGAGCATCTGCGCAGACTGCACAAGGCGTCCGGCGGACTGGAGCTACCCTGAGACAAAAGACTGGAACTGAATCTTGTGGCGAGGGAGCTTGCTCCCTCGCCACAGATGATCGTGCCAAATCAGTACAAAACACCATCCAGAATTTCGTAAACGATCCCGGTACCCACTGCGATCAGCACGATATCGCCCCCGGCGCGGCGCCACTCATAACCCGGATAAACCGGCAGACGACTCAGCGCCCGACCGTCCAGCCGCTCGCCGTAGTAACCATGCGGTAACGGCCGGCCGCGTTCCAAATGGATTCCCGGAGGTGGCGGTGCGCCGCGAACGAAGTAGCCGTGATTGTCGCGAATGGTCTGCCGTACCGGGCCGAAGTCGCGTGGCGGGCCGCCTCGGTGGTCGTTCTGCGGGCCACGGTGATCGTCACCACGGTTATCGTAGTGGCCCTGCTGCGGGCCGCCGTGGTCATGATCATCGCGTGGATCGGCGCTGGCCAGCAGCGGCGTCGCGCTTAGCATCAGCACGCCCAGTCCGGCAATCAGACGTTTCGGCATTTTCATCAAGTCTTCCTCACTGCACCAACAGCAAAAAGGGATTCAGAACGTGGTTCTGAATCCCTCGGTCTTGCTCAATTAGGCCGTGATGTGAGGCGCTAATTCCTCTGTATCAGGAACTTTACCTTCAGCTGACGCGGGCCTGACGCACGCCCTCGGACAGCGCCTTGCACAGACCCAGCACGCCATCGACAGCCTGGGCCGGCGTGGTCGCATTGGCGATGTGATCGATCAGTGCCGAACCCACCACCACCCCGTCCGCCAAACGAGCGATGGACGCCGCCTGCTCCGGAGTACGGATACCGAAACCGATGCTGATCGGCAGATCAGTGTGTCGACGCAAACGGGTGACCGCCTCTTCGACATGCTCCAGAGTTGCTGCACCGGCACCGGTCACGCCGGCCACCGACACGTAGTAAACGAAGCCCGAGCTGCCATTGAGCACTTTCGGCAGACGCGCATCATCAGTGGTCGGGGTGGTCAGGCGGATGAAGTCCAGACCCGCAGCCTGTGCCGGGTCGCACAGTTCATTGTTGTGCTCTGGCGGCATGTCGACCACGATCAGACCGTCGACGCCCGCTTCCTTGGCATCAGCGATGAAACGTTCAACGCCGTACATGTGGATCGGGTTGAAATAGCCCATCAGCACCAGCGGCGTGTCGCTGTTGCCTTCGCGAAACTCGCGAACCATTTGCAGGGTTTTCGCCAGATTCTGCTTGGCGCCCAAGGCACGGATGTTCGCCAGTTGAATCGCCGGGCCGTCGGCCATCGGGTCGGTGAACGGCATGCCCAGCTCGATCACGTCGGCGCCAACGCCGGGCAAACCTTTGAGGATCGCCAGCGAAGTGTCGTAGTCCGGATCACCGGCGGTGACGAAAGTCACCAGCGCGGCGCGATTCTGTTGCTTGAGGTCGGCAAAACAGGTTTGCAGGCGGCTCATCAGTGTTTCTCCTGCTTCGACTGTTCCATATGGTGCATGACGGTCTGCATGTCTTTGTCGCCACGGCCGGAGAGGTTGACCACCATCAGGTGATCCTTCGGCAGTTTCGGTGCGCGTTTGAACACTTCAGCCAGCGCATGCGCGCTTTCCAGTGCCGGGATGATGCCTTCGAGGCGGCAGCACTGGTGGAACGCGGCGAGGGCTTCGTCGTCAGTCACCGAGGTGTACTGGACGCGGCCGATGTCATGCAACCAGGCGTGCTCAGGGCCAATGCCCGGATAGTCGAGGCCGGCGGAAATCGAGTGGGCGTCAATGATCTGTCCATCGTCGTCCTGCAGCAGGAAGGTACGGTTGCCGTGCAGCACACCGGGTACGCCACCGTTGAGGCTGGCCGCGTGCTTGCCGGTTTCGATGCCGTAACCGGCCGCTTCAACCCCGATGATTTCGACGCTCTGATCATCGAGGAACGGGTGGAACAGGCCCATGGCGTTGGAACCGCCGCCGATGCACGCCACCAGGCTGTCCGGCAGACGACCTTCCTGAGCTTGCAACTGCTCGCGGGTCTCCTTGCCGATCACCGCCTGGAAGTCGCGCACCATGGCTGGATACGGGTGCGGGCCGGCCACGGTGCCGATCAGGTAGAAGGTGCTGTCGACATTGGTTACCCAGTCACGCAGCGCTTCGTTCATCGCGTCTTTCAGGGTGCCGGTGCCGGCCACCACCGGAATCACTTCGGCGCCCAGCAGCTTCATGCGGAACACGTTGGCCTGCTGACGCTCGATGTCAGTGGTGCCCATGTAGATTACGCAGTCCAGACCGAAACGTGCGGCCACGGTGGCCGTCGCCACGCCGTGCATGCCAGCGCCGGTCTCGGCGATGATGCGTTTCTTGCCCATGCGCCGCGCCAGCAGGATCTGGCCGATGCAGTTGTTGATCTTGTGCGCGCCGGTGTGGTTCAGCTCTTCGCGTTTGAGGTAGATCTTCGCGCCGCCGCAGAACTCGGTCAGACGCTCGGCGAAGTACAGCGGGCTCGGACGACCGACGTAGTCACGCTGGAAGTAGGCCAATTCTTCTTTGAATGCCGGATCTTCCTTGGCCGTTTCGTATTCACGGGCCAGATCGAGGATCAACGGCATCAGGGTTTCCGCGACGTAGCGGCCACCAAACGCGCCGAACAGGCCGTTATCGTCAGGCCCGCTACGCAGGTTGGAGGTGTTCGAAGTCTGGGTCATGATGTGCTCCAGGTGAATTCGGGTAAGAAGACAATGGCGTCCACTCTACCCCTGACCTTCCAGGCTGAAAACCGATAAGATCGCCACAACCTGTCAGGAAAACTCACAGATACCATGAGCCACGACCTTCCCCCGCTGAACGCCCTACGCGCGTTCGAAGCCACCGCCCGGCTGAACAGTGTCAGTCAGGCGGCCGAACAGCTGCACGTCACTCATGGTGCAGTCAGCCGTCAGCTCAAAGTGCTCGAAGAGCATCTGGGCGTGAGCCTGTTCATCAAGGATGGTCGCGGCTTGAAACTCACAGATGCCGGTGTTCGTTTGCGAGATGCCAGCGGTGAGGCCTTTGATCGGTTGCGCAGTGTGTGTGCCGAGCTGACGCAAAGCACCGCTGACGCGCCGTTCGTGCTCGGCTGCTCCGGCAGTCTGTTGGCGCGCTGGTTCATCCCACGCCTGGGGCGGCTCAACGCCGATCTGCCGGACTTGCGTCTGCACTTGTCAGCGGGTGAAGGTGATCTTGACCCGCGGCGCCCTGGACTCGATGCCTTGCTGTTGTTCGCCGAGCCGCCATGGCCGGCAGACATGCAGGTCTACGAACTGGCCGCAGAACGCATCGGCCCGGTGATGAGCCCGCTGTTCAGTGGCTACCAACGCCTGCAAGCGGCGCCGGCGTCAGCCTTGCTCAGCGAGCCGCTGCTGCACACCACATCGCGCCCGCAAGCCTGGCCGAGTTGGGCACAGCAAAATCACCTCGACGCCAAGTCGTTGAAGTTGGGGCAAGGTTTTGAGCATTTGTATTATCTGCTGGAAGCCGCAGTGGCCGGACTCGGCGTGGCAATCGCGCCAGAGCCGCTGGTGGCCGAGGACTTGAAGGCCGGTCGCCTGGTTGCGCCGTGGGGCTTTTGCGAAACCCCGGCGCAACTGGCGTTGTGGCTACCCAAGCGCGCCGCAGACGGACGCGCCCGGCAACTGGCGCAATGGCTCAAGAATGAGCTGCGCCAGACGGATCACTCGCCGCGCTTGAACAGCAAATAAGCAGCCAGCAGACCGATTGCACCGACCGCCACACCGGCGGTGGTCCAAGGGTGTTCCTGAGCGTAATCGCGGGTGGCGATGCCGGTCTCGCGGGTTTTCACTTTAACTTCTTCATAGGCATCGCTGAGCAGGCTGCGCGAATGTTTCAGCGCGCTTTCAGCGTTGCTCTTGAGCGCCTTAAGGGTCTTGCGCGACTCGTCGGACGCGTCGTCCTTCAGGCTTTCCAACGATTTGAGCAGACTCTCGATCTCGGCTTCCATGCTTTGCAACGAGGCTTTACGTAAAGAGGTGTTGGCCATGGTGGCTCTCCTGCATTGGTGATGAGTGGCGTGTGTTGGTTGGGACTTCAGCGGTTTGAGAAAGTGCAGAAAATCTGAACTTCGCTTGCATCGAGCCGCCGAAATCAACAGAGCAGATTGACTGCTAGTCTCAATTCCACACGTCAATTCCAAACGTTAAGGAGATCGCCATGAGTGACCATCATACGTACAAGAAAGTCGAGCTGGTCGGCTCGTCCACCAGCAGCATCGAAGACGCCATCAACAACGCGTTGGCCGAAGCCAACAAGAGCATCAAACATCTGGAATGGTTTGAAGTGGTCGAGACCCGTGGCCACATCAAGGACGGCAAGGCTGCGCATTTCCAGGTAACCCTCAAAGTGGGCTTTCGCATTGCCAGCAGCTGAGTTTGGGCTACGCTTCTGAACTTGCGCGCTGGCCGAGTGCCATAGGAATGGCAAAGCGCTACAAGGTGAGTGCATCGGCACAGCCGGTGCCCGCCTCTTTTAATCCGACCAGGGAGTGCGACCGATGAAGAAGTTCATATTGGCAGTAGGTTTGTTGAGCCTTGCGGGTGGCGCGTTTGCTGCTGGCAAGCCTTGTGAAGAGCTGAAAGGCGAGATTGCAGCGAAGCTGGATGCCAAGGGCGTTGCAGGGTATTCGCTGGAGGTTGTCGACAAGGGAGCCAATGGCGGAAAAGTTGTGGGCACCTGTGAAGGCGGCACCAAGGAAATCGTCTACAAACGCGGGTGATCGCGATTGAAATGCAAAAGCCGACGCGAAGGCGTCGGCTTTTTTGTGGGCCACTGGTTCCCAATGTGGGAGCGGGCTTGCTCGCGAAAGCGTTATGTCAGCCGACATCCAGGGTGTCTGACACTCCGTCTTCGCGAGCAAGCCCGCTCCCACAGAAGCCGTATTCCAGAGTCAGCCCTTCATGACTTGGGCCAGCAACTCATAGGAATGCAGGCGATCGGCATGCTCATACAGATCGCAGGTGAAAATCAGCTCATCGGCCTGCGTCTGCTCGACCAGCACCTCCAGCTTCGCACGGATCTTCTGCGGGCTGCCAACCATTGCCAGACCGAGGAAATCCCCCACCGCCTCGCGCTCATGGGGCAGCCACAAGCCGTCCATGCTTTTCACTGGCGGGCGCTGCACCAGACTCTGCCCACGCATCAGCGCGAGAATTCGCTGGTACACCGAGGTCGCCAGGTAGTCGGCCTGCTCGTCGGTATCGGCCGCCACCAGCGGCACCCCAAGCATCACGTACGGTTTGTCGAGCACTGCCGACGGCTTGAAGTGGTTGCGATAGACGCGAATCGCCTCATGCATGAAGCGCGGAGCGAAGTGCGAGGCGAAGGCGTAGGGCAACCCGCGCTCACCGGCCAGTTGCGCACTGAACAGGCTGGAACCGAGCAACCAGATCGGCACATTGGTGCCGGTGCCGGGCATGGCGATCACCCGCTGATCCGGGGTGCGCGGGCCGAGGAAGCGCGCCAGCTCGGCGACATCTTCCGGGAAATCATCGGCACTGCCGGAGCGTTCGCGGCGCAGGGCGCGGGCGGTCATCTGGTCGGAGCCGGGCGCACGGCCCAGACCCAGATCGATGCGTCCCGGATAGAGGCTTTCGAGAGTACCGAACTGCTCGGCGATCACCAGCGGCGCATGATTGGGCAGCATCACCCCGCCGGAGCCGACGCGAATCGTCGAGGTGCCACCGGCCAGATACCCCAGCAGCACCGACGTGGCGGAGCTGGCGATACCGTCCATGTTGTGGTGTTCGGCGACCCAGAAACGGGTGTAGCCAAGCTTCTCGACATGCTGTGCCAGATCCAGCGAGTTGCGCAGCGATTGCGCCGGGCTGCCGTTCTCGCGCACGGGCACCAGGTCGAGGGTGGAAAACTTTACGTCGGACAGTTGCTTCATAAACCTGCGTCTCCGAATGAGGAGGCAGGTTTTTCTTGCGAACGAAAACCTGCCCAATCCATAAGCGTGTTTTATGCAATGAGGGCATATACCCGAGTTTCAATAGCCGCGATGAAATTTCCTACTAAAAAAGTCAACGATTCAGCCGGGCTGAACTTTGTCCCGACGTCTATCCTCAGAAGCCTTGCAAGTAAAAACCACGACGGCGCGGCGTTCCGCGCCAGATCTTGAGGAGGCAGACATGGCTATCGTGAAGAAAGCATCCGCACATTGGGCAGGCGATCTGAAAACCGGCATCGGCTCGATCTCTACCGAGACTGGCGTGCTCAGAGAAGCCCCCTACGGCTTCAAGGCCCGCTTCGAGGGCGGCAAGGGCACCAACCCGGAAGAACTGATCGGCGCCGCACACGCCGGCTGTTTTTCCATGGCGTTTTCGATGATTCTCGGTGATGCAGGCCTGAAGGCCGAGAGCATCGACACCCAGGCTGAAGTCACCTTGGATCAGGTCGAGGGTGGCTTTGCCATCACCGCGATCAAGCTGATCCTCAAGGCGAAGATCCCGGGCGCTACTCAGGCGCAGTTCGAGGAACTGAGCAACAAGGCCAAGGAAGGGTGCCCGGTGTCCAAGGTACTGAATGCGAAGATTACTCTTGAGGCTTCGCTGGTCAGCTGATCAGGCATTAACTGCACTGGCGCCATCGCGAGCAGGCTCACTCCTACATTCGATCTCCAGTGGACACATCAAGTGTGAACAATCGGGATCCCCTGTAGGAGTGAGCCTGCTCGCGATGGCAATCCAACAATCACCACAATTCCTGAAGATGTGAGCGAAGTCAGAACCCGCCCCGCAAAAATATGGTCGAATAAGTGACAGCAGCTTCAGCGCACGCCCGTGCGCGCTGCATCAGGGAGCTTCATCTATGAAACGTATTGGCTTGGCGATTCTTTGCAGTGCACTGGCCACAACGGTACTCGCCGCACCGAAAGACTGCGAAGAATTGAAGAAAGAGATCGAAGTAAAGATCCAGGCGAATGCAGTGCCGTCCTACACACTGGAAATTGTCAGCAAGGAAGAGGCCGACAAGCACGACGTGGCGATGGTTGTCGGCACCTGCGAAAACGGCACAAAAGCGATCGTCTACCAGAAGAACGACATCTGACAGTCCGCTCAAGGCACGCAGTTGATCTGGCGCTCTTCGGCAACTATCTGCCCTTGGCGATTGATCAACCGAGCACTCGGCGTGAACGCCAGCGACCGGGCTTCAAGTCGGTAACGTTGCCCGGCTTCGAAATGATCGTAGCGCACGGTCATGTAACACAGGCGTTCCTGCGGGTCGGTGTCCAAGCCCTGGCTGCCACCGAAGATCTCGAAATCGAAGCGCACCGTCAGCTCATGACTGCCCGGCGCGACCTGGAAAAAGCGCCCGTCCCGCAGGCGCACGTTGTCCAGCCGTTCAGCCATCAGCACCTTACCGCCGGGTGTCGGCATCGAAAAGTCGACCCAGGCCTTGCCGGGATCGGCTGCCGGCATCGGGCTCTGGCAGCCAGCAAGCAGACTTGCAGCGAGCAACAACGTCAACCTGTGCATGATCAATGTCCCGTGATTTGGACATCCAGCATAATCCCGATCAGGTTTTCTGGCAGCCTGCGGGTGTGCCCTGCCCTACGACTTTGCGCTGTTCATCATAAAGCCTGGCCCATGGCCGAAAACCGATGCTGCCGGCCTGCAACTGATAGCGCTGACCGGCGTTGAAGTCCTTGAATGTCAGCTTCAACTGACAATCGCGCCACAGCGGTTCGGCGTCGGGGCCGATGTTGGTGGCTTCGACCGGAAACTGATAACGCACCTTCAACTCATGGCTGCCGGGCTGCACTTCGAAATAACGTTTGTCGACAGTTGCCTTGTCATCGACTTTCAGCGCTTGCAACGCCGTGTCCTGTTGCCGGGCATCGAGATCAATCCAGGCTTGCGAGGGGTCAGGATCGGGCATTCCGAATCCGGCACAACCGGCCAGCGTCAGCAGGCCTCCTGTCAGCAACAACATGCGCATAGCGAAGCTCCAAATGGCGGGATAGTCTTGCGGGCAGACTTTCCAAAGGATTTTTATTTTGAGCAGGCCGCTTCCAAGCCATGGGTTACTTGATCGCGTTTTTCGGATTTTGTTTCCGGGGGTGATGTTTTTGTTGCTCAACGGTTGTTCCAGCGTCAGCTATTACAGCCAGTTGGCCAGCGGTCAGTTGCAGTTGTTGCGCGCGCGTGAGCCGGTGGCCAAGGTGATTGCCGACCCAAGCCGCGATGCAACCCTGCGCACGCACCTGACCCAGTCGCAAAAGGCACGGGACTTCGCCAGCGAACAGCTGCACCTGCCGGACAACCAGAGCTATCGGCTGTACGCCGACATTGGCCGGCCGTATGTGGTGTGGAACGTGTTCGCCACCCCGGAGTTTTCCCTGACCCCGCAGAACCATTGCTTCCCGATCGCCGGTTGCGTGGCCTATCGCGGCTACTACAGCCAGAGCGCCGCGCGCGGCGAAGCGGCGATCCAGCGCCTGCAAGGCATGGACGTGGCGATTGGCGGCGTCGAGGCTTATTCGACCCTCGGCTGGTTCAATGACCCGATCCTCAATTCGATGATGGGCTGGGGCGATGAGCGTCTGGCCACACTGATCTTTCATGAACTGGCGCATCAGCGTTTCTATGTGAAAGACGACACCGAGTTCAATGAGTCGTTTGCCACGTTTGTCGAGCAGGAAGGCACCCGCCAGTGGCGGGCGTTTCGTGGCCTGCCGCCGGACACCGATGCCAGGCTCAAGCAGCGCGATCAGTTCATCGAACTGGTGCTGGAAACGCGCTCACGCCTGGAAAAGCTCTACGCTCAGCCGCTGCCAGCCGAGCAGATGCGCGAACGCAAAGCGGCGACGTTCGAGCAGTTTCGCCGCGAATATCGATTGATGCGCGACCGCCAGTGGGCCGGGGACAAGCGTTACGACGCCTGGGTGAACATGCCGCTGAACAATGCGCGTTTGCTGCCGTTCGGGCTGTATGACCAGTGGGTGCCGGCGTTTGCAGCGTTGTTCAGGCAGGTTGGGGGGGATTGGCTGCGGTTTTATGCCGAGGTTGAGAAGCTGGGAGATTTGCCGGTTATCGAGCGTAAGGCAGCACTCAAAGCATTGGCAGAAGCCTGATTTTTCGCGGTCTGTACTGGCCTCTTCGCGAGCAAGCCCGCTCCCACAGGTGACATGCATGCCTCCTGTGGGAGCGGGCTTGCTCGCGAAGACTGACTCATCAGCGCCGCAAAAACGCCTGATGCAACTCAGCCAAAGTCTCAAAGTGATAAGCCGGCGCTTCGGCACTCAACTCTTCAAAACTGCCAAACCCATAGCCCACTGCCGCCGCGTCCACGCCGTTGCTGCGCGCGCCGATCAGATCATGCTTGCGGTCGCCGATCATCAGCGTATTGGCCGGATCCAGCCCTTCTTCGGCGATCAGGTGCGCAATCAGCTCGACCTTGTTGGTCCGCGTGCCATCCAGCTCACTGCCGTAGATCACCTTGAAGTGTTTGGCGAAGTCGAAGTGCCGGGCGATTTCCCGGGCGAACTCCCAAGGTTTGGAGGTCGCGATATACAGCTGTCGCCCTTGCCCGCTCAGGGTTTCCAGCAACGGCGTGACGCCGTCGAACACACGGTTCTCGTACAGGCCGGTGACCTTGAAGCGCTCGCGATAGAAATTTACCGCCTCCCAGGCCTTGGCCTCGTCGAAGCCATAAAACTGCATGAACGCCTGCAACAGCGGCGGGCCGATGAAGTGTTCGAGTTTGCTCAGGTCCGGCTCGTCGATGCCGAGTTTGCTCAAAGCGAACTGGAGGGAACGGGTGATGCCCTCACGCGGGTCGGTCAGGGTGCCATCGAGGTCGAACAGTATGGTCTGGTAATGCATGAGAAATCCTGAGCAGGTGTAAGTCGTTTCAGAGCTGGTCGTAGCCTTCGGCCAGATGCAGGTCCTTGAGCTTCACGTAGTTCGCCGCGCTGTAGGTGAAGAAGGCTTGTTCCTTGTCGGTCAGCGGGCGGATCTGCTTCACCGGGCTCCCCACGTAGAGGAAGCCACTTTCCAAGCGCTTGCCCGGCGGCACCAGGCTGCCGGCGCCGATGATCACATCGTCCTCGACCACCGCGCCGTCCATGACGATGCTGCCCATACCGATCAGCACACGGCTGCCAACGCTGCAGCCATGCAGCATGACCTTGTGGGCGATGGTCACGTCATCGCCGATCAGCAGTGGGAAACCATCCGGGTTGAACGGGCCGGCGTGGGTGATGTGCAGCACGCAGCCGTCCTGCACGCTGGTGCGCGCGCCGATACGGATGCGGTGCATGTCGCCACGGATCACGGTCAGCGGCCACACGGAGCTGTCTTCGCCGATTTCGACGTCGCCGATCACCACCGCGGAGGCGTCGACAAACGCGCCCTTGCCGAGTTGCGGGGTGTGATTCTGGTACTTGCGAACGGGCACGATAAGTTCTCTCTCTGTCGCCGATAGCTGCGGTGAGTGTCGATTGTAATTAAGATGGGCGCATGTTTCTTCCAGCCAAGGTGCCAACCGTGAGCGTGAACAACCCTCTTCTGCAGTCCTACGACCTGCCACCGTTCTCCACGATCCGTGCCGAACACGTGCTGCCAGCCATCGAAACCATCCTGGCCGACAACCGCGCCGCCATCGCCGAAATCCTCAAGACCCAAGGCCAGAATCCGACCTGGGCCGGCCTGGTACTGGCGATGGACGAACTCAACGATCGCCTCGGCGCTGCCTGGAGCCCGGTCAGCCACCTCAATGCCGTGTGCAACAGCGCCGAACTGCGCGAAGCCTACGAGTCGTGCCTGCCGGCCCTGAGCGCCTACTCCACCGAGATGGGCCAGAACCGCGAACTGTTCCAGGCCTATGAAGCGCTGGCCAACAGCCCGGAAGCCGCCGGTTTCGACGTGGCGCAAAAAACCATTCTGGAACACGCCCTGCGCGATTTCCGTCTGTCGGGTATCGACCTGCCGGAAGCCGAACAGAAGCGCTACGCCGAAGTGCAGAGCAAACTGTCCGAGCTGGGCAGCCGCTTCTCCAACCAACTGCTCGACGCCACACAAGCCTGGACCAAGCACGTCACTGAGGAGGCTGCCCTCGCCGGCCTGACTGATTCGGCCAAGGCGCAAATGGCTGCCGCCGCGCAGGCCAAAGGTCTCGATGGCTGGCTGATCACCCTGGAATTCCCGAGCTACTACGCGGTGATGACCTACGCCCAGGATCGCGCGCTGCGTGAAGAAGTCTATGCCGCCTACTGCACCCGTGCGTCGGACCAAGGCCCGAACGCCGGGCAGAACGACAACGGCCCGGTCATGGAAGAGATCCTCGACCTGCGTCAGGAACTGGCAAAACTCTTGGGCTTCGCCAGTTTCTCCGAGCTGAGCCTGGCCACGAAAATGGCCGAGTCCAGCGATCAGGTGCTGAGCTTCCTGCGCGACCTGGCCAAACGCAGCAAGCCGTTCGCTGCGCAGGATCTGCAGCAGCTGCGCGCCTACGCCGCCGAACAGGGCTGCGCCGATCTGCAAAGCTGGGACAGCGGTTTCTACGGGGAAAAACTCCGCGAGCAACGCTACAGCGTCGCTCAGGAAACCCTGCGTGCGTACTTCCCGATCGATAAAGTCCTCGGCGGTCTGTTCGCTATCGTCCAGCGCCTGTACGGCATCGAAATCGCCGAACTGAAAGGCTTCGACACCTGGCACCCGGACGTGCGCCTGTTCGAAATCAAGGAAAACGGCCAGCACGTCGGCCGCTTCTTCTTCGACCTCTACGCCCGCGCCAACAAGCGCGGCGGTGCGTGGATGGACGGCGCCCGCGACCGCCGCCGTACCGCTGACGGCGTGCTGCAAAGCCCGGTGGCCAACCTGGTGTGCAATTTCACCCCGGCCGACAGCGGCAAGCCTGCGCTGCTGACCCATGATGAAGTGACCACCCTGTTCCACGAATTCGGTCACGGCCTGCATCACCTGCTGACCCGCGTTGATCACGCCGGTGTTTCCGGGATCAACGGCGTGGCGTGGGATGCGGTCGAGCTGCCGAGCCAGTTCATGGAAAACTGGTGCTGGGAGCCGGAAGGCCTGGCGCTGATCTCCGGTCATTACGAAACCGGCGAGCCGCTGCCGCAAGACCTGCTGGAAAAAATGCTCGCGGCGAAAAACTTCCAGTCCGGGCTGATGATGGTCCGTCAGCTGGAATTCTCGCTGTTCGACTTCGAACTGCACGCCACTCACGGTGACGGCCGCAGCGTGGCGCAAGTGCTGGAAGGCGTGCGCGACGAGGTGTCGGTGATGCGTCCACCGGCGTACAACCGCTTCCCCAACAGCTTCGCGCACATCTTCGCCGGCGGTTACGCCGCGGGTTACTACAGCTACAAGTGGGCGGAAGTGCTGTCAGCCGATGCCTTCTCCAGGTTCGAAGAAGACGGCGTGCTCAACGCCGAAACCGGTCGCGCCTTCCGCGAAGCGATTCTGGCGCGCGGTGGCTCACAGGCACCGATGGTGCTGTTCGTCGACTTCCGTGGCCGTGAGCCATCGATTGACGCACTCTTGCGCCATAGCGGCCTGAGTGAGGACGCAGCAGCATGAGTGAGGCACCTGTGATTACCAAGAAGCGCTTTATCGCCGGGGCTGTCTGCCCGGCGTGCAGCGAGCCGGACAAACTGATGATGTGGAACGAGGACAGCGTGCCGCACCGTGAGTGCGTGGCCTGCGGTTACTCGGATACGCTGAACGAGCAAGGGCTGTCGGTTCCCAAGGAACTGGGCACGCGGGTCAATACCAGCGCGCTCAAGCCGGCGCCGGACAAGACTGTCCAGGCCGTGCAGTTCTTTCCGAATCCGAAGCTGAAGAAAAAGTCCGAAGACTGAGCCGGCGAATGACCCTCCACGGTGCAATGCCGTGGAGGGTGCGGCTTACTTGAGGTTGACTGACTGGAACCAGCTCTTCATCGAGCAAGTGGCAAAGGCACTGGTGCTGCAGTCGCCGTTGGCCAGCGCGGTGCGCAGCTTGTCGACATCGGCCTGCATCACGTAGCGCACGCCATCCTTGAAATGGCCGCTTTCACCAAAACCGCCCTGCGTCATTTCATTCAGCGCGTCTTCCTTGCTCCAGCCCTGCACCACGATCCGGTACATCGCCGCCATCAGGCCGGTGCGGTCGGAACCGTGTTTGCAGTGCATCAGCACCGGGCCGTTGGCTTCGGCAGCCTGAATCGCGCGCAGCGTCTTGAGCACATCGGCGTCATCGACGTGGTTGGTGCGATAAGGCAGTTGCACTTGATTGATGCCCGGCTCCGACAGCCAGCTGCTGTCAGCTTCCGGCAGGAAGTTGATCACCGTCGCCACTTTCAGGTTCTTCAGCAACGGCACTGCGCCGCCATCCGGCAAGGCGCTGCGGTAGAGGGTTGGCGACATCTGGAACAGGTTGTACTGCACTTCAACCGGTTGCGCCCATTCAGGGGGACGCGATGTTGCAGCGGCGTCAGCCTGGGCCGGCATCAAGTGCAACAGGGCAACAAGCGACAAACACAAAGCAGGGAAAAGGCGCACTCGAGACATGCTGGGCTGACCGTATCGGAATTCATCAATGAAAGGCCTCGCAGCTTCCACGTCTGACGGTCAAAGCCCTGTGAGGCACTTGTCAAAGAATCGTGAATCCGTGCGATTTCATTGAGCACTCAGGTAAAAAACCGCAGCTTTTTCCGCTGAATCGGTTCAACCCGATGCATAGCCTGCTACCATTTGTCACACGATGTTGCAGGCGTCCCCCTTTTCCCGGTCAACCACCGGGCCACGCCGCGACGAAAAATGCTCACGCCGTTCGCAGAAACGGCGGACAACCATCAATGCCTGATGAGGTGCACCCCCATGTCTGACGCAGATCGAGACAACCCGCGGCGTGAGTTCTTGCGCAAATCCCTGACCCTGATTCCCGTGGTCACCCTCGCCGGTAGCGGTCTGGGCAGCAGCGTGTTGCAAGCGGCGCCTGAAGCGGCCCCGTCGACGCCCGCAGCAACACCGGCCAAAGCTGACGCTAGCGCTTATCAGCCGAGCTATTTCACCGCCGAGGAATGGGCCTTCATCAACGCCGCCGTGGCACACCTCATACCCAATGACGAGCAAGGCCCGGGGGCTCTGGAAGCCGGCGTGCCGGAATACATCGACCGCCAGATGAACACCCCGTATGCCGCCGGTGCCCTGTGGTACATGCAAGGCCCGTTCAACGCCGACGCCGCGCCGGAGATGGGCTGGCAGAGCAAACTGGTGCCAAAAGAGATCTATCGCCTGGGCATCGCTGCCACGGATCAGTGGGCAAAATCCCTCAACGGTAAAACATTTGCCGAGCAAGACAGCGCTACCCGAGAAGATTTGCTCACGCAGCTCGAAGCCGGCAAACCACAGTTCGATGCGGTTCCAGCGAAGATTTTCTTCAGCCTGCTGCTGCAAAACACCAAGGAAGGGTTCTTCTGCGACCCGATCCACGGCGGCAATAAAGGCATGGTCGGCTGGACCATGATCGGCTTCCCCGGCGCCCGCGCCGATTTCATGGATTGGGTGGAACGCAATGAGCAATACCCCTTCCCGGCAGTTTCGATTCGCGGCGAGAGGGCTTGAGCATGGCAACCGTAATGAAGAAGGTCGACGCAGTGATCGTCGGTTTCGGCTGGACTGGCGCGATCATGGCCAAGGAGCTGACCGAGGCCGGGCTCAACGTGCTGGCGCTGGAGCGCGGGCCGATGCAGGACACCTACCCCGACGGCAACTATCCACAGGTGATCGACGAACTCACCTACAGCGTGCGGAAAAAACTCTTTCAGGACATCTCGAAAGAAACCGTCACCATCCGCCACAGCGTCAACGACATCGCCCTGCCGAATCGCCAGTTGGGTGCGTTTCTGCCGGGCAATGGCGTCGGCGGCGCCGGTTTGCACTGGTCGGGCGTGCATTTTCGCGTCGATCCGATCGAACTGCGTATGCGCAGCCACTACGAAGAGCGCTACGGCAAAAGCTTCATCCCCAAGGACATGACCATCCAGGACTTCGGCGTCAGCTATGAAGAGCTGGAGCCGTTCTTCGATTTCGCCGAAAAAGTCTTCGGCACCTCCGGCCAGGCCTGGACCGTGAAGGGCCAACTGGTCGGTCAGGGCAAGGGCGGTAACCCTTACGCACCGGATCGCTCCAATCCGTTCCCGCTGGAAGCGCAGAAGAACACCGTTTCCGCACAACTGTTTGGCAAAGCGGCGACAGAGGTCGGTTACAAACCCTACAACCTGCCCTCCGCGAATACCTCAGGCCCGTACACCAATCCCTACGGCGCACAGATGGGCCCGTGCAACTTCTGCGGGTTCTGCAGCGGTTACGTTTGCTACATGTACTCCAAGGCCTCGCCGAACGTGAACATTCTGCCGGCGCTCAAGCCACTGCCGAATTTCGAGCTGCGGCCCAACTCGCATGTGCTGCGGGTCAACCTCGACAGCACCAAGTCCAAGGCCACCGGCGTGACGTACATCGACGGCCAGGGCCGCGAGATCGAGCAGCCGGCGGACCTAGTGATCCTCGGCGCCTTCCAGCTGCACAACGTGCGCCTGATGCTGCTCTCGGGCATCGGCAAACCGTACGACCCGATCAGCGGCGAAGGCGTGGTCGGGCGTAACTTCGCCTACCAGAACATGGCGACCATCAAGGCGTTCTTCGACAAGGACACCCACACCAACAACTTCATCGGTGCCGGCGGCAACGGTGTGGCGCTGGATGACTTCAACGCCGACAACTTCGATCACGGCCCACACGGCTTCGTCGGCGGCTCGCCAATGTGGGTCAACCAGGCGGGCAGCCGCCCGATTGCCGGCACCTCGAACCCGCCCGGCACCCCGGCCTGGGGCAGCCAGTGGAAACGCGCGACCGCCGATTACTACACCCACCAGGTGTCGATGGACGCCCACGGCGCGCATCAGTCCTACAGAGGCAACTACCTCGATCTGGATCCGGTGTACCGCGATGCCTACGGCTTGCCGCTGCTGCGCATGACCTTCGACTGGCAGGAAAACGACATCAAAATGAACCGCTTCATGGTCGAGAAAATGGGCAAGGTCGCTCAAGCCATGGGCCCGAAAGCCATCGCGGTGATCGGCAAGCAGGTCGGTGATCATTTCAACACTGCGGCCTACCAGACCACCCACCTCAACGGTGGCGCAATCATGGGCACCGATCCGAAGAAGAGTGCCCTGAACCGTTACCTGCAGAGCTGGGACGTGCACAACGTGTTCGTGCCAGGTGCGTCGGCGTTCCCGCAAGGCTTGGGTTACAACCCGACCGGGCTGGTGGCGGCGTTGACCTACTGGTCGGCCAAGGCGATCCGCGAGCAGTACCTGAAAAACCCCGGCCCGCTGGTTCAGGCATAAGGAGCGATGACCATGAAAAATCTCGTTATCGCCACCCTGGCCCTGCTCGGCAGCACGGCTGTACACGCCGCCGACGTTGATCAGGCGTTGATCAAACAAGGCGAATACCTCGCCCGCGCCGGTGACTGCGTGGCCTGCCACACCGCCAAGGGCGGCAAGCCGTTCGCCGGCGGCCTGCCGATGGAAACGCCGATCGGCACGATCTACTCGACCAACATCACCCCGGACAAAACCGGTGTCGGCGATTACAGCTTTGAGGACTTCGACAAAGCCGTGCGCCATGGCGTGGCGAAAAACGGCAGTACCTTGTACCCGGCGATGCCGTATCCGTCCTACGCCCGTGTCAGCGAAACCGACATGCAGGCGCTGTACGCCTACTTCATGCACGGCGTCGAACCAGTGGCGCAGGAGAACAAGGCCAGCGACATTCCATGGCCGCTGAGCATGCGCTGGCCGTTGATGGGCTGGCGCTGGCTGTTTGCGCCGAAGGTCGAGGACTACAAGGCAACCTCGGATGATCCGGTGATCGATCGCGGCGCCTACCTGGTCGAAGGCCTCGGCCATTGCGGCGCCTGCCATACGCCACGGGCCCTGACCATGCAGGAAAAATCCCTGAGCGCGGCGGACGGCAAGAACTTCCTCGCCGGCAGTGCGCCGCTGGAAGGCTGGATCGCGAAAAGTCTGCGCGGTGATCACAAGGATGGCCTGGGCAGCTGGAGCGAAGAGCAGCTGGTGCAATTCCTCAAGACCGGTCGCAGCGACCGCAGTGCAGTGTTCGGCGGCATGAGCGATGTGGTCACCCACAGCATGCAATACATGACCGACGCCGACCTGACCGCGATCGCCCGCTACCTCAAGTCGCTGCCGGCCAATGATCCTGCCGATCAGCCGCACCAGTACGATGAGAAAGCGGCCAAAGCCCTGTGGAACGGCGACGACAGCCAGCGTGGCGCAGCGGTGTACATCGACAACTGCGCGGCCTGCCACCGTACCGACGGCCACGGCTACACCCGGGTATTCCCAGCGCTGGCGGGCAATCCGGTGCTGCAATCGGAGGATCCGACATCGCTGATCCACATCGTGCTCAAGGGCGGTACCTTGCCGGCGACGCACACGGCACCCTCGACCTTCACCATGCCGGGTTTCGCCTGGCGGTTGTCGGATCAGGAAGTGGCGGATGTGGTGAGTTTCATCCGTGGCAGTTGGGGCAACAAAGGGGCGCCGGTGAAAGCCGCTGACGTCGCCGAGTTGCGTAAGGAGGATATGAAGCACACCTCCGGCGATGACCTCGGTCAGGTCACGCAACACAACTGACCAGTCGCCCGACGGCACTAGCCAGATGAGCAACGCCCCGATACTGTATATGCACACAGTATCGGGGCGTTTTCATGTCTACTCCATTGCCACCGCGCGGCCGCGGCACCGCGACCAACCCGCACAACCGCTTTGCGCCGAACCGTTCGGTGGCCGAGGACGACGGCTGGTATCAGGAAGTGCCCGAAACGCAGAACACCGAGGTGATGATCGAAACCGCGAAAACCATCATTACCCGCAACACCTCGCCGGACCTGCCCTTCGACCGCTCGATCAATCCCTATCGCGGCTGCGAGCACGGCTGCATCTATTGCTACGCGCGACCCAGCCACGCCTATTGGGACATGTCGCCGGGGCTGGATTTCGAAACTCGGCTGATCGCCAAGACCAACGCCGCCCAGGTGCTTGAGGAACAGTTGAGCAAACGCGGTTACCAATGCGCGCCGATCAATCTTGGCTCCAACACCGATCCGTATCAGCCCATCGAGCGCGAGCACAAGATCACCCGGCAGACTCTTGAAGTGCTGCTGCGCTACCGGCACCCGGTAACCATTGTCACCAAAGGTTCGCTGATTTTGCGCGACCTCGACCTGCTCACCGAGCTGGCGCAGCAACGGCTGGTGGCGGTGATGATCAGCCTGACCACGCTGGACGATGAACTCAAACGCATCCTCGAACCCCGTGCCGCTGCACCGAAAGCACGGCTGCGGGCGATCCGGGTGATGCGCGAAGCAGGCATTCCGGTGGGGGTGCTGTGTTCGCCGATGATTCCGATGATCAACGACAGCGAAATAGAGAGCCTGCTGACCGAAGCCCATGCGGTTGGTGCGCAAAGTGCCGCCTACATGATGCTGCGCCTGCCGCTGGAAGTGGCGCCGCTGTTCGAGGAATGGCTGCAGGCGCACTATCCGCAGCGTGCGGCCCATGTCCTGAGCCTGATCCGCCAGAGCCGAGGCGGCGAACTCTACGACAGCCGTTTCGGCGCGAGAATGCGCGGCGAGGGACCGTTCGCCGACCTGCTGGCGCAACGTTTCGCCAAAGCCATTAAACGTCTCGGTTTAAACCATCGTGAGGGCTATAACCTCGACTGCACGGCCTTCTGTCCGCCAGGGGCACAAATGGCTCTGCTGTAGGCAGAGCGCAAAACAATAAAAAATCGCTTGATGGAGTCTGGCTCCATCAAGCGATTATTTAGAACTACTGGCTTCGGAGAAGCTGTTACTTGAACCAGTTACTGATCCAGTCGACGATGCGGCGGGCGGTATTCTTGATGTTTTCCCAAGCGTTTTTCACCCATTCGACAAACTGTTCAACAATATTGCTGACCCAGAAATAGATCTCGTTGTATAACTTGCTGAAAAACGCCATGATCTGGTCCGACACAGAAAGGATTGCCCCCTGAGTCGCTGGATACTTTTCACCAATGCCAATTGCCTTATCGAACATATCATCGATCATCTTGTTGGAAGATTCTTTCTGCGCTGCGCGCTTCTCCTCCATACGCTTCCTGAACTCCTCGCTGGCAGCGTCACCACCACCGCTTTCCTTGAACCGCTCGGTGTCCGCGGTGATCTGATTCTGAATTTCATTGGTGTTAACGGCACCGTTTCTTTGCGAATCTTCTTTCAAGCCTTCAACTGCCGCGGCTTCTTCCGGGGTCAGCGAAGTGAGCGCAGAAACGGTTGGATAAACCGGTTTGGCCAGAACTTGGCGGCGCGCCCCAGGCGTATGATCGCAACTTGCCTTATGAAATTCGCGCAGTGCATTCATGGTAGTAACAAAAGTAGTTTTAGTTGTCATCTTTTCAATCCTTGAATAATTAATTAGACGGACACACCAATTATGCCCGCCAAAAAAACTATAGGAATAAAACGATTGAGCCACAACAACTTAGTCATTTCAAAATAATAAAGTCGACTACAAACAGAACAACTAACATGAGACTCAAGCCAACTAATACTAACTTCCTCCTCATTATCAAATGACATAGATAAAAAATTCTTCAGCTTGATCGCGCAGCCTTCTGTCCGCCGGGTCGCCACATGTCGTTGATTTAGCGACAATTGGCTTATGGTTGAGGGTTGAGGGTTGAGGGTTGAGGGTTGGAATCCTTGCGTCGAAACACGCCAGTCACGTTTTTTGTGACCTGGAACACACGTTCTAGAGCGCTTGATTCAGTTTGAGTTAAGTTTCGGCAGCTACCTTGTTCATCGAGTGACTGACGGGTCGGGATGGCCCGGATGTTTTAAACAGCCACTGGCTTCATACCGGAATACACGGGAACGACTCCCCGAATCCGCCAAAGAGGATGAATCATGAGTGACAAGGATAAACAGCCGTTGGCTGCGTCGGCGCAAGCCGTCCCTGGGGCGGAATCCGCCGATGCAGCGCTGCGAACGATCGTTGACGGCTTTTTGCATTTTCATCATGAGGTCTTCCCGCAGCAGGAAGAACTCTTCAAGAAACTCGCCACGGCGCAATCGCCACGGGCGATGTTCATCACCTGCGCCGACTCGCGCATCGTGCCCGAGCTGATCACCCAGAGTTCGCCAGGCGATCTGTTCGTGACCCGTAACGTCGGCAACGTCGTGCCGCCTTACGGCCAGATGAACGGTGGCGTTTCCACTGCCATCGAATACGCGGTACTAGCGCTGGGCGTGCAACACATCATCATCTGCGGCCACTCCGATTGCGGTGCCATGCGCGCAGTGCTCAATCCGGACAGCCTGGAAAAAATGCCGACGGTCAAAGCCTGGTTGCGCCACGCCGAAGTGGCAAAAACCATGGTGCACGAAAATTGTAACTGCACCGACGAAAAAGAAAGCATGCCGATCCTCACCGAGGAGAACGTCATCGCCCAACTGCAGCACTTGCGTACCCATCCTTCGGTAGCCTCACGCATGGCGAACGGTCAACTGTTCATCCATGGCTGGGTCTACAACATCGAAACCAGCGAAATCAAAGCTTACGACGCGGATCAGGGACGCTTCCTGCCGCTCGACGGCAGCCATCCGATTCCGGTGGCGACGCCCAAAGCGCGCTTCTAAATCTTCCTAAAAATCTGTGTGGCATGACGCCGGCCGCTGTTCAGCGGCCCGGCTTCGCCACGCCTGAAGAAAGCTTCGGGAGAGTCATCATGCGTGCTGCTCAATTGAAAGCGGTGTTGCCACGGGAGCTGCTGGCTTCGGTGGTTGTGTTTCTGGTCGCGTTGCCGCTGTGCATGGGCATTGCAATCGCTTCCGGGTTGCCGCCGGCCAAAGGTCTGATCACCGGGATCATCGGCGGTCTGGTGGTGGGTTGGCTGGCGGGCTCGCCGTTGCAGGTCAGCGGGCCGGCGGCCGGTCTGGCGGTGTTGGTGTTCGAGCTGGTGCGCCAGCACGGGATCGAGATGCTCGGGCCGATTCTGTTGCTCGCCGGTTTCCTGCAACTGGTGGCCGGGCGCCTGAAGCTCGGGTGCTGGTTTCGGGTCACAGCGCCAGCAGTGGTCTACGGCATGCTCGCCGGGATCGGCGTGTTGATCGTTCTGTCGCAGGTGCATGTGATGCTCGATGCCAAGCCACAACCGTCCGGGCTGGATAACCTGACGGCGTTCCCCGGAGCGGTGGCGCAAGCCTTGCCGTCGTTCGGCTGGCAGGCCGGCTTGCTCGGCCTGGCGACCATTGCGGTGATGTGGCTGTGGGAGAAATTTCGCCCGCATTCGCTGCGCTTCATTCCCGGTGCGCTGCTCGGCGTCGGTCTGGCCACGGGCGCCAGCCTGCTGTTGGCGTTGCAGGTTAAACGGGTCGAGGTGCCGGAGAATCTGGCCGAAGCCATCGACTGGCTGAAACCGGCGGACTTGCTCAGCCTCGCTGATCCCACCCTGCTGATTGCGGCTTTTGCCGTGGCGTTCATCGCCAGCGCCGAAACGCTGCTGTCCGCCGCAGCGGTGGATCGCATGCACAGCGGCGTGCGCTCGGACTTCGACCGCGAACTGTCGGCGCAAGGTGTCGGCAACATGCTCTGCGGTCTGCTCGGGGCACTGCCGATGACCGGGGTGATCGTGCGCAGCTCGGCCAACGTCCAGGCCGGTGCAACCACCCGATACTCGACGATCTTCCATGGTCTGTGGCTGCTGGCGTTCGTGCTGTTGCTGTCGAGCGTGCTGCAAAGCATTCCGGTGGCGAGTCTGGCGGGGGTGCTGGTGTACACCGGGTTCAAACTGGTGGACCTCAAGGCCTTTCGTGGTCTGGGCCGTTACGGGCGGATGCCGATGTTCACCTATGCCGCCACGGCGCTGGCGATCATCTTCACCGACCTGCTGACCGGTGTGTTGATCGGTTTCGGCCTGACGATGTTGAAACTGGCGTTCAAGGCTTCGCGATTGAAGATTAGCCTGATCGATCTGCCGCAGGACGGCGAGATGGAGTTGCGTCTGATCGGTGCGGCGACATTCCTCAAAGTGCCGGCGTTGACGCAAGTGCTGGGCAGTATTCCGCAAGGCACGACGGTGCATGTGCCGCTCAATAACCTGAGCTACATCGACCATTCGTGTCTGGAGTTGCTGGAGGAATGGGGCCGGGCGAATGCGGCGAAGGGCTCGAAGCTGTTGATTGAGTCGCGCGGGTTGAAGCGCAGGCTTGAGGGACGGATTCGAACCACTACCGGTATCGGCGCGGCCGGCTAAAAACCTGATCTTGAAATACCCCTGTGGGAGGGGGCTTGCTCCCGAAGACGGTGGGTCAGTCGACATTGATAGTGACTGATCCACCGTCTTCGGGAGCAAGCCCCCTCCCACAATTGGGATTTGTACCGGGCTTTGAATCAGGCAGCAGGCTTGTCCAGCTCCAGGCCCACACCCAGGCGACGGCCCATGCATGGCCAGCGCTTCCACGCAGCACCGGTATCCGGGCTGCTCAGTTTGTCGCGGTACGCCTCTACCGATTCCAGCGCAAAACTATCGTCGTCGAGCATCTTGTCGATGGCGTGATGCACCACTTCGTCCAGTTGATTGGCAAATTCCTCACCGAGCAATTGGTGAGCAATCAGGTTGGCGACCGTCATGTCCAAGGGGATCAATGGCTGGCCGAGGTGTTTGATGTACAGGTCGTTGACCTCTTCAACAAAGCGGTGCGCCAGATAGGCTTCATCCAGCAGGCTGTCCAGGCCGACCGGCGGCTGGAGGAAGTACTGCTCGGCGATTTTCAGCACCGGCTTGATCTGCGACTCGATTCCCGCTTCCCTGGCAACTTCATTGGCTGCGTCCAGCATGTCTGGTACTTCATCGATATAGGCGGTGACAAAACTCGTCAACGCGTCTTCGCGGTTAGCGTCCGGCAACTGAATGGCCGAATGCAGATGAGGCAACTTGGCTTCCAGCTGACGCTTGAGCCGTCCGGTTTCGTTTTCGGTCTGTCGGGCTTTTTGGATCTGCTCGCGCAATGCGGCGGTGTTCATGAAAACTCCAGGGAACAAGGCAATGAAATAGGGAAGACATAACTTAGCTGGCTTACGAAAAATGCTAAGACGCATTTGTCATAATTATTTCATCCTTGATGCAGCAGCGTTATATCGGTTCGCCACCACTCGTCTGCATCCTTCTCCATTCGTACCCTTGAGCGCAAGCCCCGGCTGTTTCAGATCATTTACGCGTCGACATTGCAATTCCCGGTGGCTGTCTATACTCGCCATTGAATGGAGTTAGCTGATGACGCCCGACTGCCCACGCAGCAAGGCCCGGCGATTCAAGTTCGTAGTCTGATGCAGCCGCTCCCTTGCCGAAGGCGTTGCGCCTACGGGATAACAAGAACGATAAGGGGAACCCGCAATGATGCGACATCCACACGTCTGGATGGGCCTCCTGTTGTGGTCGATTTTCAGCCCGGCTCAAGCGGCCTGGACTGTGAATATGGCGCCTGGAGCGACTGAAATCAGTCACGCAGTATTCGACCTGCACATGACCATTTTCTGGATCTGTGTGGTGATCGGGATCATCGTCTTCGGCGCCATGTTCTGGTCGATGATCGTGCATCGCCGCTCGACCGGGCAGGTCGCCGCAAAATTCCACGAAAGTACCACCGTCGAGATTCTCTGGACTGTCGTGCCGCTGCTGATCCTAGTGGCGATGGCGGTCCCGGCGACCGCTACCCTGATCCGCATGTACGACACCAGTGAGCCGGATATCGATATCCAGATCACCGGCTATCAGTGGAAGTGGCACTACAAATACCTGGGTCAGGATGTCGAGTTCTTCAGCAACCTGGCCACCCCTGCCGAACAGATCCACAACAAGGAAGCCAAGGGCGAGCACTACCTGCTCGAAGTCGACAAGCCGCTGGTGCTGCCGGTCGGCGCCAAGGTGCGCTTCCTCGTGACCTCCGCCGACGTTATCCACTCGTGGTGGGTGCCGGCCTTCGCGGTCAAACGCGATGCGATTCCCGGGTTCGTCAACGAAGCCTGGACCCGCATCGACAAGCCCGGCCTCTACCGTGGCCAGTGCGCCGAGTTGTGCGGCAAGGACCATGGCTTCATGCCGATAGTGGTCGACGTCAAAGAGAAGGCCGACTACGACAAGTGGCTTGCCGACCGCAAAGCCGAAGCCGCGCAGCTCAAGGAGCTGACCAGCAAGGAATGGACGCTGGACGAGCTTAAAGAGCGCGGCGACAAGATTTATCACACCACTTGCGTGGCCTGTCACCAGGCCGAAGGCCAGGGCCTGCCGCCGATGTTCCCGGCGCTCAAGGGCTCACCGATTGCCACCGGGCCGAAAGCCGACCACCTGCACCGCGTGTACTTCGGCAAACCCGGCACCGCCATGGCAGCGTTCGGCAAGCAGTTGTCGGAGGTCGATATCGCAGCGGTAGTGACCTACGAACGTAACGCCTGGGGCAACAACAAGGGCGACATGGTCACGCCAAAAGAAGTGCTTGAGCTCAAACAGGCGGAAAGCAAATGAGCCGGTCTATCGCGTATTTCGTGAACCGGCCGGGGCAACGCGCCCTGGCCAGCCTCGTCCACTCACGTAAAGGAGACCGGCCATGAGCGCTGTAATCGATGACCACGGTCATGCCGACCACGCCCACGGCCCCGCCAAAGGCCTGATGCGCTGGGTGCTGACCACCAACCACAAGGACATCGGCACGCTGTACCTGTGGTTCGCGTTCTGCATGTTCCTGCTCGGCGGCACGTTCGCCATGGTGATCCGCGCCGAGCTGTTCCAGCCCGGGCTGCAGATCGTCGAACCGGCGTTCTTCAACCAGATGACCACCATGCACGGCCTGGTGATGGTCTTCGGCGCGGTGATGCCGGCGTTCGTCGGCCTCGCCAACTGGATGATCCCGTTGATGATCGGCGCGCCGGACATGGCCCTGCCACGGATGAACAACTTCAGCTTCTGGCTGCTGCCGGCGGCGTTCCTGCTGCTGGTCTCGACCCTGTTCACCGCCGGTGGCGGGCCGAACTTCGGCTGGACGTTCTATGCGCCACTGTCCACCACCTACGCGCCGGAAAGCGTCACCTACTTCATCTTCGCCATCCACTTGATGGGGATCAGTTCGATCATGGGCGCGATCAACGTGATCGCCACCATCCTCAACCTGCGCGCCCCCGGCATGACCCTGATGAAAATGCCGCTGTTCGTCTGGACCTGGCTGATCACCGCGTTCCTGCTGATCGCAGTGATGCCGGTGCTGGCCGGGTGCGTGACGATGATGCTGATGGACATCCACTTCGGCACCAGTTTCTTCAGTGCCGCCGGTGGCGGTGACCCGGTGCTGTTCCAGCACGTGTTCTGGTTCTTCGGCCACCCCGAGGTGTACATCATGATCCTGCCGGCGTTCGGCGCCGTCAGCCAGATCATCCCGACCTTCTCGCGCAAGCCGCTGTTCGGCTACACCTCGATGGTCTATGCGACGGCGAGCATCGCGTTCCTGTCGTTCATCGTCTGGGCGCACCACATGTTCGTGGTCGGCATCCCACTGGTGGGCGAGTTGTTCTTCATGTACGCGACCATGCTCATCGCGGTGCCGACCGGGGTGAAGGTGTTCAACTGGGCCAGCACCATGTGGCAGGGGTCGCTGACCTTCGAGACGCCGATGCTGTTTGCCGTGGCGTTCGTGATCCTGTTCTCGATCGGCGGTTTCTCCGGATTGATGCTGGCCATCGCCCCGGCGGACTTCCAGTACCAGGACACCTACTTCGTGGTCGCGCATTTCCACTACGTACTGGTGCCGGGGGCGATCTTCGGGATCTTCGCCTCGGCCTATTACTGGCTGCCGAAGTGGACCGGGCACATGTACGACGAAACCCTCGGCAAGCTGCACTTCTGGCTGTCGTTCGTCGGCATGAACCTGACCTTCTTCCCGATGCACTTCGTGGGATTGGCGGGGATGCCGCGACGGATTCCGGACTACAACCTGCAGTTCGCCGACTTCAACATGGTCTCGTCGATTGGCGCGTTCATGTTCGGTGCCACGCAGATCTTCTTCCTGTTCATCGTGATCAAGACCATTCGTGGCGGCCCGCCAGCCCCGGCCAAACCGTGGGATGGCGCCGAAGGCCTGGAGTGGAGCGTGCCGTCGCCGGCGCCGTATCACACCTTCACTACGCCGCCGGAAGTGAAATGAAACGCCTTGCCTTTGTGGGAGGGGGCTTGCTCCCGAATGCGTCAGATCATTCCACTCATGGGTTGAATGATGAATTGCATTCGCGAGCAAGCCCGCTCCCACAGGGGATCTCGGTGGAGGCTGACAAACATGGCTGACTCGATCTCGCTGAAAAAACTCGTCACCCGCCTGCTCGGTGTGGTGGTGGCAATGTTTGTTTTCGGTTTTGCCCTGGTGCCGATCTACGACGTGATGTGCAAGGCCTTCGGCATCAACGGCAAGACCGCCGGGCAGTACGAGGGTGAGCAGGTGGTGGATAACTCGCGGCAGGTGCGCGTGCAGTTTCTGTCGATGAACAACGCCGACATGCCGTGGGAGTTCTACCCTAAGGGTGAGGAACTGGTGACCCATCCCGGCGGCGTAAACGAGATGATCTTCGTCGCCCGCAACCCCACCGACAAACCGATGAGCGCCCAGGCCGTGCCGAGTATCGCACCCAGCGAAGCGGCGGCGTATTTCCACAAGACCGAATGCTTTTGCTTCACCCAGCAGGTGCTGCAGCCCGGTCAGCAGATCGAGATGCCGATGCGTTTCATCATTGACCGCGACATGCCCAAGGACGTGAAGCACCTGACGCTGTCCTACACGCTGTTCGATATCACCGCCCGACATCCTCCGGTGGCTGCAAACACTGGCGGTTAAGCGTGCCCGATAAGGAGAACAATAAATGGCAACTCATGAGCACTATTACGTCCCGGCCCAGAGTAAATGGCCGATCATCGCCACCTTCGGCATGGTCATCACCGTCTACGGCCTGGCGACCTGGTTCAACGATCTGAAGGCAGCACGCCCGGAATCCCACGGCCCGTACATCTTTTTCGTCGGTGGGCTGTTGCTGGCGTACATGCTGTTCGGCTGGTTCGGGGCGGTGATCAAGGAAAGTCGTGCCGGGCTGTACAGCCCGCAGCTCGACCGCTCGTTCCGCTGGGGCATGAGTTGGTTCATCTTCTCCGAGGTGATGTTCTTCGTCGCCTTCTTCGGTGCGCTGTTTTACGTGCGGCACATCTCAGGCCCGGCGCTGGGCGGCGAAGGCCCGAAAGGCATCGCGCACATGCTCTGGCCGAACTTCCAGTTCACCTGGCCGCTGCTGCACACGCCGGATCCGAAACTGTTCCCGCCACCCAAGGAAGTCATCAGCCCGTGGGGCCTGCCGCTGATCAACACGATCCTGCTGGTCAGCTCCAGCGTGACCATCACCATCGCCCACCACGCCTTGAAAAAAGGCCATCGCGGTGCGCTGAAAATCTGGCTGGCGATCACCGTGCTGCTGGGCTGCGGCTTCCTCGCGTTGCAGGCCGAGGAGTACATGCACGCCTATCACGAACTGGGCCTGACCCTGGGTTCGGGCATCTATGGTGCGACGTTCTTCATGCTCACCGGTTTCCACGGCGCGCACGTGACCATCGGCACGATCATTCTGTTCGTGATGCTGATGCGCATCATGAAGGGGCATTTCGATGCCGAGCATCAGTTCGGTTTCGAGGCGGCGAGCTGGTATTGGCACTTCGTCGATGTGGTGTGGATCGGTTTGTTCGTCTTCGTTTACGTGCTCTGAGCACTGATCACCAAGGCGCGTGCGACACCAGTTGGCCGCTGTAGAAGCCCCAGGCGATCAAGCCGACGGTGGCCGCGGCCAGTGCCACCCGAACACTCAAGGCGATCACCAGGCGATTGGAGCTGCTGTCGTCCTTGACCAGGAAAAACAGGCCGCTGAACAGGCTGATCACCGTGGCAATCAGCAGCAGGACGATGGCTGCTTTGAGCATGGGAAGACTCCGGGGGACAGGCGATGCAGTTGAGTATAGCGATCGCGACGACTGACTTTGTGGCACGGCCATGAAGCGCTTCCGGCCGGGCGTGATACCGACCGTGGTGGTGGCGTTGCTGTTGCCGCTGCTGGTATCGCTGGGTTTCTGGCAACTGGGCCGGGGGGCGGAGAAAACCGCCCTGCTCGCCACTTATGCCGAGCGCCGCGCGGCTGATCCGATGGCCAGCAGCGAATTGCTGCACAGCGCCGACCCGGCCTTTCACCGCGTGCATCTGTACGGCCAGTTCGATGGCGCCCACAGCCTGCTGCTCGACAACCGCCAGCGCAACGGCAAGGTCGGTATCGAGCTGCTGCAACCGTTTCAGGATCGGGCCACCGGCCAGTGGCTGCTGGTCAATCGCGGCTGGCTGCCATGGCCGGATCGCCGGGTGACGCCGCAATTCGCAACCCCCACCGACGCGGTCAACCTGGATGCCTGGGTCTACGTCGCCCCCGGCGCGACCTTTCAGTTGCACGCCGACCCGGCCAGCAGCACCTGGCCGCAAACGATCACCGCCGTCGAGCCGGCCAAACTGTGGAAAACCCTCGAACGCGACGGCTTCGCCTACGAACTTCGTGCCGAACCCGGCCCCGCCAGCTATGAGGCCGACTGGCCGGTCGTCGCCATGGGCCCGGAAAAACACCTTGGATACGCCGTGCAGTGGTTCGCCATGGCCACCGCCCTGCTCGGTCTCTACCTCTACCTTGGATTGCACAACGCAAAGGAGAAACACCATGGGAACGGCCATGAATCCACCCAGCATGTCTGAGGCGAAAACCCCGGCCACCCGCCGTCGCGGGCGGATCCAGCTGTTGCTGATTGTGCTCGGCGTGGTCGGCCCGATGATCCTCGCCACCGGTATGTACAAATTGCAGTTCTGGGTGCCGGAAGGCCGCAGCTATCACGGCGAACTGATCGGCAACGGCCAGACCCGCGCCGACCTCGGCGTACAAGCCGATGAACAGCGCTGGCAGATGCTGGTGACCGCGCCGAAGGATTGCGCGGTGGACTGCCAGCAACTGGTGTACCTCGCCCGGCAGATCCAGATCGGCCTCGGTCGCGACGCCGGGCGCGCCAGCCACGCCCTCGCCGCCGCGCAACCGTTGAGCGCCGACTACGAGGCCAAGCTGACCCGTGAATATCCGCAGCTGCAACGTTATCCACTGGACAGCGCTGCGTTCAGCAAGGCCACTGGCGACAAGGCCACGCCGCACCTGTGGATCATCGACCCCCACGGCAACCTGGTGCTGCGCTACGACCCGAGCGTGAAGGGCAAGGATCTGCTCAACGACCTGCGCCACCTGCTGAAACTGTCGAACATCGGATAAGGGCATCGTCATGGCCAAACCTGGATTTCGCCTCGCGCTGTTTGCCACCCTGCTGGCACTGCTCGTCGTGCTGCTCGGCGCCTACACCCGCCTGACCCATGCCGGCCTCGGCTGTCCGGACTGGCCGGGCTGCTACGGCTTTATCAGCGTGCCGAAAAGCGAAGCCCAACTGGCCCATGCCGAACTGCATTACCCCGACTCGCCGGTGGTGGCGCACAAGGGCTGGAACGAGATGATCCACCGTTACTTCGCCGGCACCCTCGGCCTGCTGATTGCGATTTTGGCCGGGCGTGCCTGGGTCAATCGTGGTCATCCGGGCCAGCCGCTGAAACTGCCGCTGTTTCTGCTGGCGGTGGTGTTCGCCCAAGCGGCGTTCGGCATGTGGACGGTGACGCTCAAGCTCTGGCCGCAAGTGGTCACCGGGCATTTGCTCGGCGGTTTTGCGACCTTGAGTCTGTTGTTTTTGCTGACGTTGCGATTGTCCGGCGTGCTGCCGGCACTGACCGTGCCCAAGCGCTTGCAGTATTGGGCAACGGCGGGGCTGTTGCTGGTGATCGGCCAAATCGCGTTGGGTGGCTGGGTCAGTTCCAACTACGCGGCGGTGGCCTGCATCGACTTCCCGACCTGCCACGGGCAATGGCTGCCACCGGCGGATTTCGCCAACGGTTTTCACCTGACCCAGCACATCGGCCCCAATTACCTCGGCGGACAACTCGACAGCGACGCGCGCACGGCGATTCACCTGACTCATCGCATCGGCGCGCTGCTGGTGACGATCGTCCTGCTCGGTCTGGCCTGGCAGCTCAGGGCCGTCGGCATGACGCGTTTGGCCGGGCTAGTCGTCATTGCCCTCGGCGCACAGATCACTCTTGGCATCAGCAACGTGTTGTTCCATCTGCCGCTGCCAGTGGCCGTGGCGCACAACGCTGGTGGCGCAGCGCTGCTGCTGAGCATGGTGCTGGTCAATTATCACGCGCGCACCAGTCTGGTCCGGGTCAAACAGCCGATGTTGGCGCGCTGGCGTCTGAGCCCGCGTAAACATTCGGCGGCGCCCATCACGATAAAAGGAGAAACGCCATGGCGCTTCTGATCGGCGAACGCCCCGCGCAAGCACTGTGGCGTGACTATCTGGAGCTGACCAAGCCGAAAGTGGTGGTGCTGATGCTGATCACCTCGCTGGTCGGCATGTTCCTCGCGACCCGCGCCGGGGTGCCGTGGACGGTGCTGGTGTTTGGCAATCTGGGGATTGCGTTGTGTGCCGGCGGCGCGGCGGCGGTCAATCATGTGGTGGATCGGCGTATCGACGCGGTGATGGCGCGCACGCACAAACGGCCATTGGCCGAGGGCCGGGTTTCACCGGCAGCAGCGCTGACCTTTGCGCTGGTGCTGGCGCTGCTCGGGCAGGCGATGCTGCTGACCTTCACCAATGCGCTGACCGCGTGGCTGACCCTCGCTTCGTTACTCGGCTACGCGGTGATCTACACCGGTTTCCTCAAACGCGCGACGCCACAGAACATCGTCATCGGCGGTCTTGCCGGCGCCGCTCCTCCGCTGCTCGGCTGGACCGCCGCCACCGGCCATGTCAGCGCCGAACCGTTGCTGCTGGTGCTGATCATCTTCGCCTGGACCCCGCCGCACTTCTGGGCGCTGGCGATCCATCGCAAGGAGGAATACGCCAAGGCCGACATCCCGATGCTGCCGGTAACCCACGGCGAGCACTACACCAAGGTGCATATTCTGCTGTACACCTTCGCGCTGCTCGCGGTGAGCCTGCTGCCGTACGTGATCCACATGAGCGGCGTGCTCTACCTCATCTGCGCCCTCGCGCTGGGCGCAAGGTTTCTGCAATGGGCCGTGGTGCTGTACCGTGGCACTCGGCCGCACGCGGCGATCAACACCTTCAAGTACTCTATTTATTACTTGTTCCTGTTGTTCATCGCCCTGCTCGTAGACCACTACTTACTGTTGAACCTATGACTCGAACCCAGAAAACCGTCTTCATCCTCGTCGCCGTGATCGCGCTGATCCTGGGACTGACCGTCAACAAAGTGCTGAGTGGCAAGGGCCAGGGCGACCCCACCGCGCTGATCGACGCCGGTATCATCCTGCTGCCGCAGAGCCGCACGTTGCCGGGCGTGACCATGACCAATCAGGACGGCCAGCCGGTCGCCATCGACGAGTTGAAAGGCAAGTGGAGCCTGCTGTTTTTCGGCTACACCTTCTGCCCGGACATCTGCCCGACCACCCTCGCCCAACTGCGCCAGATCAAGAGCGAATTGCCCAAAGACGCGGTGGATAAGTTGCAGATCGTGCTGGTCAGCGTCGACCCGAACCGCGATAACCCGCAGCAGTTGAAGCAGTACCTGGGCTACTTCGATCCACAGTTCGTGGGCCTGACGCCGAAGTCGATCGAAGAACTGCAGAAGGTCGCGAATGCGGTGAGTATTCCGTTCATTCCGGCCGATACCAGCAAACCGAATTACACCGTCGACCATAGCGGCAATCTGGCGGTGATCGGGCCGGATGGGACGCAGCGCGGGTTTATTCGTGCGCCGTTGAACAACGCCAAACTGGTGGCGCAGCTGCCGGTGATGCTTAACCGCAAGTAGCAACACCACTGAACCATTGTGGGAGCGGGCTTGCTCGCGAATGCAGTGGGTCAGATAAAGAAATGTTGGCTGACACACCGCATTCGCGAGCAAGCCCGCTCCCACAAGGACGGTGTTTCAGGCAAAAAAAGGGGGCGCTCATGGCGCCCCCTTTTTTTTTGCAGCGATCTAAATCAGAACGCCGGCAATACCGCGCCTTTGTACTTCTCGGTAATGAATTGCTTCACTTCCGGGCTGTGCAGCGCAGCCGCCAGTTTCTGCATCGCGGCGCTGTCCTTGTTGTCCGCACGGGACACCAGGATGTTGACGTACGGCGAGTCGTTGCCTTCGATCACCAGCGCATCCTTGGACGGATCGAGCTTGGCTTCCAGCGCGTAGTTGGTGTTGATCAGCGCCAGATCAACCTGGGTCAGCACGCGCGGGATGGTCGCGGCTTCCAGCTCACGGATTTTCAGGTCTTTCGGGTTCTGCGCGATGTCTTTCGGGGTCGACAGAATGTTGGTCGGATCCTTCAGGGTGATCAGGCCGGCCTTGGCCAGCAGCAACAGTGCACGGCCGCCGTTGGTGGCATCGTTCGGGATCACCACGTTGGCGCCGCTTGGCAGTTCCTTCAGATCCTTGATCTTGTTCGAGTAGGCGCCCAGCGGCTCCAGATGCACGCCGGTCACCGCCACCAGGCTGGTGCCCTTGGCCTTGTTGAACTCATCGAGGTACGGCTGGTGCTGGAAGAAGTTGGCGTCCAGGCGCTTTTCAGCCACCTGCACGTTCGGCTGAATGTAGTCGGTGAAGACCTTGACCTTCAGATCCACGCCTTCTTTGGCCAGGGCCGGCTTCACGAATTCGAGGATTTCCGCGTGCGGCACCGGGGTGGCGGCGACAGTCAGGGTTTCGGCGTGGGCCGAAAAAGCGGCTACGGCAGCGAAAGCAGCGATCAGTTTTTTCATTCAGCTAACTCCTTATGAGGCGCCCGTCTGGCGCCTGCCAGCGAATGGCCGGCTCATCTCTTGATTACAAAAACCGGTTATTTGCGCGAGAAATGCACGACCAGACGGTCGCCGACCATTTGCAGCACTTGTACCAGTATCAGCAGCAACACCACGGTGACGATCATCACGTCAGTCTGGAAACGCTGGTAGCCGAAACGGATCGCCAGGTCACCCAGACCACCGGCGCCGACCACACCGGCCATTGCCGTGTAGGACACCAGAGTAATCGCGGTCACCGTAATCGCTGCGAAGATGCCTGGACGGGCTTCCGGCAGCAAGGCGTTCATGATGATTTGCCGAGTAGTCGCGCCCATCGACTGGGTGGCTTCGATGATGCCGCGATCGACTTCACGCAGGGCGGTTTCTACCAGACGCGCGAAGAACGGCGTCGCACCCACCACCAACGGCGGAATCGCACCGGCCACGCCCAGCGAAGTGCCGGTGATCAGCACGGTGAACGGAATCATCACGATCAGCAGAATGATGAACGGCAACGAACGCAGGATGTTTACCGCCAACGACATGATCGCGTAGACCACCCGGTTTTCCAGCAGTTGGCGCGGGCTGCAGAGAAACAGCAGCACGCCCAGCGGCAAGCCGAGCAGAACGGTGAACAACAGCGAACCACCGAGCATCAGCATGGTGTCGTTGGTGGCCAAGCCGATTTCCAGCCAGTCGATGTTCTGGAAGAACAGCTTGATGGCTTCTACTGCGGCGTCGTAGTTCTTGATTGCAGCGTCGTACATTTCCATTAACGCAGCACCTCCATGTGAACGTCAGCGGCGGTGAAACGAGCGAAAGCCGCTTCCATGTCGCCACCGGTGACGGCGAGGGTCAATTGCCCGTAAGGAATGTCTTTGATGCGGTCGATGCGACCGGCGAGGATGCTGTAGTCGACCCCGGTTTCCCGGGCAACGGTACCGAGCAACGGCGCGTAAGTCGCTTCGCCTTGGAAGGTCAGACGGACGATGCGACCCGGCACGTGAGCGAAGTCATCACGCTGCTCGTTTTCGTCAATCTGCTCGCTTTCCTGGACGAAACGCTTGGTGGTCGGGTGCTGCGGATGCAGGAACACATCGGCCACCGAACCTTGCTCGACGATCACCCCTGCGTCCATCACCGCGACCTGATCGCAAACGCGACGGATCACGTCCATCTCGTGGGTGATCAGGACGATGGTCAGCTTCAGTTCACGATTGATCTCGGCCAGCAGTTGCAGAACCGACGCGGTGGTCTGCGGGTCGAGGGCGCTGGTGGCCTCGTCGCACAGCAGAATTTTCGGCTTGGTCGCCAGGGCGCGGGCGATGCCGACGCGCTGTTTCTGGCCGCCGGACAATTGTGCCGGGTACTTTTTGGCGTGATCGGACAGACCGACCCGGGCCAGCAACTCGGCGACGCGTTGATTGATTTCACTGCTCGACAGTTCGCCGGCCAGGGTCAGCGGCAGCGCAACGTTGTCGGCCACGGTCTTGGAGGCGAGCAGGTTGAAGTGCTGGAAGATCATCCCGACCTGCTGGCGGAAACGACGCAGGCCGTTGGCGTCCAGCGCGGTGACTTCTTCGCCGTCGACGATGATCTTGCCGCCGCTGGAATCTTCCAGGCGATTGATCAGACGCAGCAGGGTACTTTTGCCCGCACCGGAATGGCCAATCAGGCCGAAGACCTGACCGTTTTCAATCGAAAGACTGGTCGGGTGCAGGGCGGGGATGTCCTTACCGGCGACGCGGTAAGTTTTGTGGACGTTTTGAAACTCGATCACGTAGCGAACCTTGTGGGGCGCGTTAGAAAAGGATCAGCGGTTAGCCGGGCGCGCATTTTAGCCTGTCCGTATAGAGGTTCTTAGCATTTATTTCGCAATTAACCTTCGATTTGGCAATAACAAGATCAAAGGTCATAAAAAAGGAACGCCCGTTCCCGCTCATTGGTCACTAGTTAAGCGACTTGAAACCCTGGGTAACCGTGCCCGGAAACGCTCAAGAGTCCCCGTTGAAACGGGGTCAACCGAGGAGTTTACGTCTGATGAGCAGCAAGAAACCTACGACCGACAAAAGCCAGCTGGCCGGAACCGATACCAAGGATCGCGCCAACACCAACGCCAAACTCGACAGCCTGGAGAAATTTCGCTCCGACGCTACCGGCCAGGCCCTGCGTACCAACCAAGGGGTGAAGGTCGCCGATAACCAGAACACCCTCAAGGCCGGCCCGCGCGGGCCGTCGTTGCTGGAAGACTTCATCATGCGTGAGAAAATCACGCACTTTGACCACGAACGCATTCCGGAGCGCATCGTTCACGCGCGCGGCACTGGCGCGCATGGTTTCTTTCAGGCCTACGAGAACCATTCGACACTGACCAAGGCCGGCTTCCTACAGGATCCGGGGAAAAAGACTCCGGTGTTCGTACGTTTTTCCACCGTGCAGGGGCCGCGCGGTTCCGGTGACACCGTGCGCGACGTGCGCGGTTTCGCGGTGAAGTTCTTCACCGACGAAGGCAACTTCGATCTGGTCGGCAACAACATGCCAGTGTTCTTCATTCAGGACGCGATCAAATTTCCCGACTTCGTCCATGCGGTGAAACCCGAGCCGCACAACGAAATCCCCACTGGCGGCTCGGCCCACGACACCTTCTGGGACTTCGTCTCGCTGGTACCGGAATCGGCGCACATGGTGATCTGGGCGATGTCCGACCGGGCGATCCCGAAAAGCCTGCGCAGCATGCAGGGCTTTGGCGTGCACACCTTCCGCCTGGTCAACGCCGAGGGCAAATCGCGCTTCGTCAAATTCCACTGGCGCCCAACCGCCGGCACCTGCTCGCTGGTGTGGGACGAGGCGCAGAAGCTCGCCGGTAAAGACACCGACTACCACCGTCGCGACCTCTGGGAAGCCATCGAGATGGGCGACTACCCGGAATGGGAGCTGGGTGTGCAGATCATCGAGGAGGAAAACGAACATGACTTCGATTTCGACATCCTCGACCCGACCAAGCTGATCCCCGAAGAAATCGTGCCGATCACCCCGCTGGGCAAGATGACCCTGAACCGCAACCCGGACAACTTCTTTGCCGAGACTGAACAGGTCGCGTTCTGCCCGGGCCACATCGTGCCGGGGATCGACTTCTCCAACGATCCGCTACTGCAAGGCCGGCTGTTTTCCTACACCGATACGCAGATCAGCCGACTCGGTGGGCCGAACTTTCATGAGCTGCCGATCAACCGCCCGGTCGCGCCATTCCATAACGGCCAGCGCGACGCGCAGCACCGCACGGTGATCGACAAGGGGCGCGCGTCTTACGAGCCGAACTCGATTGATGGCGGCTGGCCGAAAGAGACTCCGCCAGCCGCGCAGGACGGCGGCTTCGAGAGCTACCCGGAACGCATCGATGCGAACAAGATCCGTCAGCGCAGCGAGTCGTTCAGCGATCACTTCTCGCAGGCGCGGCTGTTCTTCAACAGCATGAGTGAGCACGAGAAGGAGCACATCATCGCCGCCTACAGCTTCGAGCTGGGCAAGGTCGAACGCGAGTTCATCCGTGCACGGCAGGTGAACGAGATTCTCGCCAACATTGACCTGGAATTGGCCAAACGTGTGGCAGCCAACCTCGGATTGCCAGCGCCAGGCAAAGGCACGGTCGAGGTGCGTAAAACCTCGTTCGATCATTCGCCAGCGCTGAGTCAGGCGAATCTGCTGCCAGAGGACATCAAAACCCGCAAAGTGGCGATTCTTGCCGCTAACGGCGTCGATGGTGCAGCGATTGATGCGATGAAAAAGGCCTTGGAAGCAGAAGGTGCGCACGCCAAGCTGCTCGGCCCGACTTCGGCACCGGTGAAGACTGCCGACGGCAAAGCCCTGCCGGTGGACGCATCCATGGAAGGTATGCCTTCAGTGATCTTCGATGCGGTGTTCGTGCCCGGTGGTGCGGCGTCGATCAAGGCGTTGAGTGGCGACGGCGTGGCGCTGCATTACCTGCTGGAAGCCTACAAGCACCTCAAGGCGATTGCGCTGCACGGCGAGGCCAAGCAGTTGCAGGATCTACTGAAGCTGGAAGCGGATGCAGGACTGCTGCAGGGCAAGGATGTGCCGGGGTTGACCAAGCCGTTCTTCGCGGCGATCGGGCAGCATCGGGTCTGGGCGCGGGAGCCTAAGGCTAAGGCCATTCCAGCTTAAGGAAACTGGCTGCCTGAGAGGAAGCCTTCGCGAGCAAGCCCGCTCCCACAGGGTTCACGCTGTACCTGTGGGAGCGGGCTTGCTCGCGAAGCTTTTAGGGTTTAGCGGGAATCAGAACCATCTGCGCCGGCACCGTGCGCAGAATCTGCTTCTCGATCTGCAGCTCGAAATCCGGATTGAGTTTCTTCACCCGCTTGCTCAGCAACGTCGCCAGCCAAGGATAGTCCTGGGTGCGCGGCGCCTGAATGCTCACAGCGCACTCATAATTCACCACATCGGCGGCGATCGCGTCGAGTTGCCGACGAAGTTTGCGGCTATCGTTGATGTTCAGCGCCACCGTGGTGCTTTCGGCAGTCGGATCGATGACCTTGGCTTTCGGTTTGGCTTCGGCCGCCAGCAGCGCCGCTTCGGCTTTCTCCAGCTCGGCTTTGCGCGCTTCGGTGATGGCACCATTGACGCCACCGGTCAGCGCCGGGGCTTTCGGCATCAGGGCACGGGCACGGCTCAGCGCAGTGGCTGCGGCGTTCACATCACCCTTTTGCAATACGATCTGGCTGCGGCGCAGGTAGGCCTCAGCCAACTGGCGCTGGTATTGCTCCAGGGACTGATCGTTGGGGGTTTGTGCCTGCAAGGCGGCCAGTTGGTCTTCGGCGGTGGCCAGTTCGCTGCTGGCCAGGCTTTGCTCCAGCTGTGCGATGGCCGTGGCCCGCGCGTCGGGGGCTTCGGCCACCGGCGGCGTGCTTTGGCAGGCGCCCAGCAGCACGGAAAATGCGACAAGGAGCAGATAACGGGAGGCGAACGGCTTCATTCCTGCGACTCTCTAATTGCGCAAAAAGCGAGCAAGTCTACACCCCTCGACGGGGCAGAACAAAACTCAGCAGAAACAGTGCGGCCGCCGTCACAACGATCGACGGCCCCGCCGGGGTGTCCTTGAACCATGACAACGCCAGCCCGCCACATACGGCGAGCATGCCCAGCAGGCTCGCGCCCACGGCCATCTGCTCCGGCGAGCGGGCGTGACGTTGTGCCGCAGCCGCCGGAATGATCAGCAGCGAAGTAATAAGCAACACACCGACGATTTTCATCGCCACCGCGATCACCACAGCAATCAACAGCATCAGCGCCATGCGCAGGCCCGCCACCGGCAGGCCTTCGACCTTGGCCAATTCCTCATGCACGGTGATCGCCAGCAGCGGCCGCCACAGCGTCACCAGCAACACCAGCACCGCCGCGCTGCCGCCGAGGATCCACGCCAGATCGGTCGGGCTGATCGCCAGCAGGTCGCCGAACAGATAGGCCATCAGGTCGATCCGCACTTCATGCATGAAGCTTAGTACCACCAGCCCGAGAGAGAGCGTGCTCGGCGCGAGAATTCCCAACAGCGTGTCGGAGGCCAGCGGCTGACGCTGTTGCAAGGTCACCAGCAGCACCGCCAGCAACAGGCAGCCGACGGTCACCGCGACCGCCGGGCTGACATCCAGCAGAAAGCCCAGGGCCACGCCGAGCAGCGCAGCGTGGGACAGGGTGTCGCCGAAGTAGGCCATGCGCCGCCAGACCACAAACGAACCCAACGGCCCGGCCACCAGCGCCAGCGCCAGACCTGCAAGCAGGGCATACAACAGAAAATCAGCCATGCTTGCAGTGGTCTCCGTGAACGTGGGTGTGGCCCGCACCGGGCGCCTTGACCACCGAACCGTGCAGGTCGTGGGCGTGGTCGTGATGGTGGTGATAGATCGCCAGGCTCGGCGCATTCTTGCCGAACAGTTCGACGAACGCCGGATCGCCGCTGACCTGCTCGGGATGCCCGGAGCAGCAGACGTGGCGATTCAGACAAACCACCTGATCGGTGGTGCTCATCACCAGATGCAAATCGTGGGACACCATCAGCACGCCGCAGCCGTGACGGTCACGCAGGCGGGTGATCAGGCTGTACAGCTCGGCCTGCCCGGCGACATCGACGCCCTGCACCGGCTCATCCAGCACCAACAGCTCCGGCTCGCGCAGCAGCGCCCGGGCCAGCAGCACGCGCTGCATTTCGCCACCGGAAACACTTTGCACCGGGCTGTCGATGACGTGTTCGGCGCCGACTTCCTTGAGCGCCGCCAATGCACGCGGACGGTCTACGCCGGGCACCAGGCGCAGGAAGCGCAGTACCGACAGCGGCAAGGTCGGATCGACGTGCAGCTTTTGCGGCATGTAGCCAACGCGCAGTTTCGGCTTGCGCCAGACGCTGCCGCTGTCCGGTTTCAGCAGCCCGAGCACGGCCCGTACCAGGGTGGTTTTGCCGGCGCCGTTGGGGCCGATCAGGGTGACGATCTGCCCCGGTTCGACGCTCAGCTCGATGTTGTCCAGCACGGTCTGCCCGGCAAAAGTGACGGCAACCTGCTCAAGACGGATCAACGGGTTGCTCATCAAGCCCCCTGGCAACCGGAGCACAGGCCGACCACTTCGACGGTCTGTGCTTCGACGATGAACCCGACATCCCTGGCGCTGTGGATGATCGCGTCGCTGATGGCTTTCTGTTCCAGCTCGATCGCGGCGTGGCACTCGCGGCAGATCAGGAACTGGCCCTGATGCGCATGCTCGGGATGCACACAACCGACGAAAGCGTTGAGCGAGGAGATGCGGTGCACCAGGCCGTTTTCCAGAAGGAAATCCAGCGCACGGTACACGGTCGGCGGCGCGGCGCGGCGGCCGTCCTGCTCGCTGAGCACCGCGAGAATGTCGTAGGCGCCCAGCGGCTTGTGGCTCTGCCACACCAGTTCCAGCACCCGCCGGCGCAACGCAGTCAGGCGCAGGCCTTTCTGGGCGCACAAGGTATCGGCCTCGGTCAGTGCGCTGTGCACGCAATGAGAGTGGTCGTGGGGACGGCTGGCAATCGGTGTAATAGGCATGGGCGGCGACGCGTTTTGATAGAGACGTTATTATGTTACCCGTTCTCGCCTCCTTGAGTGGTCATCGTGTCCCGACTTTTTTCTGTTTTTGTGGCGTTTATCGCCAGTTTTCTGCTGATCGGTTCGGCTCAGGCCGAGGTCAGGGTTCTCACCAGCATCAAACCGCTGCAGTTGATTGCCGCGGCGGTGCAGGACGGGATCGCCATTCCGGAAGTGCTGCTGCCACCGGGTGCCTCGCCGCACAATTACGCCCTGCGCCCATCCGACGTGCGCAAGGTGCAATCGGTGGATCTTCTGTACTGGATCGGCCCGGACATGGAAGGTTTCCTGCCGCGCGTGCTGAACGGTCGTACGCTGCCGAGCGTCGCCGTGCAGGACCTGCCGGGCATGAAGTTGCGCCGCTTTGCCGAAGACAGCCACTCCCACGCAGAAGATGCCGACGAGCATGATCACGATCATCGCCCGGGCACGCTGGACGCGCATTTGTGGCTATCGCCGGTCAATGCTCGGGTGATTGCCGACAGGATGGCGGCTGATTTGAGCGCTGCCGACCCAGCCAACGCCGAGCGCTACCAGAGCAACGCCAAGGCCTTCGACGAGCGTCTTGATGCGCTCGACGCGCGCCTGAAAAAACGTCTGACCAGCGTTGAAGGCAAACCGTACTTCGTGTTCCACGAAGCGTTTGATTATTTTGAAGAGGCTTATGGCCTGAAGCACGCCGGGGTGTTCAGTGTGGCAGCGGAAGTGCAGCCCGGCGCGCAGCATGTAGCGGCAATGCGCAAACGCCTGCAGGAAGTCGGCAAGACCTGTGTGTTCAGCGAACCGCCGCTGCGTCCACGCCTGGCGGAAACGCTGGTAGCGGGACTGCCAGTGAAACTGGCGGAGCTGGATGCACTGGGCGGTTACACCCCGGCAACCGCTCAGGGTTATGAGCAGGTGCTGGAGAAGCTGGGCAACGATTTGGCCGGGTGCCTGGAATCGTTGTAACCCCACAAGACCCGTGGCGAGGGAGCTTGCTCCCGCTTGAGTGCGCAGCACTCACAAAAATCAGGCTGACTGCCAGAATTTTGGGGCCGCTTCGCAGCCCAGCGCGAGCAAGCTCGCTCGCCACACTTTAAAGAGCGAAAGGTAGCGGCGTATGCACCTGCTGCCGCTGCGCCAAGCGCTGCTCGAACTCCCGCGGATCGTGAATCAGCACGTCCTGCCCGGCAAACTGCTCGGCGGCGATCAACCGCGACAACCAGAACCGCACACAGGCCACGCGCAGCATGGTCGGCCACAGCTCCGCTTCAGCGGCCGTGAACGGACGCAGCGCCGCATAGGCACCGAGGAATGCGCGGGCACGCGGCCCGTCAATCAAGCCTTCCTCGTCCGAACACCAGTCGTTCAAGGCAATCGCCACGTCATAGAGCATCGGTCCCGAGCAGGCGTTGTAGAAGTCGATCAAGCCGGTCAGGTGCGTGCCTTCGAACATCGCATTGTCGCGGAACAGATCCGCATGAATGTTGGCTCGTGGCAGCGCGAGGATTTTGTCTTTCTGCAGGGTGATTTCTTCCAGCGCCTTGTGCAGCAGCGCACGCGGCTCGTCGCTCAAGTGCGAGAGAAACTCGTTGCCCTCCTCCAGCATCCAGTCCAGGCCACGATCGGTCTTGCGCTTGATCATGCGCTCGCCCTGAGTCGCCAGGTGCAGATGCGCCTGCAACTCGCCGACCTGCACGCAATGCTGGGCGTTGGCAACTTTGATGTGCTTGCCGGACAGGCGCGGCTGGAGCAATGCCGGTTTACCCTTCAGTTCACGCAGGGCCACGCCGTCAGTGGTACGCAGCGCGTAGGGCACCGGCAGATCAGCCTCGTGCAGCACGTCGAGCAGGTCGATGAAGAACGGCATTTCCTGCACCGGGCCGCGCTCGACCAGGGTCAGGACGAATTCGCCCTGCTCCAGGCTGATAAAGAAATTGGTGTTTTCGCTGCCGGCGGCGATCCCCTGGAAATCAAGCAGACGGCCGAGCCCGTAAGGGGCGAGAAAGGTTTCCAGCTCGGGCCGAGCCAGGGGGGTGAACACAGACATGGTTAAAAACTGCTCAGTTCGGGCGCCGCGATCAAGCGGCGCCGATTAAAAAGTCAGGAATCTTACTTCCAGGTAAAGATTTCCCACGACGGAATCAGCATATCCGGCTGGTCGGAACGGATGTAGTTCACGTCCGAACCATCGGCGCGCACCAGAAAATACGGTTTGCCGCCCTTCGGCGTGACCTTGATCGCATACACAAAGCCACTGCGGCTGTATTCCTGAATGACCTTGTCGCCTTCGGTGTGCGTGTTAATGGTAACTTCCGGCTCCTTTGACGGCGCATCATCCGCCGCCATCGCGGCCAATGGTGAGGCAGCAATCAAACCGACCAGCAGCAAGCGATTTAACGTACGCATGATAACCTTGTCCCTTTGTCGTCAACGGTCCCGCTATTCTAGCGCCGGGCCCGCCGAAAAGGTTGATTCTGCTCATGAGCCAAGCCCCCCTCGTCCTGGTGGACGGTTCGTCTTACCTGTACCGCGCTTTCCACGCCCTGCCACCGCTGACCACCTCCAAAGGCCTGCCGACCGGCGCGGTCAAAGGTGTGCTGAACATGCTCAAAAGTCTGCGCAAGCAGTACCCGGACAGCCCGTTCGCCGTGGTCTTCGATGCCAAGGGCGGGACGTTTCGCGATGAGATGTACGCCGAATACAAGGCCAACCGCCCAAGCATGCCCGACGACATGCGGGTGCAGATCGAGCCGCTGCACCAGAGCGTGATCGCCCTCGGCTTCCCGCTGCTGTGCGTGGAAGGCGTCGAGGCTGACGACGTGATCGGCACCCTGGCACGCAGCAGCGCGGCGGCGGATCGTCCGGTGATCATCTCCACCGGCGACAAGGACATGGCGCAACTGGTCGATGGCCACATTACCTTGGTCAACACCATGTCCGGTAGCTCGATGGATGTGGAGGGCGTGAAGGAGAAATTCGGCGTCGCTCCCGAGCAGATCATCGATTATCTGGCGCTGATGGGCGATTCTTCCGACAACATTCCGGGGGTTCCCGGCATCGGTCCAAAGACCGCCTCCGGCCTGCTGGTCGGCGTCAACGGCGGCCTGACCGAGTTGTACGCGAATCTCGACATCGTCCCGACCCTGCCGATTCGTGGGGCCAAGACCCTGCCGGCCAAGCTCGAAGAGCACAAGGAGATGGCTTTCCTCTCCTATCAACTGGCGACCATCAAAGTCGACGTGCCGCTGGACATCGGCCTCGATGACCTGCAGATGGGCGCGGAAGACCCGGCCAAGCTCTACGAGCTGTACACCCTGCTGGAATTCAAAAGCTGGATCAATGATCTGGATCGCGACGCCAAGCGCCAGGAACTGAGCGCTGCCGCGGAACCTGCGCCGGCTGGCGATCTGTTCAGCCCCCGCGCAGAAGAAGCCCCTGCCGCTCCGACCGAAGCAGCGTATGAAACCATCCTTGATCAGGCGCGTTTCGACGTCTGGCTGGAGAAACTGAACAACGCCAAGCTGTTCGCCTTCGACACCGAAACCACCGGCATCGACGCGCAACAGGCGCAACTGGTCGGCCTGTCGTTCGCGGTGCAGGCCAACGAAGCGGCATACATCCCGCTGACCCACTCCTACATCGGCGTGCCGGAGCAGCTGGATCGCGACACGGTGCTGCGTGCGTTGAAGCCGATCCTGGAAGACCCGAACAAACTCAAGGTCGGCCAGCACGCCAAGTTCGACATGAACATTCTGGCCAACTGCGCCATCGGCGGTGATCAGAACGAAGGCATCACCGTGCGCGGCATCGCCTTCGACACCATGCTTGAGTCCTACGTGCTCAACTCCACCGCCACCCGCCACGACATGGACAGCCTCGCGCAGAAGTACCTGGATCACACCACCGTGAGCTTCCAGGACATCGCCGGCAAAGGCGCCAAGCAGCTGACCTTCGACCAGATCGCTCTGGAGCAGGCCGGCCCATACGCAGCCGAAGATGCCGACATCACCCTGCGTCTGCATCAGACCCTGTTTGAAAAACTCAGCGCAATCCCGAGCCTGGCCAGCGTGCTGACCGACATCGAAATCCCGCTGGTGCCGGTGCTGGCGCGCATCGAGCGTCAGGGCGCGTTCGTCGATGCCGAACTGCTCGGCATCCAGAGCATTGAGCTGGGCAACAAGATGGTCGCGCTGGAGCGAGAAGCCTTCGAAATTGCCGGTGAAGAATTCAACCTCGGCTCGCCAAAGCAGCTGGGCGTGATCCTCTACGAAAAGCTCGGACTGCCGGTGCTGAAGAAAACCGCCAAGGGCCAGCCATCGACCGCCGAGGAAGTGCTGGCAAAACTGGCCGAGGATGATCACCGCTTGCCGAAAGTGCTCATGGAACACCGTTCCATGAGCAAGCTGAAAAGCACCTACACCGATCGACTGCCGGAGCAGATCAACCCTCGCACCGGGCGTATCCACACCTCGTATCACCAGGCCGTAGCATCGACCGGGCGCTTGTCCTCCAGCGATCCGAACCTGCAGAACATTCCGGTGCGTACCGCTGAAGGCCGGCGTATCCGTCAGGCGTTCGTCGCGCCCGAAGGCTACAAACTGCTGGCAGCGGACTATTCGCAGATCGAACTGCGGATCATGGCCCACTTGTCCAAGGACGAAGGCCTGATGAATGCCTTCCGCAACAATCTGGACGTGCACACCGCAACCGCCGCTGAAGTATTCAAGGTCGAGCTGAGCGAAGTGACGTCCGACCAGCGCCGTGGCGCCAAGGCGATCAACTTCGGCCTGATCTACGGCATGGGCGCGCAGAAACTCGGCAAGGACATCGGCGTCGACACCAAGACCGCCAAGGCCTACATCGACACCTACTTCGCCCGTTATCCGGGTGTGCGCGAATACATGGAGCGCACCCGCAAGCAGGCCGCCGACCAAGGCTATGTAGAGACCTTCTTCGGTCGTCGCCTATATCTGCCGGAAATCAACTCGAACAAGCCGCAGGAACGCGCTGCCGCCGAACGCACGGCGATCAACGCGCCGATGCAAGGCACCGCCGCCGACATCATCAAGAAAGCCATGGTGGCGGTGGATAACTGGCTGGCATCGTCCGGGCTGGACGCCAGAGTCATCCTGCAGGTGCACGACGAACTGGTACTGGAGGTTCGCGAGGATCTGGTCGATCAGGTGAGTCAGGAAATCCGCCTGCACATGAGCGAAGCGGCGAAACTGGACGTGCCGTTGCTGGTGGAAGTCGGCGTCGGCAACAACTGGGATGAGGCGCACTGAGGCGTCTAGGTCGGGCGTTTGCCGCGACACACTGTCGCGGCAAACGCCCGAAAAGCGCTTATTTCGAATCGCGCTTGCGGTTATTCCAAAGCTTTTTGAAAAAAATCTGAACTAATCTGACAACTCACTACTCAGAGATACTGAATGGCTGGTGAAGCCCTTCGATGCTCCTATGTTGTGTTAAGTGTTGGCAGATATCTGAACCCCGCCCTAGCGGTTCGGAACTTGAACCCCGGAACTTCTCCCTCCCCATATGAAGTCCGGGGCTTTTTTTACCCAAAAATCGGCTGTAGCGCGGTCATGCTGCGTTAAAAGCGTTACTAAAAATGCTCATTTAGGTCCCCTAAACTCCGCTTTTTAGTAACGCTTTTGCCTTGCCTGACCGCACTACAACCAATTTTCCATAATCCGATTATTCAGCTGTTGCTTCCGCACCCTTGTCCGCCAGTTCCATCCAGCCTGCCAACACAGTGTAGGCCTCTTCCAGGCCCATGCGTTTTGGCGCCGAGAACAGCTGGATCGTCACCAGATCGCCCCAGCCCTTGCGGATTTCCGACTGCACTTTGAGCAGGGTGTTCTTGGCGGCGCCGTAGGTCAGTTTGTCGGCCTTGGTCAGCAGAATATGCATCGGCATGCCGGCGGCAACGGCCCAGTCGAGCATCAGCAGGTCGAAGTCGGTCATTGGATGACGGATGTCCATCATCAGAATCAAACCCTTCAAACTCTCCCGGCCACCGAGGTACGCCTCGAGGTGACGCTGCCAGTGTTGCTTGAGCGGGATCGGTACTTTTGCATAACCGTAGCCTGGCAGGTCGACCAGACGCCGTTCATCGTCTAGCTTGAAGAAGTTCAACAGCTGTGTGCGACCCGGGGTTTTCGAGGTGCGCGCCAGACTGGCGTGAGTCAGGGTGTTCAGTGCGCTGGATTTACCGGCGTTGGAACGACCGGCGAACGCCACTTCGAAGCCTTCGTCGTCAGGGCATTGATCGACTTTGGCGGCACTGAGCATGAACGTGGACTGTTGGCACAGGCCGAGGATGGGATTCTTGAGTTGCATGGGATTTCCGATGTGGGCGGCGCCGGGATTGGGCGCGGAACGCGGTGTCGCTTCCGTTTCAGTGACGCCAGTATATAATGCCGCAGATTTTGTGTGTGCTTTGTCCCAGCGAAGGATGAAGTTCACGAGAGCCAAAGACCTTGATTGCGCATCAGAACGCAGAACGCTCTCAACCCTGAAAAGGTCGTTTTATGACGAAATGGCTGCTGGCTGCCGGAGTCCTGATACCGCTTTGCGGCGCACAGGCTACACAGGAACCGGAAGCCGTGTACAACCGTGTTTGTGGTGCCTGTCATTCCGGCCAACTACCCATGGCGCCCGAAAGAGGCGATCAGGCAGCTTGGACGCCGAGGTTGGCGAAAGGTATGGAGACGCTGGTGCAACACGTGACCCAGGGTTTCAAGGCGATGCCGCCGCGTGGTTTGTGCATGGACTGCAGTGCCGAGGATTACCAGGCCATCATCCTTTGGATGAGCGAGAGTAAACCCGGTCCATAACTCTTAACCCTTAGCCGTAGTTGGATTAGCTGATGAACAAATTGATCGTGAGTCTGCTGTTGACCGTGGGAATTTCAGGCTTCGCCCATGCTGCCGGTGATGCCGCCGCCGGCCAGGCGAAAGCTGCCGTCTGCGGAGCCTGCCATGGCCCGGACGGGAACAGCATGGCGCCAAACTTCCCGAAACTGGCAGGTCAGGGTGAACGCTACCTGACCAAGCAATTGCACGACATCAAGTCGGGCAAGCGTCAGGTTCTGGAAATGACCGGCCTGCTGACCAACATGAGCGACCAGGATCTGGCTGACATCGCAGCCTACTTCGCCAGCCAGAAAGGCAGCGTCGGCGCAGCCGATCCGAAGATCGTCGCTCGCGGTGAAGCTTTGTTCCGCGGCGGTAATCTGGCCAAGGGGCTGCCAGCCTGCACCGGTTGCCACTCGCCGAATGGCGCCGGCAACGCCGCCGCCGGCTTCCCGCATCTGGGTGGTCAACACGCTCAATACATCGCCAAGCAACTGACCGATTTCCGTAAGGAAGAAGGCGGCCGCAACAACGACGGCGACACCATGACGATGCAGACCATCGCCAAGCGCTTGAGCGACGAAGACATCGCCGCAGTCGCCAGCTACATCCAGGGCCTGCACTAACCGCCCTGAATCGAGCGTTAACGCTGATGGACATCTCCTGCAACGTTAACGCTCGATTAATCCGTCGCAGCAAGTATAAAAAGGGTGGCTTTGGCCGCCCTTTTTTGTGGCCGCTGCCGTTACACTACAGAACTCATGCCCGCCAGGACCTGTCTGAAAACAGGTCGCGCGAGGCGACCAAAATTGTCCAGGAGTAAAGCATGCGTAATCTGATCATCAGCGCCGCTCTCGTCGCTGCCAGCCTGTTCGGCGTGACCGCCCAGGCCGCCGAAGCACCCGCTGCCCCTTATGTCGAACTGGCCAACCCGGTGCCAGTGGCAGAGCCTGGCAAGATCGAAGTCGTGGAGCTGTTCTGGTACGGCTGCCCGCACTGCTACGCGTTTGAGCCGGTGATCAATCCATGGGTTGAAAAACTGCCGTCCGACGTCAACTTCGTACGCATTCCTGCCATGTTCGGCGGCCCGTGGGATGCTCACGGCCAAATGTTCCTGACCCTGGAAGCAATGGGCGTCGAGCACAAGGTTCACGCTGCGGTTTTCGAAGCAATTCAGAAACAACACAAGAAGCTGACCGACAAGAACGACATGGCTGACTTCCTCGCCACACAAGGCGTGGACAAGGACAAGTTCCTCGCCACCTTTGACTCGTTCGCGATCAAAGGTCAGATCGTCAAAGCGCGTGAGCTGGCCAAGAAGTATGAAATCACCGGCGTGCCAACCATGATCGTCAACGGCAAGTACCGCTTCGACATCGGCTCTGCCGGTGGTGCCGAGCAAGCCCTGAAACTGGCTGATCAACTGGTCGCCAAAGAGCGAGCGGCCAACAAGGCAGCCGCCAACTAAGCGCGGTAACCGCCATGCGCCGCTGGGGCACCGAACGCAGCGTTGGCCTGCATGATCCGCAGGTCAACGAGCATCACCTGGAGTCCACGGGCCTGCCCGCAGACCATCGTTTGCGCTTGCTCAGTTTCAATATCCAGGTCGGCATCAGCACCGAGCGCTATCGGCATTATCTGACCCGCAGCTGGCAGCACCTGCTGCCGCACACCGGGCGCTCAGGCAATCTGCAGAAGATCGGTGACCTGCTTGGCGACTTCGATCTGGTCGCCCTGCAGGAAGCCGATGGCGGCAGTCTGCGCTCAGGCTACGTCAATCAAGTCGAACACCTGGCCCACCTCGGCGCCTTCCCCTACTGGTATCAACAACTCAATCGCAACCTCGGCCGACTGGCCCAGCACAGCAATGGCGTGCTCAGTCGCCTGAAGCCGTGGGCGATCGAAGATCATCCGCTGCCCGGCCCGAAAGGTCGCGGCGCGATCCTGCTGCGCTTCGGCGAAGGTCCGGAGGCGCTGGTGGTGGTGATGATGCATCTGGCGCTCGGCGCACGGGTGCGCAGCCTGCAACTGGCCTATATTCGTGACCTGATCAGTGGCTACAAGCACCAGATATTGATGGGCGACATGAACACCCATGCCAGTGATCTGCTACAACAGTCACCGTTACGCGATCTCGGCCTGCTGGCCCCGCAGATGCAAGCCACCTTTCCCAGTTGGCGGCCACAGCGATGCCTTGATCATATTTTGCTCAGCCCGACCCTGACCCTGGAAAAGGTCGAAGTGCTGGCCCAACCCATTTCCGATCACCTGCCGGTCGCGGTAGAGATTCGTCTGCCGGGTTCGCTCACGGCCGATGCATTGCCCGCGTTGAGTCCTGCCCCTCGCGGAACCCCTGAATGAGCGACGACGCCCAGCGCTGGAAAGAGAAGTACCTCAAAAGCATCGAACAACAGGACAAGCTCGAACGTCGCTGGGCCGCCCGGCTCGACTTGCTGCGCCGCGGTCTGGTGCGCAGCACGCTGGCCGCTGAAGGCACCGACAAGGTCGTTGATCAGTGCATGAAAGAGATGCGCGACGTGGTGCGCACCGACGACATGGACGCCGGCCTCGCCGCCCTGCTGCCGCGCCTGGAAAAAGCCGTGCTCGATTCCGAGCAACGTCGCGAAACCCGAATCGATCAGGTCAGCACCGCGCTTACCGCGCTGGTCACCCAGCTACAAGCGCTGCCGCTGCCTCGGGAAGTCGCTCAGCCGCTGAAAAAATTCGCCAAGCAACTCGACAGCCGGGTCGGCCAGGCGCGGGAAATGCCGCTGCTGCTGAGCGAACTCAGTGGCTTGCAGGGCAAGGCGTTGAGCCAGTTGGAAACGCCGCCCGAGCCCGACCGCCCGGGCTTTTTGCAGCGCCTGTTTGGCAGCCGTGACAGTGAAGGGGTGCCAGAGTCTTCGGATCAGCCTCAGGCACCGACGCCGACGCCGACACCGACGCCGGTCAACGCTGAACCTGCGCCTGAGCCGGTACCCGCGCCAACCGCAGCGGTCGAGCCGATTCCGGCAGCACCCGTCACTGCAGCGGCCATCGCGCAACCACCAGAGGCCGAGCTTAAGCAAACGCCAGCAGTGCAGCCCGAGTCCGAATCACCTGTGTTCGCGTTCGTGCCTCCGGTCATTGCTGCCGAGCCGATCAGCGAACCCGTTGCTGCACCTGCACTGCCAGCGGCCGAACCTGAAGCCGAACGGCCGACCACCCCGATCACGGCGCCAGCACCTGCTGCCGCGTTCAACCCCGACGAGTTGATCCACCCGGGCGACATCCCGGCACCGTTGCTCCTCGATAGTCTGCCCCTACCCGAACCGATTGCCCAGGCTTTGGCCGCCATCGATCCGGAGCAACCCGAGCAGGACATTCTGTACGCCTTGCCCGATTCCCCGGAGCCGTCTTACAGTTCAGTGGCCAAACACATCGAAGACACGCTGATCGGGCTGCTCGACGACCTGACCCTGCCCGAGCGCCATCGCCCGCAGGCTGAGGCGATGCGCGACCGGTTGAAAAATGGCCTGAACTGGTACGAACTGCTGCCGATTCTCGACGATCTAGCGACCTTGATGCTGGCGATCACCGACAGCGGCCAGCACGAATTCGAAGCCTATCTGCAGCAACTCAACGAGCGCCTCGAAGCGTTCCAGAGCAACCTGCAGGCCGCCAGCGAAGGCCACGCCGACAACAGCTCGGCGGCGCGGGCGATGGACACGCAGATCCGCGAGCAGGTCGATGGTTTGCAGACCAGCATGCAGGAAGCGGCCGATCTGGATGACCTCAAGCAAGTGCTGGAGAACCATCTGGAAGGCCTGCTCGGCACCATGGATCAACACCAGAAACAACGCGATGCCCGCGAGCAGGAAGTGGCGGCACGCCTCAAGGGTCTGGCCGAGCGTGTGGCGCACATGGAGCAGGAAGCCCTGGGCTTTCGCGAACACCTGGAAGAACAGCGGCAGAAAGCCCTGATCGATCCGCTGACCGGCCTGCCCAACCGTGCCGCCTGGAGCGAGCGCCTGGAACACGAGATCAAGCAGTGGCAGCAACACGGCAACACCTTGAGCCTGGCGATGCTCGACCTCGATCATTTCAAGCGCATCAACGACAACTACGGCCATCTGGCCGGCGACAAGGTGCTGAAGATCATCGCCACAGTGCTGCGCAAACGCCTGCGCGCTGCGGATTTCATTGCCCGTTTTGGCGGTGAGGAATTCGTTCTGCTGCTGCCGGCGACCACGCCTGCGGTGGGTGCCAAACTACTGGAGACCCTGCGCGCGGCGATCGAAGCCTGCCCGTTTCACTTCAAGGGCGAACGGGTGACCATCACCATTTCCATGGGCCTGGCGTCGTTCAAAACGGGAGAACACAGCGATCTGGTGCTCAAAAGAGCCGATCAGGCGTTGTACCGCGCAAAAAACGGCGGGCGCAACCGGGTCGAGCTGGGCTGAGTAATTGTTCCATTTTGTTTAATTCAGCCCGCCGGCCGTCGAGACCCGAGGCATTACGTTACACTGTTGCATTACTGTCTTGCGTGTACTGCCTCTTGCCATGAAATTTTTTACCCTTCTCGCGTCGCTGCTCATTCTGGCCGGTTGTGCCAGCGGCCCGCGTTACGACACCAGCCATCCTTCGGCCAATCACGACAGCCGCGTGCAGTTCGTGATCGTGCATTACACCTCGGCGTCGCTCTCGCGTTCGCTGCAACTGCTGACCCACGGCGAAGTCAGCAGCCACTACCTGATCGGCGACGACAAGAGCGCCACCATCTACAAACTGATGGATGAAAACCAGCGCGCCTGGCACGCCGGGGAAAGCCAGTGGCAGGGCCGCACCTGGCTCAATTCCAGTTCGATCGGTATTGAAATCGTCAATCCAGGCTTCAAGGACACGCCGACCGGGCGCCTGTGGTTCCCCTATAGCGAAGCTCAGATTCAGTCGCTGATTGTCCTGCTCAAGGACATCAGCAAGCGCCAAGGCATCAGCCCGCGCCATATCATCGGTCACAGCGACATCGCGCCCCTGCGCAAACTCGACCCCGGCCCACTGTTCCCATGGAAACGCCTGGCCGCCGAAGGCTTGGGCGTATGGCCTAATGAACAAGCGGTGGCGCGGCAGCAGGTGCTGTTCAACGCCGAATTGCCGAGCATCAGCTGGTTCCAGGAACAACTGGCGCGCGTCGGTTACGACACCCCGCAAACCGGCGAGCTGGATGTAGCGACGCGCCATGTGCTCGCAGCGTTCCAGATGCATTTCCGCCCTTCCCGTTTCGACGGTATGCCGGACGCGCAAACAGCCGCGTTGTTGCTGGTACTCAATCAGACAAAATAATGACGCCCGCCCGACGGTCAGGGCGAAATCGCAATCAGCAGCTATAACTCATTGGTAATTCTTCGGATATTCCATGATGGTTGCTACCCGAGCGACGCTGCGTAGCTGGTTTTATCGCCCGTGGTTTTTGGCGATGATCGCGGCTGTCCTCAGTGCAAGCCTGCTGATCGCCGGCGGAATGTTCGTCGCCATGCGCCAGATCGAGCAGAACGAGAGTCAGGAGATGAATGCCCAAGGCGAGCGTTTTCTGGCTCGCCTCGAGCAACTGTTCGGGCAATTGCGCGAAAGTCTCGACGACCTCCAGGCACAGCCGTTGCGCAGTTGCGATGAGGAAATGATCGCCACCCTGCAACAGGTCACGTTCAACTATCGCTTCGTCTATGAAGCGGCCTACATGGACGGCTCGCGGATCTGCTCCAACCGCCCCCGGCAGGAGGGACTGTCGGTCATCCGCACGCCGGACATCAAGGGCCCGACTTACAGCTACTGGCTCAACACCACCACCGAACCCGATGAAAACCGCGCGGCGCTGATGCTCGGGCGCGGCAACTTCCGTGTGGCGACATCGCGCGGGCATTTGACCGACATGGTCGACCTGCCACCGGACAGCAGCCTGCTGGTGGTACTCGATCATGGAAGGCGAGCGATTCCGGTGCTAGGCACAGCCCAGACCTGGCCACCGAGCGAAACCTGGCCACCGAAGAGCCGCGAAGCCCTGCAAGTCACCCAGTCACGGCTGATCTACCGCATGCCAACCAACAATCCGGAATATCAGTTGGTGCTGATCACCCCGCGCAGTGGCATGCACATCCCGACCGTCTGGTGGTGGATGGTGCCGGCCTGCCTGCTGCTGGGGGCGTTTGCCGGTTTCTTCGTGTTTCTGCTGGTGCGCCAGCGCCAGTCACTGGACGCCGAACTGCAGGGTGCGATACGACGGGGCGAGCTACAAGTGCTGTATCAACCGATATTCGACCTCGACAGCCGCAATTGCGTGGGCGCCGAAGCCCTACTGCGCTGGCGCCGCCCGGACGGCACCCTGACCAGCCCCGACCTGTTCATTCCATTGGCAGAAAACACCGGGCAGATACGGCAGATGACCGATTTCGTCCTGCAGCGGCTGCTGGAGCAATTGGGGCCGGTGCTACGCGCGAATCCGCAACTGTACATCTCGGTCAACCTTGCGGCGTGCGACGTGATGGTGCCGCGCATCGGTCAAGTCATGGCCAGGCTGTTGACCCTGCACCGGGTTGCGGCGCGGCAGATTGCCTTCGAAGTCACCGAGCGCGGGCTGATCGATGTGGTGGTGGCGCGGGAGAACCTGCAAGCCTTGCGCGATGTCGGCCATCAAGTGTTGATCGACGATTTCGGCACCGGGTATTGCAGCCTCGCCTATCTGCAGACGCTGCCGGTGGATTGCCTGAAAATCGACAAGGCCTTCATCGACGCACTCGGTCATGACGCGGCGAGCAGTGGCGTTGCTCCGCACATCATTCACATGGCGCAGGCACTGGATCTGAAGGTGATTGCCGAGGGCATCGAGCACGAAGCGCAAGCCGTGTTTCTCAGCAGTGAGGGAGTCAAGTTCGGTCAGGGCTGGCTGTTCGCCCAAGCCTTGAGTGCGGTGCAGTTCATCGAACTGATCACCCGTGGACGGCGCCTCGCCGGACGCCGGCTGGATGACGAAGCCTAGACCGCCAGCGCCATGTAGAACTGCGTGCCCTGCCCCGGCCGCGAATAGACGCCCATGCGCCCGCCATGCAACTGGACGATTTCCTTGCACAGCGCCAGGCCAAGGCCGGCGCCGCCCTTTTTGCGCCCGACCTGCACGAACGGTTCAAAAATCCGCCCCTGCTGCCCGTAGGCAATGCCTTCGCCGTTGTCCTCGACGCTGATGATGACCCGCTCGCCATGCCGACGCGCCTGCAAGCGAATCTGCCCGTCGCGGGCGGTATGGCGCAGGGCGTTATCGATCAGGTTATCCAGTACCCGGTCCAGTTGCGCCTGATCGGCTTGCAGGCGCGGCAACGGCCCCTGCACTTCGACGTTCAACGCAATGCCTTTGGCCGCCGCCGCATCCGCGAAGCGCGATTGCGCCTGCGCCAGCAAATCTTCGATGGAGCACGGCGCTAGGGTGAGTTTCTGTAAACCGTTCTGATAACGCGAGAAATTGAGCAAGTCGTTGATCAACTGCATCAGGCGCTGCATCTCTTCGTTGACCGTGTCGAGCAGGTCCGCCTCGCGTGACTCCGGGGGAAACTTCGCCCGCTCGCGAAACAGCCCGAACGCCATGTGCATGCCGGTGACCGGCGTGCGCAGCTCATGGGAGGCACGCAGCACGAACTCGCTACGTACGCGCTCGAAGGCGCGCTGCTCGGTGACGTCATGCAGCACCATCACCGCGCCAAGAATATGCCCCTGGGTGTGGCTGACCGGCGTCAGGCTGTAAGTCAGCAGACGTGATTCGCCATCGACCTCGATGCTCAAATCTTCCGGAGCACGCTCAAGGGTGCCGCCGCGCAACACCAGTTGCAGTTGTGCGTCGAGTTCCGGGCGCTCCAGCGCTGTGCCCAAGCCCTGACCGAGTCGATCACTGTCCCAGCCCAACTGGCGCTGGGCCACTGGATTGAGGTGCTCCAGATGCCCTTCGCGGTCAATCATCAGCAAGCCATCGTCGATACCGTCAAGCACCGCCTGCAAGCGCTGCTGACCGGCCAGCAGCTCGTCGACGTTGGTCGCCTGATGCTCGCGCAGCGCCTCGGCCATCAGCCCGAAGCGCTTGGTCAGCTGGTTCATTTCCATCGCCGAGGAAATCGGCAGCGTCACCTCGAAATTGCCTTGGCCGATGTTGTCCGCCGCTTGCGCCAGCGCCTCGATCGGCGCGCCGAAACGCCGGGCAATCGCATGCGCGGTGACAAAGCCGATGATCAGCACCGCCAGTCCCACCAGCCCGAGCAGGCCGGAGACCAGCAGCGCCCTTTCCCGGGCGTCATGCTGCACGGCGTTGATGTTGTCCAGCGCGTGCTTGTGCTCGGCAATCAAACCGTTGCGCAAGATGTTGAAGCGTTCTCTGAGGTCGCTGTTGCCGCTGAGCACATTGCCCGGATTACGCGACAGCTCGAACGCCTGGAGAAAACTCAGATAGTCGGCCTTGGCCTGGGTAAACCCGTACTGGCGGCCATCGCCGTCGGCCTCCTGCGAAATGCCTTCATCCAGCAATTGCAGGTAATGCTGCTTTGACGCTTCGAACGCGGCGGGATCGGGTTTTTCGGCCAGCATCAGCACCAACTGGTCGCCGAGGGTCTGGCGCAATTTAAGCCCCAGGTCGAGGGTCACGAAGTTGCTGCGGATCGTTGCTTCCTGAGTACCGGCCATCTGCATCACGCTGACCAGCCCGAGCAACAGCCCGAGCAAGGCGACCGTGATCAGCGCAGAAATGCTCAGGAACAAGCGAGTGCGCAACTTCATCGCCAGCTTCATCGTCGGGCGCTCACAGGTTGTACTGCTTGCGCTTGCGATACAGGGTCGACGCGTCGATGCCCAGGGTTTTCGCTGCCTGATCCAGAGTGCCCGCCGTCGCCAGCACCGCGCCGATGTGGGCTTTTTCCAGCTCGTCCAGGCTCAACGCGGCGCCGACTCGAGGTGCGTTGTTCGCCGGCTGCTCGGCCATGCCGAGGTGGCTGATTTCCACGCGTTCCTGCGGGCAGATGATGCTCGCCCGCTCCACCACGTTACGCAGCTCACGAATATTGCCCGGCCAGCGATAACCCAGCAGCGCCTCCCGCGCCTCGTCACTGAAGCCCCGGGCCGGACGCGCGTACTCTTTGACGAAGCGCGCGAGGAAGCGGTCGGCCAGGGTCAGAATATCCTCGGCACGTTCGCGCAATGGCGGCAGATGCAGGGTGATCACGTTGAGGCGATACAACAGGTCTTCACGGAAGCGCCCGTCGCGCACCATGTCTTCAAGGTTGAGGTTGGTCGCGGCGAGAATCCGCACATCGGCGCGGCGAGTCACTGGATCCCCTACCCGCTCGTATTCCTTGTCCTGAATAAAACGCAGCAACTTGGGTTGCAAAGTCAGCGGAAAATCGCCGATCTCGTCGAGAAACAGCGTGCCACCGTCCGCCTGATTGACTCGACCAAGCGTACTTTCGCTGGCGCCGGTAAACGCACCGCGACTGTGGCCGAACAGCTCGCTTTCCATTAATTCTGCGGTCAACGACGGACAGTTGATGGTCACGCAGGATTTCTTCTCGCGCTTGCTCCAGCCGTGGATGGCCCGGGCCAGTTCCCCTTTACCCGTGCCGGATTCGCCAAGGATAAGGATGTTGGCGTCGGTACCGGCAACCTGCCGCGCGGTCTCCAGCACCACTTTCATCGCCGGGCTATGGGAGTCGAGACCGTCCTTGGGTTTGCGGATCTCGCCTTCGAGGGCTTCCAGACGCGCCGAGAGCTGACGCACTTCCAGTTGCTTGGCGGTGGCCAGACGCAACTGGTCGGGGCTGCACGGTTTGACCAGATAGTCGGCGGCGCCCGCCTGGATCGCGTCCACCGCGGTATCGACCGCCGAATGCGCGGTGACAATCACCACCCGCATCCATGGCGCCTGAACGCGCATCTGCGCCAGTACATCGAGACCGTTGTCTTCACCCAGACGCAAATCAAGGAAGCACAGGTCGAATACCTGGCGTTGCAACAGTGCATCAGCCTGAGCCGCGCTGTTGGCGGTGGCCACCGTATAACCTTCGTCTTCGAGGCAGTAACGAAAGGTTCGCAGGATGGCGGACTCGTCGTCCACCAGCAGAATGCGGCCTTGATGCTCAGTGGCAGATTCCATTTTTCCTACGCTCCATAGTGATTGATCTTGGGTTAGTCCCGGAAAAATCGGGCAAGTTGCATGGTTGATTCTGAACGATGCGAGCCATGGGAGGGTAGCTCTCTCCTGCCTTGACGGCCAATCCGTTGATTTCGTTGAGTTTTTAAACAATCACCGATTTACAGAGGGTTCCCTGCGTACTTTTCTGACATCCGGGACGTGCTCTCAATTCCATAAGAATGAAATCTCCTACGAAATAATCATGCATTTCGCACGACCGTAGATGACCCATCGTGCAGGATGCGTCCGTCGCTGAATTCCACTCACTCGCAACCAATTGATTTTATTGAATATTTTTCAAATAAAAAACTGGCATGCAGCCTGCAATAACTCATTCAGCCCGGGCAGATTCCACTGCCCTAACCGAATAAGAGTGAGGAACCCAGGATGACTCGCCAACGTGCCGCCCAAGTGCGTATCTCGCCACTGCATATCCAGCAAGGCCTGTTTGGCGTACTTGCACTGTTGATCACCCTGATTGCCTGCCAGCAATACCTGAGCTGGGAAAACAGCCAGAAGCCTGAGCCGCTGATCTCGATTCAACACAGCACGCAGACGCACTTCAGCGCCGTCAGCAGCAGTCAGGCCGAAAGCGCCTCGATGCGCATGATGGATGTCGATCAGCCACAGCCGCTGGATCAACTGCCACGTGAAGAGCGCTGGGTTTTCTGACGAACCGAAGAATTCAGGCGCATCGCGCCGGAACACGCAATATCCCTAAATAGAGAAGTAAGGAGAATCACCATGTTGAGCTGGGCAATTACATTCTTGATCATTGCCATCATCGCCGCCGTACTGGGCTTCGGTGGTATCGCGGGCACCGCCACGGGTATCGCCAAGATTCTCTTTGTCGTGTTCCTGGTGATGTTCATCGCTTCCTTCTTCTTTGGCCGTCGCGGCCGAGGTTAACGATGATTGCTTTGAAGACACTGGCAGCCGCCCTGCTTATGGGCGGTAGTGCCATGGCGATGGCGGCCAATGATGGCCAGTCGCGGGTCAACGAGCTGCTCAGCTCCGACCCGCAATACCGCGAAACCTGGCAAGGCGTTGTGAAGCACGAAGAACGCCTGCCGGAATGGGTGATGAACCTGTCCGGCACGCCAGACCAGCAGATGAATGCCGTGACTGAAGACGGCGACAAGTACCTGGTCGGCCCGCTCTGTGAATCCGCAGACAAGTGCCTCAACCACCGCTTGATCGTCGCGTTCAGCTTCGACAAGAAAGACGCGTACGCCATGCTCGTCGATGTTCCCGAAGGACTGCCGGCCGACAAGTCGCCAACGCGACATGCCACCTACCGCTTCCTCGGCAAACCGGATGAGGGTATGCAGAACCTGTTGATGGAAACGCTGAAGAAAGACCCGAAGTGGTATTGATTCGAACATGAGGGCAGCGCCCCGCTGCCCTTTATTGCGCCTACCCGAGGAAGGCTGGCGCATGACCAAGGGGCCGGGACGTTCTGACTGTTGCAGGGTCGGAGTGACCTACGGGTACAGGGAGTGCCTGCGCGAGGGCCGGGTCAGGGTAAAAGCTGCGACGCAGGTTCGCCGACCCTCAGTGGTTCGACGGACTTGCGCTGAGCTTTATCCGATGCAAAAACATTGATCCAGAGCGTCCTGCTCATCTTTTTATGCCTCACACTGCGCGCGAAAACATTACGCGGTGTTTCCTGGCGACCGTATATCGAGAAAGAGTCCCTTTAAACAGTGGGACATCTAGTCTGCAAACGTAGGCTTTTTCTTAAGATTTCCGTCGAAATTTCTCGTTTAAAAAATAACCAATCTACGCTGCAATGGCCGGTTCACGGCACTTATGCCGGCTGAAATGTCGTAATCGAACCGGTTGGGACGCCAGTTTCAATTAAAAAAGCTCATGCCGATTCGGCATAGGGTAGGCGTTTACGGCATTAGACGGCGCAACCTTGCATCGGAATAGTTGCGCCTTTTTTCGCCTGCCGAAGAGCCGTAAATACGCGCTTCGGGGCACCTTATACGGAGGCAGATGCACAGACTTTTCCGCTGACAGAGCGTTCCAGTTCCTGCATGTGCCTGAGTCAAACGCAAGTAAGGGTAAAGATAATGAAGAAGGCAAAACTCAGCCTCGCCTGGCAGATCCTCATCGGTCTGGTTTTAGGGATTGCAATTGGTGCGTTGCTCAACCACTTCAGTGCCGAAAAAGCCTGGTGGATCAGCAACGTCCTGCAACCGGCAGGCGATATCTTTATCCGTCTGATCAAGATGATCGTGATCCCGATCGTCATCTCCTCCCTGATCGTCGGCATCGCCGGCGTGGGCGACGCCAAGAAACTCGGGCGTATCGGTCTGAAGACCATCATCTACTTCGAAATCGTCACCACCATCGCGATCATCGTCGGCCTGCTGCTGGCCAACCTGTTCCACCCGGGCGCCGGCATCGACATGAGCACCCTGGGCACGGTGGATATCTCCAAGTACCAGGCGACCGCCGCCGAAGTGCAGCATGAACACGCGTTCATCGAGACCATCCTCAACCTGATCCCGTCGAACATCTTCGCGGCCATGGCCCGCGGCGAAATGCTGCCGATCATCTTCTTCTCCGTGCTGTTCGGTCTCGGTCTGTCGAGCCTGCAGTCGGACCTGCGCGAGCCGCTGGTGAAGATGTTCCAGGGCGTCTCGGAAAGCATGTTCAAAGTCACCCACATGATCATGAACTACGCGCCGATCGGCGTGTTCGCCCTGATCGCGGTGACCGTGGCCAACTTCGGCTTCGCCTCGCTGCTGCCGCTGGCCAAACTGGTGATCCTGGTTTACGTCGCCATCGCCTTCTTCGCCTTCGTGGTGCTGGGCCTGATCGCCAAGCTGTTCGGCTTCTCGGTGATCAAGCTGATGCGCATCTTCAAGGATGAGCTGGTCCTGGCTTACTCCACCGCCTCCTCGGAAACCGTGCTGCCACGCGTCATCGAGAAGATGGAAGCCTACGGCGCACCGAAAGCCATCTGCAGCTTCGTGGTACCGACCGGCTATTCGTTCAACCTCGACGGTTCGACCCTGTACCAGTCGATCGCAGCGATCTTCATTGCCCAGCTGTACGGCATCGATCTGTCGATCAGCCAACAACTGCTGCTGGTGCTGACCCTGATGGTCACCTCCAAAGGCATCGCCGGCGTACCGGGCGTGTCCTTCGTGGTGCTGCTGGCGACGCTGGGCAGTGTCGGTATCCCGCTGGAAGGCCTGGCGTTCATCGCCGGTGTCGACCGCATCATGGACATGGCGCGTACCGCACTGAACGTGATCGGCAACGCCCTGGCAGTGCTGGTTATCGCGCGCTGGGAAGGCATGTACGACGACGCCAAAGGCGAGCGCTACTGGAACTCCCTGCCGCACTGGCGCAGCAAGGAAAAACTGCCGGCTGGCGAAATTTCCAAGCCATAATGCAAACCCCTGTGGGAGCGAGCTTGCTCGCGAAGAGGCCGGCACATCCAACAATTATGTTGATTGACACACCGCCTTCGCGAGCAAGCTCGCTCCCACAGTGACTGATGCAAGCCTTACCAACAAACCCCGGAGCAATCCGGGGTTTGTCGTTTCTGGCGACCCCGCTATCATTCGCCGCATCTTCCGGGGGATTTGACTGATGCTTAATGGCCTGTGGCTTGGCTTCTTCGTCGTGGCAGCAATATCTGCGCTGGTGCAGTGGCTGGTCGGTGGCAACGCCGGGATTTTCGCGGCGATGGTGGAAAGCATTTTCGCCATGGCCAAACTCTCGGTCGAGGTCATGGTGCTGCTGTTCGGCACGCTGACCCTGTGGCTGGGCTTTCTGCGCATCGCCGAGAAGGCCGGAATCGTCGAGTGGCTGGCCAAGGTGCTCGGGCCGCTGTTCCTGCGGCTGATGCCGGAAGTCCCGGCCGGTCATCCGGCACTCGGTCTGATTACCCTGAACTTCGCCGCCAATGGTCTGGGTCTGGACAACGCCGCCACGCCGATCGGCCTCAAGGCCATGAAGGCGCTGCAGGAGCTCAACCCCAGCGCGACCATCGCCAGCAACGCGCAGATCCTGTTCCTGGTGCTCAACGCCTCGTCGCTGACCCTGTTGCCGGTGACAATCTTCATGTACCGCGCCCAGCAAGGCGCACCAGATCCGACCCTGGTGTTTCTGCCGATCCTGTTGGCGACCAGTTGCTCGACCATCGTCGGCTTCCTTTCGGTGGCGTTCATGCAGCGCCTGCGCATCTGGGACCCGGTGGTGCTGGCCTATCTGATTCCCGGCGCACTGATCCTCGGCGGCTTCATGGCGCTGCTGGCGACGATGTCGGCCACGGCGCTGGCCGGGCTGTCGTCGATCCTTGGCAACCTGACGCTGTTCGGCCTGATCATGCTGTTCCTGGTGATCGGCGCGTTACGCAAGGTCAAGGTTTACGAAGCGTTCGTCGAGGGCGCGAAGGAGGGCTTCGACGTCGCCAAGAACCTGCTGCCGTATCTGGTGGCGATGCTCTGCGCGATTGGCGTGCTGCGTGCCTCGGGCGCGCTGGACTTTGGTCTGGATGGCATTCGGCATCTGGTGCAGTGGGCCGGGTGGGATACGCGTTTTGTCGATGCGTTGCCGACGGCGATGGTCAAACCGTTTTCCGGCAGCGCCGCACGGGCGATGCTGATCGAGACCATGAAGACTTCCGGCGTCGACAGCTTCCCGTCACTGGTGGCGGCGACGATTCAGGGCAGTACCGAGACCACGTTCTATGTACTGGCGGTGTATTTCGGTGCGGTGGGGATTCAGCGCGCAAGGCACGCCGTTGGATGCGCGCTGCTGGCCGAATTGGCCGGCGTACTCGGTGCGATTGGCGTCTGCTACTGGTTCTTCGGTTAACCACGAATCCCCATTGTGGGAGCGGGCTTGCTCGCGAAAGCGGCGGGTCAGTCGACCTGTATATTGACTGACACACCGCCTTCGCGAGCAAGCCCGCTCCCACAGGGGTTATGTATGAGGTTTAAGGTCTGGGTTGTTGGGTGAATTGCTGGCCTTGCTGAACAGCCCAAGCGACAACCTTGGCCGTCAGCCGATCACTGGCCTGTCCAAACCCCGCGACCACCGCCGGCACCTGCACATCGTTCAACGGCTGACGCTCTTCGAAGCGGCGGCTGGCGAGAATCTTCTGGTCGTAGCCGCGCACCAGCAGCGCATCGACGCGCACCACGACGCTGGCCTGATTGCCCTGATACTCAGTCTGAAACGCCTGCAAGCTGCCGCCCAGTTCCAGGTCCGCAGCGAAGTTGCTGTCATCGGTGCTGAGCAGCGTCACCCGACCATCCCGGGCAAAGCCATCCAGCAGCCGATTACGCACCAGCACCGGCGCCGGATCGCTCCAGCGCGAAGCCTTGTAGCTGCTGATCACGTCACCCTGGGGAATCACCGCGATGTTCGGCCGGTTCAGCGCTTCGCTGGCCTGCAACTTGTTCAGGCGCAGCGACCAATGCTGGGTCGCCACTGAGCTGGCCGAGGCAGGCGCTTGCGCGGCAGGCAGGCGATAGACATCCGAAGGTTCGGCCTTGGGCAGGATCGAGCAGGCACTGGTCAAGGCGAGGCTGGCGAGGAGAGCGAAGTGAGTCAGCTTCATGGGGTGAATTCCTTGTTCTTGTCACTGCCCAGCAAGTAGCCGCTGGGGTTGGCCTCAAGGCGTTGCGAAATGCCGCGCAGCGAAGTCAGGGTCTCGCGCAGTTCGCGGATCGCCGGCGCCAGGCCATTGAGGCCCTGCATTCCGTTGTCGAGGGAGTTCTGATTCTTGCTCAGCAGACCGTTGATGGTGGCGCTGCTTTGCTCCAGCGACTTCATCGCCTGCTCGGCACTGCCCAGCGCCTGCTTGCCCTGATCGTTGAGCAGGCCGTTGGCGTTGCGCATCAGCGCCGAAGTTTGCTCGAGCATGCTGCCGGCCTGCTTGCCGACGCTCGCCAGTTGCTGCATGGCCTGACGCAGGTCGCCGCGCTGATCGTTGATCGAACCGGTGGTCTGCTCCAGATGCGCCAAGGTGTTGCTGACGCGCTCGACGTTCTCCGGGGAGAACATCTGGTTGGCGTTGCTCAGCAGCGCGGTGATGCCACTCATCAAATCGTTGCTGTCGTTGAGCAGCCGGGAAATAGGCGAGGGTGCCGCGACAATGGTCGGCAGCTCGCCGTCATGCCCACGCAGCTTCGGACTTTCTGGAGTGCCGCCGCTGAGCTGGATGATCGAAGTCCCGGTAATCCCGGCCAGTGCCAATTTGGCCTGGGTGTCTTCCTTGACCGGGGTGTCCCCACCCAGACGAATCCGCGCCAGCACTCGGCGTGGGTCTTTCGGGTCGAGACGCAGGCTGACCACGTCACCAACCTTGATCCCGCTGTACTGCACGGGGCTGCCCTTGGACAGGCCGCTGACCGCCTCGTTGAAGACCACTTCATAATCCTTGAACTCGCTGTCGACGCTGGACTTGGCCAGCCACAGGCCGAAGAGCAGGGCGCCTGCCACGACAATCACTGAGAACAGGCCGATCAACACATGATGGGCTCGGGTTTCCATGTCAGACCTCGTTGAGCAATTTGGCGGCGTCCAGCGCCGAGCGGCCACGCGGGCCGTGGAAGTATTCGTGAATCCACGCGTCGTCGGTTTCCGAGACCACGTCGATCGGGCCGGCAACCAGCACCTTCTTCTGCGCCAGCACCGCCACGCGGTCGGTGATGGTGTAGAGCGTGTCGAGGTCGTGGGTCACCAGAAACACGCTCAGGCCCAGCGCATCGCGCAGGGTCAGGATCAGTTGATCGAACGCCGCTGCGCCAATCGGATCGAGGCCAGCGGTGGGTTCGTCGAGAAACAGGATGTCCGGATCCAGTGCCAGCGCTCGGGCCAACGCGGCGCGCTTGATCATGCCGCCGGACAGCGAGGCCGGGTATTTGTCCGCCGCCGACAGCGGCAGCCCGGCCAACGCCAGCTTCACCGCCGCCAGATGCTCGGCGTCGTTACGGCTCAATCCGGCGTGCTCGATCAGCGGCAGGGCGACGTTTTCGGTCACCGTCAGCGAGGAGAACAGCGCGCCTTTCTGGAACAACACACCAAAGCGCCGCTCGACCAGCGAACGCTCATGCTCGGACAGGCTCGGCAGGTTCTGTCCGAACACCTTCACGTTGCCTTCGCTGGGCCGGCGCAGGCCGACAATGCTGCGCAACAGCACCGATTTACCGCTGCCGGAGCCGCCGACCACGGCGAGGATTTCGCCCTTGTACAAATCCAGATCGAGATTCTCGTGCACGCTCTGGCTGCCAAAGCGATTGCACAGGCCACGGACTTCGATCACCGCCTCCGAGGGCGCGCGGGGTAGACGACTCACCAGCCCATCTCCATGAAGAACAGCGCAGCCACCGCATCGAGCACGATCACCACGAAAATCGACTGCACCACGGCTGACGTGGTGTGCGCACCGACCGATTCGGCGCTGCCGCTGACCTTGAAGCCTTCCAGGCAACCGATCGTGGCGATCAGGAAGGCAAAGATCGGCGCTTTCACCAGGCCGACCAGAAAGTGCTGAATACCGATGTCGCTCTGCAGCAGCGAGAGAAACATCGCCGGCGAAATCCCCAGCGACACCGCGCACACCACGCCACCGCCGATGATCCCGCAGAGCATCGCCAGAAACGTCAGCATCGGCAGCGCCACCAGCATCGCCAACACGCGCGGCACCACCAGCAGCTCCATCGGGTCGAGGCCGAGGGTGCGGATCGCGTCGATCTCCTCGTTGGCCTTCATCGAACCGATCTGCGCGGTGAACGCGCTGGCGGTGCGCCCGGCCATCAGGATCGCCGTGAGCAACACGCCGAACTCACGCAGGAAAGAGAAGCCCACCAGGTCCACGGTAAAGATCGTCGCGCCGAAACTGGCCAGCACCGTGGCGCCGAGAAATGCCACCACCGCGCCGACCAGAAAAGTCAGCAGCGCCACGATCGGCGCAGCGTCGAGGCCGGTCTGTTCGATGTGGGCGACGACGGGGGTGATGCGCCAGCGCTTGGGGCGCAACAGGTTGCGGGCGATGGTTTCGAGGATCAGGCCGATGAAACCCAGCACTTGCAGGGTGTCCTGCCAGACCGTTTCCACGGCGCGTCCGATGCGGGTCAGCAGTTGCACGCTGACACTGACTTCCGGCTCTTTGACCGGCACACAGAAATCAGTCAGCGAGCGATACACAGTCTGCAGCAGCGCGCGGTCAGCCTGGGAAATCGTGCAGTCGGGGTGTTCGGCGGATTTGCCCAGACGCTCGGAACCGAGCAGCTCCACCAGCAACGAAGCGCCCGCAGTGTCGAGCGCACCGAGGCTGTTGAGGTCGACCACGGTATTGGCGTCGTACTGGCCGGTCAGTTTTTCGGTCAGGTGCTTGAGGTCGGCGTAATGGGCAAGCGTCCAGTCCCCGGAAACCCGCAGGCGGGCAGGGCTGATTGACGTGTCCAGCTGGGCATTACCGCTCATTGAGCTGCTGATCATAAGCTCCGTGCTTGTCCGGCTATTAAGCGAACTAACGTAATAGCACGAACCGGATTACTTTTCTTTGATCGCTGTGCTGTCTGTCACTTCGAAACGCAACACGCCGATCACCTGACCATCTTCAGTCAGCACCCGCACCTGCCACTTGCCTGCCGGGTTGCCGGGGAAGTTCTGCTTGTGCGTCCACGCCCGGTAACCTTCCTTGCGCCCGCCGTGGATATCGAGAGCGATGCGGTCGACCTCTTTGCCGTCGAACTGCCACACGTGGTAGATCCGCTCATCCAGCCCGCGCGGCGCGTTGATTGCGGTGTAGGCGTAGAGACCGCCGTTGCGGATCTGCTCGGCGCTGACCTGTTCGAGGCTGTCGCCCGGGGTGCGATCCTGCAACTGAGTGCTGATCGCCACGTCGGTCATCCACAGCGTCGCCGGCGGCACCCACGAGCGCAGCGTCCAGCCGACCGCGCCAATGCCGAAGGTGATGCACAGAATGGCCAACGCGTTGCGCACGGTGCGGATCGGGAAGATCGACGCCAGGCTCGGGAACGACAACACCACCGCCGTGCCCAGTGCCCATTTGAAACTTTGCGCGGTGGTCAGGTGCATGATCACCGGCAGCGCGGTGAGCAGGGCGGCGAACAGGGTCAGGGTGTGCAACGCGAGAAACGCCCAGCGCCGTGGCGCCAGCCATTTGTAATAGAGCGGATCGACAATCGAGATCAGCGCGGCGATGCACAGCAGGCCGGTGAAGATCAGTTGGCCGCTGTTCCACGTAGTGGTGATGAAGAAGAACGGCAGGACGAAAAACAGGCTTTCCTGATGGATCATCTGCGTCGCGTAACGCAGCAGCGGCTGGGGGATTTCCCGCTTGAAGATGCGCGTGAACAGCCCGGTTAGGGTGTTCTCCAGCATCAGCCAGATCCAGCTCAGCAGCATGATGATGGTGATCCAGCTCGCCAGTCCCTGCTGGCGATCGACCAGAATGAAACTGCCGACCCCGGAGATGAAACCGCCAAGCGCAATCACCCCGGGATAGCGCTTCATCAGCTCGAGAATGCGCTGGATCAGGAGGGGGATTTTCTGCATGTTGGCGGTTCACGACTGAGTAGGAAAAAACCTCGACAGAGTACCGTCCGCCGGGCGACGTGGCGAGGCTCCCGGTCAGTAAAATCACCACAGATCCCTGTGGGAGCGGGCTTGCTCGCGAAGGGGCCGTGTCAGTCGACATCATTGCTGAATGACACACCGCATTCGCGAGCAAGCCCGCTCCCACAGGTTCAGTGTTTGGCTGGCTTACGACGGTGCAAGCGCCAGCCAATCAGCACCAGCAACACCACGCCCAGACCACCGGCAATCAGCCACAACACCTCATCATCACTGAGCAACGGCTTTTCGATCCGCAGATATCCCGGTTGCAACAGCAACTCGCGCATGGCCTTGTTTGCCGTTTCCAGGGTCACACCTTGCAGCTCGCGGGCCGGGTTGGCAAAGCGCCCGTCCTCGTAATCGCCCAGTGCGCTCCAGTAGTAATCCGCCATCGCACTGTTGCCCTGTACCGCCCAGGCCTGATGGGCGATGGCGGCTTGTTTGATCCGGGCGAAGGTGTCCGGGTCGAGGCCGTTTTTCAGCAGGTCGGCCTTGAGGTCTTCCAGCACCTGTTGGGCTTCGGCGAGGTCATCGCGATCCACGTCAGCGTTGAGGCTCATGAAGCCGACCCCGCCAAACACTTCACGCTCGGCCCATGGCCCGTAGGACAAGCCGTGATTCAGGCGAATCTGCCGGTACAGCGCCCAGTCGAGGTAGTCCTTGAGGATGTCGAAGGTCTCGTCGTACTGATCGTCGAGCATCGGCTCCGGCACCAGCCAGTGCAACTTGGCGCTGTCGCCGATGAAGCCACGGGTGAGGGTGCGTTCATGGGCGGCGCTGGTGCGGATGTCCGGCAGCTCACGGTGCTCCGCCGGGTCCACCGCTTCAAGCGCGCCCCAGGTGCGTTCCAGATAGGCCGGCAGCAGTTTGTCGAGTTCACCGACGACGATCAGGGTCATGTTGTTCGGCGCGTACCAGGTCTTGCGCACCTGCTCCAGTTGCTTCTGGGTCAGGTGACCGACCTCGGCCCGCTGCGGGCATTTCAGGCCCAATTCCACCGCCAGTTGATTGCTCGCGGTGTGGCCCAGATCCTGGCGGTCGAGAAAGCGTTGCAGGCGCGTGTAATGGCCGCCGTCCTCGCGCTCGACCACACGTTTGGCAGCGTTGATCGCGCTGTCGTCGATGCGGGTCTGGGTCAAAAGGTCGAGCAACAGGTCGAGGACCTTGCGCTGATTCTTTGCCGGGGCTTCGATGACGAACGTGGTGTCGGCGTTGCTGGTAAACGCGTTCCACTCACCGCCCAGCGCCTGCATGCGCTCCTCGAGGCCGCCTTCGCCGGTGGCATCGACGCCGCTGAACAGCAGGTGCTCAAGCAGGTGCGGCAGCTCTTTTTCATCGCAGTCGAAATCGTCGAGACCGACGCCCACCACCAGACGAATCGCCACATGCCCGCGCTCGGTGCCGGGTTTGAGCAACAGCTGCAAACCGTTGGGCAGCGCGTAGCCTTCGACCTGAAAGCGATCAACGGCGAAGGCGGGCAGGGAACCGAGCAACAGACAGGCGAACAACAGGCAACGCATAACAGGCTTCCATACGGCTGATTTGGAGATCCGTGTCGCTATTCAGGCCGGCATTCGCGAGCAAGCTCGCTCCCACAGGGGAATGCATTTCAAATGTGGGAGCGAGCTTGCTCGCGAAGGTCTTAAGGCTGAATCAATGTTACTGACTGACCCCAGCCCCAGACGTTCAAGGCGAATGCGTAATGTCGGCAATATCATCCGCTTCCAGCGCCCCGGTATCGGCCGTTTCCAGCACCACATAAGCACTGCTGCAAAACAGCGAATTCAAGCGCTTCATATCCGCAATCAGCTCCAAGTGCAGCGAACTGGTTTCCAGACTCTGCACGATCTTACGTTGCAAACGGCTGACATGGGCATGGGCCAGACGCCGTTCCTGTGCGCGAAAGCGACGTTTCTCGCGCAACAGCTGACGGGCGCTTTCCTTGTCGCCGCTGAGGAACACTGACAGGCCGAGGCGCAGGTTGGCGATCAGTTGCTGATGCAGCCCGGCCAGATCCTCCAGGCCTTCTTCGGAAAACGACCGACGCTGCGAAGTCTTCTGCTGCTGCACCTTGCGCAGCATGCGTTCGATCAGGTCGCTGGCCAGTTTCAGGTTGATCGCCAATTCGATGGTCTCTGCCCAGCGCCGACTGTCCTGTTCGCCGAGATCCTCGCGGGGCATTTGCGCCAGATACAGCTTGATCGCGCTGTACAGCGCTTCGACGTCATCGGTCAGTCGGCGCATTTCCTGGGTAATGGCGGTCTGCTTGCCGCGCAGCACATCGAGCATCGCGTCGAGCATGTTGTCGATCAGGTCGCCTATGCGCAGGGTCTCGCGGGCCGCGTTGGCCAGCGCCAGGCTCGGGGTGACCAGCGCCGTCGCATCGAGATGCCGCGGCTTGGCGGTGCCGTTGACCTCCTGGCGCTCCGGCAGCAGCCAGGCACACAGGCGTGCCATCGGCGCGACGCTGGGCAGCAGGATCAGGCAGCGCGCGGTGTTGTAGAGCAAGTGGAAGCCGATGACCATTTCCTGCGGACTGAAATCCAGGCCGTCCATCCAGTGCACCAGCGGATCGAGCACCGGGATGATCAGCAGCAGGCCGATCAGTTTGTACAGCAGGCTGCCCAGCGCCACTTGCCGCCCGGCCGCGTTCTGCATGCTGGTGCTCATGAACGCCAGCACGCCGCTGCCGATGTTGGCGCCGATCACCAGACCGATCGCCACCGGCAGGCTGATCACGCTGGCGCCGGCCAGCGTCGCGGTCAGGAGCACGGCGGCGAGGCTGGAATAGGAAATCATCGCGAACAACGCACCAACCAGGGCGTCGAGGAGGATGTCGCCGGTCAGCGAAGCAAAGATCACCTTCACCCCTTGGGCGTGGGTAATCGGTGCGGCGGCCTCCACGATCAGTTGCAGCGCGAGAATGATCAGCCCCAGACCGATGCTGACCCGGCCCATCTGCCCGAGCCGCGTCTGTTTGCGCGACAGAAAGAAAATCACCCCGAGGAAAATCAGCAGCGGCGACAGCCACGACAGGTCAAAGGTCAGCACCCGCGCCATCAGCGCGGTACCGACGTCGGCGCCAAGCATGGTCGCCAGCGCCGGGGTCAGCGCCATCAAGCCCTGACCGACGAAGGAGGTGACGAGCATGGCCGTGGCGTTGCTGCTCTGCACCATCGCAGTCACGACGATGCCGGCGACGAACGCGAGCCAGCGTTTGGACATGTTCTGGCCAATCACATGGCGCAGATTGGTGCCGTACACCCGCAGGATGCCGGTTCGGACTATGTGCGTGCCCCAGATCAGCAGGGCCACGGCAGACAGCAAATTGAGCAGGGTGAGCATGCAGACCCCCTGTAGTTGCAGAGCCCCAAAGGGGCAAGTTGACGGTACCGCGCGGTTTCTACGTTTTTGATACTTAAGCTGTAGTTGGCTAACGGACTGGGCGCCAGCATTGCACAGCTAAAGTGCGGATTGAAACAAAAGTGTCATGAAAATGGCTTTATCCACCTGACCTGAAAACCCCGATTCCCCTGTGGGAGCGGGCTTGCTCGCGAAAGCGGTGGGCCAGTCAACATTTCTATCGACTGATACGACGCCTTCGCGAGCAAGCCCGCTCCCACAGGTTTTTGTGTCAGAGCTTGAGGGGATTAAACGCAGCGAACTGGCGGTGAACCGGGTGCTGCACAACCTCGTCCCCCCTGCCTGAATGCAGAAACAACTGTGGGAGCGGGCTTGCTCGCGAAAGCGCTGGGTCAGCCAACATCATCGTCGACTGACACGCCGCCTTCGCGAGCAAGCCCGCTCCCACAAGGGGTGTTGCGTGTTGCTGGACTACCGGATTACTGCCCCGGCACGTCCTTGCGCAGTTTCACCGGATCCTGCTGCTGTTTCTTCCGGGCCATCGCGCCGCGCAGTTTGATGTTGATCGCTTCCACCGCCAGCGAGAACGCCATGGCGAAGTAGACGTAGCCTTTCGGTACGTGCACGTCGAACGACTCGGCGATCAGTACGGTACCGACCACCAGCAGGAACGACAGCGCCAGCATCTTCAGCGACGGGTGCTTGTCGATGAACTCGCTGATCTTGCCCGAGGCCGCCATCATCACCAGCACGGCGACGACGATTGCCGCGACCATGACCGGCACATGGGAGACCATGCCGACGGCGGTGATTACCGAGTCCAGCGAGAACACGATGTCGATGATCGCAATCTGGATGATGGTGTAGAGGAAGTTGCCGCCCTTGCCCGAAGGCTCGTCGCCTGTTTCGTCTTCGCCTTCCAGCGCGTGGTACATCTCCTGCGAGCTCTTCCACAGCAGGAACAGGCCACCGAAGAACAGAATCAGGTCGCGCCCGGAAATACCCTGGCCGAACACCACGAACAGGTCGGCGGTGAGGCGCATGACCCAGGTGATCGACAGCAGCAACAGGATCCGCGTGATCATCGCCAGGCCCAGGCCGAAGATCCGCGTGCGCTGCTGCATGTGCTTGGGCATGCGGCTGACCAGGATCGAAATCATGATGATGTTATCGATGCCCAGAACGATTTCCAGGGCGGTCAGGGTAAAGAAGGCAACCCAGATTTCGGGGTTGGTCAGCCAATCCATGTGTATTCCTTTGAGCGAGTGTTAAACCATGACGCCAGCAAGCAGCTGGCGTCATGGTGAGTGAATGCCGTTACAACGTGCTGAACAGCGGGAACGTCCCCAGCAGCAAGGCGGCCACCAGTATGCACAGGCAGACCAGCACTGCCCACTTCAGGGTGAAACGCTGGTGATCACCGAATTCGATACCGGCCAGCGCCACCAGCAGATACGTCGACGGCACCAGCGGGCTGAGCAAGTGGACGGGCTGACCGACGATCGAGGCACGGGCCATTTCCACTGCGGTGATGCCGTAATGGCTGGCCGCTTCGGAGAGCACCGGCAACACGCCGTAGTAGAACGCGTCGTTCGACATGAAGAATGTGAACGGCATGCTCACCAGCGCCGTGATCACCGCCAGGTACGGGCCGAGGAAGTCCGGAATCACTGCCAGCAGACTTTTCGACATGGCGTCGACCATGCCGGTTCCGGACAGGATACCGGTGAAGATACCCGCAGCGAAAATCAGACTGACCACCGACAGCACGCTGCCGGCGTGGGCCGCAACGCGGTCCTTCTGCATTTGCAGGCACGGGTAGTTGACGATCATCGCGATGCTGAACGCCACCATGAACAACACCGGCAGCGGCAGCAGGCCGGCGATCAGGGTGCACATCAGCGCCAGGGTCAGCAGGCCGTTGAACCAGATCAGCTTCGGACGGCGGGCATCGGGGAACTGCGAGACGCTGATTTCACTGTGATCAATCTCGTCGCCGATCAGGTGCAGCTCGCCCAGACGCGCACGCTCACGTTTGCCGTAGAAGTAGGCAATGATCAGGATCGCCACCACACCGGCGGCCATCGCCGGGATCATTGGTACGAAGATGTCCGACGGGTCGACATGCAGCGCACTGGCGGCACGGGCGGTTGGGCCACCCCACGGGGTCATGTTCATCACGCCACCGGCGAGGATGATCAGACCGGCCATGATCCGCGGGCTCATGCCGATGCGGCTGTACAGCGGCAGCATGGCGGCCACGCAGATCATGTAAGTGGTCGCGCCGTCACCATCGAGGGAAACGACGAGCGCCAGCACGGCGGTACCGACCGAAACTTTCAACGGGTCGCCCTTGACCAGTTTGAGGATCTTGCGCACGGCCGGGTCGAACAGGCCGGAGTCGATCATCAGGGCGAAGTACAGAATGGCGAACATCAGCATCACGCCGGTCGGCGCAAGCTTGGTAATGCCTTCGAGCATCATCGGGCCGATCTTCGGCGCGAAACCACCGAACAGGGCGAACAGGATCGGGATGATGATCAGGGCGATCAGCGCAGACAGGCGCTTGGTCATGATCAGGAACATGAACGTGATGACCATGGCAAAGCCAAGGAAAGTCAGCATGGGATTACTCCAGGCGTAGCGCGGCTAATTGAGTGAGCGGATCGGAAGGGATCAGCGCAGAACGGGAAGCACGAGACGTACGGGCGGAGTTTCAGCGAGAAGGCGGGCTACAGAGGACATCAGAATCACCATTGTTGTTGTTAATTGGGCCTGACGTGCGAGCGATCACACGCGTTGGCCAACCGGTCTGTTGCCGGTAGTGGCGGCGATCCTAATCGGGCAACCTTTCAGCTACCTTTCGCTGACGAAAGCTTCAGGCGAATGGCCAACCGGCTGTCGGATGCGGCTAGAGTCAATCATTTCGGGGACGGGAGGGCTGGGACATGGAAGAAGTGCACAGTGGTGGCTGCCACTGCGGACAGATTCGCTATCAGTTCAGCGGGCCGTTGCACGACATTGCCCACTGCCACTGCTCGATCTGCCGCAAAGTCAGCGGTGGGATTGTCACCACGTGGATTACCGTGGCGGCGGCCAGCTTCCAGTGGCTGAGCGGCACGCCATCGCGCTATGACTCGTCGAGCAGTTGCGCGCGGTATTTCTGTCCACGTTGTGGCGCGCAGCTGGCGCTGGTGACATTGCTCAGCCCTGAGAGCATCGATGTGACCATCGCCACGCTGGATCACCCGGAGCGGGCGCCGGCCGAGCGGCACATCTGGACGAACAGCCAATTGCCCTGGCTGCATCTGGACGAGCATCTGCCGGGCGAGCCCGAAGAAACCCTTTGATCAAAAAATAGACAGATCCAGCGGCCGCATCGCGCCCATCCAGATCGCGTGCTCGGTGTGATCGAGCAAATCATCGCCAGTGTCGGGGTGCAAAAACACCACCAGCCCCTTGCGATTGAGCGCCAGCCACGGCAACACCTCACCGATCAGCTCCGGGCCGAAAGCCAACTGGCAGCTCCAGTCTGGATGCGGGCCGACCGGGCGCTCATGGACGCGCCCCATCTTCAGAGGAAACAACTGCGCCGCCTGTTCACACAAAGCGCGCGCCTGATCAATTGAGTCAGCGTCGAAATAGACGTGGGCGTGATAGCCATTGATTGCGTGCATCTGAAAGCCTCTGAATCGGTTCGAACCCTCGGCGCAGGCTGCGTGTCACACGCCATACGAGGGACAACAAAAAGGAATCAGCCATGAAAAATGCCGAAACCCCGACGGTGAAAATGGTGCTCTATGGTGCCATGGCCAGCCTGGGCGGTGCGTTGATGGCTGAATTGCTGCGACGGCAGCACGAAGTCATCGCGATTCTCGACGATTTGAACGTACTCGCACCACGTCCGGGCCTGCGCACCAAAAGCGGCGATCTGTTCGATGCCGAGCGGGTCAAGCAGAGCGTAGCGGGCAGCTCGGCAGTGATCTGCTTGTTGGACGCACCGGGTCTGCCGTTCAGCAGCGACCATGTGGAAAGGTCCGTGGTGCTCGGCCCGGTGGAACAGGTTTTGGCGGTCGATGCGTTGGTCGACGGTTTGCAAATGGCCAACGTGCCACGGCTGTTTCTGGTGGGTAATTTTGCCGTACTCGATGAGGTTGAGCTGGACGACGGGTTGCAACGCCACGCCGCCGAAGAAATCCGCGAGGCCCTGCAAAGCAGCCCGTTGCAGTGGACGCTGGTGAATGCGCCGCATGGGGTGGCAGGGCTGACCATCGAGCATTTCAGCCAGGTCGGCGGCAATCTCGAGCCGGGGCTGGCAGAGCCGCTGGAACGGCTGAACCGGGTGGCGGTCGGGATTGCCGATGAGCTGCAGTTGAATCTGCATGTGGGGCAGCATGTGAATTTTGTCGCCGCAACTGGCTGAGCCTTCAAACCGCAATCGACGGTAACGCTACCCCGGCGAGAGATTCGGCGCTGCTGGCCTGCTCGGCCATTAACCAGTCGACAAACTGCTGAATCAACGCGCCCCGGCGTTTGCGTTGCGGCAGCACCACGTAATAACCGAGGCGCGACAACGTGGTCTCGGCGATCGGCCGACACAGCAAGCCTTGGCTCAGCAAGTTATCCACAAGGTGGCGCCAGCCGATGGCCACACCCTGACCGCCAATCGCCGCTTGAATCAACAAGGTGTAATTGTCGAAACGCAATTGGCCCGGTGCTGGCGGGGTACTGATGCCCAGTTCGCGAAACAGCCCGCTCCAGTCAAACCAGTTGCTGCTGTTTTCACCGCGCAGGTGCAGCAGCGGCAACTCCAGCAACGCCTGGGCAGGCAAGGGCAGGGCACGCTCCTTGAGCAATTGCGGACTGCACACCGGAAACACTTCCTCGCTGAACAGCCAATGGCTTTCGCCCTGCTTGAAACGCCCGTCGCCAAACAAGATCGCGACATCGATGTCGGTGCGCAGCATGTTGTGGCTGCGCTCGCTGGTGACCAGGCTGACATCGACGTTCGGGTTGGCTTCGTGGAAGCGGTACAGGCGTGGCATCAGCCAGTAGGCGGCGAAGGCGAAATCGGTGGCGACCTGCAATACCTCGTGTTGTTGCTGCGTACTGATAGCACTCAATCCTGCGTCGATATTCTGCAAACCGAGCTGAACCTGCTCGAACAGGATCGCGCCGCCCTCGGTCAGTTCAATACCGCGATAGATCCGGTCAAACAGTCGTACTCCCAGCTGTTCTTCCAGACGCTTGATCTGCTGACTGATCGCTGGCTGCGTGGTGCCCAGCTCAACCGCCGCCGCAGTAAAACTGTGATGACGCGCCGCCGCTTCGAATGCGCGCAACAGGTCGAGGGACAGACTGCCGAGGGCGTCATACATAAGCTGTGCTTATCCTAGTCATTGTCCGGCGCAGGCTTTACCGGACGGGGCATGGACTCCATGCTCGATCGCAGCAATGTCGCATAAATATTCACTATGGAATGCCGCGATCACATGAAGCGCAAGAACATTCTTTTCATCATGGCCGATCAAATGGCCGCGCCAATGTTGCCAATCTACGGCCCGTCGCCAATCAAACTGCCGAATCTTTCGTGCCTCGCCGCTCAGGGCGTGGTGTTCGATGCCGCTTACTGCAACAGTCCGCTGTGCGCGCCGTCGCGTTTCACTCTGGTCAGCGGCCAGTTACCGAGCAAGATCGGCGCCTACGACAACGCCGCCGATTTCCCTGCCGATATTCCGACCTACGCCCACTACCTGCGTCGCCTCGGTTACCGCACCGCGCTGTCGGGCAAGATGCATTTCTGCGGCCCGGATCAGTTGCACGGTTATGAAGAGCGCCTGACCAGCGACATCTACCCGGCCGACTACGGCTGGGCAGTGAACTGGGACGAGCCGGACGTGCGCCCGAGCTGGTATCACAACATGTCGTCGGTGCTGCAGGCCGGACCGTGCGTGCGCACCAACCAGCTCGACTTCGATGAAGAGGTGGTGTTCAAGGCCCAGCAATACCTGTTCGATCACATTCGTGAGGACGGCGATCAGCCGTTCTGCCTGACCGTGTCGATGACCCACCCACACGACCCGTACACGATTCCCAAGGCGTTCTGGGATTTGTACGACGACGGTGACATCCCGTTGCCGACCACCCCGGAGCAACATTCCCTCGATCCGCACTCGCAGCGCCTGCTCAAGGTCTACGATCTGTGGGACAAGCCGCTGCCTGTGGATAAGATTCGCGATGCTCGGCGTGCCTACTTCGGAGCGTGCAGCTACATCGACGACAACGTCGGCAAACTCCTGCAAACCCTCGAAGATACCGGGCTGATCGACGACACCATCATTGTCTTCTCCGGCGACCACGGCGACATGCTTGGCGAGAAAGGCCTCTGGTACAAAATGCACTGGTTCGAGATGGCTGCACGGGTGCCGCTGCTGATCAGTGCGCCGGGGCAGTTCGCTGCCGGCCGGGTTAGCGCGGCAGTGTCCACCGCCGACCTGTTGCCGACCTTCGTTGAACTGGCCGGCGGCAGCCTGGAGCCGAACTTGCCGCTGGACGGCCGCTCGCTGCTGACGCACCTGCAAGGGCAGGGCGGGCATGACGAAGTATTCGGCGAATACATGGCCGAAGGCACCATCAGTCCACTGATGATGATCCGCCGCGGCGCCTACAAATTTATCTACAGTGAAAGCGACCCGTGCCTACTCTTCGATGTGCATAACGACCCGCGTGAGCTCGAAGAACTCAGCCAGTCATCGCAACATCGCCAGCTGTTCGACGATTTTCTCACCGAAGCCCGGGCCAAGTGGGACATCACGGCGATTCACCGCGAAGTGCTCGGCAGCCAGCGCCGCCGGCGTTTTGTCGCCGATGCCCTGACCATCGGCAAGCTGAAGAGCTGGGATCACCAGCCGCTGGTGGATGCCAGTCAGCAGTACATGCGCAACCACATCGACCTCGACGATCTGGAGCGCAAGGCCCGTTATCCACAACCCTGCCAAAACCAATAATGTAAGGGGAAGTCCATGCGCAAGTTATCCACAGCACTGACGATTGGCCTGCTGGCTCTGGGCAGTGCCTCGGCATTCGCCGAGCAAAGCTGCGAAACGGTGAAAATGGCCGACCCGGGCTGGAGCGACATCGCCGCGACCAACGCCATCACCGGGTTTCTGCTGGACGGCATGGGCTACAAGGCCAAGGTCGACACCCTCGCGGTGCCGATCACCTTCGGCGGTTTGAAGGACGGTCAGGTGGATGTGTTCCTCGGCAACTGGATGCCGGCGCAGCAGGGCTTCTACGACAAGTTCGTCGGCACCGGTGACGTCACGCAACTGGCGAAGAATCTCGACGGCACCGAGTTCACCCTGGCCGTCCCGGATTATGTGTGGGACGCCGGTGTGCATGACTTTGCCGACCTGAACAAATACGCCGACAAGTTCGACAAGAAGATCTACGGCATCGGCTCCGGTGCGCCAGCGAACATCTCGCTGCAGGAAATCATCAAGAAGAACGACTTCGACCTCGGCCAGTGGAAGCTGATCGAATCCAGCGAACAGGCGATGCTCGCCGAAGTGTCGCGGGCAGTGAAGAAGCAGAAATTCGTCACCTTCCTCGGCTGGACCCCGCACCCGATGAACGTGCAGCTGAAGATGCATTACCTCAAGGGCGGCGAGAAGTATTTCGGCGACACCGGCAGCGTCTACACCCTGACGCGCAAAGGCTACGCCGAGGCCTGCCCGAATGTGGGCAAGTTGCTGACCAACCTGACGTTCACCCAGGACATGGAGAACAGCATCATGGCTGAGGTGGTGAACAAGAAAGTCAGCAATGCCGATGCGGTGAAGGCATGGATCAAGGCCAATCCGGCGGTGCTGGACAAGTGGCTGGAGGGGGTGAAGACCGTGGATGGCAAGGATGCTTTGGCGGCTGTAAAGGCAAAGCTTTGACCGTGGGATGGCTTTGAATTTTGCTCGGCTTGAGATTTTTGCCCCCTCACCCCAGCCCTCTCCCCGAGAGGGGGCGAGGGGGAAGGGAGCCGATCTTTATGTTGTTCAGAACCTGAGTTCGACTGGATATCTCAGGTCGGCGTACTTCCCTCTTTCACCTCGATCAGTCCCCTCTCCCTCCGGGAGAGGGTTAGGGTGAGGGCCTTTACCCTGGCACCCTGATAACCTTGAACAAAACCCGCCCGCGAGGACCCATGGCCCTGCCAAGTCGCCATTCACTCTTTCCCTTCCTGACCTGGCTGCCCCGGCAAACCCGCGCCAGCGTCGGCCGGGATCTGGTCGTTGGCCTGAGCGGTGCGATTCTCGCGTTGCCGCAGTCGATCGCCTACGCGCTGATCGCCGGCCTGCCGCCGGAATACGGCCTCTATGCGGCGATCATCCCGGTGCTGATTGCCTGTCTGTGGGGTTCGTCGTGGCATCTGATCTGCGGCCCGACTGCAGCGATTTCGATTGTGCTGTATGCCAGCATCAGTCCCTTGGCCGTGCCGGCGTCACAGGACTACATCACGCTGATCCTGCTGCTCACCTTCCTCGCGGGGATTTTTCAGTGGCTGCTGGGGTTGCTGCGCTTCGGCGCTTTGGTGAATTTCGTCTCGCATTCGGTGGTGCTCGGTTTCACCCTCGGCGCGGCGGTGGTGATCGCCATCGGCCAGTTGCCGAATCTGCTGGGGCTGGATCTGCCGGCGAAAGCCACGGCGCTGGCCAGTCTGATGGACCTGCTGCAACACCTGCGGGCTGTGGATAAACCATCACTGGTGTTGGGTGTGGCCACGGTGCTGGTCGGTTTTGTCCTCAGACAACTGCTGCCGCGCTGGCCGACTCTGTTGATAACGCTGGTGCTGGGCAGCGCAGTGGTGTGGTTATGGCCGGCGATGTTCGGCCACGTGCATCTGGTCAGCGCCTTTGTCGGACGCCTGCCACCGTTCAGTGCGCTGCCGCTGGATCTCGATCTGGTGCTGCGCTTGCTGCCGAGCGCGGTGGCGGTAGGCATGCTCGGTCTGGTCACCAGCCTGTCGATTGCCCGTTCGATTGCTGCACGTTCGCAGCAGTTGCTTGATGCCAACCAGGAAGTCCGCGCACAGGGCTTGTCGAATATTGTCGGGGCATTTTTTTCCGGATCGCTCTCCGCCGGTTCGTTCACCCGCTCAGGCCTGAGTTACGAGGCGGGCGCCTGTTCGCCGCTGGCCGGGGTGTTTTCGGCGATCTGGGTCGCGCTGTTCGCGATTTTCGGCGCCGGGCTGATTTCACACATTCCGATTCCGGCGATGGCCGGGAGCATTCTACTGATCGCCTGGGGGCTGGTGGACCATCGCGGGATCCGTTCGTTGCTGCGGGTCAGCCGTGCCGAGTTCGTGGTCATGGCGCTGACCTGCCTCGCCACGCTGCTACTGGAACTGCAGACGGCAATCTATGCCGGGGTCCTGGCGTCGCTGTTCTTCTACCTCAAGCGCACCTCGCAACCGCGAGTGCAGCATTCCCGCGAGGGTGAGGAGGACGTACTGCGAGTCGGCGGCTCGATCTTCTTCGGCGCCAGCCATTACCTGCAAGTGCGCCTGCAACGGCTGCACGGTACGCGGGTGGTGATCGAGGCGCAGCAGATCAACTTCATCGATTACTCGGGGGTGGAGATGCTGCATCAGGAGGCGCGGCGCCTGCTGCGTCAGGATCGCAGCCTGACCCTGCGCCGGGCGCGGCCGCAGGTGGTGGAGGAGTTGCGGAAGCTCGAAGGGCCGGAAAAGTGTCCGATCCGGTTTGAGGATTGATCCAAGATCGGCGGTGCGGCCATTCGCGAGCAAGCCCGCTCCCACATTTGATCGCATTCCAATGTGGGAGCGGGCTTGCTCGCGAAGCTTTTAAAGGGCCAACTGGCGGCGTAGTTCGGCCAGTACCGGCGCCGTATCCGGACGCACACCGCGCCACAGGAAAAACGCCTCGGCCGCCTGTTCAGCCAGCATCCCCAGACCATCCATTGACACTGCCGCGCCATGCTCGCTGGCCCAACGGCAGAACGCAGTCGGCTCCTTGCCGTACATCATGTCGTAGCACAGGGTCTGGCCCGGCTCGATCAGGCTCGCGGCAATCGGCGGCACGTCGCCGGTGAGGCTGGCGGAAGTGGCGTTGATGATCACGTCCACCGGCTCCTGCAACCAGTCGAAACCACTGGCCGACACCGGCCCCAGATCACAGAACAGCTCGGCCAGCAGCTCGGCCTTGTCCACCGTTCGGTTGGCGATAATCACCGACGCCGGCTTCTCGGCCAGCAACGGCTCCAGCGCGCCACGCACCGCGCCGCCAGCGCCGAGCAGCAGGATGCGTTTGCCGGTCAGGCTGACCCCGGCATTCACCGTCAGGTCACGCACCAGACCGGCGCCGTCGGTGTTGTCGCCGAGCAGCGAACCGTCGACCAGTTTACTCAAGGTGTTCACCGCACCCGCCCGTTGCGCGCGAGCGGTAAGGCTATTGGCCAGGCGAAAGGCTTCTTCCTTGAACGGCACCGTGACGTTGGCGCCGCGACCGTCCTGGAAGAACGCCATGGCGCAGGCGCTGAAGTCGTCAAGCGGCGCCAGCAGGGTGCTGTAGTCGAGGCGCTGACCGGTCTGCTCGGCGAACAGTTTGTGAATCATCGGCGACTTGCTGTGGCCGATCGGGTTACCGAAAACGACGTAACGATCCATCAGCAGTCCTCAGGCCTGGGCCAGCCAGTCACGGTCTTGCAGGAAGTAGTCGGTCAGGCGCGCTTCTTCGCTGCCGGGCTCGGCCTTGAAGTCATAGGCCCAGCGCACTTGCGGCGGCAACGACATGAGGATCGACTCGGTACGCCCGCCCGATTGCAGGCCGAACAGGGTGCCTCGGTCGTAGACCAGGTTGAACTCGACGTAGCGGCCACGGCGGAATTCCTGGAATTCACGCTGTTTCGCAGTGAACACATCATTCTTGCGGCGCTGCACGATGGGCAGGTAAGCGTCGATGTAGGCATCACCGATGGCGCGCATGAAGGCGAAACTGGTGTCGAAGTCCCACTCGTTCAGGTCATCGAAAAACAGACCACCGATGCCACGCGGTTCATGGCGATGCTTGATGTGGAAATAGGTGTCGCACCAGGCCTTGTAACGCGGATAGACGTCCGCACCGAACGGTGCGCAGGCCTGCTCGGCGACGCGGTGCCAGTGGATGCAGTCTTCTTCGTTGCCGTAATACGGGGTCAGGTCGAAGCCGCCGCCGAACCACCAGACCGGCTCTTCACCTTCCTTCTCGGCGATGAAAAAGCGCACGTTGGCGTGGGACGTCGGCACATGCGGGTTGTGCGGGTGAATCACCAGCGACACGCCGAGGGCTTCGAAACCGCGACCGGCCAGTTCCGGGCGATGGGCGCTGGCCGACGGCGGCAGCCCGCTGCCGAACACGTGGGAAAAGTTGACGCCGCCCTTTTCGATCACCGTACCGTTTTCGATCACGCGGGTACGGCCGCCACCACCGGCAGGCCGGGTCCAGGCGTCTTCGACGAAGCGCGTGCCGCCGTCCTCGGTTTCCAGCGCGGCACAGATGCGGTCTTGCAAATCGAGCAGATAGGCCTTTACGGCGTCGGTGCGGGTCGTCATGGCTTCACCTTGAATCGGGCATAACTACGCGGGCGCCCCGCAGGCAGGGGGCGGCGCAAATGGGCGCGTAGCATAACACCGCAAACCTGCGCGCCGCAGTTGACGAAGATCAAGCAGGGGAGTTGGATAGGGGGCTTACAAACGACCCAAGGAGAGCAGGCAGATGGCAAAGCGTATCCAGTTCCGCGCCCACGGCGGTCCCGAAGTGCTCGAGTTTGTTGACTACGAACCCGCCGCGCCCGGCCCGAATCAGGTGCGGGTGGCGAACAAGGCGATCGGCCTGAACTTCATCGATACCTATTACCGCAGCGGTCTGTATGCCCCGCCGGCCTTGCCGTCCGGCCTCGGCGCAGAAGGCGCCGGCATCGTCGATGCGGTGGGCAGCGACGTCACCCGGTTCAAGGTCGGTGATCGCGTGGCATATGGCAGCGGCCCGCTGGGTGCCTACAGCCAGTTGCACACCCTGCCCGAAGCCAATCTGGTGAAGCTGCCGGACGAAATCAGCTTCGAGACCGCAGCCGGGGTCATGCTCAAGGGTCTCACCGTGCAGTACCTGCTGCGCCAGACCTATGAACTCAAGGGTGGCGAAACCATTCTGTTCCACGCCGCTGCCGGGGGTGTCGGTTCATTGGCCTGCCAATGGGCCAAGGCACTGGGCGTGAAGCTGATCGGTACGGTCAGCTCGAAGGAAAAAGCCGAACTGGCCAAGGCCAACGGTGCCTGGGCAACCATCGATTACAGCCACGAAAACGTGGCACAGCGGGTGCTGGAGCTGACCGACGGCAAGAAAGTCCCGGTGGTGTACGACGGCGTCGGCAAAGACACCTGGCTGACCTCGCTCGACAGCGTTTCGCCGCGTGGACTGGTGGTGAGTTTCGGCAATGCCTCCGGTGCGGTGGACGGGGTGAATCTGGGGATTCTTTCGGCCAAGGGCTCGCTGTACGTGACCCGCCCGACCCTGGCGACCTACGCCAACAACGCCGAGAACCTGCAGCGCATGGCCGACGAGCTGTTCGAGATGATCATCAGCGGCAAGCTCAAGGTGAGCATCAGCCAGCGCTATCCACTGGCTGATGCGGCGAAGGCGCAGACCGAATTGTCGGCACGGCGCACCACCGGTTCGACCATCCTGCTGCCCTGACAAACCTTCGGCGTCTTGCCAGTCAGGGTTGCAAACCCATGGCTGGCAAGTCAGTTCGAACGCGTTCAACACCTCGGCAGATGACACTCCAACGGTTTTTGCACCACGTGGCCGACCGTCGCGTGATCAGGCTGTTGCACCGCCGCGAGGATTTGCCGCCACTCGGCTGACAATACCCAGTAATCGCCGCGTGCGCGCTGGTCGATATGCAGGGCATTGGAGGCGATCGGCATCAGGCCGAAACGCTGGTAGAAGCGCAGTTGTTGCGATCTGCACAACGCGGTTACCCCGTTATAACCGCGTTTAATGGCCCACTCGGTAGCGGCCGCCAGCAGACCGTTGACCGCGATGGGCAACTGATTGGGCGTGTACGACATCAATCGACTGAATTCGACATGGCGCGACAGCGCTACTGTGGGAGAAACGTGTTGCTGCGCCAGCGATACCCACTCGAACGGTGCCGGAGTCGCTCTCAATACCGCCAACAGTTGATCGTGCCGATACAGCAGGAAATGAGTACTGCGCGACTTTATCGCCAGTCTGGTTTCGAGCATCCGCGCCCGTGAAGTCAGCATGTAATGCTGCAACCGAAGCCGAAATTGCCGATCGATAAACCGGTCGAACTCCTGAGTATCCGCCCCTGCTTCCAGCATCACGATGCGACAACCCTCATGGTGACTCTTCAACGTCACTTGAAGCGCCTGCAGGTAATCCGTGAGTTGCAAATTGGTAGTGTCCATTCTTTCTCCGCAGACCTTAACTTATCGAAGTGTTTCGAGTGCAGGGAAAGGATGGTTGCTTTTGCCGATTCCGCCACACCAGAAAGTCTGATAATCAAGTGGGAAAAGCCAATGAATCCGGGGACTTGGCGACTTTTCCGACAAGGACACTGCCGTCATTGCAGGATAAATCGCAGGCGCGCGTAGTCCTCCTCACCATCAAGGCGAGGAAGACTCACAGTAAAGGTTTTCGACGCAGGATCAGTCGGGACGAATGACCTTGCCGGTTGCCAGATCGCGAATCACGCTGGGGTTCTTGCGCCCGCCCAGTTGCCCGCCAAGGATCAGGTCGATCTGCCCACGGAAATACTGCTCGACGCGCAACCGCGTGCGCGCCGCCGGCCGCCCCTGCGGGTTGGCCGAGGTGGAAATCAGCGGCCCGACCATCGAGCACAGATCCCGCACCTGCGGGTGATCGCTGACCCGCAGCGCCACCGTGTCATGCACGCCCGTCACCCATTCCGGCAACAGGTTCTGATGCGGCACCAGCCAGGTGTTCGGCCCCGGCCAGGTGCTGGCCATGCGGTCGAGCCACTCTTGCGGGAAGTCTTCGAACAGGAAGTCGAACTGGCGGATGTTGTCGGCGACCAGGATCAGGCCCTTGTCCACCGAACGGTTCTTGATCGCCAGCAGACGATCCACTGCCTCTTCGTTCCACGGGTCGCAACCCAGCCCCCAGACGGCTTCGGTTGGATAGGCAATCACCGCCCCGGCGCGAATCTCTCGTGCGGCTTGTTGCACACGCCAACTGTTGACCATGAAAAAACTCTCCGAAAACAGGTTTTGCGCAGTTTACCGATCTTCCCTGTAAAACCTAGCGTGTCCTCGCCAGCCAGCGACCGTTTTCACACACTGCGCGGCCGTCCATTTCCAGCTCGGTGAGCGCCGCGAGGACTTTGGGCAACGCCCAGCCGCTGCTTTCGACCAAGGCTTCGCTGGTGTGCGGCGCGGCGTGCAGCAGATCAAGCAAGGGATGCGCGGAATCCGGCGGGTCTGTGGATAACGGCAAATGCTGCCAGCCGCGCAGGGCTTCGAGAATGTGTTCGATGGTTTCCACCAGCACCGCGCCGTCGCGGATCAACTGATGGCAGCCGCGCGCACCGGGGTGATGGATCGAGCCGGGAATCGCATACACCTCGCGGCCCTGCTCCGCCGCCAGCCGAGCGGTGATCAGTGAACCGCTGGCGACACTCGCCTCGACCACCAGCACACCGAGGGACAAACCGCTGATGATCCGGTTGCGCCTGGGGAAGTTGCTCGCCGTCGGCCCGGCGTCCAGTGGAAACTCCGAAAGCACCGCGCTGCCCGAGGCAATCATCGCGTCGGCGAGTCGGCGATTGCGCTGTGGATAAAACTTTTCCAGGCCGGTGCCGAGTACGCCGACGGTTTGCCCGCCGACGTCCAGCGCGGCTTGATGGGCAGCCGCATCGATACCCAACGCCAGCCCACTGGTGATGACGAAACCGGCCCCGGCGAGGCTGCGGGAAAACGCGGCGGCGGTATCCATTCCCGGGCGCGACGCGCTGCGACTGCCGACCATCGCCAGTTGCGGTTTTTCCAGAATCAGCGGATCACCGGCGACGAACAACAGCGGTGGCGGGTCAGGGATCTGCGCCAGCAGCGCCGGATAATCCGCCTGGTCCAACATCAATAGATGCTGGCCGGGCCGCTCTAGCCAGCGCAATGCATGGCTGGCGCCGTCGCGCACTTCAGGGCTGCGCCGGGCCTCGGCCGACGCCGCTGGCAGACCCAGCGCTCGCCAGGCACTGGCCGGCGCGCTCAGGGCTTTTGACGCCGAGCCGAAGGCTTCAAGCAGTTTGGCAAAACGTTTCGGACCGATTTCCGGCAAGCGGTGCAGGCGCAAACGCGCTTCCAGTTCCGCAGGGGAAACCGGCGTACAGGCAGACAGCATCGTGGATCATCCTTGATCGTTATAAGTCCCGAACCATTCGGAACAAGCTGTGGATAACTCTGTTGGTAACTTGTGAAGCCAGCTAAGGATTTCGCACCTTGTCGAGCACCGCCAGCGAGCGCGATGCGTTGAGTACGAGGCCGTAACTGAGCTTGTCGTAGGTACGGAACACCATCAGCAGACCGGCCCGTTCATCGGGAATTTTCAGCGGCTGGCCGGTGATCCGGTCGCGCACGGTTTCCCCGGTTTTCATCACCACCAGCACATTGCCTTCGGCCAGACCGTCGCGCTTGCCTTTGTTCAGGGTGACCACGTCCATCACGCCGATCTGCGTGACGCCGCGCGGCACGTCGATGATCAGGCCGTTGATGTTGGTGCTCGGGGCGCTGGGCATGAAAGTCGAATTGATCGAGCGCTCTTCGCCGCTGAACAGACGATCGCCCAGACGTACTTCCTGGGTGGTGCGTTGCAGGGCGAGGGTGGCGACGTCGCCTTCGGTGGCGACGATTTCACCGCCACCGATATCGTCGGCGTTGATCCCGAGGAACTCCTTGGTCTGCGGGTCGGTGTAGACCTTGCCCTGGCGGAAGATGCCGTACACCGGTTGATTCGGATCGAAGTGGCCCCGGGCGAAGATCCGGTCGCCAGTGCCACTCAACACGCGCTCGGCATCGCCGGCGACGATATACGGCGCCTTGTCGAAGTCCTCGACCTTGTCGACGATGCGGTTGCTCAGCAGGAAACTGTTGATTGATTTCAGCGGAATGCTCGGAATCGCCTCGGCCACCGGGCTGGTGCGGATGCGCGGCGACAGCTTGATGGTGCCCCGTGACTCGCCGCGATTGAGGGTCAGCTGCGGCTGGCCGTTGACGTAACTGAGCGTCAGCGTGTCGCCGGGATAGATCAGGTTGGGGTTTTCGATTTGCGGATTGGCCCGCCACAGCTGTGGCCATTGCCAGGGCTCGCGCAGGTATTTGCCGGAAATGTCCCAGAGGGTGTCTCCCGAAACCACCGTGTATTGCTGTGGAAAACCATCCCTGAGTTGCACTTGCCCTTGCGCAGCCGCGGCCGAAGCCAGAAGCAGCAGGGCGAGTAGTGTTTTCCTCATGCAGCGAATCCCTTTATCATGTGCGTTCGCGTGAACCGTCAGAGCCCCCGTGGCTCGCTACTGCAAATTGCATTAGCTACGCTTCACAACGGTAGCCTGCATCTTCGGACCTGCCAGGCCATCGACCCGACTTTACTCAATACGTGCAGCAATCAGCCTATGGCCATTTTAAACATCCTCGAATTCCCGGACCCGCGTCTGCGTACTATCGCCAAGCCTGTGGCAGTAGTGGACGACGAAGTGCGTCAGTTGGTCGATGACATGTTTGAAACAATGTATGAAGCGCCGGGCATCGGCCTCGCCGCGACCCAGGTCAACGTGCACAAACGTATCGTCGTGATGGACCTTTCCGAAGACCGCACCGAACCCCGGGTGTTCATCAACCCCGAGTTCGAATCGCTGACCGACGAGATGGATCAGTACCAGGAAGGCTGCCTCTCGGTGCCGGGTTTCTACGAAAACGTCGACCGCCCGCAGAAGGTCAAAATCAAGGCGCTGGACCGCGACGGCCAGCCTTACGAACTGATCGCCGAAGGCCTGCTCGCGGTGTGCATCCAGCACGAATGCGACCACCTCAACGGCAAGTTGTTCGTCGATTACCTGTCCACGCTCAAACGCGACCGGATCAAGAAGAAACTGGAAAAGCTGCACCGCCAGAACGCTTGATGCCCCTCTTCAAAGGCTTGCTGCGGCAAGCCTTTTTCTTTTTATGAGATTCCCTTCATGACTGAGCCACTGCGCATCGTTTTTGCCGGTACCCCGGAATTTGCCGCCGAACACCTCAAGGCCCTGCTGAACAGCCCTTACGAGATCGTTGCGGTCTACACCCAACCGGATCGTCCGGCCGGTCGCGGGCAAAAACTGATGCCGAGCCCGGTCAAACAGTTGGCCCTGGAAAATAATATCCAGGTGTTGCAGCCGCCGACCCTGCGCAACGCCGATGCTCAAGCCGAGCTGGCCGCGCTGAAACCGGACTTGATGGTGGTGGTCGCCTACGGCCTGATCCTGCCGCAAGCGGTGCTGGATATTCCGCGTCTGGGCTGCATCAACAGCCACGCCTCGCTGCTGCCACGCTGGCGCGGTGCGGCGCCGATCCAGCGCGCCGTGGAACACGGTGATGCCGAAAGCGGCGTGACTGTGATGCGCATGGAAGCCGGCCTCGACACCGGGCCAATGCTGCTCAAGGTCGTGACCCCGATCAGCGCCGATGACACCGGTGGCACGCTGCACGACCGCCTCGCCGAAATGGGCCCGCCCGCCGTGGTTCAGGCAATTGCCGGCCTGGCCGCTGGAACCCTCGAAAGCGAAGTGCAGAACGACGAGCTCGCCACCTACGCCCACAAACTGAACAAGGACGAAGCGCGCCTCGACTGGAGCCGTCCGGCGGTTGAACTGGAGCGTCTGGTACGCGCCTTCAATCCCTGGCCGATTACCCACAGCACCCTCAACGGTGAAGCGCTGAAGGTATTGGCCGCGACCCTGGCTGACGGCAAAGGCGCGCCGGGTGCAATCCTCAGCGCCAGCAAGGACGGCCTGATCGTCGCCTGCGGTGAACAGGCGCTGTGCCTGACCCGTCTGCAACTGCCCGGCGGCAAGGCGCTGAACTTCAGCGACCTGTTCAACAGCCGTCGCGAGAAATTTGCCGTCGGCACCGTGCTCGGCACCGTGCTCGGCGCCGTGGTGGACGCGCAATGAACCCGCGTCTGGCTGCCGCCAAGGCACTCGCAGCCGTGATCAGCGGCAAGGCTTCGCTGAACAGCTCCCTGCCGACGCAACTGGACAAGGTCGAAGACCGTGATCGCGGCTTCACCCAGGATCTGGCGTTCGGCACCGCGCGCTGGCAGCCACGGCTGTCGGCGCTGGCAGAAAGACTTCTGCAGAAGCCGTTCAAGGCTGCCGACGCCGATGTCGAGGCGCTGCTGCTGGTCGGTCTCTATCAACTGCTCTACACCCGCGTGCCGCCGCACGCGGCCATCGGCGAAACCGTCGGTTGCGCCGACAAGCTGAAAAAGCCGTGGGCCAAGGGTCTGCTCAACGCCGTGCTGCGTAATGCCCAGCGCGAAAGCGAGACGATTTTCGCCGAGCTGGAGCGCGATCCGGTGGTGCGTACCGCCCACCCGCGCTGGCTGCAAAAATCCCTGAAAGCCTTCTGGCCGGAACAATGGGAAGCGATCTGCGCGGCGAATAACGCGCACCCGCCGATGATCCTGCGGGTCAACCGCCGCTATCACAGCCGCGACGCCTACCTCAGCTTGCTCAGCGAGGTCGGCATCGCCGCCACGCCGTGCGTTTACAGCCGCGACGGCATCGTCCTCGACGCCGCCGCCGACGTGCGCAGCCTGCCGGGTTTTGCCGAAGGCTGGATCAGCGTGCAGGACGAAGCGGCGCAACTGGCCGCCGATCTGCTCGATCTGGCCCCGGGCCAACGGGTGCTCGACGCCTGCTGCGCCCCCGGCGGCAAGACCTGCCACATCCTCGAAGCCGAACCGGCGCTGGCCGGCGTGGTGGCGGTGGATCTGGAAGCCAAGCGGCTGGTGCGGGTGAAGGAAAACCTTGAGCGGCTGGGGCTGAGCGCCGAACTGATCGCTGCCGACGGTCGCGATACCGCCGCGTGGTGGGACGGCAAACCGTTCCAGCGCATCCTGCTCGACGCGCCATGCTCGGCCACCGGCGTGATCCGCCGCCATCCGGACATCAAGCTGACCCGTCAACCGGACGACATCGTTGCCCTCGCGCAACTTCAAGGCGAGCTGCTCGACGCCCTGTGGAAAACCCTCGAAGTCGGCGGCATCCTGCTCTACGCCACTTGCTCGACCTTGCCGACCGAGAACACCGAAGTCATCGCCGCGTTCCTTGAGCGCACGCCCGGTGCCCGCGAACTGGATCTGGCCACTACGGCCGGGATGAAACAGCCCCATGGTCGCCAATTGCTGGCCCAGCAGGGCGGGCATGACGGGTTCTACTACGCCAAGCTGATCAAGATCGCTGCCGCGCGCGGCTAAACGGATTCAACGGAGTGACTGGATGAAAATCATCATCCTCGGTGCGGGGCAGGTCGGCGGTTCGCTGGCTGAACACCTGGCGAGCGAAGCCAACGACATCACCGTGGTCGACACCGATGGCGAACGCCTGCGCGACCTCGGCGACCGTCTCGACATCCGCACCATTCAGGGCCGCGGCTCGCTGCCGTCGGTGCTGCGTCAGGCCGGCGCCGACGATGCCGATATGCTGGTGGCGGTGACCAACAGCGACGAGACCAACATGGTCGCCTGCCAGGTCGCGCACACACTGTTCCACACCCCGACCAAAATCGCCCGGGTGCGCGAAGCGTCCTACCTCAATCGCGAAGAACAGCTGTTCCAGAACGAAGCGATTCCGGTCGACGTGCTGATCAGCCCCGAGCAGGTGGTGACCAACTACATCAAGCGCCTGATCCAGCATCCGGGCGCGCTGCAAGTGATCGACTTCGCCGAAGGCCAGGCGCAACTGGTGGCGGTGCGCGCCTATTACGGCGGGCCGCTGGTGGGTCAGCAATTGCGCCAGTTGCGCGAGCACATGCCGAATGTCGAGACGCGTGTCGCGGCGATTTTCCGCCGCGACCGGCCGATCCTGCCGCAGGGCGATACGGTGATCGAGGCCGATGACGAAGTCTTCTTCATCGCCGCCCGTGAGAATATTCGCGCGGTGATGAGCGAAATGCGCCGTCTCGACGAAACCTACAAGCGCATCGTGATTGCCGGTGGCGGGCAGATCGGCGAGCGTCTGGCCGAGGCCATCGAAAGCCGTTATCAGGTGAAGATCATCGAGATGAACCCGGCCCGCTGCCGCTATCTCTCCGACACCCTCGACAGCACCGTGGTGCTGCAGGGCAGTGCGTCGGACCGTGATCTGCTGCTGGAAGAGAACATTGCCGACGCCGACATCTTCCTTGCGCTGACCAACGATGACGAAGCCAACATCATGTCGTCGCTGTTGGCCAAAAGGCTGGGGGCGAAGAAGGTGATGACGATCATCAACAACCCGGCGTACGTCGATCTGATCCAGGGCGGCGACATCGACATCGCCATCAGCCCGCAACTGGCGACCATCGGCACCTTGCTGGCCCACGTACGCCGTGGCGATATCGTCAGCGTGCACTCATTGCGCCGGGGCGCGGCGGAGGCCATCGAGGCGATTGCCCACGGCGATGCGAAGTCGAGCAAGGTCATCGGCCGGCCGATCGAGAAAATCGGCCTGCCGCCGGGCAGCACGATTGGCGCGATCATCCGCAACGAAGAAGTGATCATCGCCCACGACGATACGGTGATCGAAACCGGCGACCATGTGATTCTGTTCCTTGTGGATAAAAAGCATATCCGCGATGTGGAGAAGCTGTTTCATGTGGGTCTCAGCTTCTTCTGAGTTTTGCGCCGACAGCACTGGCCTCTTCGCGAGCAAGCCCGCTCCCACAGGGGGAATGCATTCCAAATGTGGGAGCGGGCTTGCTCGCGAAAGCGGTGTAACTGACACCGATCTCCACCTGACACTCCACAGAAAAGGACTCCACCGATGCTCGAATCCCTGGAAAAAATGCTCGCCAAGGGTGTGGATAACTCACTGCTGCGCTTCGGTCTCGGCAAGGGTTATCTGGATTTGGGAGAGAACGCCAAGGCAGCCGAGCATTTCCAGCGCTGTGTCGGTTTCGACCCGAAGTACTCGGCGGCGTGGAAGCTATTGGGCAAAGCGCAACTCGCACTCGGCGATCACGCGGCCGCGCGGCAGGCGTGGGAACAAGGTCTGGAAGCCGCCCGCGCCCATGGCGACAAGCAGGCCGAGAAGGAAATGACGGTGTTTCTGAAGAAGCTCGACCGCCAGGCGCAATAAGTTAGAGATAACGCAGGCCGATGCCCTCGGCATCCACCGTCACCACTTCCATTCGCACCCGCGGCGCGCCTGTGGGTAAATCCTGCACTTGGCCATAAACCACCGCACCCTTGGGCAATGACGCCAGACGCGGATGCTGCACATACACGCCGGTGGCCGACAGATTGCGCGTCTGCCCCAGGCATTCGCCGAAGCTGTCGTGGGTGATCTTGATGCGGAAGGATTTGCGTTGTTCGGACATCTTTATGCGCCCTTGAATGAACGGGGTTGTGGATAACCTCAAGCAAGATCAAAAGATCACAGCCTTCGGCGTTCCTACAGGTTATCCACAGAGTGTGCCAACTTGCTCAGTACCAGCGCGCTTCGCCCGGCGGACGTTTCTTGAAGCGCTTCATGCTCCACATGTACTGACTCGGATACGCCGCGACGTAACGCTCGACCACCTTGCTCATGGCCGCGCAGGATTCCTCGGTATCGGTGCTGTACATGGCCTCGGGCGCCGCTTCGAGGATCACTTTGTAGCCGGAGCCGTCCGGCAGGCGCAGGGCATGCAGGAACACCCCGACCGCTTTGCCGCCGGCGAGCATGTTCGGCACGAATTTGCTGGTCAATGCCTGGGTGGCGAAGAACGGCACGAAGATCCCTGCGGATTCGGCCGGTTCCGGGTCAGCGGGAATGCCCACTGCACCACCTTTGCGCACTTCCTTGATGACGCTGAGGATGCCTTCCTTGGTGGAGGCAGCAACCTTGTTGCCCAGCTGCACGCGTTGCTTGCGCAGTAATTCATCCACAGCCTTGAGCTTTGGCGGGCGGTAGAAAATGATCGGTTTGCACTGGCTGCAATAGAAGTGATTGAGCACTTCCCAGTTGCCCAGGTGGCTGGTGATGCCGACCACGCCTTTGCCCGAGGCCAGCGCATCCTTGAGGATGTCGAGGCCTTCGACTTCGCGCACCAGATCGATCGAACGCTGCGCCGGCCAGATCCAGGCGCAGGCGCTTTCGGTCAGGGATTTGCCGATGTCTTTCAGGCTCTGGCCGACCAGGCGCTCGCGCTCGGCCGGGTCCATCTGTGGAAAACATTTGGAAAGGTTGATCCGCACCACGTCGCGGGAACGGTTGGGGGTTTTCCACATGATCCAGCCGATCGCCGAACCCACGGCCTGCACGGCCCGCCATGGCAGCAGGGCAAACAGCCGCAGAGCGCCTACCAGCAAGGCGCCTTTAAACTTTTCCACAGGTCACTCCTGATTTTGTGCTGTGCGCGAGGCGGCCATTCTAACCGCCGTTGACCAGCTGCGCGTAGCGGTCGCAGTCCTGAGTGTGATCCATGACCATGCCCGAGGCCTGCATCAGTGCGTAGCAAATGGTCGGGCCGACGAAGGTGAAGCCGGCCTTTTTCAGGGCTTTGCTCATCGCCAGCGCTTCGGGGGTGATCGCCGGGACTTCGCTACGATCCTTGAAATGATTGATGATCGGTTGGCCGCCGACGAACGACCAGAGGAAGGCCACCGGGTCTTCCAGCGCCAGCCAGGCCTGGGCGTTGCGCCGGGCGGCATTGAGTTTGAGGCGATTGCGGATGATCCCCGGATCGAGCATCAGTTCATCGATTTCAGCGTCGCTCATCTGCGCCACGCGCTGCACGTCGAAGCCGTACAACACCTCGCGGTAGCGCTCGCGTTTACGCAGCACGGTGATCCACGACAGCCCGGCCTGGAACCCTTCGAGCAAAAGCAACTCGAACAAACCCTGCGCATCGCGTAGCGGCGTGCCCCACTCCTGATCGTGATAAGCCATGTACAGCGGATCTTCGGTACACCAAAAGCAGCGTGGCATAAGGCTCCAGGGGGCGTGCGCAGCAACGAATCGGGTATACTCCCGCTCTTTAAATCGCAGCCCAAGAAACAGGTGAATTTCGTGAGCCAGCCTACGCCAGCCGTGCGTACCTTCCAAGACTTGATCCTCGCGCTCCAGCAATACTGGGCCGAGCAAGGTTGTGTGGTACTTCAGCCCTACGATATGGAAGTAGGCGCCGGCACTTTCCACACCGCGACCTTCCTGCGCGCCATCGGCCCGGAAACCTGGAACGCCGCGTACGTGCAGCCAAGCCGCCGTCCGACTGACGGCCGCTACGGGGAAAACCCGAACCGTCTGCAGCACTACTATCAGTTCCAGGTGGTTCTGAAGCCGAACCCGGACAACTTCCAGGAACTGTACCTGGGCTCGCTCAAGCATGTCGGCCTGGACCCGCTGGTCCACGACATCCGCTTCGTCGAAGACAACTGGGAATCGCCAACCCTGGGCGCCTGGGGTCTGGGCTGGGAAGTCTGGCTCAACGGCATGGAAGTGACTCAGTTCACTTATTTCCAGCAGGCCGGCGGCATCGAGTGCTACCCGGTGACCGGCGAGATCACTTACGGTCTGGAGCGTCTGGCCATGTACCTGCAGGGCGTGGACTCGGTCTACGACCTGGTCTGGGCTGACGGTCCGTTCGGCAAGGTGACCTACGGCGACGTGTTCCACCAGAACGAAGTGGAGCAGTCCACCTACAACTTCGAACACGCCAACGTCGACAAACTGTTCGAACTGTTCGATTTCTATGAAAGCGAAGCCAAGCGCCTGATCGAACTCGACCAGCCGCTGCCGTTGCCAAGCTACGAAATGGTCCTGAAGGCCTCGCACACCTTCAACCTGCTGGACGCGCGCCGGGCGATCTCGGTGACCGCGCGTCAGCAATACATCCTGCGCGTACGCACCCTGGCGCGTTCCGTTGCGCAAGCCTACCTGCTGGCTCGCGCCAAGCTGGGCTTCCCGATGGCGACCCCGGACCTGCGTGATGAAGTACTGGCCAAGCTGGAGGCTGCACAATGAGTGCGCAAGATTTTCTGGTTGAACTGGGCACCGAAGAACTGCCGCCAAAAGCCCTGAACACCCTGGCTGAAGCGTTCCTCGCCGGTATCGACAAGGGCCTGCAAGCTGCCGGCCTGAGCTACGAAAGCAAAACCGTCTACGCCGCGCCGCGTCGTCTGGCCGTGCTGATCACGGCGCTGGCCACCCAGCAGCCGGATCGCAGCATCAACCTCGACGGCCCGCCGCGTCAGGCGGCGTTCGACGCTGAAGGCAATCCGACTCAGGCAGCCCTGGGCTTTGCCAAGAAGTGCGGCGTCGAGCTGAGCGAAATCGACCAGAGCGGTCCGAAACTGCGCTACAGCCAGAACATCGCCGGCAAGCCAACCGCGAGCCTGCTGCCGACCATCGTCGAAGATTCGCTGAACGACCTGCCGATCCCGAAACGCATGCGTTGGGGTGCGCGCAAGGAAGAGTTCGTGCGTCCGACCCAGTGGCTGGTGATGCTGCTCGGTGACCAGGTCATCGACTGCACCATCCTCGCGCAGAAGGCTGGCCGCGACTCCCGTGGTCACCGTTTCCATCACCCGGAAAGCGTGCGCATCGGTTCGCCGTCGAGCTACCTGGCCGACCTGCGTGCCGCCTACGTGCTGGCCGATGCCAACGAGCGTCGCGAGATCATCAGCAAGCGCACCGAAGAACTGGCGACCCGTCAGGAAGGCACCGCGATCGTGCCGCCGGCGCTGCTCGATGAAGTGACCGCGCTGGTCGAATGGCCGGTGCCGCTGGTGTGCTCGTTCGAGGAACGCTTCCTCGACGTGCCGCAGGAAGCACTGATCACCACCATGCAGGACAACCAGAAGTACTTCTGCCTGCTGGATGCCGACGGCAAGTTGCTGCCACGGTTCATCACCGTCGCCAACATCGAAAGCAAAGATCCACAGCAGATCATCGCCGGTAACGAGAAAGTGGTTCGCCCACGCCTGACCGACGCCGAGTTCTTCTTCAAGCAAGACAAGAAGCAGAAACTCGAAGCCTTCAATGATCGCCTGAAGAACGTGGTGTTTCAGGAAAAACTCGGCAGCGTCTACGACAAGGCCGAGCGCGTTTCGAAACTCGCGGCCTACATCGCCGCGCGGATCGGCGGCAACGCTTCCTGGGCGGCCCGTGCCGGCCTGCTGTCGAAGTGCGACCTGGCCACTGAAATGGTCGGCGAGTTCCCGGAGATGCAAGGTGTCGCCGGTTACTACTACGCGCTCAATGACGGCGAGCCGGAAGACGTCGCGCTGGCGCTGAACGAGCAGTACATGCCACGCGGTGCCGGTGCTGAACTGCCGGCGACCTTGACCGGTGCCGCTGTCGCGATCGCCGACAAGCTCGACACCCTGGTCGGCATCTTCGGAATCGGCATGCTGCCGACCGGCAGCAAAGACCCGTATGCCCTGCGCCGTGCGGCCCTCGGCGTGCTGCGCATCCTGATCGAGAAACAACTGGATCTGGACCTGAACGACGCCGTGGCTTTCGCCGTGGCTGCTTTCGGTACCAAGGTCAAGGCTGCCGGTCTGAACGACGCGGTGCTGGAATTCATCTTCGACCGTCTGCGTGCGCGTTACGAAGACGAGGGCGTCGATGTCGCCACTTACCTGTCGGTACGTGCCCTGAAGCCGGGTTCGGCGCTGGACTTCGACCAGCGTGTGCAAGCGGTTCAGGCCTTCCGCAAACTGCCGGAAGCGGCAGCGCTGGCGGCGGTCAACAAGCGTGTATCGAACCTGTTGAGCAAGGTTGAAGGCTCGGTGCCGACCGTGGTCGAGGCCAAGTACTTCGACAACGCCAACGAGTTCTCGCTGTACTCGGCGATTCAGCAAGCGGATCAGGCGGTGCAGCCAATGGCCGCAGCGCGTCAGTACAACGAATCGCTGGCGCGTCTGGCGGCATTGCGTGAGCCGGTGGATGCGTTCTTCGACGCGGTGATGGTCAATGCCGAAGACGCCAAGGTCCGGGCCAACCGCTACGCGCTGCTCGCGCGTCTGCGTGGTCTGTTCCTCGGGGTTGCCGACATTTCGCTGTTGGGTTGAGGGATTGCTGTTGAAACTGCTGATTCTCGATCGGGATGGAGTGATCAATTACGACTCCGACGCTTACATCAAGTCGGTGGAGGAGTGGATTCCACTGCCCGGCTCGATCGAGGCGATTGCGCAGTTGAGCAAGGCCGGCTGGACGGTGGCGGTCGCTACCAACCAGTCGGGCATTGCTCGCGGCTATTACGACCTTGCCACCCTCGACGCCATGCACGCGCGCCTGCGCACGCTCGTGGCAGAGCAGGGCGGTGAAGTCGGGCTGATCGTGTACTGCCCGCATGGTCCGGACGAGGGTTGCGATTGCCGCAAGCCGAAGCCGGGGATGTTGCAAACCATCGCGGCGCATTACAACGTGGCGCTGACGAATGTCTGGTTCGTCGGCGACAGCCTTGGTGACCTGGAGGCCGCCAAAGCCGTCGATTCACAGCCCGTTTTGGTAAAGACCGGGAAAGGCGAAAAAACTCTGGGCAAGACCCTTCCGGTCGGCACCCTGATTTTTGACGATCTGGCGGCGATTGCCGCAGAACTTATCCACAACTAGAGTGCTTCTGAAGTTCCTGACCAGGGATTGATCGGGAGTGCGCTTGAACAGTCGGGCATCGCCCGTAACGGTAAACGTCGCCATGTCGATACTGCAGGCCATCAGAATTTTTCTCTTTTACCTGCTGCTGGGCACTACTGCCTTGCTGTGGTGCAGCCTGAGCTTTTTTATCGCGCCCTTTCTGCCGTTCAAGGTGCGTTATCGTTTCATCAACGTGTACTGGTGCCGTTGCGCCTTGTGGTTGACCAAGGTGTTTCTCGGCATTCGTTACGAGATCAAAGGTGCGGAAAACGTGCCGGATCGGCCCTGCGTGATTCAGTCGAACCACCAGAGCACCTGGGAGACGTTCTTTCTCTCTGCTTATTTCTCGCCCTTGAGCCAGGTGCTCAAGCGTGAATTGCTCTACGTACCGTTCTTCGGTTGGGCCATGGCCATGCTGCGGCCGATCGCGATTGACCGCGACAACCCGAAAGCGGCGCTCAAACAAGTCGCGGCCAAGGGCGATGAACTGCTCAAGGATAACGTCTGGGTATTGATCTTCCCTGAGGGCACCCGCGTTCCTTACGGCACCGTCGGCAAGTTCTCGCGCAGTGGCAGCGCGTTGGCGGTAAATGCGGTGCTTCCGGTGCTACCGATTGCACACAATGCCGGCAAGTTCTGGCCGAAAATCGGCTGGGGCAAGACGCCGGGCGTGATCACCGTGGTCATCGGTGAGCCGATGTATGCCGAAGGCACTGGTCCGCGCGCCATCGCCGAGCTGAACGACCGGGTACAGGCCTGGAACGAACAGACCCAGCGCGAAATGGGTTCGCTGCCACCGGCACCGCAGGCGCCTGCCGCGAATGATCAGGTGGCTGTCTGAGATTTTGTGGATAACCTGTGTACGGTTTTGTTGAAAAAGTCTGAATTTTGAAAGTAACCGATTGATTTACTTATATATTTCTCAAGCTCATAAAACACCGTAAAAGGTGCATAAGTTTTTTTCGGAAGTAAAAAAACCGGCTGATATAGCCGGTTTTTTTGTGCCTGTTCACTCGCAGATCAGCGGTAACTGCAGCCGGAACGTGGTGCCTTGATCGACGATACTGTGGCACTCGATGTTACCGCCATGATGATCGACCACTGCCTTGACCATCGACAGCCCCAACCCGACGCCATCAATCCCCTGCGCCGACGAAAAGCGCCGGTACTGGGTGAACAGATCCGGCAGCTCCTCGGCGGCAATGCCTTTACCCTGATCGGTCAATTCACAGCATAGCCACTCACCCCGGCAACTGACGTTCAACTTGATCGTGGTACCGACCGGGCTGTACTTGATGGCGTTCTCCAGCAGGTTGAACAAGGCGCGGGTCAGCAGGCCCTGGTCAGCGTTGATCAAACGCTCTTGGGATTGTTCGTCCATCGTGTGCAGCAGTTTGATGCTTTTCTGCTGGGCGATGGGCAGCGCCTGATCCAGCACGTCCAGCACCAGCATCGCGAACAGACTGGGCTGGAACTGATAAGCCTCGGACTCGGCCCGCGCCAACAGAACGAAACCGTCAGTCAGATCGAGCGCCCGGCGTACCTGGCGCTCGATCTGCTCGAACAGCGGTGAGTCCGCGCCGGCTTGATGGCGATGTACATCGAGCAGGGCCAAAATCGCCGAATGCGGGGCGCGCAGATCGTGGGAAAGGAACCGCAGCAAGACCCCTCGCTGTTCTTCTGCGGCGCGTTCGGCGCTCAGATCGGTGAGGCTCAGCAGCCAGCCGATGGGAGTATCGCCATCCACCGGCAGCAAAGCCGCCCGTTCCAGACGCAAACTGCGTTCCTTGTGATCGCGAAACTCCAGCAGCGTCAGGTCCGACAGCGCCGGGCGTGGTTCTGTGGACAATTCCGGATAACCGAGGCGGGCCAGTTGCTCGAGAACATAGTCACCGACCAGCGGGTCATCGAACAATACCCGGGCCTTGCGGTTTCCCAGCAGAATCTGCCCCTTGGGATCGCTGATCAGCGTCGCCACCGGCAGGTATTCCAGACCGTCGGCAATGAAACGCCGGGTATCGCGGGTGCGGCTCATGGCTTGCTCCAGTGCCATGATCTGGCCCTGCAGCTGATCAGCGCTGGTGAATTGCGCACGGCGCCGCTCGGGAAATACTTTCGGCTCGCGGTCCAGTCGGGCCAGCTCCCAGCCAAAATACGTCAGCACCACACTCAGGCGCCGCCAGTTCCAGATCAGGTAGCCGAACAACATGCCCAGCGCCGCTGGAGTCGGTGACCACCAGTGTCGAACTTCCGCCAGCCCGGCGCTAGCCAGCAGCACACAAGCCACACCGCACGATGTCACCCAGATCGCCCAGCGCGGGCGCCACAGCAGCAATCCGAGTACGCAGGCTACCAGCCCTACCGAAAGCAACGCGCTCCACATCGGTACCACGTCGTGCAGATTGATCTGCGCGCGATACGACAACAAGGCAGTCAGCGGCAACAGCACTAGACTTATCCACAACCACTCACGCACCAGCCGTCGAAACAGACGCTGGACCTGACTTGGCTCGCGGCTTTCACGCCGACGCGGGCTATTCATGACAAACAGGGCAGGGGACAGTGAATGGTTTCATGGGCCACAGGTCTGAGGATGTAGATCCGAAGAATCATAGCGGACGTCGACCGATGGTGGACTGCTTACTTTTACCGCACAGGCCGAGCCTTCAGGGTTGCCGGCCACTGCTCAAGCAACAAGGAACCCACGCGTATGCGCGTTGCGATACTGGACGATGAACCCGCCGAACTGCGTCGGGTCGAGCAAACCCTGCAGCAGATGGCTGCGGAGGGAGACCAGCCTTGGTCGTTGCACAGCTTTGAACGGAGCGAGGACCTGTTGCGCCAATTGCGCCGGGACACCTTCGACCTGCTGATCCTCGACTGGCAACTGCCCGACCTGTCCGGCCTGGCGCTGCTGCGCTGGACCCGCGAACACATGGAGGCGCCGCCCGCCGCGATCATGCTGACCAGCCGCGACGGCGAGAGCGATATCGTCCAGGCGCTGAACGCCGGTGCCGACGATTACGTCAGCAAACCGTTCCGCCCCAACGAGCTGAAAGCCCGAGTCGCCGCCGTACTGCGCCGGCACAGCCAGCAACGCAGTAGCGCTGCCGAAGTCCTGAGCTTCAATGACCTGACCTTCGACGATGCCGAACTGAGCGTCACCCGCGAGGGCAAGGCAGTGGTCATGACGGAGCGTGAATACCGCCTGGCGCGCTGCCTGTTCAGTAACCTGGGTCGGCCATTGTCGCGGGAGTACCTGTACGAACGCTTCTGGCCCCACGAAGAAGTGGCGTCGTCACGGCCGCTGGATACGCACATCTATCGCCTGCGCAACAAGCTGGGGCTGACGGCGGATCGGGGTTGGCAGTTGCTGACGATTTATGGGTATGGGTATCGGTTGGAGAGTGTATCTGCGACACCTGCTGACAGCATGATGCAGTCGTAAGGTGAATCGACCAGTCAAACTGGTCGATATTTGGCAGCCCGCGAGCGTCAGTTGACCAAAGGTGCACGCCAGTCATCTGAACCCGTCGTGCCGCAGATTTCATGCGTCCAGATGATTTTACGATACGTGAAATGTACGTCTTCCAACTGTGTGAAGTGCGCCATATTCATATCTTGGAAATTCGGCATTCTGGAATTCACTTCCACAATAACGGCGTCTACCAATTCAATACTGAAAAAATGTTCTTGTGTACCTGAAGCGGAAGTTCGATACCAGGCAATATGACAATTGTCCAAGACTTCGCCACTGGTCAAGGCGCTGAATATCAACGGGGATGCCTTGTCGAAAACTTTGGTAACCATGAGCGGCTTATGCACCCGCTGACCGGTGGGCTGGCCGGATTGAGGGTCACGTGGAATGATTATTTGATGGCTGAAAGCTTGTACCAAAATCTGATCTTCGTGCCCTTCCTGGTAGGTATTACCCACTGAATCTGCTGTAAAAGCTCCAGCACTGATTAAACCTTGTCGATTACCATTGATCGTCAAATACGCAGGTGTTGGCATAACTAAGTTCCCTGTTTGATTCTAGACACTGACAGTGCTTCACCTGTGCCGTAGGGCAGTTAGCGAAGCGGCTGTAAGATAAATAGAACCGATCCAGATATATGTAGGAAGAGTCTCTCCTATACGAAGGGATAGTCTTAAAATTTGCAGGTTTTAATCCGACAAGAAAGAACTAAAAAAAAGCCAGCGCATAGCGCTGGCTTTTTTATTCGTGCGTTAGCGATGGGACGATGGATCAGAAATCCAGGTTGGAAACCGCCAGCGCATTGCTCTCGATGAAGTCACGGCGAGGTTCGACCGCATCACCCATCAGGGTGTTAAAGATCTGGTCTGCGCCAATGGCGTCTTCGATGGTGACTTTCAGCATGCGGCGCACGCTTGGGTCCATGGTGGTTTCCCACAGCTGATCCGGGTTCATTTCACCCAGACCTTTGTAGCGCTGGATGGTGTGGCGCTTGGTGCTTTCGGCCATCAGCCAGTCGAGGGCTTCCTTGAACTCGGTGACCGCTTTCTTGCGCTCGCCACGCTGGATGTACGCGCCTTCGTCGAGCAGGGTGCTCAGTTGAGCGCCGAGGGTGACGACGGTCTTGTAGTCGTTGCTGCCGAAGAAGTCGCGGTTGAAGGTGACGTAGTTCGACAGGCCGTGGGAGATCAGCTCGACCTCTGGCAGCCAAACGCCACGTTCACGATCTTCACGCAGGCTGGCCTTGTAGACCAGGCCCGACTTCTCGACGGTGCGCAGACGCACTTCGTACTGAGCCAGCCAGTCCTGCATCTTGGCGTGGTCGCCGAGCATTTCCAGGCTCACGGCCGGCAGGTAGATGAAGTGTTCGGTCAGTTCCTGCGGGTACAGGCGCGACAGACGCTTGAGGGTCTTCATCACCATGCGGAAGTCGTTCACCAGACGCTCGAGCGCTTCACCGGAAATGCCCGGAGCCTCTTCGTTCAGGTGCAGGCTCGCATCTTCCAGAGCCGACTGCGTCATGTACTCTTCCATGGCGTCGTCGTCTTTGATGTATTGCTCTTGCTTGCCTTTCTTGACCTTATACAGCGGCGGCTGGGCGATGTAGATGTAGCCGCGCTCGATCAGCTCCGGCAACTGACGGAAGAAGAAGGTCAGCAGCAGGGTACGGATGTGCGAACCGTCGACGTCAGCATCGGTCATGATGATGATGTTGTGATAGCGCAGCTTGTCGATGTTGTACTCTTCGCGACCAATGCCGCAGCCCAGCGCGGTGATCAACGTGCCCACTTCCTGGGACGAGATCATCTTGTCGAAGCGTGCTTTCTCGACGTTGAGGATCTTGCCCTTCAGCGGCAGGATCGCCTGGGTCTTGCGGTTACGTCCCTGCTTGGCAGAGCCGCCCGCGGAGTCACCTTCCACGAGGTACAGTTCGGACAGCGCAGGATCTTTTTCCTGGCAATCAGCGAGCTTGCCCGGCAGGCCGGCGATGTCCAGCGCGCCTTTGCGGCGGGTCATCTCACGGGCCTTGCGCGCCGCTTCACGGGCACGCGCCGCGTCGATCATCTTGCCGACGACCAGCTTGGCTTCGTTCGGGTTTTCCAGCAGGAAGTCGGAGAAGTACTTGCCCATCTCCTGCTCGACCGCGGTCTTCACTTCGGAAGACACCAGCTTGTCTTTGGTCTGCGAGCTGAACTTCGGATCCGGCACTTTTACCGAAATGATCGCGGTCAGGCCTTCACGGGCATCGTCACCGGTGGTCGCGACTTTGTGCTTCTTCGCCAGACCTTCCTGCTCGATATAGTTGTTCAGGTTACGCGTCAGTGCGGAACGGAAACCCACCAGGTGAGTACCGCCGTCGCGCTGTGGAATGTTGTTGGTGAAGCACAACAGGTTCTCGTTGAAGCTGTCATTCCACTGCAGGGCGATTTCCACGCCGATGCCGTCTTCACGCTGGATGTTGAAGTGGAACACCTGGTTGACCGCAGTCTTGTTGGTGTTCAGGTATTCAACGAACGCACGCAGGCCGCCTTCGTACTTGAACAGCTCTTCCTTGCCGCTGCGCTCGTCCTTGAGGACGATGCCGACACCGGAGTTGAGGAAGGACAGTTCACGAATGCGCTTGGCCAGAATGTCCCAGCTGAAGTGAATGTTCTTGAAGGTTTCGCTGGAAGCCTTGAAGTGGATCTGGGTACCGGTGGTTTCGCTGTCGCCAACGATCGCCATAGGAGCCTGAGGCACGCCGTGGACGTAGGTCTGTTCCCAGATCTTGCCGCTGCGGCGTACGGTCAGTACCAGCTCTTCGGACAGGGCGTTCACGACCGACACACCTACACCGTGCAGACCGCCGGATACCTTGTAGGAGTTATCGTCGAACTTACCGCCAGCGTGGAGGACGGTCATGATCACCTCGGCGGCGGAAACGCCTTCCTCTTTGTGCACGTCTACCGGGATGCCACGGCCGTTGTCTTTGACGGTGATGGACTCATCCGGGTGGATGATGATGCTGATGTCGTCGCAGTGGCCGGCGAGGGCTTCGTCGATCGAGTTGTCGACCACCTCGAACACCATGTGGTGCAGACCGCTGCCATCGTCGGTGTCACCAATGTACATACCGGGACGTTTGCGTACGGCATCCAGGCCTTTCAGCACTTTAATGCTCGTTGAGTCGTACGTATTTTCTTCGCTCAATGCCTTCACTCCCGATGGTCGTGGGTCTGGGTGATACGGCCCTGTTCCACGTGGAACAGAGCGACTGGCGTTTCCGTCTGCCAGCCTTCCCTCAATAATTCGTGATCTACACAGGTGATGAAAACCTGGCAGCGTAAGTCTTCCAGCAAGCGGCACAGCGCGCGACGGTGGCTCTCGTCCAGCTCGGACGGCAAGTCATCCACCAGATAAATACACTGGCCGCGTCGGGCCTGGCTCACCAGATGCCCCTGGGCAATTCGCAAGGCACAAACCACCAGCTTCTGCTGACCCCGGGACAAGATGTCCGCGGCATTGTGTGCGCCCAATCTAAGGCGCAAATCAGCCCGTTGCGGTCCGGCCTGGGTATGACCCATTTGCTGGTCCCGTTGCACGGAGCCAGCCAGTACGGCACTCAATTCCCGGTCCTTGTCCCAGCCTCGGTAATAGCTGAGCGTCAAACCTTCAAGCTCAACCAGTTCGCTCAAGGTTTGTTCAAAGACTGGTTTCAAGGCTTTGATGTAAGCGCGGCGGTATTCATCGATTTCAGCGCTGGCCTGGCACAGTTCCCTGTCCCAAACCGCTTGCGAAACGGCGTCAAGTGTACCATGCCGCAGCCAGGAGTTTCTCTGGCGCAAGGCCTTCTGCAAACGCTGCCAGGTCGCCATGAAACGCGGTTCGACGTGGAACACGCCCCAATCGAGAAACTGCCGGCGAATCTTCGGCGCACCTTCGAGCAGGCGGAAGCTGTCGGGGTTGATCAGTTGCAGCGGCAGGATCTCTGCCAGTTGCGCGGCACTGCGAGCGTTCTGCCCGTCGATGCGGATCTGGAACTCGCCCTGACGGTCGCGAGATATCCCCAACGCACTGTGACCACCCTCGGCCAATTCGACCTGACCGAACACGGTGCAGGCGAGTTGCTCGTACTGGATGACCGGCAACAGCCGCGTGCTACGAAACGAACGGGCAAGCCCCAGCAGATGAATGGCTTCCAGAACACTGGTTTTGCCGCTGCCGTTGGCGCCGTAAAGAATGTTGATGCGGGGGGAGGGGGAGAAGGTCACCGGGTGCAGATTACGCACCGCGGTGACCGAAACACGACTTAAGGACATCCAGGATCAGCTGATTACAGACGCATCGGCATGACAACATAAGCCGAGTCGTCATTGTCGGACTCTTGCACCAGCGCACTGCTGTTGGAGTCGGAGAGGATCAGGCGAACCTGTTCGGTGGTCATCACGCCCAGCACGTCGAGCAGGTAGCTCACGTTGAAGCCGATTTCCAGCGAACCGCCGTTGTATTCAACGCCCACTTCTTCTTCCGCTTCTTCCTGCTCCGGGTTGTTGGCCTGGATCTTCAACTGACCGTTGGCCAGTTGCAGACGGATGCCGCGGTACTTCTCGTTGGACAGAATCGCGGTACGGCTGAACGCTTCACGCAGGGCCTGACGATCGCCCAGTACCAGCTTGTCGCCACCCTTCGGCAGAACGCGCTCATAGTCCGGGAACTTGCCGTCGACCAACTTCGAGGTGAAGGTGAATTCGCCGGTGGTGGCGCGGATGTGGTGCTGACCCAGAACGATGCTGACGTTGCCATCCGGCTCGGTGAGCAGACGCGCCAGTTCCAGAATGCCTTTGCGTGGCACGATCACCTGGTGACGATCCGGCTGACCGATATCGGCCTGCATCGAGCACATGGCCAGACGGTGACCGTCGGTTGCCACAGCGCGGATCACACCGGCCGAGACTTCCAGCAGCATGCCGTTGAGGTAGTAGCGCACGTCCTGCTGGGCCATGGCGAAGCTGGTGCGTTCGATCAGGCGACGCAGTTTGCTCTGCTCCAGGCTGCAGGTCAGCGAACCCGGGCCTTCTTCAACCGTCGGGAAATCATTGGCGGGCAGGGTCGACAGGGTGAAACGGCTACGGCCGGCCTTCACGACCAGCTTCTGCTCGTCGACCTTGATGTCGATCAGCGCGTCGTTGGGCAGGCTCTTGCAGATGTCCATCAGCTTGCGCGCAGGCACGGTGATGGAGCCGGTTTCAGCCGGCTCTTCGAGTTGCACGCGACCGACCAGCTCGACTTCCAGATCGGTACCGGTCAGCGACAGTTGCTGGCCATCGACGACCAACAGCACGTTGGACAGTACCGGCAAGGTCTGTCGGCGCTCGACGACGCCTGCGACCAGTTGCAGGGGTTTCAACAGGGCTTCGCGTTGAATGGTGAAATGCATGGTCTAGTCCCTTGCCTTAATAAGCTGCGCTGGAGTTCATCAAGTGGTCAGTGTACGCAGCAGGTTCTTGTAGTCCTCGCGGATGTCCGCGTCGGATTCCTTAAGTTCGTTGATCTTGCGGCAGGCGTGCAACACCGTCGTGTGGTCGCGACCACCAAACACATCGCCGATTTCCGGCAGGCTGTGGTTGGTCAGCTCCTTGGACAGCGCCATGGCCACCTGACGCGGACGTGCCACCGAGCGCGAACGGCGCTTGGACAGCAGGTCGGAAATCTTGATCTTGTAGTACTCGGCGACAGTGCGCTGAATGTTATCCACAGAGACCAGTTTGTCCTGCAGTGCCAACAAGTCTTTCAGGGATTCGCGGATCAACTCGATGGTGATGTCGCGGCCCATGAAGTGCGAGTGGGCGATCACGCGTTTCAGCGCGCCTTCCAGCTCACGGACGTTGGAACGAATTCGTTGGGCGATGAAGAAAGCCGCATCGTGAGGCAACTCGACTTTGGCCTGGTCGGCCTTCTTCATCAAGATCGCCACGCGGGTTTCCAGCTCCGGCGGCTCGACGGCAACCGTCAGGCCCCAACCGAAGCGGGATTTGAGGCGCTCTTCAAGGCCTTCGATTTCTTTCGGGTAGCGGTCACTGGTGAGAATGACCTGCTGGCCACCTTCAAGCAGGGCGTTGAAGGTGTGGAAAAACTCTTCCTGGGACCGCTCTTTACGGGCGAAGAACTGAATATCGTCGATCAGCAGAGCGTCCACCGAACGGTAGAAACGCTTGAACTCGTTGATCGCGTTCAGTTGCAGCGCCTTGACCATGTCGGCCACGAAGCGCTCGGAATGCAGGTACACGACCTTGGCATTCGGGTTCTTCTTTAATAGATGGTTACCCACTGCGTGCATCAAGTGGGTTTTACCCAGGCCGACGCCGCCATAAAGGAACAGCGGGTTGTAACCGTGTTTGGGATTGTCCGCCACCTGCCAGGCCGCCGCGCGGGCGAGCTGGTTGGACTTGCCTTCGACGAAGTTCTCGAAGGTGAAGGTGCGGTTCAGGTAACTGGTGTGCTTGAGCGCGCCTTCGACCTGAACGGTGCGCTGTTCGGCGCGAACCGGGGCCTGTTGCGAGGCCGCACCGGCCATCGGGTCAAAGCTGTCGCGGGACGGCTCTTCACTGACTTCCTCGGTTTTCTGCGTCGAGCGCTTGGCCGGAGCTGCACTTGGAGCGGGTGCTGGCGCACTGGCCGGCACGGTATTGGCCTGAGCCTGAGACACCTGCGCAGCGGCCAACGGCGCGTTCGGCGCGGCACGCGGTGCCGAGCTGCGTTTGCTGCCTATTAATAAGGAAAGCGCTGGCGCCATGCCGTTGCCGTGCTCATCCAGCAGTTCAAGGACGCGACCGAGGTACTTTTCGTTGACCCAGTCCAGCACAAAACGGTTCGGTGCGTAGACGCGCAACTCGTCGCCTTCGGCTTCGACCTGTAGTGGACGGATCCAGGTGTTGAATTGTTGGGCAGGCAGCTCCTCGCGCAAAAGCTCCACGCACTGCTGCCAAAGTTCCACTGACACGGATATCCCCTAAGTTGAAAGCCGGTGAGGCAAAAACAAGCGGCCATTGTAGCGGCGAGCCGTCCACTTATCCACATGCAGGTTGTGTGGTGACCATGATTAATCAATGCGTTAACGGGTAAAAAGGCGACCAACGGTGTGTGCATAAGCTCTGTGGATAACCGCCTCTGAGGGCACTGGACAACTGGGGGTGGAACTCGGTGGATAACCAGCCTGTGGATAACAGGCCATTCCACACACAGGTTATCCGACAGCGCAGCACAGGCTGAACACGGTTTTCCACTGTAGTTGTCATTCTCTGTACATCACGCTCTACAAGGGCTGAAGATGGTTATCCACAGAAGATGGCTGCCCTAGCTTTTACAAGCTTTACAGAAAAGCTTTAAATAATTCCCTTCTTTATTTTTATGTCTGGCAAACAGGATTTCGCTTCCGCAAGCTCCAGAGATCTATTTATAAGGAAACGTTGGTTGGAAATTGACCTGAGGGCTTGCTTTCTCTAGAATCCCCGGTCTCTTAAAACGGGGGCCATTCCGGCCCGTTGTGGACGAACCAGGTAACACGACATGAAACGTACTTTCCAACCAAGCACTATCAAACGCGCTCGTACCCACGGTTTCCGTGCTCGCATGGCTACCAAGAACGGTCGCGCTGTCCTGTCGCGTCGTCGCGCCAAAGGTCGTGCGCGTCTGGCAGTTTGATAATCCGGTACTGGAGGTGAGTCAGGACTTCAGTCGGGAAAAGCGTCTGCTTACCCCCCGGCATTTCAAGGCAGTCTTTGACTCCCCTACCGGCAAGGTTCCGGGGAAAAATCTCCTGCTCCTTGCGCGCAACAACGATCTTGATCACCCCCGTCTCGGGCTGGTTATCGGGAAAAAGAGCGTAAAGCTCTCCGTTGAGCGCAATCGCCTCAAACGTCTGATGCGCGAATCGTTCCGTCTGCACCAGGATTCTCTGGTCGGCTGGGATATCGTTATCGTCGCGCGCAAAGGTTTGGGCGACGTAGAAAACCCCGAATTGATTCAGCATTTCGGCAAACTCTGGAAGCGTCTGGCCCGTAACAAGCCAGTTCCAGCAGTCAAAACCGAAACTGTAGGGGTAGACAGTCCAGATGCGTAAACTGGCACTCGTTCCGATCCAGTTTTATCGCTACGCCATTAGTCCTTTGATGGCCAGTCACTGTCGTTTCTACCCCAGTTGTTCTTGCTACGCGTATGAAGCCATCGAAAATCATGGCCTTCTGCGCGGTGGCTGGCTGGCCTTTCGTCGTTTAGGTCGCTGTCATCCGTGGAATCCCGGTGGTTATGACCCGGTTCCACCTATCCCTACCTCCCGTTCTTCTTCGATGGCCGAGTAATCATGGATATCAAACGCACGATCCTGATCGTCGCCCTGGCAATCGTGTCCTACGTTATGGTTCTTAAATGGAACCAGGACTATGGCCAGGCTGCCCTGCCGACTCAGAATGTTGCTTCCAGTACGACTGCATCCGGTTTGCCGGACACCGTTCCTGGCAATAACGCTTCCGCCAGTGACGATATTCCGCGTGCCGCAAGCGACACCAGCGCACCTGTGGAAACCCCGGTTGCTGCCAGCAAGGATCTGATCCAGGTCAAAACCGACGTGCTCGATCTGGCGATCGATCCCCAGGGCGGTGACGTTGCTCAACTGACTTTGCCACTGTATCCACGTCGTCAGGATCGTCCTGATGTACCGTTCCAGCTGTTCGACAACGGCGGCGAACGTACTTATCTGGCACAAAGCGGCCTGATCGGCACCAACGGTCCGGACGCAAGCCCAGCCGGTCGTCCGGTTTACGCCTCGGAGAAGAAAAGTTATCAACTGGCTGACGGTCAGGACCAATTGGTCGTCGACCTGAAGTTCAGCAAGGACGGCGTCAACTACATCAAGCGTTTCACCCTGAAACGCGGCCTGTATGACGTAACCGTGACCTACCTTGTGGATAACCAGAGCGCTCAGCCTTGGTCGGGTTCGATGTTCGCCCAACTGAAGCGCGACGCCAGTGCCGACCCTTCGTCGACCACTGCCACCGGCACCGCGACTTACCTGGGCGCTGCCCTGTGGACAAGTTCCGAGCCGTACAAGAAAGTGTCCATGAAAGACATGGACAAAGGTCAGCTCAAGGAAACCGTCACCGGTGGCTGGGTAGCCTGGCTGCAACACTACTTCGTGACTGCATGGGTTGCGCCGAAGGGCGAAAACAACATTGTTCAGACACGTAAGGACAGCAAAGGCAACTACATCATCGGTTACACCGGTCCTTCGCTGACCGCTGCACCGGGTGCCAAAGTTGAAACCAGCGCCATTCTGTACGCCGGGCCGAAAAGCCAGGCCGTACTGAAACAGTTATCCCCAGGTCTGGAACTGACAGTCGACTACGGCATTCTGTGGTTCATCGCTCAGCCGATCTTCTGGTTGCTGCAACACATCCACGCGATCGTGGGTAACTGGGGCTGGTCGATCATCTTCCTGACAATGCTGATCAAAGGGATCTTCTTCCCGCTGTCGGCTGCCAGCTACAAATCCATGGCGCGCATGCGTGCCGTAGCACCGAAACTGGCTGCACTGAAAGAGCAGCATGGCGATGACCGGCAGAAAATGTCGCAAGCCATGATGGAGCTGTACAAGAAAGAGAAGATCAATCCGCTGGGCGGTTGCTTGCCGATCCTCGTGCAGATGCCGGTTTTCCTTTCGCTGTACTGGGTTCTGCTGGAAAGCGTGGAAATGCGCCAAGCGCCATTCATGCTGTGGATCACTGACCTGTCGATCAAGGATCCGTTCTTCATCCTGCCGATCATCATGGGCGCGACCATGTTCATTCAGCAGCGTCTGAACCCGACTCCACCGGATCCGATGCAGGCGAAGGTCATGAAAATGATGCCAATCATCTTCACCTTCTTCTTCCTGTGGTTCCCGGCTGGTTTGGTGCTGTACTGGGTTGTGAACAACTGCCTGTCGATTGCCCAACAGTGGTACATCACGCGTAAGATCGAAGCGGCGACGAAAAAAGCCGAGGCGTAACTTACTCTGTGGATAACACCACTCAAAACGCCCCCTAGTGGGGCGTTTTGCTATCTGCCACTTTTGTCTGGATTCCGGTTTATGAGCGTACCTCGTGAAACCATCGCTGCTGTCGCCACCGCTCAAGGTCGCGGCGGTGTCGGCATCGTCCGTATTTCCGGGCCGTTGGCCAGCGTTGCAGCCAAAGCCATCAGCGGCCGCGAACTGAAACCGCGTTACGCGCATTACGGTCCGTTTTTCAGTGCTGATCAGCAGGTGTTGGACGAAGGACTGGCCCTGTATTTCCCGGGACCAAACTCGTTCACTGGCGAAGATGTGCTGGAGTTGCAGGGGCACGGTGGCCCGATCGTCCTCGATATGCTGCTCAAGCGTTGCCTGGAACTGGGTTGCCGTCTGGCTCGCCCGGGTGAATTCAGCGAGCGCGCGTTCCTCAATGACAAACTCGACCTGGCTCAGGCCGAGGCGATCGCCGACCTGATCGAAGCCAGTTCGGCACAGGCTGCACGCAATGCCTTGCGCTCACTGCAAGGGGCGTTTTCCCAGCGTGTGCATAACCTCACCGAACAACTGATCGGGTTGCGTATCTACGTCGAAGCCGCCATCGACTTCCCGGAAGAAGAAATCGACTTCCTTGCCGATGGCCATGTGTTGAGCATGCTCGACAAAGTGCGCGATGAACTGTCCACAGTGCTTCGCGAGGCCGGGCAGGGGGCTTTGTTGCGTGACGGCATGACCGTGGTGATCGCCGGTCGGCCGAATGCCGGCAAGTCCAGTCTGTTGAATGCCCTGGCCGGCCGCGAAGCCGCGATCGTGACGGAGATTGCCGGCACCACCCGCGATATCTTGCGCGAACATATCCACATCGACGGCATGCCGTTGCACGTGGTGGACACCGCCGGTCTGCGTGATACCGATGATCAGGTGGAAAAGATCGGCGTCGAGCGTGCGTTGAAAGCGATCACTGAAGCGGATCGGGTGCTGCTGGTAGTCGATGCCACCGCGCCGGAAGCTGCAGACCCGTTTGCCCTTTGGCCGGAATTCCTCGAAACCCGTCCGGATCCGGCCAAAGTCACCTTGATTCGCAACAAGGCTGACCTGACGGGTGAAGCAATCGCTCTGGAAGTCAGCGACGATGGCCACGTGACCATCAGCCTCAGCGCCAAATCCGCTGGCGAAGGGCTGGAATTGCTGCGCGAACACCTCAAGGCCTGCATGGGCTATGAGCAAACCTCGGAAAGCAGCTTCAGTGCCCGTCGCCGTCATCTGGAGGCTCTGCGCCATGCCAGTGCAGCGCTGGAACATGGTCGCGCACAGCTGACGTTGGCCGGTGCCGGTGAGCTGCTGGCCGAGGATTTACGTCAGGCCCAGCACTCTCTGGGAGAAATCACCGGGGCATTCAGCTCCGATGACCTGCTTGGCCGGATCTTTTCCAGCTTCTGCATCGGTAAATAACCCTTCTGCTGTTCACAGACAGGCCCGTTCGCGGCCTGTCTGCACTCCTCATTTCTCAATTCCTTTCTCCAGTGCCGGGCAGACTCTCTCGCCCTGGGCGGATTTCCCTTGCCCGCCAACCAATCATTCAGCTGATTTCTGTGGATTAAGCCCTGTGAATAACTGCCAATGAGGTCAGTTGATAACAGGGCGTGAAAACTGGATATAACTGCCTCTGTGGATAACCACCCCATTCATCCACAGGCTTAAACCGGTTATCCAAGGGCCTCCCGAGGACCTGATAACAGGGTTTTGAAACTCTGTACACATTGAATAATAAGGCCTGTAGCAATTTATCCACAGAAAGGTCGGTCAGTAAGAATAAGCATTAAAACAAAGGTTTTATAAATTTCTCTCTTTTTTATTCTTTTAACCTCGAGTTCTCCACAGCTGGTTAAATTTTGTGCAAAGGGTTCTTTAGGAAGGGCGAAGTCCCTATACTTGTCGACCAGGTCCAGAAACCTGATCTCAAACTATTCCTGAATACCTACTTAAGCAGGCACGAGGTGCGTGGTGGATTTCCCTTCCCGTTTTGAAGTGATCGTCATCGGCGGCGGTCATGCCGGTACCGAGGCAGCACTGGCCTCAGCACGTATGGGGGCAAAAACCCTGTTGCTGACGCATAACGTGGAAACCCTCGGTGCCATGAGCTGCAACCCGGCCATCGGTGGCATTGGCAAAAGCCATCTGGTCAAGGAAATCGACGCCCTCGGCGGCGCGATGGCCATGGCTACCGATCTGGGCGGCATCCAGTTTCGCGTATTGAACAGCCGCAAAGGTCCGGCCGTACGAGCGACCCGTGCGCAAGCCGACCGTATTCTGTACAAGGCCGCTGTCCGCGAAATTCTGGAAAACCAACCGAACCTGTGGATATTTCAACAGGCCGCTGACGACCTGATCGTCGAGCAGGACCAGGTACGCGGTGTTGTCACGCAAATGGGTCTGCGGTTCTTCGCCGATTCCGTGGTGTTGACCACTGGTACGTTCCTCGGTGGACTTATCCACATCGGTTTGCAGAATTTCTCCGGCGGTCGTGCCGGTGACCCGCCGTCGATTGCCCTGGCACATCGTCTGCGTGAACTGCCGCTGCGTGTCGGTCGCCTGAAAACCGGTACGCCACCGCGCATCGATGGCAAATCTGTGGATTTCTCGGTCATGACCGAGCAACCGGGCGATACGCCGATCCCGGTCATGTCGTTCATGGGCAACAAGGAACAACATCCGCGCCAGGTCAGTTGCTGGATTACCCATACCAACGCCCGCACCCACGAAATCATCGCGGCGAACCTCGATCGTTCGCCGATGTATTCCGCTGCCGGCGAAATCGAGGGCATCGGTCCGCGCTACTGCCCGTCGATCGAAGACAAGATTCATCGCTTTGCCGACAAGGAAAGCCATCAGGTGTTCATCGAGCCGGAAGGCCTGACCACCCATGAGCTGTACCCGAACGGGATATCCACAAGCTTGCCGTTCGACGTGCAATTGCAGATCGTGCAATCGATCCGCGGCATGGAAAACGCGCACATCGTGCGTCCGGGTTATGCGATCGAGTACGACTACTTCGACCCGCGTGACCTGAAATACAGCCTGGAAACCAAAGTCATCGGCGGTCTGTTCTTCGCTGGTCAGATCAACGGCACCACCGGTTACGAAGAAGCTGGTGCGCAAGGTTTGCTCGCCGGGGCCAACGCCGCGCTGCGTGCCAAGGGCAAAGAAGCCTGGTGCCCGCGTCGCGATGAAGCGTACATCGGCGTGCTGGTCGACGACCTGATCACCCTCGGTACCCAAGAGCCGTACCGCATGTTCACTTCCCGTGCCGAGTACCGCCTGATTCTGCGCGAGGACAACGCCGACCTGCGTCTGACCGAAAAAGGTCGTGAACTGGGTCTGGTCGATGACGCGCGTTGGGCGGCCTTCTGCAAGAAACGCGAAAGCATCGAACTCGAAGAGCAGCGCCTGAAGAGCACCTGGGTTCGCCCGGGCACCCAGCAGGGCGATGCGATTGCGGAAAAATTCGGCACGCCGCTGACTCACGAATACAACTTGCTCAACCTCTTGAGCCGTCCGGAAATCGACTACGCTGGTCTGGTCGAAGTGACCGGGCAGGGCGCCGAAGATCCACAGGTCGCCGAACAGGTTGAAATCAAGACCAAATACGCCGGTTACATCGACCGTCAACAGGACGAAATCGCCCGTCTGCGCGCCAGTGAAGACACGAGATTGCCTGTGGATATCGATTACACCAACATTTCCGGTCTCTCCAAGGAGATTCAGAGCAAGCTCGGTGCGACGCGTCCGGAGACGCTCGGCCAGGCTTCGCGAATCCCGGGCGTGACCCCGGCAGCGATTTCGCTGTTGATGATTCATTTGAAAAAACGCGGCGCGGGCCGTCAGTTGGAGCAAAGCGCTTGAGTTCTAAGGTCACTTCGCAACACGCCGAAGAGTTATCCACAGGAGCCCGCGCGCTCGGTGTCAATCTCAGCGCAGCCCAGCACGAATTGCTGCTGGGTTACCTGGCCCTGTTGATCAAATGGAACCAGGCCTACAACCTGACTGCAGTGCGCGATCCTGATGAAATGGTTTCGCGGCATCTGCTCGATAGCTTGAGCGTGATGTCGTTCATCGAAAACGGCCGTTGGCTCGATGTTGGCAGTGGCGGCGGCATGCCGGGGATCCCGTTGGCGATCCTGTATCCGGACTCGCAAGTCACCTGTCTGGACAGCAACGGCAAGAAAACCCGCTTCCTGACTCAGGTCAAACTCGAACTCAAACTGGATAACCTGCAAGTTATCCACAGTCGCGTCGAAGCCTTCCAGCCTGCCCAGCCATTCAACGGGATCATTTCCCGGGCCTTCAGCAGCATGGAGAACTTCACCAACTGGACTCGCCACCTCGGCGATGCCGACACGCGCTGGCTGGCAATGAAGGGCGTTCATCCGGCCGATGAGCTGGTAGCATTGCCGGCAGACTTCAAACTCGATAGCGAACACGCCCTGGCCGTACCCGGTTGCCAAGGCCAACGCCATCTGCTGATACTGCGCCGCACGGCATGATTGGGAACACAAGCAAGAATGGCTAAGGTATTCGCGATAGCGAACCAGAAGGGTGGTGTGGGCAAGACCACCACCTGCATCAACCTCGCAGCATCTCTGGTCGCGACCAAGCGCCGGGTGCTGTTGATCGATCTCGATCCACAGGGCAACGCCACCATGGGTAGCGGTGTGGATAAACATGGCCTGGAAAACTCGGTCTACGACCTGCTGATCGGCGAATGCGATCTGGCCCAGGCCATGCACTATTCCGAGCACGGCGGTTATCAACTGCTGCCGGCCAACCGCGACCTGACCGCGGCAGAAGTGGTTCTGCTGGAAATGCAGATGAAGGAAAGCCGTCTGCGCAGCGCGCTGGCGCCGATCCGTGAAAACTACGATTACATTTTGATCGACTGCCCGCCGTCGCTGTCGATGCTCACATTGAACGCACTGGTCGCCGCTGACGGGGTGATTATCCCCATGCAGTGCGAATACTTTGCGCTCGAAGGCTTGAGCGACCTTGTGGATAACATCAAGCGCATCGCCGAACTGCTGAACCCCAACCTCAAGGTCGAAGGTCTGCTGCGCACCATGTACGACCCGCGGCTGAGCCTGATGAACGATGTTTCGGCGCAGCTGAAGGAACACTTTGGCGAGCAGCTGTACGACACGGTGATCCCGCGCAACATCCGCCTGGCCGAAGCACCGAGCTACGGTATGCCGGCACTGGCCTACGACAAGCAATCGCGCGGCGCGCTGGCCTATTTGGCCCTGGCGGGCGAGATGGTTCGCCGTCAGCGCAAAAATTCACGCATCGCCGCTGCCCAGCCAACTTAAGGAATCCCCATGGCCGTCAAGAAACGAGGTCTCGGACGTGGACTGGATGCACTGCTGAGTGGTCCGACCGTCAGCGCGCTGGAAGAACAGGCGGCGCAGGCCGATACCCGTGAACTGCAACACCTGCCGCTGGACCTGCTGCAGCGTGGCAAATACCAGCCACGCCGCGACATGGATCCGCAAGCGCTGGAAGAGCTGGCGCAGTCGATCAAGGCGCAAGGCGTGATGCAGCCGATCGTGGTGCGCCCGATTGGCGGTGGCCGTTTCGAAATCATCGCCGGCGAACGCCGCTGGCGCGCCAGCCAGCAGGCCGGCCAGGAAACCATCCCGGCGATGGTCCGTGATGTGCCGGATGAGACCGCGATCGCCATTGCGCTGATCGAGAACATCCAGCGTGAAGACCTGAACCCGATTGAGGAAGCCGTCGCCTTGCAGCGTCTGCAGCAGGAATTCCAGCTCACTCAACAGCAGGTGGCCGAGGCTGTGGGTAAGTCCCGCGTGACTGTGGCTAACCTGTTGCGACTTATTGCACTGCCGGAAGTCATCAAGACCATGCTGTCCCACGGTGACCTGGAAATGGGTCATGCCCGTGCTTTGCTCGGTCTGCCGGACAATCAGCAGGTGGAAGGGGCGCGACATGTTGTCGCACGCGGCCTGACTGTGCGCCAAACCGAGGCACTGGTTCGTCAGTGGTTGAGTGGCAAACCGGAGCCTGTGGAAGCGGCCAAACCCGACCCGGATATCGCCCGGCTCGAACAGCGTCTGGCCGAGCGCCTAGGCTCTGCGGTGCAGATTCGCCACGGCAAGAAGGGAAAAGGTCAGCTGGTGATCGGTTACAACTCCCTCGATGAGCTTCAAGGTGTGCTCGCACACATCCGCTGAAACATTTCCTCATGTAGCGCGCAGTCGGAAATCACTACCTGACAGTTGAATAGGGGCAGAACCGCCCCTATACTCTGCGCGCATTTTGTCGGCACAAATTATGCCAAGTTATTGAATTCTGGCAGCCGACCATTGGAGAGCAAACGTGATGGAAACCCGCAAGCCAAACCGCCTGCCGTTCCATCGCCTGGCGGTTTTTCCGGTGTTGATGGCTCAATTTGTCATTTTGCTCATTGCCGCTTTGGCGCTCTGGCAATGGCACGGAGTCGTTGCCGGATACTCGGGACTTTGCGGAGGCCTGATAGCCTTGCTGCCCAATGTTTATTTCGCTCACAAGGCATTTCGGTTTTCCGGCGCCCGAGCAGCCCAGTCCATCGTCCGGTCATTTTATGCCGGCGAGGCAGGCAAACTGATTTTGACGGCAGTGCTGTTTGCACTGGTGTTTGCAGGTGTGAAGCCATTGGCGCCGATCGCAGTATTCGGCGCTTTCGTGCTGACTCAGTCGGTCAGCTGGTTCGCTCCCCTGCTGATGAGAACAAGACTTTCGAGACCTTAGGGCGTTTGAGGCAACCATGGCAGAAACAACCGCTTCGGGCTATATCCAGCACCACTTGCAGAACCTGACCTTCGGTCAGCTACCTAACGGCGGCTGGGGCTTTGCCCATACCGCAGCAGAAGCCAAGGAAATGGGCTTCTGGGCTTTCCACGTCGATACCCTCGGCTGGTCGGTCGCGCTGGGTCTGATCTTCGTTTTCCTTTTCCGCATGGCGGCAAAGAAAGCAACATCGGGTCAGCCAGGTGCTTTGCAGAACTTCGTTGAAGTATTGGTCGAATTCGTCGATGGCAGCGTGAAAGACAGCTTCCATGGCCGTAGCCCGGTGATCGCACCGCTGGCACTGACCATCTTCGTCTGGGTGTTCCTGATGAACGCCGTCGACCTGGTACCGGTCGACTGGATTCCTCAGCTGGCCATCCTGATCACCGGCGACCACCACATCCCGTTCCGTGCCGTGTCGACCACCGACCCGAACGCGACCCTGGGCATGGCGTTCTCGGTTTTCGCACTGATCATTTTCTATAGCATCAAGGTCAAGGGCATCGGCGGCTTCATCGGCGAACTGACCCTGCACCCGTTCGGCAGCAAGAACATCTTCGTTCAGGCCCTGCTGATCCCGGTGAACTTCCTGCTGGAATTCGTGACCCTGATCGCCAAGCCGATCTCTCTGGCCCTGCGTCTGTTCGGCAACATGTATGCCGGCGAGCTGGTGTTCATTCTGATCGCTGTGATGTTCGGCAGCGGCCTGCTCTGGCTGAGTGGCCTGGGCGTTGTTCTGCAGTGGGCGTGGGCTGTGTTCCACATCCTGATCATCACCCTGCAGGCGTTCATCTTCATGATGCTGACCATCGTCTACCTGTCGATGGCGCACGAAGAAAACCATTAAGAGCAGCCTCGGCTGATCTGATGTCCCTCCCGGTCAAACGGGAGGGGGCTCTTAACCGGGCCTCTGAAACGATTTGTTTTACCGCTTTAATCTAAAAAACCTAAACCATACGACGTAAAAGTCGGGAGGAAAGATGGAAACTGTAGTTGGTCTAACCGCTATCGCTGTTGCACTGTTGATCGGCCTGGGCGCACTGGGTACCGCAATTGGTTTCGGCCTGCTGGGCGGCAAGTTCCTGGAAGGCGCAGCGCGTCAGCCAGAAATGGTTCCAATGCTGCAAGTTAAAATGTTCATCGTTGCCGGTCTGCTCGACGCCGTAACCATGATCGGTGTTGGTATCGCTCTGTTCTTCACCTTTGCGAACCCGTTCGTTGGTCAGATCGCTGGCTAATTACCCGGATTCTTCCGAGTAATTTGGTGTGATGGACAACGTAACTGCGAGGTGTTGGCGTGAACATTAATGCGACCCTGATTGGCCAGTCCGTTGCGTTCCTGATTTTTGTACTGTTCTGCATGAAGTTCGTATGGCCTCCGGTCATCGCTGCTCTGCACGAACGTCAAAAGAAGATCGCTGATGGTCTGGACGCTGCCAGCCGTGCAGCTCGCGACCTGGAGTTGGCCCAAGAGAAAGCGGGTCAGCAACTGCGCGAAGCGAAAGCTCAGGCAGCTGAAATCATCGAGCAAGCCAAGAAACGCGGTAACCAGATCGTTGAAGAGGCTGTTGAAAAAGCCCGTATCGACGCTGACCGTGTGAAGGTTCAGGCTCAAGCCGAGATCGAACAGGAACTGAACAGTGTCAAAGACAAGCTGCGCGCCCAAGTGGGCTTGCTGGCTGTCGGCGGCGCCGAGAAGATCCTGGGTGCCACAATCGATCAAAACGCGCACGCAGAGCTGGTTAACCAACTGGCTGCTGAAATCTAAGCGAGGGCGATCATGGCAGAACTGACCACGTTGGCCCGACCTTACGCTAAGGCGGCCTTCGAGCACGCTCAGGCCCACCAGCAACTGGCCAATTGGTCAGCCATGCTCGGCCTGGCTGCAGCGGTGTCGCAAGACGACACCATGCAGCGCGTGCTCAAGGCCCCGCGACTGACGAGCGCAGAAAAGGCCGCCACGTTCATTGACGTGTGCGGCGACAAGTTTGATGCCAAGGCACAGAACTTCATCAATGTCGTTGCCGAAAACGACCGTCTCCCGCTTCTGCCGGAGATCGCCGCTCTGTTCGACCTGTACAAGGCCGAACAAGAGAAGTCGGTAGACGTTGAAGTGACCAGTGCTTTTGCATTGAACCAAGAACAGCAAGACAAACTCGCCAAGGTTCTCAGTGCACGACTCAACCGGGAAGTGCGCCTGCAAGTTGCGGAGGATGCTGCCCTTATAGGGGGTGTCGTTATCCGCGCCGGCGACCTGGTTATCGATGGCTCGATTCGCGGCAAAATCGCGAAACTTGCCGAAGCATTGAAATCTTGAGTTTGAAGGGGCAGCAGAGCAATGCAGCAACTCAATCCTTCCGAAATAAGTGAAATTATCAAGGGCCGCATCGACAAGCTCGATGTGACCTCCCAAGCCCGTAACGAAGGCACTGTCGTCAGCGTATCTGACGGCATCGTGCGGATTCACGGTCTGGCCGACGTCATGTACGGCGAGATGATCGAGTTTCCGGGCGGCGTCTACGGTATGGCCCTCAACCTGGAGCAAGACTCCGTAGGTGCCGTTGTACTGGGCGCATACACCAGTCTGGCTGAAGGCATGAGCGCCAAGTGCACCGGCCGCATCCTCGAAGTTCCGGTGGGTAAGGAACTGCTGGGTCGCGTAGTCGATGCACTGGGTAACCCTGTTGACGGCAAAGGTCCACTGGGCAACACCTTGACCGACGCGGTCGAGAAAGTTGCACCGGGCGTGATCTGGCGTAAGTCGGTAGACCAGCCTGTACAGACTGGCTACAAGGCTGTCGATGCCATGATCCCTGTCGGCCGTGGCCAGCGTGAGCTGATCATCGGTGACCGTCAGATCGGTAAAACCGCTCTGGCGATCGACGCGATCATCAACCAGAAAGACAGCGGCATTTTCTGCGTCTACGTAGCGATCGGTCAGAAGCAATCGACCATCGCCAACGTGGTTCGCAAGCTGGAAGAAAACGGCGCCCTGGCCAACACGATCATCGTGGCTGCCAGTGCTTCGGAATCTCCTGCGCTGCAATTCCTGGCACCGTACTCCGGTTGCACCATGGGTGAATTCTTCCGCGACCGCGGTGAAGACGCGCTGATCGTTTATGACGATCTGTCCAAGCAAGCAGTGGCTTACCGCCAGATTTCCCTGCTGCTGCGCCGTCCACCAGGCCGTGAAGCTTACCCAGGCGACGTGTTCTATCTCCACTCCCGTCTGCTGGAGCGCGCGTCCCGCGTTTCGGAAGAATACGTAGAGAAGTTCACCAACGGCGCAGTGACCGGCAAAACCGGTTCCCTGACCGCACTGCCAATCATCGAAACCCAGGCTGGCGACGTTTCCGCGTTCGTTCCGACCAACGTGATTTCCATCACCGACGGTCAGATCTTCCTGGAATCGGCCATGTTCAACTCGGGCATCCGCCCTGCAGTGAACGCCGGTGTTTCGGTATCCCGTGTGGGTGGTGCCGCTCAGACCAAGATCATCAAGAAGCTGTCCGGTGGTATCCGTACCGCTCTGGCTCAGTACCGTGAACTGGCGGCATTCGCCCAGTTCGCTTCTGACCTGGACGAAGCGACCCGTAAGCAACTTGAGCATGGTCAGCGCGTTACCGAGCTGATGAAGCAGAAGCAATACGCACCAATGTCGATCGCTGACATGGCGCTGTCGCTGTATGCCGCTGAGCGTGGGTTCCTGACTGACATTGAAATCGCCAAGATCGGCAGCTTCGAACAAGCGCTGATTGCTTTCTTCAACCGCGATCACGCCGATTTGATGGCCAAGATCAACGTTAAAGGTGACTTCAATGACGAAATCGACGCTGGCATGAAAGCCGGTATCGAGAAGTTCAAGGCCACCCAAACCTGGTAAGCCGCAGCGGGAGCCGCAAGGCTCCCGCTTGCTAACCTGATAGGTGTTACATGGCAGGCGCAAAAGAGATTCGCAGTAAGATTGCGAGCATCAAAAGCACGCAAAAAATTACCAGCGCCATGGAAAAAGTGGCGGTGAGCAAAATGCGCAAGGCACAAATGCGCATGGCAGCCAGCCGTCCTTATGCGGAGCGTATCCGCCAGGTAATTGGGCATCTGGCCAACGCCAACCCGGAATACCGCCACCCGTTCATGATCGACCGTGAAGTAAAGCGCGTCGGTTATGTCGTCGTGAGCAGTGACCGTGGTTTGTGCGGCGGCTTGAACACCAACCTGTTCAAGGCCCTGGTCAAGGACATGGCGGTAAACCGCGAAAACGGCGTCGAGATTGATCTGTGTGTAGTCGGTAGCAAGGGTGCGGCCTTTTTCCGCAACTTCGGCGGTAACGTCGTTGCAGCTATCAGCCACCTGGGTGAAGAGCCGTCGATCAATGATTTGATCGGCAGCGTCAAGGTGATGCTGGATGCCTACCTGGAGGGCCGTATCGATCGCCTGTCCGTGGTATCCAACAAGTTCATCAACACCATGACACAACAGCCTACCGTGGAGCAGTTGATTCCACTGGTGGCAACCCCGGATCAAGAACTCAAGCACCACTGGGACTACCTCTACGAACCAGACGCCAAAGAGCTGCTTGACGGCTTGATGGTGCGCTACGTGGAGTCGCAGGTGTACCAGGCGGTGGTCGAGAACAACGCGGCTGAACAAGCTGCGCGGATGATCGCGATGAAGAACGCTACCGACAACGCCGGTGATTTGATCAGCGATTTGCAGCTGATCTACAACAAGGCGCGTCAGGCTGCGATCACCCAAGAGATCTCGGAAATCGTCGGCGGCGCTGCCGCGGTTTAACGGTTCAAATATTCAGAGGATCCAGCTATGAGTAGCGGACGTATCGTTCAAATCATCGGCGCCGTTATCGACGTGGAATTTCCACGCGACAGCGTACCGAGCATCTACAACGCGCTGAAAGTAGTCAGCGCGGCCGAAACCACTCTGGAAGTTCAGCAACAGCTGGGCGACGGCGTGGTTCGTACCATTGCGATGGGTTCCACCGAGGGCTTGAAGCGCGGTCTGGAAGTTACCGATTCCGGCGCAGCCATCTCCGTACCGGTCGGTAAAGCGACTCTGGGCCGGATCATGGACGTTCTGGGTAACCCGATCGACGAAGCCGGTCCAATCGACACCGAAGAGCGCTGGGGCATTCACCGCGCAGCACCTTCGTTCGCTGAGCAAGCAGGCGGCAACGACCTGCTGGAAACCGGCATCAAGGTTATCGACCTGGTTTGCCCGTTCGCCAAAGGCGGTAAAGTCGGTCTGTTCGGTGGTGCCGGTGTAGGCAAAACCGTAAACATGATGGAACTGATCCGTAACATCGCCATCGAGCACAGCGGTTATTCCGTGTTCGCCGGTGTGGGTGAGCGTACTCGTGAGGGTAACGACTTCTACCACGAGATGAAGGACTCCAACGTTCTGGACAAAGTGGCACTGGTTTACGGTCAGATGAACGAGCCGCCGGGAAACCGTCTGCGCGTAGCCCTGACCGGCCTGACCATGGCCGAGAAGTTCCGTGACGAAGGTAACGACGTTCTGCTGTTCGTCGACAACATCTACCGTTACACCCTGGCCGGTACTGAAGTATCCGCACTGCTGGGCCGTATGCCTTCGGCAGTAGGTTACCAGCCGACCCTGGCTGAAGAGATGGGCGTTCTGCAAGAACGTATCACTTCGACCAAAGAAGGTTCGATCACCTCGATCCAGGCGGTATACGTACCTGCGGATGACTTGACCGACCCGTCGCCAGCGACCACCTTCGCCCACTTGGACGCTACCGTCGTTCTGTCCCGTGACATCGCTTCCCTGGGTATCTACCCAGCGGTAGATCCACTGGATTCGACTTCGCGCCAGCTGGATCCGAACGTAATCGGTCAGGACCACTACGACACCGCTCGCGGCGTTCAGTACGTTCTGCAACGTTACAAAGAGCTGAAAGACATCATCGCGATCCTGGGTATGGACGAGCTGTCGGAAGCCGACAAACAGTTGGTTAACCGTGCTCGTAAGATCCAGCGCTTCTTGTCGCAGCCGTTCTTCGTGGCTGAAGTCTTCACCGGTGCTTCGGGTAAATACGTTTCCCTGAAAGACACCATTGCTGGCTTCAAAGGCATCCTCAACGGTGACTACGACCACCTGCCAGAACAAGCGTTCTACATGGTTGGCGGCATCGAAGAAGCGATCGAGAAAGCCAAGAAACTGTAATCCCGGCGCCCGGCAACGGGCGCTAATTTAGGTTGAGGCAATCAGATGGCTATGACAGTCCATTGCGATATCGTCAGCGCGGAAGGGGAAATCTTTTCCGGCCTGGTCGAGATGGTGATTGCGCACGGTGCACTGGGTGATCTTGGTATCGCTCTGGGTCACGCGCCGCTGATCACTAATCTGAAGCCAGGTCCGATCCGCCTGATCAAGCAAGGCGGGGAAGCCGAGGTGTTCTACATCTCCGGTGGTTTCCTCGAGGTTCAGCCGAACATGGTCAAGGTGCTTGCCGATACCGTGCAACGTGCCGCCGACCTGGATGAAGCTCAAGCCCAGGCAGCTCTCAAGGCTGCCGAAGCTGCTCTGCACGAGAAGAGCGCAGATTTCGACTACGGAGCTGCGTCCGCACGTCTGGCCGAGGCTGCAGCTCAGCTGCGCACCGTCCAGCAGATCCGCAAGAAGTTTGGCGGTTAATCCGTCAGCCACTTGTTGTGCGATTGATAAAAAAGGGTAGCCTCGGCTACCCTTTTTTCTTTTCCGATTTTTACAACCCGGTCGCAGTTGCTGACCACCCAGGATTGGTAGCCAGTCATGTCTCTCGAAATCGTTATCCTCGCGGCCGGTCAAGGCACCCGTATGCGTTCGGCGTTGCCGAAAGTGCTGCACCCGGTAGCCGGCAATTCCATGCTTGGGCATGTTATCCACAGCGCACGGCAGCTCGATCCACAGCGCATTCATGTGGTGATCGGCCACGGTGCCGATGTGGTGCGTGAGCGTCTGGCGGCTGACGATTTGAATTTCGTGCTGCAGGACCAGCAATTGGGCACTGGTCATGCAACGGCTCAGGCTGTGCCGTTCATCAGCGCCGACACCGTGTTGATCCTCTACGGTGACGTGCCATTGATCGAGGTCGAAACCCTGCAGCGCCTGCTTAAACATGTCGTACCGGGGCAGATGGGCCTGTTGACCGTCGAGCTGGAAGATCCGACCGGTTACGGCCGCATCGTGCGTGATGCTGACGGCAAGGTCGCAGCCATCGTTGAGCACAAAGATGCCAGCGAAGCCCAGCGCGCAATCACCGAAGGCAACACCGGCATCCTCGCCGTCCCGGCCAATCGTCTGGCCGACTGGATGAGCCGCCTGTCGAACAACAATGCCCAGGGTGAGTACTACCTGACCGACGTGATCGAAATGGCGGTCAGCGATGGTTTGGTGGTGGCCACTGAACAACCGCACGACCCGATGGAAGTGCAGGGCGCCAATGATCGTAAGCAACTGTCCGAGCTCGAGCGACATTACCAGCTGCGCGCCGGCCGCCGGCTGATGGCGCAAGGCGTGACCCTGCGTGACCCGGCGCGTTTCGATGTGCGTGGCGAAGTCACCGTCGGTCGCGATGTGCTGATCGACATCAACGTGATTCTCGAAGGTAATGTTGTCATCGAGGACGACGTGGTGATCGGCCCGAACTGCGTGATCAAGGACAGCACCCTGCGCAAAGGCGTGGTGATCAAAGCCAACAGCCACATCGAAGGTGCGATTCTTGGCGAAAGCAGCGATGCCGGTCCGTTCGCCCGTCTGCGTCCAGGTACCGTTCTGGAAGCGCGCGCGCATGTGGGTAACTTTGTCGAACTGAAAAACGCGCGCATGGGCGAGGGCGCCAAGGCCGGGCATCTGACCTATCTGGGCGACGCGGAAATCGGCGCCCGCACCAACATTGGCGCGGGCACCATTACCTGCAACTACGATGGCGCCAACAAGTGGAAAACCGTGTTGGGCGAGGACGTGTTCATCGGCTCCAATAACTCGTTGGTGGCACCTGTGGATATCTCTTCCGGGGCAACCACCGCGGCTGGTTCGACCATCACCCAGAATGTGGATAACGCCCAGTTGGCCGTTGGTCGGGCGCGGCAAAAGAATATCGATGGCTGGAAGCGCCCTGAGAAGATCAAGAAAAGCTGAGTTATCCACAGCTGCACTTATTGCTTGAATCCAAATGTGGGAGCGGGCTTGCTCGCGAATGCGGTGTTTCAGTTTCACATTTCAGTGACTGACCCTCCGCATTCGCGAGCAAGCCCGCTCCCACATTCGTCTGGGTCGTTTCTAAAATTTTCGATCTGTCGCTTGACGATTTATGGCCAATAGGTTTTGATTGCTTCCGTTATCTTTCGAATCGAAACTTAAGCCGCCATGTCGAAACGCAACACACCCCAGCGCCGACACAATATCCTCGCCTTGCTCAATGAGCAGGGCGAAGTCAGTGTGGATGAACTGGCCAAGCGCTTCGAAACTTCTGAAGTTACGATTCGCAAGGATCTGGCCGCACTGGAAAGCCATGGTCTGTTGCTGCGCCGTTACGGCGGGGCGATCACCATGCCGCAGGAATTGGTCGCTGAACCGGGCCAAAGCGTTTCAAAGTACAAACAGGCGATTGCCCGCGCCGCCGTCAAACGTATCCGCGAGCACGCCCGCATCATCATCGACAGTGGCAGCACCACTGCGGCGATGATTCCCGAGCTTGGCCAGCAGCCGGGTCTGGTGGTGATGACCAACTCCCTGCACGTGGCCAACGCCTTGAGCGAACTCGAACACGAGCCGGTGCTGCTGATGACCGGCGGCACCTGGGATCCGCATTCGGAGTCCTTCCAGGGCCAGGTGGCCGAGCAGGTACTACGCTCTTACGACTTCGACCAGTTGTTTATCGGCGCCGATGGCATCGATCTGGTGCGCGGTACCACCACGTTCAACGAGTTGCTTGGCCTGAGCCGGGTGATGGCCGACGTGGCGCGTGAAGTCATCGTGATGGTCGAGGCCGACAAGATCGGCCGCAAGATTCCCAACCTGGAGCTGCCGTGGAGCAGCGTCCATACCCTCATTACCGATGATCGCCTGCCACAAGAGGCCCGCGATCAGATACAGGCCCGCGGTATCAGCGTGATTTGCGCGGCTGTCAGTCAGGAGAAATAAGCATGTGTGGAATTGTCGGCGCAGTTGCTGAACGTAATATCACCGCCATCCTGCTCGAAGGCCTCAAGCGCCTTGAATACCGCGGCTATGACAGCGCCGGTGTGGCAGTTTTCACCAACGATGAAAAGCTCGAGCGCATGCGCCGTCCGGGCAAGGTCAGCGAGCTGGAAGCGGCGCTGGCCGCACAGCCGCTGGTCGGCCGTCTCGGTATCGCCCACACCCGTTGGGCGACCCACGGTGCACCGTGCGAGCGTAACGCGCACCCGCATTTCTCCGGTGATATCGCGGTGGTGCACAACGGCATCATCGAGAATCACGAAGCCCTGCGTGAGCAACTGAAAGCGCTGGGTTACGTGTTCACTTCGGACACCGACACCGAAGTCATCGCGCACCTGCTGAGCCATAAACTCAAGGATCAGCCTGACCTGACCGTCGCGCTGAAAGCCACCGTCAAAGAACTGCACGGCGCCTACGGTCTGGCCGTGATCAACGCACAACAGCCGGATCGTCTGGTTGCCGCACGCAGTGGCAGCCCGTTGGTGATCGGTCTGGGCCTGGGCGAGAATTTCCTCGCGTCCGACCAATTGGCCCTGCGCCAGGTCACTGACCGCTTCATGTACCTGGAAGAGGGCGATATCGCCGAAATTCGCCGCGATAGCGTGCAGATCTGGGACGTAGATGGCAAAACCGTCGAGCGTCAGACCGTGCAGTACAGCGATGGTGCCGAAGCTGCCGACAAGGGCGAGTTCCGCCACTACATGCTCAAGGAAATCCATGAGCAACCATCCGTTGTCCAACGCACCCTCGAAGGCCGTCTGAGTCCGAATCAGGTGCTGGTGCAGGCCTTCGGTCCACAGGCTGCCGAACTGTTCGCCAAAGTGCGCAACGTGCAGATCGTCGCCTGCGGTACCAGCTACCACGCCGGTATGGTCGCGCGTTACTGGCTCGAAGAACTGGCCGGTATTCCGTGTCAGGTCGAAGTCGCCAGCGAATTCCGCTACCGCAAGGTGGTGGTGCAGCCGGATACCCTGTTCGTCACCATCTCGCAGTCCGGCGAAACCGCCGACACCCTGGCCGCGCTGCGCAACGCCAAAGAGCTGGGCTTCCTCGCCAGCCTGGCGATCTGCAACGTCGGCATCAGCTCGCTGGTGCGTGAATCCGACCTGACGCTGCTGACCCAGGCCGGTCGCGAAATCGGCGTAGCCTCGACCAAGGCGTTCACCACGCAACTGGTCGGCCTGCTGCTGCTGACCCTGTCGCTGGGTCAGGTACGCGGCACCCTCGGCAAAGGCGTTGAAGCCACGCTGGTGGAAGAGTTGCGTCGCCTGCCGACCCGTCTGGGCGAAGCGCTGGCGATGGACAGCACGGTGGAAAAAATCGCCGAACTGTTCGCCGAGAAGAATCACACCCTGTTCCTCGGCCGTGGCGCGCAGTTCCCGGTCGCAATGGAGGGCGCCTTGAAGCTCAAGGAAATCTCCTACATCCACGCCGAAGCCTACCCGGCCGGTGAGCTGAAGCACGGCCCGCTGGCGCTTGTGGATAACGACATGCCGGTGGTCACCGTGGCGCCAAACAACGAACTACTGGAGAAGCTCAAGTCCAACCTGCAGGAAGTCCGTGCCCGTGGTGGTGAACTGATCGTATTCGCTGACGAGAAGGCCGGGATGACCAACGGCGAAGGCACCCATGTGGTGCAGATGCCGCACATCCACGACATTCTTTCGCCGATCCTCTACACCATCCCTCTGCAGTTGCTGTCGTACTACGTCGCCGTGCTCAAGGGCACCGACGTCGACCAGCCGCGCAACCTGGCGAAGTCGGTGACGGTGGAATAAGTTATCCACAGCTGACATTGACCCGCTGGATTTGAACAATATAGATTGACACTAAATAATAAAGTTTGACACACGCAAACATATGTTGACACAAGGCTTAAACCTCCGTATCTACGGGGGTTTTTTCTTTCCAGGCTTTCCCTTTGGTTTGGATTCATCGCTCCAGTTTTCAGCCGCCCATAAACTAAGAAACGTCCTATGTTCATAATCTATAACGGTCGCTAGAGTGCTTGGTCTCTCAGATAACTCTTATCGGTATCAACATGAAACATTCGAATTTATTTCTGACGTTTGCTGCTTCGGTAGTACTGGCCTACTCATCAGGGGCAGTGGCAGGTGGTTGCGGTGTTGTAGAGCTATCGACATTTACCATAAATTTCGGTAAGAGCCTTACACCTAATTTTACGATTCCCCAAGATGCTCCTAACGGCACGATTATTTACAAAGAAACTTCCAGTAGTGTGGTGCGAACTTCTATACTTCATTGTTTTGAACCTTTGATCGGATTTAGTGTTAATCCCGCTTTTGGAAGTGTGACTAGTGGTAGCGTATTTCCTTTGGGAGTGCCCGGGCTTTCATTTCGAATACTAAAAGAAGGCAATCCTTTGCCGGCGCCAACGCTTGAGTTGGGAAGTTTTACTATGCACTTTCCTCCCCGTATCTATAGCCTTGAAATTTTCAAGTCTGGAGAGATCTTGTCGCAAAGCCCGATCCCTGCTGGATCTCTAGGTCAGTATCGCGCCGGTGAAGTAGTATTGGGTAATTTTAATCTAATCAATCCTATAGTCGTGAACGCAGCGACCTGCCAAACACCCTCGATAACGGTGGCGATGGGAGAAGGCTATCGTCTGGGAGAGTTCGAAAAAGTCGGCGAAACCTCTCGGCTGATGAAATTTAACATTGCCTTGAATCAATGTCAGCGAGGCATCCAGAAAGTGACATATCAGCTCAAAGCTAATACGCCTGTTATCGATTCTAAAAATGGTGTCGTTGCGCTGAACGCCGGATCATCAGCCAAAGGAATTGGCTTGCAGTTGAGGAACGACGCAGGGCAGCCTATAGAATTAGACACGCCATACACGTTTAATGGTTTCAATCCCTCGGGCACGGATTTCAATATTCCGTTATCTGCCGCTTATATTCGCCTTGCCGATAATAGACTCGAAGCCGGTACTGCCAATAGTGAAGTATCCTTCATTATGAGCTATCTGTGAAACTAAGAATCGTCTGATTTTCCCTGCTTTCTGCTCCAATTAAAGTAGCGGAATGAAATTAAAAACGTATCTCCACCAGTTGAATCCAGTCCTTTCCACGCCAGACGCGGCGCGGCGATTACTGCGTATTTTTGCCTTGGTGCTGCTGGTCGGCATCCTCGGCGGCGTTTATAACTTTTTACTGTTCACCTTCAACAATGAAATTTCTCAGCGGCGCGGCTATATGAGCAGTGCGATTGCCGAAGCCCATACCTTTTTCACTACCCGTGAAGCACTTCTCAAAAGTCTCAGCTTGTCATCTACGCGCCACGACTGGCAGTTCGATCCGGCGGTGACCGAAGAAGAAATTCATCTGCTGTTGGGCGATTCGCCCGGCAAGCAGTGGAACATCTGGCTGACCCAGCGCATGCGTGATTATTTGAAAGCGCAACAAGTCAACTTGATCTATGTCAGCAGCGATGTCGAGACCACGGTGGCGCGCCTGTACAACGCCACACCAGTAGCAGGTGATTTCTCCGAAACCATGCTGAATGAACTCCAGACCCTTAAACGTGACAACGCCCCCGCCCTTCAAGAGTTGTGGCTGACCCATCAGTCGGCGGGGCATTCGCAGCTGTACATATTCATTCGTCTGGACGAGCGCGACGTGAACTCCGGCTGGCTGGGTCTGGAGATGGACGACCGGGAAGTCTCCAGAGCCTTGAGTGACCACAGCGCAGGCGAGTTCACCATGTTCAACGCCCAAGGCATGCCGCTTTTCAGCAACAGCCGCAGTCCTCACTCAAGCCAGAATCTGCCGGACCTTCAGCGACAAGACTTCTTTGGCTTTGTCGGCGAAAGCTGGCTGCCCGACCGCGTTGTGTTGCGCAAGCAGTTGAAGTCTTCCGACTGGCAACTCGCGTACTCCATTGACTTGCGCGCCGTGCTGTCGACTCTGTGGCCGCAATTGAGCGCTGCTCTCTTGTTTTGCCTTTTTAGCATCAGTCTGGTGTGGCTGCTGACCCATCGTATGGAGCGCCGCTTCATTAAGCCAGCGATCATGCGGATTCAGGCCCTAATTGAAAGCGAGCGGTTCAGCCGCGACGTCATCCAGACCGCCCCCGTAGCCCTATGCGTATTGCGGCGCACCGACGGTCAGGTGGTTCTGGAAAACACCTTGTCTCAGCAATGGCTGGGACAGGGAGGAGAGCGCGATCAGCTGTGCCATGGATGGATTCGCGATGCTTTCGATACGCTCGACCCTGCCCTAAGCGACTACTTTGAGACCATCGATGGGAAGCACCTTTATCTGAGCTGCGCGCCCACCCGGTACAAAGGTGAAGACGTCTTGCTCTGTGCGTTCAGCGACATCAGTGCGCGCACTGAAATCGAAGTCGCCCTGGATGAAGCCCGACAGATGGCCGATGCTGCCAACGAGGCGAAAACCCTGTTCCTGGCGACCATGAGCCATGAAATTCGCACGCCGTTGTATGGGGTGCTGGGTACCTTGGAATTACTGGCGCGTACAGATCTGGATGCCCAGCAAAAAAATTACCTTCGGGCAATCGAAGGTTCATCGGCAACTTTGCTGCAATTGATTTGCGATGTGCTGGACGTATCGAAAATCGAGGCTGGGCAACTGGCTCTGGAGTTGAGCGAGTTTTCGGCGCTGGAACTAGTGAGGGAAGTGGTTCAGGGTTATGCGGCTGCGGCGCAGAGCAGGGGCCTGCAATTGTACGCCTGTCTGGACCCGAAAATGCCGGATCGAGTTATCGGTGATGTCAGTCGTATCCGTCAAATCCTCAACAATTTGTTGAGCAACGCCGTCAAATTTACCGACTCCGGGCGGGTAGTGTTACGAGTCAAGTTGCTCAGCCGCGATGGTGAACGCGCCAGTCTGCAATGGCAGGTCTCGGACACCGGCAGAGGCATCGCACATGACGATCAGCCATTCATTTTTGAGCCGTTTTACCAGACCGGAGGCAATACCAATGTAATCGCCGGTACGGGCCTTGGTCTGCCTATCTGCTTGCGCCTGACAAACTTGATGAACGGCAATATCCGCATGGTTAGCGAGCAGGGTCTGGGTAGCAGTTTTTCTCTGACCTTGCCGCTGGAGGAGCCAACAATCTATTCATTGTCGGCAACGATGACAGGACTGTTGCCCGAAGTAGTCTACGTGGTCTCACCGATCCGTGAAGTGGCCGAAGCCATCAGTGGCTGGTTGCGGCGGTGGGGGGCCCGCCCGCAGATCGGTTGTCCATCACACCAGAACGTTGGCCCGGAGTGCGTATTAGTCGAGCTACACGCGGGCTCCATCGAACCGCGCTTGGTGCAAGAGTGGGGCGGTCCGTTGGTGTTGGCTACCAGCGATGGTTCAAATGAGCCGCAGGCCATGTGTGGTGGCTGGAAGGTCAACATCAATGACTTGAACGCTATTTATCAAGCAGTAAGCCGGGCCCAGGGTGTACGAATGGTCAAGCCTCAGCCGCTGATTGAGCATCGCGACCTGCGCAAACTTAACCTGCACATCCTTGTAGCCGAGGACAACGTGATCAATCAGTTGATCCTGCGCGACCAACTGGAGGAACTCGGCTGTACCGTGGAGCTGACTTGCAACGGTGAAGAAGCATTGGCGATATGGCGCAGTACACCATTCGATATTGTCCTCAGCGATGTGAACATGCCGAGACTCAACGGCTACGAGTTGGCCCGCGAACTGCGTCGCCAAGGTTGCTCTGCGCCGATCATCGGTGCGACGGCCAACGCCATGCGTGGAGAAGAAGCACTGTGTCTGGCGGCCGGTATGAATCACTGCCTGGTCAAACCTTTTACGTTGCGAGCCTTGTTTAACTACCTGGCTCCTTATGAGCGAGCAGCCCATGAAGCCGTGTAGCATTTTGATAGTCGAAGACCACCCCTTCCAGCAGGTGTACTTGCAGCATTTGTTCAGCGAACTGGGAGATTTTTATCTGGAGTCTGCGTGCGACGGCGAAGAAGCGTTGGCCTGCTTGAAGCGGCGCAATTTCGATTTGGTCCTCACCGACCTACTGATGCCCGGCATGGATGGCGTGCAATTCATCCAGGGACTGGCGGCCTTACGTTCGGGGCCAGTGCTGGCGATCATGAGTGCGGCCTCGCGCCGAATGCTAATGGGGGCAAGCCTGGTGGCCAGCAACCTGCAGGTAAAGGTCATAGGGCTGATCTCCAAACCGGTGAATTCAGCGGCCCTGCGCTGCCTGATCGAGCAATTGCAGGGACTGCGCCAAGCCGCTCAGCCATTACCCTTACCCGGTATTGACCGGCAGACGATCCTTGATGCGTTGGATAACGGCGAATTGCAGGCTTGGTTTCAACCCAAAAAAGCCTTGGTCAATGCACGCATCGTCGCCGCTGAAGCGCTGATTCGCTGGGTTCATCCTGAGCACGGCATGCTCTTGCCTGGGATGTTTCTACCCTCACTCATAACGTTCGGTCTGGAAGAGCACCTGTTATGGCGGGTTCTGGAACAGGCCATAGCGGCCCAGGCCCAATGGCGTGAGCAGGGCTATGACATTCCTGTGTCGATCAACCTGCCGACACACTTGCTCAACAGCCATGACCTGCCTGACCGTATTCTCGCGTTCGTGCTCAAACGTGAAGGTATTCCAGGGAAAATTTGCTTCGAGCTGATGGAGTGTTCGGTGCCTGACGATATCAGCAACTTCTACGCTGGTGCCTGCCGCTTGCGGATCAAGGGCTTCGGTCTGTCGCAGGATGATTTTGGCAAGGGCTACAGCTCTTACATGAATCTGGTATCGGCACCGTTTACCGAGTTGAAGATCGATCGGGCACTGGTACATGGCTGTAACGACAGCGAGGAACTGGCGCAAGCGTTGACCAGTATTGTTGGCTTGGGGCGGCAGTTAGGTTTGACTGTGGTAGCTGAAGGTGTCGAAACCGCGCAAGAACTTGCTCTGTTGCGTAAGATCGACTGCACTCAGGTCCAGGGTTTCCTGATTTCCCATGCTGTCGCCCCGGATCAGTTCCAAAAGTTGTTGAGCCATGACGGTCCGACAAACGTGTGCTGATGCACCCGAAAGTCTCTTTCTATGAGGTCATTGTGTTCAACGGCTATCGGCTCGCCCCCTGCGGGGCTGTGCGATGAATCGTTCCAACTCATTACTGGAGAAACTTGCCAGCAGCTCTCTTCGTCTGAATAAAGGCTTGATAGTGCTCGGCGCGCTGGTATTGCTCTTGGTTGGCATCAGCTACTTGGGCGTGCAGCGCACGTTGGAAGAGCAGCGTGACACAATGGGCTTTCATTTTGCCCGGCTGATGGAAAACATTCGCGAACAGGAAGCCTTCCTTAATGCTATCCAGCAGCAAGGTGCAAAAAGCTCCATCCTGGACGGCAGGATTTCGCCGCTGTTTCAGCAAAAAAAACTGCCCGACCAAGGACCGGATGTTTATGAAGGGCAGCAGTTTTCGTTTTCGCTGCCCTTCAGTGTGAAAATCGCCACCGATAAAATCGCGGCCAGCGAACAACCAAAAGTCTTTGCCCTGGCCGCGCACCTGAGCGATTACTACAGCGCGTTCTGGTCCGCGTCGCACTATCAGTCACCACAGGTCTTTCTTTTCAACGTACCGGACAACTTCGATATCACGGTACCGGCAACCGGGTACCTGCGTCGAGATGGGCAGATTCAGGGCGGCGTATTTGGCGATGTCGTGAAGCAGGTCAAGAAGCAACTGCATGACCAGACGTTGGACAATCAGGTTCATTGGGTTCGGTACGGCGCAGCGTCCGATGACGTGAAGACGCCAACCCTCCTCGGCTACGTCAATATTGATCTCGCTTCGACAACATCGAATATTGAAGGCGCCAGTCCTCGGGTGGCGCTCGCGTCCTTGCTGAATCTGACTCAGGTCAACAACATTGAGCGAATTATGCAGTGGTCGATCTACGACCAATTCACCCTGATTTCACCGGCCGGTAGAGTGCTGATTGGTGCACTTGAACCGGAGAGCATGTTGCGTGAAGGGATGAATTTCAACCGTGACGGCCTGGTCTTCAAACTGACCAACCATGATGAACACGCCTGGACGGCGATCTACACCATCAGTTTCAAAAGTTTTGTGGATTACGCCTTGTGGCCATTGCTCTGTATGGCTGCGCTGGTGCTGACGGGACTGGTTTGCGGTTGGGCCTTCAATCGCTGGTATAAAAGGCATGTTGTACTCCCTGCACATCAGGCTCACCAAAAGGTTGCCGAGAGCGAGGCATTCAGCCGTGCCGTGATCGACACCGCGCCAACCGGCCTGTACGTGGTGCGCTGCGGCGACCATAAGGTGTTGCTGGAAAACCAGCGCGCCCAGCAATGGCAAGATACTCCCCAACTGATCAGCGCCCTCAGCCGACAGCATGGCCTCACCGAGCCAGGGCAGGTCGATCTGGAAGTTGATGGCCGCCATTTACAAGTCGCTTTCATTTCTACTCGTTATCAAGGCCAGGACGCCTGGCTCTGTGCCTTTCACGACGTGACCCGGCATATTGAGGACGCAGCAGCCCTTGAGGAAGCCCGTCGGGCGGCCGACTCGGCCAACGAGGCCAAGACCCGTTTTTTGGCCACCATGAGCCATGAAATTCGCACACCCCTGTACGGCGTACTCGGCACCCTGGAACTGCTGGGACTAACCAAGCTTGAGCCGCGGCAGCAGGCCTATCTACACACCATCCAACGCTCTTCCGCGAATTTGTCTCAGTTGATCAGCGATGTGCTGGACGTCTCGAAGATCGAGTCCGGACAGATGACCATCGAGTCTCATGAGTTCTGTCCTCTGGAACTGACGGAGGACACCCTACGTACCTACAGCGCGTTCGCTCAAGCCAAGGGTTTGCAATTCTATGCCTGTATTGACGCAACGCTGCCGAACCGGGTTCGGGGTGATCCACTACGGATTCGGCAGATACTCAATAATCTGCTGAGCAACGCCATCAAGTTCACCGACCATGGTCGGATCGTGTTGCGGGTTCGAGTACTGCAAACCGATGGCTCAAACGTCAGCCTGCAATGGCAAGTCAGTGACACGGGGCGGGGGATAGCCCAAGCCCAGCAGGCGCGACTATTTGATCCTTTCTATCAAGTCCGCGATGGAGTCAACGATTCGGGTGCGGGGTTAGGCCTGGCGATTTGCTGGTGGCTGTGTGAGCTGATGGCTGGCCAGTTGAAAGTGGTCAGCGAACCGGGTCTCGGCAGCAGCTTTACTCTGCAATTGGCGCTTGAGCACTTGCCGGGGGAACTGGCCGATTGCCCCGAGTTCGAGCCAGGAGCGCCGGCAGTCTATGTTCGGGCGCCAGTGCAGGAGTTGACGCAACATCTCTGCACTTGGCTCAACCGACTGGGTATTGAATCCCAATCGGTTAGCTCCGGCCAGTTGCAAGCAGGGCCGTCAACATTGCTGGTGGACATGCTGCCATTAGGCAACGAAATACCCTGGCCGGGACCACGGATTATCGCCATGGCCGATGGGAGTAACCCGCCTGAGTATTCGGGTAGTGGCTGGAATGTAGATGCCAATGATGTGCGCGCCATTGCCTGGAGCATCAGCCTCGCGCAGCAGGGTGTCGACCGGGCTGACCACAGAGCACTGCCGGAAAGAAGCCGAAGCCTGAACTTGCATGTCCTCGTGGCAGAAGACAACCCTATCAACTCGCAGATAATCAAGGAACAACTGGAAGCCCTGGGTTGTTCAGTCGTTTTGGCGGCCAATGGCGAGCAGGCCCTCGCACAGTGGCTGCCTGGCCTGTTCGACCTTGTGTTGACCGACATCAACATGCCCATCATGAATGGCTATGAATTCGCCGCGACCCTGCGCCAACATGATGTGGATCTGCCCATTATCGGTGTGACCGCTAACGCTCTGCGTGAGGAAGGCGAACGCTGCGCTGCAGCGGGTATGAACGCCTGGATGGTCAAGCCGCTGAACCTGAAAGCCTTGCGCACTCAATTATTGGAATACTCCGAGATGGCAGTGCCCGCGCACGCCGCCGTCGCGGGTGACAGCCTCGCGCCTGAAGTTGCAGTTGACTCGGTGCGGCTCTCGCCAAAAATGCGTGAACTGTTTATCAGCACTATGCAGAAGGACAGGCTGGCTACGCTTGCAGCTCTGGACAGAGGTGATATCAACACCGCTGCGCGACAACTGCACAGCATGGCCGGAGCTTTGGGCGCTGTAGAGGCTGGGGCCATGGCAATTGCCTTCGCCGAACTGGAGCATCGGCTCACGGGGCTGACCTTCACGCAGGCGCTCGCGCTGGAGGTCAACACTCAACTTGATCGACTAAGCGCTTTATTGGATAGGCTCTAATAATCTCTATCTCACTGTGGGTAACTGGTCATGAAAAAACTAAATGTTGTCATCGCTGATGATCACCCCATTGTGCTGTTTGGGGTTCGTGAGCTAGTAGAGCGAGACGAACGCTTTCATGTGGTGGGGGAGGCGGTCTGTTCCAATCAGTTGATCAACCTGCTTGAGAGCCTGTCTGTTGACCTGATCATCACCGACTTCAATATGCCTGCAGACTCGCCCTATGGTGACGGCCTGAAATTGGTTGAGTACCTCAAACGTAACTTTCCAACATTGAAAATACTGGTGTTGACCATGATTTCCAATCCCTTGATCTTGACCTTGTTGCATGAGCTGGGGGTGGTTGGGGTCATCCAGAAAAGCCAAATGCACAATGAAATTCAAGTCGCGCTCAAGGCTGTCGCCCAAGGCAATCCGTTCCGAAGTTTAGGACCGGAACCCACCTCGGTGCTCGAGTCCGCCGTATCTATGGATGACCGATTCGCCAAGCTATCGTCCAAAGAACACGAAATTTTACGCTTGTTTGTGTCCGGGCAAAGTGTTTCCGACATCGCCCGTGGCCAGAATAGAAGTATAAAAACTATCAGTGCGCAAAAGACATCTGCCATGCGTAAACTCGAAGTTAATAGTGACCAAGATTTATTGGCATACTGCTTCGAGCGCAACATTTTCAATTAGTAATTATCGCGTCCCACCGTCTATTTTTCTTTAAGAATCGTCTGATGTTCCTGTATGGGTCGGTTCTATATCTTGCTTCTGCAACGAATAGAATCTCAATCCACCCAATGGTAATCAGAATGAAGAAGCTTTCCTTGGCAATGATGACACTGTCAATTTTGGCAGCTACTGGTAGCGCTTTCGCAGTAGAACCAGTCGTCACCAAAGCTGGTAGTGGCACTATCAACTTTTCCGGCATCATCAACAACGATGCATGTTCTGTACAAGGCTCCGGCGTCAACAAGACCATCTCCGTAGCGATGGGTGAAGTGTCGATCAAAGACATGGGCACGGCCGCCGCGCCAATTGGCAGTGGCAGACTGAGTGCCGAAAACTTCGATATGAAGATCAGCTGCAACGCCGGTGCCAAAGTTTCTATGATCTTTGAGCCCAATAAAGGGACCGGTTCGGGTGTCGATAGCAATGGTGTACTGAACCTGGTCGATGGTCTGGGGGCTGCAAAGAACATTGGTATCGCTCTTCTCGATGCTAATGGTGCGCTGATTAACTTGAGCTCGCCTACTACCGCGAAAATCGAGAACAAACTGCAAGATGGCAGCACTTCGCTAAAGTTCTCCGCCGTCTACGTCACGACCGGCGCAGCGGGTACTGCCGTTGCAGGTCGCGGTGATGCAACCCTGCCATTTACCCTGCAATACGAGTAATCGCAGGGAATTAACGGACTTAGTGCGGGGCTTATCGGCCCCGCGCACGCCTTGAATCAAACGGTAATTATTATGTTTCGTCGTCCCTCCCTATCTTTCTGCCTGGGCCTCCTGGGCGTTTTAGTTGTTTCCCAAGCCAATGCTGGCATCTCCTTGAGTACTACTCGTCTGGTCTTTGACGGAAAGCACAAGGAAGCTAGCATCACCGTGCGCAATAGCGGTGAAGACGTATTGATCCAGTCTTGGCTCGATACAGATACCCCTGGCGTTACATCGGTACCCTTTGCCGTAACTCCGCCGTTGGCTCGAGTGGTAGGTAAGGAGCAGCAGTTATTGCGAGTGATTTATGAAGGCTCCGGCATGCCATCCGATAAAGAGTCGGTAGTCTGGCTCAATGTTCAGGAAATCCCTCAGGCTTCGAAAGAGAAAAATACATTGCAACTCGCAGTGCGCCAGCGCATCAAGGTGTTCTTCCGTCCGGTCGAGTTGAGCGCAGATGCCTATCTGGCACCGACCAAACTGTTATGGCGCCTGGAGAATCGGGGCGGAAAAACGGTCTTGGCGGTGAATAATACAGGACTCTTTCACGTGTCCATGGCGGACATAAAACTTCAATCAGGAACAATGACCGAACAAACTGCAGACTCAACGATGATCGCGCCGGGCGAAAATAAAGAATTCGTTGTTAAACAATTCAATAGCACGGCTACGCCAAATTTACTGTTTACGAGTATTAACGACTACGGTGCACAAGATCGTTACATTGCAAAACTTTCCGATGGTGCCTCAAGTCAGGCTAGTCTGAATAAAGAGTAGCTTTGATACGCTTGCCATAAGGGCCAATTTATTCTTTTTCCGTATTTCTCTTCGCTCCGTTTAGAAGTTCGTATCGGAGGTGATATAGGTGCTTTAAATGCTTTTGTTTCCAAGCAACCGATCCGGTTCAGGCGCGAGCGACCAAACTTGGTACTCGGGTACCTACACTCTTTTAAGTACGCTATTTGTCGCTGTTACCACCACCCTCTCCATGTTTGTCGGTGCGGAGGAGTTAGAATCCGAACAACTCGAACAGTTCAACACCACATTTCTGCAAGGCGCTCACTCGTCGCTGGATCTGCAGTTGCTGTTATCCGCCAACAATGTGGTGCCGGGGCAGTACCGGGTCGACCTCTACAGCAACGAAGTGCTGGTGGGGCGCCGCGATATCGACTTCCAACGAAACGCGAAGAACGGCAAGGTCGAAGCCTGCTTGACCCTGGATATGTTGCTGCAACTGGGCATCGATATGAACAAGCTGGAAGCGGCGGGCAAAATCAACCCAAATGTACCGCAAGGCTGCTACGACTTGCCGTCACTTATCGACAAAGCTACCTTGCGCTACGACGCAAGCCGCCTGCGGCTGTTGGCCAGTGTGCCGCAAATAGCCATGCAGAGAGGTATGCGCGGGTATATCGACCCGGCTTTGTGGGATCAGGGGGTTCCGGCAGCCTTCATCAACTATCAGTTGAGCAGCAACCGCAACAGCTCGGATCACAGCACCGCGCTTTCAAATAACCTGGGATTGCGTAATGGGATCAATCTGGGCGGCTGGCGGCTGCGTAACGAGTCGAACTTCAGCACCACCACGGGGCAGCCGAGCACCTTCAAGAGCAACCGTAGCTTCTTGCAGCATGATGTAACGGCGCTGAAGGGCCAATTCTCTGCGGGCGACATCTTTTCCGACACGGACCTGTTCGACAGCGTGCGTTATCGCGGCCTGAAACTGGCCTCCGATGAAGGCATGCGCGCCGATAGCGAACGCGGCTATGCGCCGATCATTCGCGGCGTGGCGGAAACCAGCGCCACGGTGGAGATCCGTCAGAACAACTACATTCTCTACACCGCCAACGTACCGCCGGGCCCGTTCGAGATCAGCGATATCTATCCCAGCGGCTCCAACGGCGACCTGGAAGTGACCATCATCGAAGCCGATGGTTGGCGACGGGTAACGATGCAGGCGTTTTCCAGCTTGCCAATCATGGTCCGCGAAGGCCAGGTGAAGTACAGCGTGTCCGCGGGCCAGTACAACAGCAACAATGATGGCTTGGCGTCGCCGGAGTTTGTCAGCAGCACCCTGGCCTACGGGATCAACAGCAACCTCACCGGAATCGTCGGTGTCCAGGCCTCGGAGAACTTCAAGGCACTGTCCGTCGGTGCGGGTCGCAACACCCCGATCGGTGCCGTCTCCGTCGACCTGACTCGCTCCTCCAGCCTTACCGTAGGCCAGACGGTGCAAGGTAATAGCCTACGGGCGTTGTACGCCAAGACTTTCACCGGGACCGATACCAACTTTACCCTGGCGGCCTATCGCTATTCGACCGAGGGCTACCGAACGCTGACCAACCACGTCGAGGAACTCAACGCCGATGGCCAGAAACCCTTCGGCAACTCAAAAACTCGTACCGACCTGACCATCAACCAGAGCTTGGGCCGCAACCGGCAATATGGCAGCGTTTACATGAACGCCAGCGACCAGCGTTACTGGGGGCGCGGCGGTTCCCAGAGTCTTTCTACCGGTTATGGCAACTACTGGGGTGAGGTTAGCTACAACGTTAGCGCGACCTATACTAAGGACGTCGGAGATTTCGGATCGTCAAATAATGACACGTTGATCAACCTGTCTCTGTCGTTTCCCCTGGGCTCAAAACCCCGAGCGCCACGGGCCTTTGTTTCGGCCAACACGCAGAAGAACAGCAGCAGCACGCAAGTCGGCATCAACGGTTACGTGTCGGAAACCAGCGATACCTATTACTCACTGCAAGGTGGTAACAGCAGCATCGGTGGCAGCTCGGCCTCGGGCAACATCAGCACCCGCACCTCGGTTGCGGATATTAGCGCGGGTTATAGCCAGGGGCGCGGTTACACCTCGCAAACCCTTAACCTGGCCGGCTCTGTGGTTGCCCATGCCGGAGGTATCAATCTGGGGCAGACCGTGGGTGAAACCTTTGCCTTGGCCGAAGTGCCGGGCGTTTCCGGCGCAAAAATCGGCAGCTACAGCGGTGCAGAGACCGGCGCCAATGGCTTTGCCGTCGTGCCCAACATTCAGCCCTATCGTGTGAACTGGATCAGCCTGGATACCCGGGATCTGGGTGCGGAGATCGAGATCGATAATGCCACCCAGCAAGTCGTACCAAGGCGAGGCGCAGTAGTGCTGGCGCAATATATTGGCAAGACCGGTCGACGGGTGCAGTTCGAGCTGTTTGATGCGCAGAACAAGGCCATTCCATTTGGCGCTGCGCTGGAGGATGCGGCGGGTAAACAACTGGGCATTTCCGACCCGAGCGGTAAAGCCCTTGCGCTGGTGGAAGAGGATTCAGCCACTCTGACTATCAAATGGGATGGCAAACGCTGTCTCGCGCCCTACACCTTGCCCGAGCGCAACAAAGCCCTGAACTATGAGCGTGTGCTTTTGATATGCGCCCCATGACCAATAAAGCCTTGCGCATCATGATTGCCGACCCACAACACTTTCAGCGCCTACGCCTGGAACGTAATTTCAACCGCGAGGGCTATCACGGCATCGCGCCGGTATCGAATCTTGAGGATATGCTGATGTTGCTGGAGTACGGCGACATTAGCTTCGATCTGGTATTGATCAATGCTAGTTTGATGGCCAACATCCGCTTTAATCTGTTGATCTTTTGCCGTGACCATCCGCTAATCCGCCAAGCCTTCATCTACAATGTGTCGGAATGCCGCTTAGCGCTACTTGGCGCGCAGATGAAAGCGCGGATTGTCTTCAGTTCTATGCAATTACCCGAGGGCACACCGATCAAGCGCCTGATCCAGAAAGTTGATCCGCCCAATCTCGGTGAGCCGACACGAAGTACGGTAAGTCACCAGGGACAGAGCTGACGGGTGCGATGCAGTGGGCAACCGATGGCCTCTACCTAGCGATCACTCCTCGCCTCTGTTAGTTCTTGGTATCGCTGCCGTTTGCCGCTTCATGAGAATGTCTGGCAGTCGTGCACACTGGTTGTGTCAAACTATGATGTAAGAAGGTCAGAGCGTTATTCGAAAAGTCAGGGTGGCGGTGTCAATCTTTATTGTGATACGGCGTACGATTCGTTCCGGTTTCGCCCAATGGTTGTTGGGGTGTTTGTGTCAGACTTAGTTGTAAGCACCCATGACCCGCAAAAATCGCAGCCTCGGCTGCGATTTTTGTATCTGAATCGAGGACATCCATGGACCGCTTCCAGGAAATGCAGATCTTCGCCACCGTGGCCCAGGAGCAGGGCTTCTCGGCGGCGGCGCGGCGTCTTGGCTTGTCCGCGGCCAGTGTCACCCGCGCGGTAGCAGCGCTGGAGCAGCGTATTGGCACGCAGTTGCTGATCCGTACCACGCGCAGTGTGCATCTGAGCGAAGCGGGTCAGCGTTATCTGGAAGACTGTCGGAGAATTCTCGCCGAGGTGCAGGAAGCCGAGGATTCGGCGGCCGGCAGTCACGCCCAGCCCCGTGGGCAATTGACGGTGACCGCGCCGGTTCTGTTCGGTGAGTTGTTTGTCACGCCCCTGATGACCAGTTATCTGACGCAGTATCCAGACGTTTCGATCAATGCGCTATTGGTCGATCGGGTGGTGAGCATGGTCGAGGAGGGCATCGATGTCGCGGTGCGCATTGGTGAGTTGCCGGACAGCAATCAGCACGCGATCCGGGTCGGCGAAGTGCGACGGGTGATCTGTGCGTCGCCGGCTTATCTGGCTCGGCACGGCCGACCCGAGCATCCACAGGCGCTGGCCGGCGCGCCGGTGGTGGCGACCTCGGCCATCGGTCAGTTGCGCAACTGGCCGTTTGTGGATCAGGGCGAAGCGATCAGCGTGCGACCCGAGCCTCGGCTGGTGGTCACCGCCAACCAGGCGGCGATTGCTGCGGCCTGCCTGGGGTTGGGGCTGACCCGGGTGTTGTCCTATCAGGTCGCCGGCAAGGTGGCTTCCGGTGAACTGGAAATTGTCCTCGCCGATTTCGAACTGCCTCCGCTGCCGATTCATGTGGTGTATCAGGGCGGGCGCAAGGCACCGGCGCGGGTGCGCAGTTTTGTCGACCACGCGGTGAAGGTGCTGCGAGAACATCCGGCGCTGCAGAACGCGGCGTTATTTCATCCAGTGAAATAATTGATTGCGATTGCTGGTGATTCTGTTGATTTGAAGATGGGTGGAAGATGGCCTCCATCGGCGCTGCCATCCCGAACGGCGCCCTCTCCAGCGGAGTCGACCATGCAAGCGATCAAACTCTACAACTTCCCGCGTTCCGGCCACGCCCATCGGGTAGAGCTGATGCTGTCCCTGCTGCAGTTGCCGACCGAATTGATCCTGGTCGATCTGGCCAAGGGCGAGCACAAGCAGGCGCCGTATCTGGCAATCAACAGTTTTGGCCAAGTGCCGGCGATTGACGACGGCGGTGTGGTGCTGGCCGACTCCAACGCGATTCTGGTGTATCTGGCGCTCAAGTACGGCAATGGCCGCTGGCTGCCCACCGATCCGGTCGGCGCGGCGCAGGTGCAGCGCTGGTTGTCGGCCGCTGCAGGGCCGATTGCTTTCGGACCTGCTGCTGCACGTTTGGTGACGGTGTTTGGCGCACAGTTGAATGCTGAAGAAGCGATTACCCGTGCGCACAACCTGCTCAAAGTGATGGAGGTGGAACTGGGCAAGACCCCGTATCTGGCCGGCAGCGAGCCGACCATCGCTGACGTGTCCGCCTACAGCTACATCGCCCATGCGCCGGAAGGCAACGTGTCGCTGGACGACTACGCCAACGTGCGTGCCTGGCTGGCGCGTATCGAAGCCTTGCCCGGTTTTGTCGGCATGCCGCGCACGGTCGCCGGTCTGCAAAAGACTGCCTGAGAGGTCGGCCCGATCTGATCGAGTTATCCACAATGCGCCGGCGGCGCGGGGAGATGCGTGATGGAACGTTCACCGTGGCACGCTGGCGAGCAACAACTGCAGGCCCATGTCGGCGTTGCCGAGCGCATGGAGGCCTTCGGCCGAAAAGTGATTCGTGACTGGATGCCGGATCAGCACCGCGCCTTTTATGAGCAGTTACCGTTCATGCTGTACGGCGCGGTCGATACCGACGGGCGTCCTTGGGCCAGTGTGCTCGAAGGCGCGCCGGGGTTTGCGCATTCGCCTGATCCCGAGCATCTGCATTTCGCCAGCCAACCCGCTGCCGATGATCCGGCGCAATTGCGCAATGGCGAGCCGATCGGGTTGCTCGGCATTGAATTGCATACCCGCCGCCGCAATCGCCTCAACGGTCATGTCGACAATCTGACCGTGCAGGGTTTCGATGTGAGCGTGGATCAGGCTTTCGGCAACTGTCCGCAATACATTCAACTGCGCCAGTTCCAGCGCGTGCCGCTGAGCGATCCGCAGACGCGGCCAGCGCAGCACGACGACGGTCTTGATGACGCAGCCAGAGCCATGATCGAAAGCGCCGATACCTTCTTTGTCGCCAGTTACGTCGATGTGGACGGACAACGTGCGGTGGATGTTTCCCATCGTGGCGGGCAGGCCGGGTTTGTCCGGGTTGAAGGTAATCGTCTGACCATCCCGGATTTTGCCGGCAACCTGCACTTCAACACGCTCGGCAACCTGCTGCTCAATCCCAAGGCCGGCCTGCTGTTCATCGACTTTTCCACAGGCGATGTGCTGCAACTGAGCGGGCGGACCGAAATCATCCTCGACGGGCCGCAGATCGAAGCGTTCCAGGGCGCCGAGCGCCTCTGGACATTCGAGGTAGAGAGACTGGTGCGGCGCCCGGCGGCACTGGCCCTGCGCTGGCGCTTCGACGGCATGTCGCCCACCAGTCTGCTGACCGGCACCTGGGCCCAGGCCGATGCACGTTTGCAGGCCAAAGCGCTGGGTGACCGCTGGCGGCCGCTGCGGGTGACCCGCATCGAAAGGGAGAGCCAGCACATCCGCTCGATTTATCTGCAACCGGACGATGGCGCAGGGATGCCGGTGTTTCAGGCTGGCCAGCATCTGCCGTTGCGCTTCACTCTGGATGGTGAAACGCATATTCGCACTTATAGCCTGTCGAGTGCGCCATCGGATGATTTCCTGCGCATCAGTGTGAAACGCGAGGGCCTGGTTTCAGGCCATTTGCACCAGCAGATCCGGGTCGGCGATGTTCTTGAGGCACGGGCGCCACAGGGGCACTTCACGGTGGCGCCACTGGAACACCGGCCGCTGGTGCTGCTGGCGGCGGGGGTTGGCATCACGCCGTTGCTGTCGATGCTGCGTGAGGTGGTGTACCAAGGTCTGCGCACCCGGCGGATTCGGCCGACGTGGTTGCTGCAGAGTTCGCGCAGCCTGGCCGATCAGCCGTTTCGCGAGGAACTCGATCGCGTGCTGGAAAGTGCTGGCGATGCGGTACGGGTGATTCGCCTGCTCAGTCAGCCGGAGGCCGACGTGCATGAAGGCGAAGATTTCGACCGCCATGGGCGCATTGATCGGGCACTGCTGCGTGATCTGCTGGAGGTCGAAGATTACGACCAGATCGATTTTGCTGTCTGTGGGCCCGGCGCTTTTACCCAAAGTGTCTACGACAGTCTGCGCGAGCTGGACATTCGCGACGCGCGGATCCATGCCGAGACCTTCGGCCCGTCGACGCTCAAGCGCCAGCCGGACCCGGATGCGGCGGTCATCGAGCAACCACCGGCGGCCATCACGTCTGTGCCGGTGATGTTTGAGCGTTCGGCCAAAGAGGCGCGCTGGCAGCCGGACGGCGGCAGTCTGCTGGAGCTCGCAGAAAGCCGTGGCCTGCGCCCCGAGTTCAGTTGCCGTGGAGGTTCGTGCGGCACCTGCAAGACACGTCTGGTCAGTGGCGCGGTGAATTATCCACAGCCCCCGGCAGACCTGCCGGAAGCGGGGCAGGTGCTGATTTGTTGCGCGGTGCCGGCGCAGAGTGAGCAGTTGTTGGTGCTAGATCTCTAACGGCTCATTTGAAATCACTACACCCCCCCTGTGGGAGCGGGCTTGCTCGCGAAGGCGTCAGATCAGTCGACATCATTGTTTACTGAAAGACCGCTTTCGCGAGCAAGCCCGCTCCCACAGGGTGATGTGTTTCAGCAACGGGATCAGGCGTAAGACAGGTCTTTCTCTTCGAGCAACTCCTGATACAACTCGGTCCACTTGCGGCCCATTTCATCGGCGGTAAACAACTGCCGGTAACGCGCCTCGGCCTTTATGCCCATGGCTGCTGCGCGTTCGGGGTTTTCCCAGAGGCTGCGCATTGCCTCGCGAAACGCCTGAGGGTTGCTCGGTGGCACCACCAGCCCGGTTTCGTTGTGGATATTGATGTAGCTGGTGCCGGTACCGATTTCGCTGGAGATCATTGGTTTGCCGTACATCGCGCCTTCGAGCAGCGAAATGCCGAACGCTTCGGAACGCAGGTGCGACGGGAACACGATGGCGTAGCTCAGTTGCAGCAGGGCGACCTTGTCTTCATCGCCCAGGCGCCCGAGAAAGTGGATGTTACGCAGCCCCAGCGCAGCAGCCTGGGCGTGCAACTCCAGTTCCAGCGGCCCGGCACCGACGATCACCACCGGATAGTCCACGTCCTTCAAGGCGTCGAGCAGGATGTGCAGACCTTTGTAATAACGCATGACCCCGACGAACAGGAAAAACTTATCCCCAAGCTGCTGGCGCCAGCGATTCATCCGTTCGCTGTCGGCCTGTGGATAACCGGCCTTGTTCAAACCGTATGGAATCACCCGGGTCTTGTTCTGAAACTGCTGCAGCACGTCGCTGGTGTGCAGGTAGTTCGGCGAGGCCGCGACAATCCGGTCGGCGCTGGCGAGGAAGCGGTTCATCAGCGGTCGGTAGAGTTTGAGCAGATGCTTCTGACGAATAATGTCCGAGTGGTAGGTCACCACGCTCGGTTTGTTCATGCCGCTGGCAAAGTGCACCAGGTCCATGAACGGCCATGGAAAGTGATAGTTGACCACATCGGCTTCGGCGGCCAGCTCGCGAAACTGTTTGAACACGCTCCAGGAAAACCCGGTGGAGGCGAACTGAATATCGAGTCTGGCGCGATGCACTTCGTGTTGACCCAGTTGCACCACAGGCGGGGTCGGGTCGGCGCTGAGTGTCAGCACCTGGCCGTCGATACCGTGATGCGCACCGCTTTCGCACAGTTGAAATATCACCTGCTCGATACCGCCGACCGAGTCAGGCAAGTAGGTTTTGAAAAAATGAAGAACTCGCATTCAACCTCCCATGGCCTGGCGGTAGGCACCGGCCGTGGCCTGTGCGCAGCGCTGCCAGGAAAAAAGCCGCGCCCGCTGCAATCCGGCTTCTCGGCATGCTTGCCAATGCACCTGATCGTCGAGCAGACGGATCAGCGCGTCGCGCAAGCCGTCTGCATTGTCAGGTTCAATATAGTTGCCCGCGTCGCCCGCGACTTCCGGCATGGCCGAAGCGCGGGTGAGTACCACCGGCGTGCCGCTGGCCATCGCCTCCAACACCGGCAGGCCAAAGCCTTCGTATAACGAAGGAAAAATCAGCGCCCGGGCACCGGCCAACAGCTGGGCCAGGTGTTCATCGGGCAAGTAGCCGAGCAGGCACACATGCCCGCTTGCCAATGCCTGACGCAGTTCGGCGCTGAACTGTTCGCGCTGCCAGCCAGCCATGCCGACGATCAGCAGCGGAAAGCGTTGGCGCACGGCCTCCGGCAGCAAGGCATGGGCGCGCAGGGCCAGCCGCAGATTCTTGCGTGGCTCCAGCGTCCCGACACAGAGGAAATACTCCCGCGCCGTAACGGCATGGGCCTTGAGTACCGGGTCGATGGTGTGTGCATCGCGCGGATGAAAGCGCTCGGCCACGCCCAAGGGAGCGACCACGAAACGTTCAGCGGGCAGGCCGAAACAGCTTTGAGCTTCGTCGGCGATCGCTTGTGAATCGGTGAGGATCACTTGTGCCTGCCGCACGCCGGTAGCCAGTCGGCGCTCGATCTCTTGCAAACGTGCCGGCGGCTGAGTTTCGGGGTAATGCAGGTGCGTCAGGTCGTGCAGGGTGATCACGGTCGGGCCGTCGAAGGCCAGTGGCCACAGACTCGGTTCGTGATACAGATCGATGCCATGCGCGCGCGCCTGATCGAAACGCTTTTGTTCCAGCCAGCGCCGCGCCTGATAAGCCCCGGGGATCTGCCGCAGCAGTGGCGTCAGGCGCGAATAACCGGGCATCGCCGCCTCCGGCAAGGCCGAACTCCAGCCCCAGCCGTGGAACAACTCAATTTCGATATCGGTATCGCTGCGCAACGCATTCACCAACTCGGCGACGTAGTGGCCGATGCCGGTGCGCGGTGCCTGCAGGATCCGGGCATTAAGGGCAATGCGCATGCGGCCTCGCTGGCGCCAATGGCGCTTGCACTGCATTGCGTACGGTGCGCTCGGCCAGTTGCGCACTCGCCTCGTGCCAGTCGATCCAGCGCCAGTCCGCCACATCGCGAGCAGCGGGGAATTGGCCACTCTGCAGGAACCGCATGATCAAGTCAGCGAGGCTTTGCGGATCCTGCAAATCGAAATAGGCCATGAATTCGCCGCCGATTTCGCGGAACACTGCAATGTCGCTGCCCATCGCCGGCAAGCCACGCTGCATGGCTTCCACCAGCGGCAGGCCAAAGCCTTCGACAAACGAAGGGAATACCAGCGCACTGGCGTGGGCGTAGGCATGTTCGAGGCTGGTGTCGCTCAAGTCGTTGAACATGAACAGGCGGCGATTCAGTTCGGGATGACTGCGCACCCGGGCGAGCAGGGCGTCGCACTTCCAGCCGATGCGCCCGGCGATGCACAGACGCGCCGGGGAGCCGGCGGTCCAAGCCCGTTCGAAGGCATCGAGCAGGTATGCGTGGTTCTTGCGCGGCTCAATGGTACTGACCATCAGGAACAGCGGCTCCGGTGTATTGAACAGCTGTTGCAGGCGCGGTTCGACGGTTTCCCCGGCGCTGTGCAGATCCAGTTCGGAACCGAGGTGAAAATAATCGAACCAGCGTTTTTCGGCCTGTACCGTGCCGATCCGTTGCTGCAGTTCGGCGCGCACCTGATCGCGTACCGTGGCGGAAATGGCCAGGTAGCCGTCGGCCGTGCGGGTGATCCAGTCGAACCATTCACTGAAGACCTGCACCAGCCGCGTGTCGTAGAACTGCGGGTGGGTCAGCGGTATCAAGTCGTAGATAACCGCGACGATACCGACACCCTCGCGCTTGAGCTGTTCGGCGTGGGAGAAAAAGTCCGAGTGCCAGGACGAATCCAGCAGCACCAGTTGGTCTCCGGGCTGATGCTGCAAGGGGGCACAGCGTTTTGGCAGTTGCTGGCGGTTGATCCGCTCGATCAGCCGCAGGGGTACGCCAAATGCCGCGAAAGCGCTCAGCCGATAGCCGACGTACAACAGGCGTCGTGGGGTTTTTGCCTGCAGGCGGCTGTCGATGCGCTGATGCCATTGCCAGAAACGGTGCGCAAGGCGTTCCAGTCGTTCGCCGAATGTCGCAATGGCGTTGAACAGCGGCGCGTCCAGCGGGGCCAGGCGCGTGACCCGATACAGCCGGCCCCTCAGCGAAATGACCGGCAGGCACTCGACATCACCCACCCGCTCCGGCAATTGCTTGATGACGTTGCGCACCACGCGTTGAATACCGGAGTTGATCTTCGGGTGTTTGAAGACGTGGGTGCACTCGACCAACAGGCGGGTCATGGCGCACGCTCGGTCAGCGCTGCCTCGGTGTGAGGGGTGATCGTCGTGTTGGCATTGAGCCAGGAACAGCCGACGAAATCTTCCTGGCGGTTGTTGATCACGTGAAACACCAGACCGTAATCGCGCCATTCGAAGTTGCGGTCCAGATGCGAGTCCAGGCGCGACAGGCTCAACGATACCGAATAGTTGCCCTTGCCCAGCCCCATGACGAAGGCGAAGCGATAAGTGAAGCGTTCGCCGGCGCGCAGATCGGTCAGGGCCTTGTTCAGGCGATGGGTGTTGATGCCATACATCATCTGGCCCAGACGATCCTTGAGGATGAAGCCGAGCACCAGCCGTTCAATGTCGCGGCGAACTTCGACCTGCACTTCCAGTACCACTGGCTGGCCGACCTCGGCAGCGTCGATGGCGCGATCGTGTTCGTCCAGCAGGCGCACACTCAGAATGCCTGCCTCGCCGGTGCCGGACACGGTCTGCACTTCGCCGCCGGCGAGCATTTCCTGGCGCACGATCTGACCTTCGCGCTCGGCCATCAAGGCGTTGTAATAGTCGAGCACCACTTCCGGTTTGTCGTACATGGCCATGTGGCCGTCCTTGAGCAGGATCGCCGAATCGCAGATCGACTGGATGGCCGAGCGGTCGTGGGAGACGATCAGCAGGGTCGTGCCGGCCTTGCGGAAGCTGCGAATGCGTTCGAAGCTCTTGTGCTGAAAGTAGGCGTCGCCCACCGACAGGGCCTCGTCGACGATCAGAATGTCCGGACGCCGCGCGGTGGCGACGCTGAAGGCCAGGCGCATCTGCATGCCGCTGGAGTAGGTGCGCACGGGGTGGTCGATGGCTTCGCCGATTTCTGCGAAGTGTTCGATGTCAGGCATCAGCGCTTCGATTTCGCCAACCTGCAGGCCCAGCAACTGCCCGGCCATGATCGCGTTCTGGCGCCCGGTAAAGTCCGGGTGAAAACCCATGCCCAGCTCCAGCAATGCCGCTACGCGCCCTTCAATCTCGATTTTGCCGCAGGTGGGTTGAGTGGTACCGGTGATCATCTTCAGCAAAGTGCTTTTGCCCGCACCGTTGGCGCCGACGATACCCACGGCCTCGCCGGGGGCAATCTCGAAAGCGACATCCTGCAGCACCCAATGCTCGCGGTGGCGCACCGGGGAAAACGGGATCAGCCATTCCGCCAGACGGCTCCAGCGTGTCGGATACTGTTTATAAGCCTTGCCCAGGCCCGTTACGCGTATCAGTCCCATCAGAGTTCATCCACCATTTCACCGACGCGCTGGCGGAACAACCGCAGGGCGATCAGACACATCACCACCGCGACGATGAACACCGGTAAAAGCGAGTTCCAGACCGGCCATTGCCCATACAGGAACAGGTTCTGATAGCTGCCGATCAGGCTGGTCATCGGGTTGAGTTGCAGCAGCCGCTGGACCCACTCCGGGAGGATGGTGATCGGATACACGATCGGCGTCAGCCAGAACCAGAACTGCAGGCAGATGGCGAAGAGCTGGCCGACATCGCGAAAGAATACATTCAACACGCCGAGGATCATGCCCAGACCAGCGCAGAACAGCATCTGCAGCGCAATCAGGGGAATCAGCGCCAGGAGCGCCATACCGGGCCAACGCCCGCTGATCAATAGAAATCCAAGGAACAGGCCGATGATGATGGCGAAATTGATCGCCGCATTGCACAGCACGATCACCGGCAGGCAGATGCGGGGGAAGCTGATTTTCTTCAGCAGGTTGGCGTTATCCAGAAACATGGTCTGGCTGCGCAGGGTGATTTCCGAAAACATTCCCCAGGCGAGCAGCCCGGCGCAGAGATAGACACTGTAGGCCATGCTGTCATCCACGCCCGGCAGGCGGGCGCGCATGATGTGAGAAAAGATCACGGTGTAGACGATGATCATCGACAGTGGATTGAACACGGGCCACAAGGCGCCGAGCAGCGAATTGCGATAACGCGCTTGAAACTCTCGCTGTACGCTGCCGAGGATGAATCCTCGATAGCTGTAAAGCGAGCGGTACAGGGAAAGCAGCATCAAACCGTCCTGCCGTATTGGTCTTCGAAGCGCACGATATCGTCTTCACCCAGGTATTCGCCGCTTTGCACTTCGATGATCACCAGGTCGATCACGCCGGGGTTTTCCAGGCGATGGCGATGGCCGGCGGCAATGAACGTCGATTCGTTCTTGGCCACCAGATGCGTGCCGCTGCCGTTGTTGGTGACCTTGGCCATGCCTTCGACCACCACCCAGTGTTCGTTGCGGTGATGATGCATTTGCAGCGACAGCTTGCCGCCGGGCTTGACCACGATGCGCTTGATCTTGAAGCGCGGGCCTTCCTCGAGCACGGTGTAGGTGCCCCACGGACGGCTGACCGTGCGATGCAGGCGATAGGCTTCGTGGGATTTTTCCTTGAGCTGCTTGGCGACGCGCCGCACATCCTGGGCGCGATCGGCGTGGGCCACCAGCACGGCGTCGGCGGTGTCGACGATGATCAGGTTATCCACACCCACGGCGGCCACCAGTCGGCCTTCGCTCTGCACGAAGTTGTTGTGGCTGTCGATGAACACCGCTTCGCCGCTGGCGCGATTGTTGTCGGCATCGGCCGGCACCAGCGCCGCCACAGCGCCCCATGAACCGATGTCGCTCCAGTCGAAACCGGCGGGCACCACCACGACTTTGTCGGAGCGTTCCATCAGCGCGTAATCGATGGAGATGTCGGTGATCTCAGCGAACAGTGTCGGCGACAGTTCCTGTTGCAGACAGCCGACGGTTTCCACCGCGGCGCTGGCCTGCATGCAGGCGCGGGTCTGTTCCAGCAACTCTGGCGCGTGCAATTGCAGTTCGTTGATCAGGGTCGCGGTGGTGAAGCAGAACATGCCCGAGTTCCACAGGAAGTTGCCGCTTTCCAGGTAATGGGTGGCGGTCTGCAGGTCGGGCTTTTCCACGAAACGCTGCACTTTCGCTGCGCCTTTGGCGTCCAGCGGTGCGCCGGTTTCGATGTAGCCGAAGCCGGTTTCCGGGGCGGTCGGCACAACACCGAAGGTCACCAGATAACCGTCCTTCGCCAGGTTGACCGCGTGTTCGACGGCGCTCTTGAGCGCTTCCTGATTAACGATCAAATGGTCGGCGGGCATCACCACCATGATTGCATCGTCGCCGTGCAGCGCCTGCAGCGACAGGGCGGCGGCGGCAATCGCCGGGGCGGTGTTGCGCCCGGTCGGCTCCAGCAGGAAGTGCCCGCGATGGCGCGACACGTGGGCGGCGCAATAGTGATCCTTGCTCTGGAAGTAGTACTCGCGGTTGGTCACCGTGACGATGTCGCCCCAGCCGTCGAGCAGTGCTGCCGCCCGCTGGTAGGTCTTGCCGAGCAGCGACTGCCCGTCGGGCAGGGTCATGAACGGTTTGGGATGGCCCTCGCGGGACACCGGCCACAGACGCGTACCGGCACCGCCGGACAGAATCACGGGAATCAGCATGACCTACTCCTTGGCGACGCGTTTCATATCCGCATCCATCATCATGCGGATCAGGGTGTCCAGGTCGGTTTTCGGTTTCCAGCCCAATACGCGCTGAGCCTTGGCCGGGTTGCCGAGCAGCACTTCGACTTCGGCCGGGCGGAAGAACGCCGGGTCGATCTTCACGTAGTCGCGGTAGTTCAGGCCGACGTGATCGAAGGCGATGCGGCACATCTCGCGCACGGTGGTGGTGACGCCGGTGGCGACCACGAAATCGTCAGGCTTGTCCTGTTGCAGCATCAGCCACATGGCTTCGACGTAGTCGCCGGCAAAGCCCCAGTCGCGCTTGGCGTCGATGTTGCCCAGGGCCAGTTCCTGCTGCTTGCCCTGTTTGATGCGGGCGGCGGCGTCGGTGACCTTGCGGGTAACGAATTCGATGCCGCGTAGCGGCGATTCATGGTTGAACAGGATGCCGCTGCTGGCGTGCAGGTCGAAGCTTTCACGGTAGTTGACGGTGATCCAGTGACCGTAGAGTTTGGCCACGCCGTAGGGGCTGCGCGGGTAGAACGGGGTGTTCTCGTCCTGTTGCTCGGCCTGGATCAGACCGAACATTTCGCTGGTGGAGGCCTGATAGAAACGCGTGTGCGGGCTGAACTGGCGGATCGCTTCGAGCAAGTGGGTGACGCCCAGGCCATCGACGATGCCGGTGGTCACCGGCTGATTCCAGGAAGCGGCAACGAAGCTTTGTGCAGCGAGGTTGTAGACCTCGTCCGGCGCCGACTGAATGACTGCACGTTGTACCGAGCAGGCATCGGCCATGTCACCGTCCAGGTAGACGATGTCGCCTTCGACGCCCATCTCGCGCAAGCGCCAGCGCGAATCGCTGCTACGGCGTGCTACCAGGCCGTGAACCTTGTAACCCTTGTCGAGCAGCAACCTGGCCAGATATGCGCCGTCCTGGCCGGTGATCCCCGTGATCAGTGCACTTTTCATTGTTGTTTTACTCGCTGCTCCCAGTCGGACAGGATCGCCCGCAGGGATTGTTGTGTGGTGATTGCCGGTGCCCAGCCCGTGGTCTGGACCAGCTTTGCGTGACTGCCGCAAACGCGACGCTGATCGGCGCGCCGCATGCGTGCCGGATCCTGCACCAGTTGCACTTCGACCTGCGCCAGATCGCCCAACTGCTCGATCAGACTGCGGATGCTTTGTTCGCGGCCCGAGCAGATGTTGTAGACCTGCCCGGGGGTGCCTTTTTCCAGAAGGGCGAAATAAGCCGTGATCACATCGCCGACATCGAGGAAGTCGCGCGTGACGTCAATGTCGCCGACTTCCAGTCGTGCTGCCTGCAAGCCTTGCTTGATGCGGTTGATCTGGCGTGCGGCGCTGGCGATGACGAAGCTGTCTTTCTGTCCGGCGCCGATATGGTTGTACGGCCGCGCCACCAGCACCGGCCAGCCCTCACTCAGGCCCCATTGCAGGCTGAGAAACTCGGCCGAGAGCTTGCTCACCGCATAGGGGTTGCGCGGGCAGGGCGGTTGCAGTTCGGTGATGGGCAGGGCGCTCTCGTCGACTTGTCCATAGACGTCGCCGGAGCTGACATACAGGAAGGTCCCCCGAAATCCGCGGGCCTTGAGGGCCTGCAACAGATTGAGGGTACCCAGCAGATTGATCTCGAGCGTACGGGCCGGGTCACGGAAGGCTTCGGGAACGAAGGTCTGACCAGCGAGGTGAATCACCGCGTCGGGCAATTGTGGCCACAGGTCGACGAGGCTCGCCGCTGACGTGAGATCGTAGGGTGCGGTGGCAGGCAGCAGTTCCCACGTCGAGTCAGGCTGGGCCAGACGCGACTGGATATGTTGTCCCACGAACCCACTGAGGCCCGTGACGAACAGACGCTTTTTCAAACAGCGACCCCTTGGTCTTTAACATTCGCCACTTTCCCACAGGCTTTGAGGGGAAGTCTGTCAGGCCGCATGAAAAAGGCCGACAGGATGACAGGCGAAGTCGTTGTTGTAGTTGTTTGTTACCAATCTGTGCCAAATGCTTGGCAATTTCAACAGTGCAAACCGTGACTGGTCAGTTCTCGTCAGAGTAGACGGATTTATTCTCGCCGGGCGGTTCACGAATCCGCGACGGATGTGTTTAGAATGCCCCTCGTCGCGTTCAACAGGGGTTGTTCAGCCCCAGTCAAACCGACCACTAAAAACAAGAACAAAGACGGGCTGGAAGATGCAGGACGAGTGTCGGCATGCCGACCACGATTCAGCGCTTCGCCGTCATGGATTGAAGCAGCCGGGATGGCGGCTTCATCGTGGGATGCCATGAACTTCATTCTTTACTCGGACGTCAACGACCGTTCCATCAGCCAGAGTCTCGGGCGTCCCGAATACAGTTACTACTTCGTGCTCAAGGCTTATCGCCCAGTGCTGGAAAGCCTTGGGCGGGTGCATGTGGTGTCCGCCATCACCGAGGTTGATCCGCTCTTTCGCCAATTGCGCGAGGCGGGCGAAGACAGCCTGTTTCTCTCTTTCACCCCGCCGCAAAATACGCCGACCGATCTCGAGTGTCCGACCCTGTGTGTGGTGGCCTGGGAGTTCGATTCGATCCCGGACGAGATCTGGGACAACGATCCGCGCCACGACTGGACGCAGATGCTGGCCCGACAAGGGCGGGTGATTACTCTGTCCAGCCATACTGCCCGGGCGATTCGCCGGGCGCTGGGCGAGGACTTTCCGGTACTGGTGTTGCCGACACCGTTATGGGAGAACTTTGCGGCGATTCGTCAGCAGCAAGTTCCGGCGCCGGTCAATCCAGGCACGGCGCTGGCGATCAAGGGCTGCATTTTCGACAGCCGTACGCTGGCGCTCTCAGCCGATGACCTGCTGCCCAAACCACTGACCGCCGAGCAACTGGCCGCGATCGAGGCACAGCGACCTCCTCCGCTGACCTTCAAACGGCGCCTGGTCATCGCCCGGCACTACCTGCGCCAGTGGCGCCTGGATGCAGGCCGCGAACAGCAACAGCCGCGGGTGAAGTTTCTGCATCACTGGTATTGGGAGGGACTGCGTGATCTTTTCTCACGCAGGGCGCATGCCTGGCTGGAGCGACAGCTGCCGAGTATCGCCGGTCCACAGGCGGTGGCAGTGGTCGAACCGCCGCCGCTGGATCTGCCGGACACCACGTCGGTGGTCGACACCACGGTCGACGGTGTGGTCTACGTCACCGTGTTCAACCCCAAAGATGGCCGCAAGAACTGGCATCAACTGATCACCGCGTTTTGCTGGGCGTTTCGGGAAACGGCCGATGCGACGCTGGTATTGAAAATCACCCAGAACGACCTGGCGTCTTACTACAGCGAATTAATGACCCTGTTGGCGCAGCTCTCACCCTTTGCCTGCAGGGTGGTGGTGTTGCACGGTTATCTGGATGACGCCCAGTACACCCGGCTTTACGCCGCTGCCAGTTACTACGTCAACGCCTCGCGCTGTGAGGGCCTGTGTCTGCCGTTGATGGAGTTCATGTCCAGTGGCAAACCGGTAATCGCCCCGGACCACACGGCCATGGAAGACTACATCGACGACAGCGTCGCCTTCGTGATCAAGTCCAGCGAAGAACCCGCCATCTGGCCGCAGGACTCGCGGCTGATTTACCGCACCCTGCGCCACCGCCCGGATTGGGCTTCGCTGAAACAAGCCTACGAGGACAGCTACCGCATGGCCAAAGACCAGCCGGAGCGGTACCGGCAGATGTCGGCGGCAGCGGTCGAGCGCATGCATGACTACTGCGCTTTTGCCCCCGTGCAAACGCGCATGGCGGAATTTTTCGGGCTTGCACCGCATCCCGCCAATGCTGCGTCAGTGACGGAAAACGCCTCATGCTGATCATCATTCATTCGGAAACCAACCAGCACACCATTGCCCAGAATCTGGGGCGCTCGGAGTACAGCTATTACTTCGTGCTCAAGGAGTATCGCCCGGTACTCGAGCGTCTCGGACGCGTGGTGGAAGTGGCCGATCCGCTGACCGAAGTCGACGCGCTTTACGAGGAATGCCGCGCCAGTGGCGAGCCGTGCGTCTTCCTGTCGTTCTCGCCGCCCCATCGCACGCCGGTACACCTGATGTGTCCGACTTTGCCGGTGTTTGCGTGGGAGTTCAGCACCATCCCCAATGAGCCGTTTGCCGGTGAGCCGCGCAACGACTGGCGCACGGTGCTGCAGGCTTGCGGAGCGGCGATCACCCATTCCAGCTACACCGTTAACGCGGTGCGCGAGGCAATGGACAGCGATTACCCGATCGTCGCGGTGCCTGCGCCGGTATGGGATCGCTTTGCCGCCCGCGGTGCGCCGTTGCAGGGCCAGCCACCGATTGGACCGGTACGGTTGAAGATCAAGGGATTGGTGGCCGACAGTCGCAAACTTGACGTGAACGCATTCGCCCCCCGGCCTTTGCGCACGGGCAAGGGACTCGATTTCCATGCGCCGGTCAGGGAGCAGGAGTTGCTGCTCGACGGCGTGGTCTACACCTCAGTGTTCAATCCCGGCGATGGGCGCAAGAACTGGGAGGACATGCTCAGTGCATTCTGCGTCACGTTCCGCGAGGTCGAGGACGCAACGCTCGTGCTGAAACTGACGCACCACGATGCCGAAGAAGCGCTGAGCGACATCCTCCACCACCTGTACAAGAATCAGTCCTACCGCTGCCGGATCGTGCTGATCTACGGCTACCTCGCGGACGCCGATTATGAGCGCCTGGTGCAGGCGACCCGTTATGTGGTCAACACGTCCTACGGCGAGGGCCAGTGCCTGCCGTTGATGGAATTCATGTCCTGCGGCAAACCGGCGGTGGCGCCGCGTACGACGGCAATGATCGATTACCTGAGTGCCGACAACGCCTTTCTGATCGACTCCACCGACGAGCTCACGGCCTGGCCGCATGACCCGCGCAAGGCCTTCCGCACCCTGCGTTATGTGACTAACTGGACGTCGTTGTGCACGGCCTATCGCGCCAGCTATGCGGTCGCCAAAGACGATCCGCAACGTTATGCACAGATGGCCGCTCAGGCGGTGAGCAGCCTGCAGGATTTCTGCAGTCAGGCGGTGGCCGAGCAGCGGTTGCAGGTGTTTCTGGGGCAGTTGTTCGAACGCCGGTTCGCCTCAGACCCCGAGATGCGCGGGGCATGAACAGCAAACGGATCATGGACATCGAGGTACTGCGCGCGATCGCGGTGCTCGGTGTGCTGTTTCATCACCTGCAGGGCAGCCTGTTCACCGACACCGTGCCGCTGCTGCAAACAGTCCACCATTGGGCGCAGTCCTGGTGGGGCGTTGACCTGTTTTTTGCGATCTCCGGATTTGTCATCGCCCGCAGCCTGATCCCCGCTCTGCAAGGCTGCACGAGCCGTCGACAGTGCTGGGAGCAGACACGCAATTTCTGGCTGCGCCGGGCCTTTCGTTTGTTGCCCTCGGCCTGGCTGTGGCTGGCGCTGATGTTGCTGGCCTGTGTCTTGCTCAATCGCTCAGGTGCGTTCGGCACGCTGCACGCCAACCTGCAGGCGACACTGGCCGGGGTGTTGCAGTACGCCAATTTCCGTTTTGCCGACAGTTTCTTCCAGTACGAATACGGCAGCAGTTTCGTCTACTGGAGCCTGGCACTGGAGGAGCAGTTCTACTTCCTGTTCCCGCTGCTGATTGTCGTGTGTCGCCGACATCTGGGCTGGGTATTGCTGGCGCTGGTCGCGGTGCAACTGTTCACGTTGCGCACCCCCTTGCTGATGGTGGTGCGCACCGATGCCCTGGCCCTCGGCGTATTGCTGGCGATGTGGAGCGCGCAACCGGGTTATTCCCGTTGGGAACCGAGGTTCCTGCGACGGCCGTGGGCCGGAGTTTCGGTACTGACTGTGCTGGCGTTGCTGCTGAGCTACATGGCCACCGACCGCTTCACGTTCGCCTCTTACCGCATCGGCTCGATCGCCGTGCTCAGCGCGCTGCTGGTGTGGATTGCCTCGTACAACCGTGATTACCTGCTGCCGCGCGGAAGGTTGCAACGGCTGATGGCGTGGATCGGCAGCCGTTCCTACGGCATCTACCTGATCCATATTCCGGCCTATCTGCTGGTCCGTGAATTGATCTTCCGCTTGCAGGACGCGGGGCTGCCCAGTCCGGCCGGGCACCCGATTCTCACGGTGCTGATCGCCGGCGGTCTGATCGCGCTGCTCAGCGAATTGAATTACCGATTCATCGAAATGCCGATGCGCAATCGCGGCGCCGCGCTGGTGCGCCGCCTCGGTACGTCGCGAACCGCCGTCCCATCCTCTGGAGCTACCTCATGCTGAGCCTTTTGAAGAAACTTAGGGCAACGTCTCCCGCACCGGTTGCTGTGCCATCTGCCGCCGACAAGGTTGATCCGTACATGCTCGGCCTGTACGACGCAAAGCTCAGTGGCTGGTTCAATCAAGAGACCGACGAGCTGTTCACAGGCTTTCGGGTGAGCGCCGATGACACGTTGCTCGATGTCGGCTGTGGCGACGGCGGTAATGTGCACTTCTGCGGCATGCGCGGGGCGAAGATCATCATTGCCGACATCGACGCGGCCAAAGTCGAGGCCACCCGCCAGCGTCTGAGCGATACCCCGGCGCGTAGCGTCGAATGCCACGTGACCGACTGCAACCCGCTGCCGATTGCCGATGCCACCGCCACCCGCGTGGTCTCCACCGAAGTCATCGAGCATGTCGACGATCCGGCGCAATTTCTTGCCGAACTGGTGCGGGTCGGCAAGCCGGGAGCGCTGTACCTGCTGAGCGTGCCGCATCCCAGCTCGGAAGATTTGCAGAAAGACATTGCCTCGCCGGATTATTTCCAGAAACCCAACCACATTCGCATCATCAGTGAAGAGCAGTTCAAGGCGATGGTCAGTGACGCCGGGCTGGAGATCATCAGCCACAGTCAGTACGGCTTTTACTGGTCGATGTGGATGCTGTTGTTCTGGGAAGCCAAGGTCGAATTCAGTAACCCCGATCACCCGTTGCTCGAGCATTGGGCCAACACCTGGCAAGCGGTGCTCGATTCGCCCCGTGGTGCACAGATCAAGCAGGCGCTGGACGCGGTGGTGGCGAAGAGTCAGGTGATCATTGCCCGCAAGCCCTGAGTGCTTTTGTGTAACCTTGCAGCCTGATGTCTCAGGGATCTGCAAGGTATGCGCGTTATCGTCGGGTTGTCGGCCATGCTGGCGGTGTTGTTGCTCTGTGCTTGTGAACGACAGGACGCAGCGCCACTCGATCAGCAACTCTACGTCTGGCAACGGCAATGGACGTCCGCCCATGAGCTCGCGCTGAAAGACAGCCGCAGCGACTTTTCGACCCTGCGCGTGTTGGCCTTGCAGGCATTCCCCAGTGACGGCTGGCATCGGGCGCGGATCGATGCGCCGTTGCTCAAGCACGATGGCCGGCCTCTGATCGCGGTGATTCGTCTCGACGGTCAGCTCAAAAGTCTGGATCAGTCGCAGGTCACGGCGCAGATTCTTCAGGTTGTCGCCGACTGGCAGGCGCAGGGGCTGACCCTGAGTGGCGTCGAGATCGATCATGACGCGGGTAATGCGCGTCTGCCGGAATACACCGAGTTCCTCACACATCTGCATTCCGCGTTGCCCGCATCGTTGCCGCTGAGCATCACCGCGCTGCCGGCGTGGCTCGGCAGTTCACAGCTGCCGGCGTTGTTGGCCACAGTCGACAGCAGCGTGCTGCAGGTGCACGCCGTCAGCGATCCGCGACGCGGCTTGTTCGACCCCGAGCAGGCTCGGCGCTGGGCCAGCGCCTGGGGCAAAATCAGCAGCAAACCGTTCTATCTGGCGTTGCCGGCCTATGGCGTGGCGCTGCTGCCGGATGCCGACGGTGCCCCGGTGGTGGAAAGCGAAGTACCGATCGAACGTGAAGGGCAACGCCGGGAACTGCTCGCCGATCCGTTGCAACTGAGCCGACTTGCAAAAGCGCTGCGCGAGGACCCGCCGGAACATCTGGCCGGGCTGATCTGGTTTCGCCTGCCGCTGGCCAATGATCGTCGGGCCTGGAGCCTGACCACGTTGCGCTCCGTGGCCCGCGGCGATGCGTTGAGCAGCCAACTCGGTCTGGCGTTCAGCGACCACTATGGCCTGCAGGACATCGCCTTGCGCAATGTCGGAAACCTCGACAGTGCCTGGCCCGCACGGATCATCGTCAAGGCCAGCGCTTGCGAAGGCGCCGATGCGCTCGCCGGTTACTCGTTGCAACAGAGCGCGGATCTGCTTACCTTCACCCGCCTGCGCGACGGTCGTTTGCCGGCGGGTGGACAACGCGCCATCGGTTGGGCGCGCTGTGCATTTATTGATCAAGGAGGTTCGCATGTTGACCCGTAACTGGCCCCGCCATCTGCTCTGCCTGAGCCTCAGCCTGCCGCTGGGTTCGGCGTTGGCCTGCGGCCCGGACTTCCCGATGCGCCTTCTCGACAATCGCGGGCAAACCCTGGCCGATTTGCCGGAGGGCAACTTCAACTTCGAGATCAGCCGCCTCGGCAAGACCATTGCCGGGCTGAAGAACGTCACCGCTGCGACGCACAATCCCGACGACATGTACGGCGACGCAAGCGAGCCTGCTGCGCTGCGCGAAAAAGCCGAGCAGGTCGGTCTGAGCGCCGAACAACAGGCGCTGGTCAAGCAACTGCGTGGCCTGACCGATGCGCGTCAGGTCGAGGCGCAGGGCGCCAGCCTGCCAGCGGAAATCCGTTTGTACGTGGCCGGCGCGGTGGCGTTTGCCACTGGCGATCATCCGCTGGCGATCGAATACTTCAACAAAGTGCTGGCACTGCCGGCCGATCAGCGCCCGCTGCGCAGCACCTGGGCGGCGTATTCCCTGGGCCGTGCCTGGTTTGCCACGAGTGCCGAGGCGGGCGATGTCATCGAAGTGCTGGAGGACGCACGTGCGGCCTTCCGTCAGGCTCGACAACTGAGCATCGATGGCTTCAGTGATCCGCTGGAACTCGGTGTGGCCAGCCTCGGTGAAGAGGCGCGGGTGCTGCGCAACGCTGGTGACTGGAACGGCGCCATCGAACTGTATGAAGCGCAGAACCTGCACGGTTCGGCCGTGGGTTACACCTCGCTGAAACAACTGATGAATGAGCTGGCCGAACTGCCCGAGCCGCAACTGGCGAAGCTGCTGGAGCGCAAGGCGGTGCAGCAACTGGTTACCGCTTCGTTGATCAGCCGCATGGGTTGGTCATTCGACGAACAACCGCCGAACGAGAAGAAACTGATCAAGCTGCTGCAGGACAGCACCCGTGGCAGCCTGGAAAACGCCGATCGACTGGCGGCGATGAATTATCAACAGGGTGATTACGCCAGCGCCAAAGCCTTCCTTGAAAACGCCGGTGACGGCGGATTGGCGTGGTGGTTGCGGGCCAAGCTGGCGGTGCGTGACGGTGATAAAAATGCCGCGGCTGCCGCCTATGCCCAAGCCGCGCAGGCGTTCCCGCAGAGCGAAGATTGGGGCTACCGGCGCACCCCTGACTGGGACTTCGAAACCGTCCAGCCGAAATGCCGGGTCGAGGGCGAAAGTGCGATTCTCGCGCTGCAACGTGGCGAATACCTGCAAGCGTTCGTGCAGTTGTATCGCAGCAACAGCATCTACTGGTTCGACGCGGCGACGGTGGCCGAGCGCGTGCTGACGGTCGATGAGCTCAAGCGCTATGTCGATGACAACGTACCGGCGCCGCCGGCATTGACCCAGCAGCAGCGCGACAACTACGTGCCGCTGCCGGTCGCCGCCAGCCTGCGCAATCTGCTGGGACGGCGCTTGCTGCGTGAAGGGCATTACGAGGAAGCGGTCGGCTATTTCGACAATCCCGATCTGCAGCACAAGGCCCGTCTGTACGGCGAGCAACGGATGAAGGCTGACGCTGCGTGGTGGCCGACCAAACGCGCCAGCGCCTTGTACAACGCGGCGTGGACCGCGCGTGAATGGGGCATGGACATTCTCGGTTACGAGATGGCGCCGGACTACGCCACGTTTGGCGGCAACTACAGCCTGGAAAACACCGAGCTGAAAGTCGGGCCGCTGGTGGCCGAGGCTGAAGTCCAGCGCCAGAAGGCCAGTGAAGCGCAGCCGGATGAGCGTTATCACTACCGTTTTGTCGCCACCGCGCTGGCCAGCCGGGCCGCGGATAATTTGCCGCACACCAGTCAGGCGTTTGCGGCGGTGTTGTGTAACGCTGCGGGTTTCAACAGCAGCCTGGAAGAGCAGAGCGCGCTGTATCGACGCTACGTCAATGAAGGCCCGTACGTGCCGTGGGCGTTGGACTTCGGTAATCAGTGCCCCTATCCGGATTTCGAAAACGCCGACAAGCGTTACGTCACCCAGGTGACCGATGCCGCGCGCATGGCTCTGCGGCCTTACAAATGGCCGGTACAGATCGGCGCGATCGTACTGGCGGTCGGCGTTGCATTGGCGCTGATCAGCCGGCGCCAACGCAAGGTCCGCAAACCCTAGGCCTGCTGGATAAACGTCAGGCGTACGGCGAAGCCGATCAGCAGGCTGCCGAACAGCCATTGCTGAACGCGTTGGGCGGTTGGACTGTGTTGCAGCCAACGGCCCAGCGCCGCGCCGATCAGGGCATAGGCACTGTCGAACAGCAGCCCGATGCCCACCAGCAACCCGCCGAGGGTGGCAAACTGGGTCAGCACTGCTGCGCCGTCATTGACGATGAATTGTGGCAACAGCACCGAGCAGAACAGCAAGGCCTTGGGGTTGAGCAGATTGGTCAGCAGGCCACGACGAATCGCCTCGCGCCATTGTCCTTGGGTGGCAGTCACGGCAGCCGTATTCAGGTTCGGCAGCAGGCTGCTGCGCAAGCATTGAATGCCGATCCACAGCAGGTACGCCGCACCGGCCAGGCGCACCAGATCAAACGTCCACGGCGCCGCCTTGAACAGCGCCGCCAGACCCAATGCCGCCAATGCCACGTGACAGCCCCGGGCGATCGCCAGGCCAACGGCGGTTGCCAGCGCCGCACCGCGACCCTGGCGGGCACCGGTTTGCAGCAACAGAATCATGTCCGGGCCGGGCAACAGGAAGACCACCGCCAATGCCAGAAAAAACAGCCAGAAACTCGTCATGTCGCAGCCCTTTCGTTATCGATTCGGTGAGCAAAGTCTATGGCGCAAGGGCGGGGCAGGTGCTTGCGAAGTCAGCTTCAAAAACCCTTGGGATTGGCATAACCTGCTTTCTTTTTGTGCCTTGACCAGCAGGATCTGCCAAACATGAAACTCGACGCTTTTGATCGCAAGATTCTCGCTGCCTTGCAGCGCAACGGACGGCTGAGCAATGTCGAGCTGGCGGACGAGATCGGCCTGTCGGCGTCACCTTGCTTGCGCCGGGTGCGGATGCTGGAGGAGGCCGGGGTGATTCGTGGCTACCAGGCCAACCTCGATCGCGATGAAGTGGGACTGGGGCTGACGGTGTTTGTCGGGGTCAAGGTCGAGCGCCACAACGATGAGCAGGCCGAAGCCTTTTACGCGGCAGTCACCGCCCTGCCGGAGGTGATCTCGGCGTTTCTGGTGTCGGGGGAGTCGGACTTTCTGTTGCAGGTGGTGGTGCCGGACCTGCGCGCGTATGACCGGTTTCTCAGCGGCTGCCTGCTGAAGCTGCCGGGGGTGAGTGACATTCGCAGCAACTTTGCGATTCACACGGTGAAGACGCCGGGGGCGTTGCCGTTGGGGCATCTTCCGCTGTAGAGCGGGTTGCTCCCACATTCGACCGCAATCCTCCAGCAGGAACACGGTCAACTGTGGGAGCTTTCTTGCCAGCGATAGCGGTGTGTCAGCGACCGCAACGGTTAAAGGACTGACGCCATCGCTGGCAAGCCAGCTCCCACAGGGTTTGGGTGACCACCTACATTTGCGTCGCCATCCCCTCGACATTCATCGCCGCCTGACGCAGCGCCTCGGAGCGGGTCGGGTGCGGATGGCAAGTCAGCGCGATATCTTCGGCAGACGCACTGAACTCCATGGCCACGCAGTATTCACCGATCATTTCACTGACGCTCGGGCCGACCAGGTGCACGCCGAGGATCTCGTCCGTGCGTTCGTCGGCGAGGACTTTGGCGAAGCCTTCGGTCTCATGGTTGATCTTGGCCCGGCTGTTGGCGGTGAACGGGAATTTACCGACTTTATAGGTGCGCCCTTCAGCCTTGAGCTGCTCCTCGGTCTTGCCGACGCTGGCCAGCTCGGGCCGGGTGTAGATGACGTTGGGAATCAAGTCGTAATTGACCTCGCCGGCCTTGCCGACGATCTGTTCCACGCAGGCCATCGCTTCGTCTTCGGCCTTGTGCGCAAGCATCGGGCCTGATGTCACGTCACCGATCACCCATACGCCGGTTGCCTCGGTACGGTGCTGGCGGTTGGCGAGCATGCCGCGTTTGTCGGTGCTCAGGCCGACGTTCTCCAGGCCCAGGCCTTTGGTGTACGGGCGCCGGCCGATCGCGACCAGTACGTAGTCGGCTTCCAGTAACTCGGCGCTGCCACCGGCGGCGGGTTCGACGCTGAGCTGCACACCGTTGACCGAGGGGGTGGCGCTGGTGACCTTCGAGCTCAATTTGAAGCTGATGCCTTGCTTGCTCAGCGCACGCTGGAGGGTTTTGCCGGCCTCGCCATCAACACCCGGGCAGATGCGGTCGAGGTATTCGACCACGGTCACCTGGGCGCCGAGGCGGCGCCAGACCGAACCCAGCTCCAGGCCGATCACCCCCGCGCCGATCACTACCAGATGCTTGGGCACTTCACTCAGCGACAGCGCGCCGGTGGAGTCGAGGATGCGTTTGTTGTCGATCTCGACGCCGGGCAGGGGCGTGGGTTCGGAGCCGGTAGCGATGATGATGTCCTTGGCGCTCAGCTCGGTTTTGTTGCCTTGATCGTCGGTCACCGTGACTTTGCCCGGGCCGTCGATGTGACCCCAGCCTTTGATCCAGTCGAGCTTGTTTTTGCGAAACAGAAACTCGATGCCTTTGGTCAGGCCGCTCACGCTTTCGTCTTTCTGTTTCATCATTTGCGTGAGGTTGAGCGTGGGTTTGACCTCGATGCCGAGGTTGGCGAATTCCGCACCCATGGCCGCGTCGTACAGCTCCGAAGCATGCAGCAAGGCCTTCGACGGCATGCAACCGACGTTCAGGCAGGTGCCGCCGAGGGTGGCGCGGCCTTCCACGCAGGCTGCCTTCAGGCCCAACTGGCCGGCGCGGATCGCCGCGTTATAACCACCGGGGCCGCCGCCCAGAATGACCACATCGTAGTTGCTCATGCTGTTGCTCCTCGTTGGGGATGCGGATCGCTAAAAGTAGTCGGTCGATAAAATTACGAACGTAATATGTGCGTTTCCGGACATTTCGGTCAAGGCTTCAGGCAAGCGACAGGTTGCGCATCTTTAGATAAGCGAATTTGTGTACGAATATTTCACGCTTTTCGTTATATCGTAACGATAAGACCGGTGAATCAATTGCTTTGGGGTGATATGCAAGTCGATCTGGATGTCGATGGCACGCAAGTGACCGGGTTGCCGCGCTTTCAACAAGCGGCCACACAGGGGCGACGCTTGCGTCGTCTGGCCATCGGTCTCGGCGGATTGGCCGGGGCAGGGTGGGTGCTGGCGCTGTTTGTCGAACTGTTTGCCGCGCAATCGATATGGCCGGCCTTGTTGGTGAATTTGGGCGCGGCTTTGCTGGTGTTGGTCGCCGGCTTGCAGTCGGCGTGGTGGGTGACGCAATGGCGTGCAGGGGTGATTGACCCGCCGGTATCGGTGGCGCTGACCGAGGAGCTGGAGCCAGTAGCGCCGGATGGCTGGTACGAACGGCTGCTGGAGCGGTTGAGTCAGTGCGGCCTGCACCTGCTCGGTCAGATTGGCGCGGCCACGTTGTGGCTGGGCGGCTGGTCAGTACTGGTGGTGCTCGCCGTCGGGCAGGTGTGGAATCTGGCATTGCCTGCCGCTGCGGTCGGGTTGTCGGCCACGGTGGGCGCGGCGCTGATGTTGCTGTTGGGTTTCGGCTTGCTGGTGCTGGAGCGGCAACTGGCTCAGGAAAACCCGGCGCAATGGCCGGAAGCCGGAAACCTCGCACAATTGGCGCGGGTGGCGATCATCAGTCTGGTGCTGGGCGCGTTGTGCCTGTTGTTCGCCAGCGACGCTTCGGTGTGGCCCGTGCGCCTTGCGGTATTGATTGGAATCTTGCCGGGAATGGTCGCGATCGAGTTGCTATTGCGCGCGGTCCTGTCGGTTTTCAGTCCCCGTCGCGAGCAGCTCGAACCGACCCTGCTGGCACGCAGTTTTGTCGCTGACATGCTGCGCTGGCCGCCGCAGCCGCTGCTGGCCTTGCAGCACGAATTGCACAATCGTTTCGGCATCGATCTGCGCCAGATCTGGGCGTTCAGTTACATGCGCCGCGCCTTTCTGCCGGTGCTGGCGCTGGTCGCTGCGGTCGGCTGGATGCTGACCGGGATCCACGAAATCCCGCTGCAAGGGCGCGGTATCTACGAGCGTTTCGGCAAACCGGTGCAAGTGTTCGGCCCCGGATTGCACGCTGGGTTGCCGTGGCCGCTGGGCCGAGTATTGAGCGTCGAGAATGGCGTGGTGCACGAGTTGGCAACCAGCGTCGGCGATGCTCCTGCCCCGACCCAGGCTGATCCTGCCGAAGGCCCGGCGCCGATGGCCGCCAACCGCTTGTGGGATGCCAGCCACGTCAATGACAAATCCCAGGTGATCGCCAGCAGCCGTGGCGATCAGCAGAGCTTTCAGATCGTCAACATGGACGTGCGCTTCGTTTATCGCATTGGTCTGCGTGATCAGGATGCCTTGGCCGCCACTTACAACAACGCTGATGTGCCGACGCTGATCCGCAGCACCGCGAGCCGGATTCTGGTGCACGATTTTGCCTCGCGCACCCTCGACGGTCTACTCGGTGCTGACCGGGTAGGGCTGGGCGAAGAAATCGGCCGCGCAGTGCAAGGTGATCTACAGAAACTCGACAGCGGTGTTGAGATTCTCGCCACCGTGGTCGAAGCAATTCATCCACCCGCCGGCGCCGCCAATGCTTATCACGGCGTGCAAGCCGCGCAGATCGGCGCGCAGGCGTTGATCTCCCGTGAGCGCGGTGCTGCGGCAGAGGCGAGTAACCAGGCACAGTTGCAGGCCAGTCTCGCCCGCGATCAGGCGAGTGCCAGCGCCCGTGAAATCAACGCCACCGCGCAGGCGGCGGATCTGAAATTCAAGGCTGAGCAGAAAGCCTATGCCAGCGCTGGCCAGGCGTTCGTGCTCGAGCAATATCTGAGTCAGCTCAGCCTCGGCTTGAGCAAGGCCAAACTATTGGTACTCGACCACCGTTTAGGCGGCAGCAGCAATGCGCCGACCATCGATCTGCGTACGTTTACGCTGCCGGCTGATCCGACGCCTGCGCGCACTACCGCTCAACCAGGAGTTGCCCCTTGAGCCAGTCGCACACTCACGATTCGCATGACCACAGCGGCCACGATCATGGCCACGCCGGGCATCACCATCATCATGGGCATCATCACCACGGTGTGCCGGAAGAGGCGGGGCCATTCCCGTGGCGGCGCATGGGCTGGGCGTTGTTGCTGGTGGGGTTTGCCATCGCGGCGGCAAGCCTGGTCCAGGTGCGCTCGGGCGAGGCCACCGTCATCACTCGTTTCGGTAATCCGTCGCGGGTACTGCTTGAGCCGGGTTTGAGCTGGCGCTGGCCGGCGCCGTTCGAAGCGGCGATCCCGGTGGATCTGCGCCTGCGTACCACCTCCAGTGGGTTGCAGGATGTCGGCACCCGCGACGGTTTGCGCATCATCGTTCAGGCCTACGTGGCGTGGCAGGTGCAGGGCGACCCGGACAATGTGCAGCGTTTCATGCGCGCGGTGCAGAACCAGCCGGACGAAGCGGCGCGGCAGATTCGCACCTTTGTCGGTTCGGCGCTGGAGACCACCGCCAGCAGTTTCGACCTGGCGGATCTGGTGAACACCGATGCCAGCAAAGTGCGTATTGCCGATTTCGAAGCGCAACTGCGTCAGCAGATCGACCAGCAACTGCTCGCCACCTACGGTGTGCGTGTGGTGCAGGTGGGCATCGAACGCCTGACCTTGCCTTCGGTCACGCTCACCGCCACAGTCGATCGGATGCGCGCCGAGCGTGAAACAATTGCCACCGAACGCACCGCCATTGGCAAGCGAGAAGCCGCGCAAATTCGTTCTGCGGCCGAGCGCGATGCGCGAATTGTCCAGGCCGATGCCACGGTTAAGGCCGCAGAAATCGAAGCACAGTCGCGGGTCGAAGCCGCGCAAATCTACGGCCGTGCCTACGCTGGCTCGCCGCAGCTGTACAACCTGCTGCGCTCGCTCGATACCCTCGGCACCATCGTGACCCCGGACACCAAGCTGATCCTGCGTACCGACGCCGCGCCATTCCGCGTGCTCGTGGACGGCCCGCCGAATGTTGAAAATAAATTCGGATCGCAGCCATGAGTGATGAAGTTCCACGTGGAACACATTCGTTGAGCAGTCCGTGGATTCAGGCCGGACGCCTGGCGTTTTTCGCCTTATATGCGGTGACGGTATTGGCTGCGTTGGCGTGGGCGTTTTCCAATGTGCGGCAGATTGATCCGCAAAATCGCGCGGTTGTCTTGCACTTTGGCGCACTGCAACGCGTCCAGAATGCCGGGCTGTTGCTGGCCTGGCCGCAGCCGTTCGAGCAGGTGGTTTTGCTGCCGGCGGCGGATCGGGTCATCGAGCGCCGAGTGGAAAACCTGCTGCGCAGCAGTGAGGCGATCAAGGCTGATCGTGTAGCAACCTTCGCCACGCCACTGAGCGATGCACTGGCCGGTTCCGGCTATTTACTGACCGGCGACGCCGGCGTGGTGCAACTGGATGTGCGGGTGTTTTACAAAGTCAGCGATCCCTATGACTTCGTGCTGCAGGGTGATCATGTGCTGCCAGCACTGGATCGGCTGGTCACCCGCAGCGCTGTGGCCCTGACCGCTGCTCGGGATCTGGATACGATTCTGGTCGCTCGGCCGGAATTGATCGGTGCCGACAATCAAGCGGCTGAACGTCGTGAGCGTCTGCGCGGTGATCTGGTGCAAGGCATCAACAAGCGTCTGGCTGAATTGAAGGCGAGCGGGCAGGGCATCGGCATCGAAGTGGCGCGGGTCGATGTTCAATCGAGTCTGCCCGACCCGGCCGTCAGTGCCTTTAATGCGGTGTTGACCGCCAGTCAGCAGGCCGACAAAGCCGTCGCCAATGCACGCACCGAGGCGGAAAAACTCACCCAAACCGCCAACGAACAAGCCGACCGTACTCTGCAAGTGGCCCATGCTCAGGCCGGCGAACGGCTGGCAAAAGCCTCTGCCGACACTGCCACGGTAATGAGCCTGGCCAAGGCGCAACAACAGGGCACCGACCCGCAGATGCTCCTGCGGCTATACCGCGAACGCATGCCGAAGATCCTCGGCCAGGCCGGGTCAGTGACCACGGTCGATCCGAAAGATGATTCCCGCCTGATCATTCAGGGAGCCAGTAAATGACTGCGACCACCGCTGCACCGAGCCTGTTGTCCTCGGCCGAACAGCGCCGCGCTGCACGGCAATTGACACTGGCGATGCTCGCCCTTGGCTTGCTCGGCCTCGGTCTGATCTGGCGTTGGCTGGTGCCGGAGCAAACCGGTGTCAGTCAGTTGCTGCTGGGTTCCGCCTCCTTATTAGTGGCGGTGCCGGTGATGCGCTCGGCGTGGTACAGCCTGCGTTATCCAAGCCTGCACGGCATCACCGATCAACTGATTGCCCTGGCGATGCTCGGTGCGTGGGCGACCGGCGATCTGCTGACGGCGGCGTTGCTGCCAATCATTATGATCTTCGGCCATGTGCTGGAAGAGCGCAGCGTGATCGGCTCGCAGGAAGCGATTCATGCTCTCGGCCAATTGACCCGCAGCCACGCGCGCAAGATTCAGGCGGACGGCTCGATCATCGAAGTCGATAACGGCACGCTCAAACCCGGCGACACGGTCGAGGTGCGTGCAGGAGATCGGGTGCCGGCGGATGGCCGGGTGCTGTTCGGTCAGGCCAGCCTCGACACGGCGTCGATCACCGGCGAATCGGTTCCGGTGGAAACGGCGGTGGGCATGACGGTGTTTGGCGGGGCGATCAACCTCGACGGCTTGCTGCGCGTTGAGGTGACCCGTACCGGCGATCAATCGACGTTGGGCAAAGTCATCGCGCTGATGCAGAACGCCGAGCGCTCGAAGCCACCGATCACCCGCCTGCTTGAACGTTATGCCGGCAGCTACATGGTGCTGGTGTTGCTGTTGGCGGCGGTGACCTGGTTTGTCACTAATGACGCGCAAGCGATGCTCGCGGTGCTGGTGGCGGCCTGTCCCTGTGCCTTGGTGCTGTCGGCACCGGCCACGGCGATTGCCGGAGTGGCGGTGGCAGCGCGCCACGGTATTCTGATCCGCAGCTCGGCGTTCCTTGAGGAGTTGGCAGACCTCACATCACTGGTGGTCGACAAGACCGGCACGCTGACTTACGGCACCTTGCGTTTGCAATCGATCAGCAGCCCGCGTCTGGATCAGGCCTCGGTGATGGCGCTGGCCGCCAGTCTCGGTGCGGCCAGCAGTCATCCTGTCAGCCGGGCGTTGGCGGGGCTGGTGAGTCAGGAGCAGAGCCTGCCGCTGACGGACATTCACGAGCGTCAGGGCCTCGGGGTCGTGGCCATGACCGCGCAAGGCGAGGCGGCGCTGGGACGTCCCGAACTGTTCGCGCAACTGGGCATCGTCACTACCATCGTTCCCGAGCACGACGGGCCGATTGCCGGATTGGCGCTGAACGGCGAATTTGTCGCCTGGCTGTTGCTGGCCGACAGCGTCAAACCGGAAGCGCGCTTTGCCCTCGCTGAATTGCGCGAACTGGGGCTGGGTCGCCAGTTGCTGCTGACCGGCGACCGCCAGAGTGTTGCGCAGACCCTGGCCCGCGAGGTCGGCCTGCAAGAGGTGGAAGCGCAGGCGCTGCCTGAGGACAAGCTCAACCGCGTGCTCAAGGAAATCGACAACGGTTTCCGGCCGATGGTGGTGGGTGACGGCATCAATGATTCGCTGGCGCTCAAGGCCGGGGTGGTGGGTGTGGCGATGGGCGCCGGCGGTGCCGACATCGCGCTGGCCTCGGCGGATATCGTGTTGATCGGCAGCGATCTGCGCCGTCTGGGCACCTGTGTGCGGCTGAGTCGTCAGTGCCGTCGAACCTTGCAGGTCAACGTGATCATCGGTCTGGGCTGGACCCTGGCGATCGTGGTGTTTGCGGCATTCGGCTGGCTCGGCGCGGCCGGAGCGATGATCGCCGCGCTGCTGCACAACCTCAGCACGCTGCTGGTGTTGGGCAATGCCGGACGGTTGCTGCGGTTTCAGGAGCCGCTGCTCAAGCTCAAGGATGATCACTGAAGCGGGTTTCAGCGAACTGTGCGCCGAATAGGCAGTCATCTATGAGAGGGCGCACACTTCACGCCGTTACCTGGGCTAAAGCAGTAGTGGGTGCATGACGGCATGTAGGAGCGCCTGGAACGATAGTCTCGGCTAATTAAATCGATAGCCTGCTATTTTTCAAGGATGGTCTACCCTCAGATCTGACGTCTGAAACAAGGGGGATTTTCCATGCTCGCGCAACTTCCACCGGCCTTACAGAATCTGCAGCTTCCGCTTCGCTTGCGACTCTGGGATGGCCATGAGTTCAACCTGGGGCCGACGCCCAGCGTCACCATTGTGGTCAAGGACCCGACGATGGTCACCCAGTTCACCCATCCGAGTCTCGACGCGCTGGGGGCGGCGTTTGTCGAAGGCAGGCTGGAACTGGAGGGCTCGATCAGCGAGGTCATCCGGGTCTGCGACGAATTGAGCAGCGCCTTGCTCGATGAAGACGAAAGCGCGCAGCCAGTGCGTGCGGTGCACGACAAGGAAACCGACGCCAAAGCCATTTCCTATCACTATGACCTGTCCAACGCGTTCTATCAGCTGTGGCTGGACAGCGACATGGCGTATTCCTGCGCGTATTTCGAAACCGGCAGCGAAACTCTGGAACAGGCACAGCAGGCCAAGTTCCGACATCTGTGTCGCAAACTGCGTTTGCAGCCCGGTGATTATCTGCTGGATGTCGGTTGCGGCTGGGGTGGTCTGGCGCGTTACGCCGCGCGTGAATTCGGCGCCAAAGTGTTCGGCATCACCTTGAGCAAGGAACAGCTGGAACTGGCCCGGGAGCGGGTCAAGGCCGAGGGCCTGGAAGATCAGGTTGAGCTGCAATTGCTCGACTACCGCGATCTGCCGCAGGACGGGCGTTTCGACAAGGTAGTCAGCGTCGGCATGTTCGAACACGTCGGCCACGCCAACCTCGCCGAGTACTGCAAGGTCCTGTTCGGCGCGGTGAAGGAGGGCGGTCTGGTGATGAACCACGGCATCACCGCCAAACACACCGATGGCCGTCCCGTGGGACGCGGTGCTGGCGACTTCATAGAGAAATACGTGTTCCCCAACGGCGAGCTGCCGCACCTGGCGATGATTTCGGCCGAGATCAGCGAAGCCGGGCTGGAGATCGTCGACGTCGAAAGCCTGCGCCTGCATTACGCGCGCACGCTGGATCACTGGAGCGAGCGGCTGGAGGACAACCTCGAAGCGGCCGGGAAACTGGTACCGGATCAGGCGTTGCGTATCTGGCGGCTGTATCTGGCTGGATGTGCCTACGCGTTCGCGCGTGGCTGGATCAACCTGCACCAGATTCTTGCGGTGAAGGCGCATGCGGATGGCAGCCATGAACTGCCCTGGACCCGCGACGACATTTATCACCCCTGAGGCCTGACGACCGTTCGCTCGTTCGAGCGAGCGGCCGGTTAAAGAATCGGTGAAATAAGCCGGGCGATCCGCATGCCGAGCTGTTGCAGGCGGTGGATCTCCCGGCTTTCTTCTTTGGCGACTTCATAAGCCTGCTCGAAGTCTTCGTTGAGCATCTGTTCCACTTGGGCGGCGAACTCGCTGTCGACGGTCAGCAGCATCACTTCGAAATTCAGCCGGAACGAGCGGTTGTCCAGATTGGCGCTGCCGATGGCGCTGATTTCGCTGTCGATCAACACCACTTTCTGATGCAGGAACCCCGGCTCGTAGCGGAATACCCGCACGCCGGCGCGTACTGCTTCGAACGCGTAGAGACTGGAAGCAGCGTAGACGATGCGGTGATCCGGACGCGATGGCAGCAGCAGGCGCACGTCGACGCCGCGCAGCACCGCCAGGCGCAACGCGGCGAATACTGCCTCATCGGGAATGAAATACGGGCTGGTGATCCACACTCGTTCCGTCGCCGCGTGGATGGCTTCGACGAAGAACAGTGAACAGGTTTCGTAGGCATCCGCCGGGCCGCTCGCCAGCAATTGGCAGAGCACGCCATCTTCCGGGTAGACATCCGGCAGGATCAGCGGTGGCAACGTCCGCGCGGCCCAGAACCAGTCCTCGGCAAACGACTCCTGCATGCAGGCCACCACCGGCCCGCGCACCTGAACATGGGTATCGCGCCACGGCGCCAGGGGCGGTTTCTCGCCCATGTATTCATCGCCGACGTTATGCCCGCCGACGAAGCCGAGTACGCCATCGACCACGACGATTTTGCGGTGGTTGCGGAAATTCACCTGGAAGCGATTGAGCCAGCCGCTGCGTGTGGCGAAGGCTTTGACCTCGACACCGCCATCGCGCAGCGCCTGCACATAACTGTGGGGCAGGGCGTGGCTGCCGATGCGGTCGTAGAGCAGATGAATTGCCACACCTTCCGCGGCCTTCTTCAGTAACAGGTCGCGCAGGCGCTGCCCGAGGCGGTCGTCATGGATGATGAAAAACTGCACCAGTACGGCTTCGCGCGCTTGATCGATGGCGTGGAAGATCGCCTCGAAGGTCGCGTGGCCATTCACCAGCAGTTGCACCTGGTTGTTCGCCAGGCACGGCATACGCCCCAGTTTGGGCATGGCGCGCAGCGAGGCGTAGGCATTCGAGGCGCGAGCGGTGAGGGCTTCTTCGACCCATGGGCGCCAGTTCAACTCGGAGATCGCCTGACGCATCTGTTCGTTGGCCTGACGCCGCGCCTTGATATAGCCGTCGAAGGTGCTGCGACCGAAAACCAGATAAGGGATGAGGGTCAGGTAGGGAATGAAAATAAGCGACAATGCCCAGGCGATCGAGCCTTGGGCGGTGCGTACGGTCAGCACCGCATGGATGGCGGCGATCAAGCCGAGGCTATGTATCAGGGCGATCAGATAACCGAAAATGTGCGGTCCAAAATAATCCATGGGGCAGCCTTGCTCCTGAAGACTCAATGCGTAACAGACCATGTTCCGAGGCGAATGTCGCTATTTAATTGGTGCATGAACCGAAGCAATCGGCCGACGTCTAACGGCCACTACTGATCAGGAGTTTTTCGATGAACGTTCGTCTGCTGGGTTTGGCGCTGGGCCTGGGTTTGGCAATGCCGGTGGTTGCGCAGGCGCAAATGCTGCAGCCGGGGCTATGGGAAATGACCTCAAGCAACGTCAAGGTCGATGACCAGCCCATGGATGTGCAATCGATCCTTGGCCAGTTGCAAGGCCAGATGACCCCACAGCAGCGTGCGGCGCTGGAAAAGAACGGAATCAACATCGGCGGCAAGGGCATTCGTGCCTGCCTGACGCCGCAGCAAGTGGCGACCAACGATATTCCGCTGGCCGATCCGCAATCGGGCTGCAAACAGCAGATCACCGAACGCACCGGTAACCAGTGGAAATTCCGCTTCAGTTGCCCGAAAGCGCAAGGCACCGGGGTTGCTACGTTCCTCAGTGATCGTGAGTTCACCACGGTGGCCAACGGCACGTTCAATGCGATCGGGATCAACCAGAAGGGCAGTCTGGAAACCCGAGCGGTGTGGTTAGGTCAGGATTGCGGCACCGTGAAGCCAAGAGCTTAAAAGCTTCGCGAGCAAGCCCGCTCCCACAGGGGACAGCACAATCCTTGTGGGAGCGGGCTTGCTCGCGAAGGCGTCTTGGTTGTCACCGCATGAATCGCAGCGCCAGCCCCTGACATCCTTCGTTGATACGCTGCTCCCGCCAGGCGATCTGCCCCGACACCAACGTGGTATTCACCCGATAGCGAAAAGTCTTGTCAGCAAACGGCGTCCACCCGCATTGCGACAGAATCGGTTGCCGCGACACTTCAAGAGCCAAGGGCTCAACCAGCACCAGATCCGCCCAATACCCCTCGCGCAAATAACCCCGATCCGGAATCGCAAACAGATCCGCCACGCGATGGCTGGTCTTCGCCACCAACGTGGTGATCGGCAGCACGCCAACGGCCACCAGCTCCAGCAGTGCCGGCAAGGCGTGTTGCACCAGCGGTAAACCGGACGGCGCATCGGCATACGGGCGCTGTTTTTCTGCCCAGGTATGCGGAGCGTGATCGCTGCCGATCACATCCAGTCGATTGCTCAGCAGCGCCGCGCGCAAGGCATCGCGGTCGGCCTGGGTCTTGATCGCCGGATTGCACTTGATCAGGTTGCCGAGGGCCGGATAGTCGCGGTCATCAAACAGCAGATGATGCAGGCAGACTTCGGCCGTGATGTGTTTCTGTGCGAGCGGCTTGTCCTCGAACAACTCGAGTTCGCGAGCGGTGGTCAGATGCAAAACGTGCAGGCGGGTGCCGTGACGTCTGGCCAGTTCCACCGCCAGCGAAGAGGAGCGGTAGCAAGCCTCGGCATCGCGAATCAGTGCATGGATACTCGCTGGCAGGTGTTCGCCGAGGCGTTCGCGCAGACGTGCTGCATTGGCCTCGATGCTCGGCGTGTGTTCGCAATGCGCCAGCAGTATTGTCGGCACTTCGGCGAATAAACGCTCGAGAGTCCTCGGATCGTCCACCAACATGTTGCCGGTGGACGCGCCCATGAACACTTTGACCCCGGCCACTTCGCAGGGGTTGAGTGCGGCGACGGTGTCGAGGTTGTCCCGGCTCACACCGAAATGAAAGCCGTAGTTGGCCACAGAGTTGATCGCCGCCCGACGCTTTTTATCCGCCAGCGCTTCGAGGGTGAGGGTGGCCGGCTGGGTGTTGGGCATGTCCATGAAACTGGTGATGCCGCCCGCCACCGCTGCGCGCGACTCGGTGTGGATGCAGCCCTTGGCCGGCGCCCCCGGCTCGCGAAAATGCACCTGGTCATCAATCATCCCCGGTAACAACCATTGACCGTTGGCGTCGATTTCCACGCGGGCATTTTCACCGTCGATGCTGCGCGCGATCTTGACGATGCGGCCATGGCTGACCAGCAGATCACCGTCGAACTCGCGTCCTTCATTGACCAGTCTGGCGTTGCGAATCAGCACGCTGCTCATGGTTCAGAACTCGTTCTGCAAGGCTTTGTAGCCGCGTACCAGATCGACATTGGTGCGTGCCACGTCTTCGGAAAACTCCGAGGCGCTGACACTCACCGGCGGGAACTGCGAGAGGTCGGTATTGGGGCCGATGCGGGTGGTGGAGGGCACGTAGAACGCATCCGGCAAATCGCGGCCATCGACCACCGAGTTGTGCCGCACCACACAGCCGTCACCGACCACGCAATTGAACAGCACACTGTTGAAACCGATGAACACCCGGTCGCCGACTACGCACGGGCCGTGCACGATCGAGCGGTGAGCGATCGAGGTGAATTCGCCGATGGTCACGGCAGCGCCGGATTTGGAATGGATCACCACGCCGTCCTGGATGTTCGAATTGGCGCCGATGGTGATCGGCTCCATCGCACCGGAGGCGTCCACCTCATCCGCGCGAATCACGGCGTAGGGACCGACGAACACGTTCTCGCCAATGACCACCTTGCCGCAGATGATCGCGGTTTTATCGACGTAGGCCGACTCGGCAATTTGCGGCAGATCGCCGGAAGGATTCTTGCGGATCATGGTTGGCTCAGTGCGTCGTAAAGGGTGTTGAGGTTGTATTCGAACAACCCGGTAAAGGTGCTGGCCGGGCCGCTGGCGGCGAGGGCATCGGAGTACAACGTGCCGCCGATATGCGCGCCACTTTCCTCGGCGATCTGCTTGAGCAGGCGCGCGTCCTTGATGTTTTCCATGAACACCGCTTTGACCTTGGCCTGACGAATCTGCTTGATCAGCGCGGCGACTTCGGCGGCTGACGGTTCGCGCTCGGTGGACAGACCTTGCGGCGCCATGAAGTCGATGCCGTAGGCCTGACCGAGATAACCGAAGGCATCGTGGCTGGTGACGATCTTGCGATTGCCTGGCGGCAGTGAACCGAGCTTGGCCTTGGCTTCGGCGAGCAGGGCGTAGATCTGTTTCAGATAGGCCTGGCTATTGCGTTGGTAGTCGGCCTTGTTCGCCGGGTCGGCAGCGATCAGCGCCTTGGTGATGTTGGCGATGTACAGCTCGGTGTTGGCCAGGTTGTGCCAGGCGTGCGGGTCGGGAATGGTCTCGCCGTCTTCCTCCAGCGAGCGTGGAATCACGCCATGACTGGCACTGATGACGGGGGCTCTGGTCTCGGTGCTGGTTACCAGACGATCAAGCCAAGGCTCGAAACCCAATCCGTTCTTGATAATCAGTTTGGCTTTGAGCAGCGCTTTGGCATCATCAGGCGTCGGTTCATAGGTGTGTGCGTCGGCGTCCGGGCCGACCATGTTGGTGATCTGGATATGCTCGCCACCCACCTGGTGAACCATGTCGGCGAGGATGCTGAAGCTGGTAACCACCGGCAATTTTTCCGCCGCCGACAACGACATCGATAGCAGCAAGCTGAACAACACGAGTAGAGCGCGCATCGGGAAACACCTCATTGGGATGTGAGCAAAGGCGGGCGGCGCAACAAGCCGTGCACCGGCCCGAATACCACGGACAGCAGATAACTGATACCCGCGACCAGCACGATCGCCGGACCGCTGGGCAGCGAGTAGTAGAACGAGATCAACAATCCGCACCACACCGAGAGGCAGCCGATAAGCGCCGAGATGGCAATCAGGCTCGGCAGGCGACGACTCCAGAACCGTGAAGCGGCGGCGGGCAGCATCATCAGGCCGACGACCATCAAGGCGCCGATGGCCTGGAAACCAATCACCAGGTTGAGCACTACCAAGGTCAGGAACACACCGTGGGCGAGAGGGCCGAGGCGGCTGACGGTTTGCAGGAATAGAGGATCGAGGGTATCGAGCAGCAGTGGTTTGTAGATCAAGGCCATGGCGACCAAACTCAGTCCCGACACCCACAACATTCCATTGAGGGTCGGACCGTCGACGGCGAGCGCTGAGCCGAACAGCAAGTGCAGCAGGTCCAGGCGCTTGCCGGCGATGCCAAGAATCAGCACGCCGCTGGCGAGTGAGATCGGATAGATCGCCGCGAGGCTGGCGTCTTCGCGCAGACCGGTGCGACGGGTGATCCAGGCGGCCAGTCCGGCCATGCCCAGCCCGGCACCCAGACCACCGAAGGTCAACGCGGGCAGACTCAAACCGGCGAGCCAGAAGCCCAATGCCGCGCCGGGAAGGATACCGTGGGCAACGGCGTCACCGATCAGGCTCATGCGCCGCAGGATCAGAAAAATGCCGAGTGGCGCTGTGCTACAGGCCAATACCAGTCCGCCGAGCAGCGCTCGGCGCATGAACACGAACTCGCTGAACGGTTGCCAGAGGTGGGCGACGGTGAGCATCAGGCCACCTGCATATTGGGTGTTTGCTGGATCAGTTCGGCACTGGGGCCGAACACGCATTCGCGGTTTTTGATCAGCAGTGTCTGCGGGATGTGTTGGCGGACGGCGGCGAGGTCATGGCAGACCATCAGCAATGTTCGTCCTTCGGAGTGCCAGGCATGGATGTGTTGCCAGAGTAACTGCTGGCCCAGTTCATCGAGAGCTGCGTGGGGTTCGTCGAGCAGCAGCAATTGGGCGTCGGTCAGACTCAAGCGGGCGAGCAGGGCGCGCTGCAACTCGCCACCGGAAAGGGCCATCAGCGGACGCTTTTCCAATCCACTCAAGTGCCAGTTTTCCAGTGCGTTACCGAGTCGTTGTGCGCGCAGTTGCGTCGACAATCGACGCCCCCAGAAACCCGCGGCTACCAGTTCTTCGAGGCTGATGGGGAACTGCCGGTCGAGGTGTTGCTGTTGCGGCAGGAACGCCAAACCGCCCTGACGTGGAACACCCAGTGCGACCTTTCCCGATAACGGCTTCTGCAAACCGGCGATGACTTTCAGCAGGCTGCTTTTACCGCAGCCGTTGGCGCCGATGATGGCGCTGAGGCTGCCGTGTTCCAGCGATAGGGTCAGTGGCGAAGTCAGTGGTTGGCCGGGTGCGCCCCAACTCAGGGTGTGGCAACGGATCATGCGAGTTCTCGATGCCAGTGGCTTTCAGCGACAGCGTCGTGGGCGTGCAGGCTTTCAGCATGGATCACTCGCAGGTGGAATCCACTCACCCCGGGGGAGCGACGCAGGGCCAGATTAAGTCGTCGCGCGGCGTCTTCGCAGAACATCAGGTTCTGTCCATTGGCCAACGCGAAGGCTTGCTCGTCGGCGCGTTTCACGGCGGTTTGCACGGCGGTGCCGATCGCCGCTTCGGCGTCATTGATGATCACACTCAGGGGAAGCTCGTCGATGAACTCGTCAAGGTGCATATGCAATTGCGCGGTGCTGCGTTGGCTGTGCGGGGTGGCGACAATGCCTTGGTTTGATCCTAGCCAAGCCAAAACTTCGGCATGTTGCAGTGGCTTGTTGGCGAAGTCATCGATGAATTGCTGCTGAATCAACTGTCGCGCCAGCGCTGCTGAGCAGGGGCAAGTTGAGGAGTAGGGCACCTCGATTTTAAGTTCCACGTGGAACATTTGGTTTTTCAGACTCGCTGAAATGCTCACTGGGTAGCTCTTCCAACCCGCTAGAGGGCTGACTAACGCAGGCCTTTTCAGCAGCACTTCGCAGTGGATTTTCAGGTAGGCGCTGTTGGATAAACCGTCATGGCTGACCAGAAATTCCTCGAGAACCTGGCGCAATAGGGAGGGAGAGAGGTCCTGCCGCTCAAGTGCCGCCAGTGCGAGATATAGCCGCGACATGTGAATGCCGCGCGCCTCGCCATCATCGAGACTTACGCCTGCATCAGCTTTTGCGCTCAGACGTTGGCCTCCTAATAAAACAGGCAGAGCAATGCCGCACATTCCCACCCAATCAAGCGGTAACGCCTGCCGAGCGGCTTGAGTCGCAATATCCGGAAGTGTCAGCGAATTCATGTTCGAAACCATCGTGTTGATTGAATTAGATGTTACATTATAACAATTCAAATCACGATGCCTTTTTCATGAACAGGCTTTCATATGCACCGACGTCATCTGCTCAACCTGCTTGTGGCCAGCACGGCTTTGGCTTTTCCCTTCACCGTTTCGGCTATACAAATTCGCAATGCACGCCTCTGGCGTTCGGATGACAAGCTCAGATTGGTGTTCGATCTGAGCGGTCCGGTGCGCTACAAAACCTTCTCCCTGAGCGCTCCAGAACGCTTGATCATCGACCTTTCCGGGGCGAGTTTGAATGGCGATTTCAGTCAATTGACGCTTGCCGATACAGCTATTCATTCGATTCGATCAGGGCGCTTTGGTCAGGGTGATACACGGATCGTTCTCGATCTGAACCATCCGGTGCTATTGAGCAGCTTCCTTTTGGCGCCTCAAGATGGCCAGGGGCACCGCTTGGTGCTTGATCTGGTAAACGCCAAACAGGCATCAAGTCCGGCAATGGTTCCACGTGAAACACCCTCGAATCAGGCTCACCCCAAGCGCGACATCATCGTTGTCGTTGATCCCGGGCACGGCGGAAAAGACCCAGGTGCGGTTGGCGCCAGGGGTGAGCGGGAAAAGGATGTGGTTCTTGCCATCGCTCAGTTGCTCGCCAAACGCCTGAAAAAAGAGAAAGGCTTCGACGTCAAACTGGTGCGCAATGACGACTTCTTCGTGCCGCTGCGCAAGCGTGTGGACATCGCACGTCAGCACAAGGCCGACATGTTTATTTCGGTGCACGCCGATGCGGCGCCGCGTCTTACCGCGACGGGAGCATCTGTGTATTGCTTGTCTGAAGGTGGTGCGACGTCAGCAACTGCACGCTTCATGGCACAGCGGGAGAACGGCGCGGATCTGCTGGGCGCGACCAGTCTGCTCAACCTTAAGGACAAGGATCCGATGCTCGCCGGCGTGATTCTCGACATGTCGATGAACGCCACCATTGCCGCCAGTTTGCAACTCGGCAGCACCGTTCTCGGCAGTCTGGCGGGCATTACCACGCTGCATCAGAAGCGCGTGGAGCAGGCAGGGTTTGCCGTGCTGAAGTCGCCGGACGTGCCGTCGATTCTGGTGGAAACCGGCTTCATTTCCAACGCCCGTGACAGCCAGCGCCTGGTCACGCCTCGACATCAGCAGGCCGTGGCGGATGGTTTATTCGAAGGGCTGCAGCGTTACTTCCAGAAGAATCCGCCAGTAGATAGCTACATCGCCTGGCAGCAGGAGCAGTAAGAAGCGCAGGTTTAGCAGCCGGTGATCCGACTGCAGGTGAACTTGGCGCTGCTGCCGCCAGAGCTGGAAAAGCGATTGATTGTCGTCCAGCCAACGCGACGGGTGTAGCCAACCCAGGCTTCGCCGTCAGAGGCGAGCCCGGTGAAGAACGTCAGCTGGCCGAAACGACTGTTGGTCTGTGCCCAGTAGCGATTGCCGTCCTTTTCAAAGCCACGCAGGTAAATCGTGCTGCCCACCGTGTTTACGCTGTAGGTATTGCCCTGCGCATCGATGCAGGCCAGCAGATTGGCGCTGCGTGTGCAGTTGGCGAGTGCAGGAATTTGTCCCCATGCGTTGGCCCACGATAGCAACGCGAGACTCAGCAGCGAGCATTTCAGGGCAATTTTCATCTCGGTATCCGATGGGCAGTTTGCGTGCAGCTTCCAGCGCTTTATCGGTTTGGGCAAGAGCGGGGCTGGCTAATTTATATTGTTATACTATAACATAAATCTGAATTGAGCCTGAGCTCGCCGATTGCAAGCGTCTGCTTCTGCCAAAGCGCTGTTTTGAAGCTCAAGTACGCGGTGAGCTACGCCAAAACAGGCCAAAACGCACATCGGCCACAACCTGATGAGGATTATCCAATGTCATCTCCACTTCCCGTGACCGTTCTATCTGGCTTTCTCGGCGCCGGAAAAAGTACACTTTTGAATTACGTACTACGTAATCGAGAAGGTTTGCGCGTTGCGGTCATCGTTAACGATATGAGCGAGATCAACATTGATGGCAGCGAAGTCCAGCGAGATGTCAGCCTTAACCGTGCGGAAGAAAAACTGGTGGAGATGAGCAACGGTTGTATCTGCTGTACGTTACGCGAGGACCTGCTCGAAGAAGTCAGCAAACTCGCCCGCGAAGGAAGATTCGATTACTTGCTCATCGAATCTACCGGTATTTCCGAGCCGCTACCGGTCGCCGAAACGTTCACCTTCCGTGACGAGCAGGGCCAGAGCCTCGCCGACGTCGCACGGCTCGACACCATGGTCACGGTAGTCGACGGCGTGAATTTCCTCCTCGACTACCAGGCCGCCGAGAGTCTGGCTTCCCGAGGCGAGACCCTGGGCGATGCAGATGAACGCTCGATCACCGATCTGCTGATCGAACAAATCGAGTTCGCCGATGTACTGCTGATCAGCAAGATCGACCTCATCAGCCGCCAGGAGCGCGAAGAGCTGATGGCCATCCTCAAGCGTCTCAACGCCCAAGCGGAGATCATCCCGATGGTGATGGGCGAGGTGCCGCTGGAGAAAATCCTCAACACCGGGCGTTTCGATTTCGAGAAAGCCGCTCAGGCCCCAGGCTGGTTGCAGGAATTGCGCGGTGAGCACGTGCCGGAAACCACGGAATACGGTATCGCCTCGACGGCCTACCGCGCACGCCGTCCGTTCCATCCGCAGCGCTTTTTCGACTTCATCGATCGTCCATGGCCGAACGGCAAACTGCTGCGCTCCAAAGGCTTCTTCTGGCTCGCCAGCAAACCCTCCGACGCAGGCAGTTGGTCGCAGGCCGGCGGTTTGATGCGCCATGGTTTCGCCGGTCGCTGGTGGCGTTTCGTGCCGAAAAACCAATGGCCGCAGGATCAGGAAAGTACCGCAGCGATCATGGAGAACTGGACACCGAGCGTTGGAGATTGTCGTCAGGAGCTGGTATTCATCGGCCAGAACATCGACTTCGTACAGCTCAAGTCGGAGCTCGACGCCTGCCTGCTGACTGATGAAGAAATGGCCATTGGCGCAGATGGTTGGCGCAGGCTGCCGGACCCGTTCGGCCCTTGGCACGAAGAGGCCGCCTGATGCTTGCGCTCAAACTGCAGCAAAACCGGGCGCGCCATCAGCATCAGGGGGTGACGCCGAAAACGCTGACGCGAATCCTCGAAGACGACGTCAATCTCGCGGTCTGGCAGCGCCAACTGCCGCTGCACATCGCCGATTTCGCAGAGTTGCTGCTCTCGCTCAACGAGCCTTTGGCGGAATCGCTGTGCATCGAATTGCCGAATGAAGACGCCGACCCTGATCTGCAAGGACTGGCCGCCGGGTTCCGTGATCTGCAAGGCTACGAGGGCTTCATCGCGGACCTGCAATGGCTGGTGAGTGCCTTCGCCTGTCTGCTGGGTGCTCTCCGCATCGGTTTGCGCCTGCGGGTGTTGGACAAAGCCATGTGCCCACGCTTCCATGTCGATCATGTGCCGGTGCGCTTGATAACCACCTATGCCGGAATTGGCAGCCAATGGCTCAAGGAAGGGGTGATGGATCGCGAGCAGTTGGGCCAGGCCAACGCTGAGCCACACGGCATGAGTCAAATCCAGCAACTCAAGCGTGGTGACGTGGCGTTATTGAAAGGTGAGAAGTGGCACGGCAACGAAGGCTTCGGCCTGATTCATCGCTCCCCGCAACCGGCGCCGGGTGAGCGACGTCTGCTGCTGACCCTCGACTGGCTCGGCTGACGGCTCAAGGTTTGAGCCACTTGCCCTGGCTCTGGCCTTCGCAGTACGGCTGCAAATACGCCGCGTCGGAGGCGACGCCGTAATAGTGGATATCCTGGCGATAGGGCATATTGGCGACTTGCGCGTTGCTGCACACGCCGAACGCGCCGCTCGGGCATTGATCGACGTACTGCACCTCGACTTTCTGCCCGGCCAGGGTCGGTTGGCAGAAGCCGTCGCTGAACAGCTTCTCGGGAATATTGCGGTTCTGCTGGCAGACTTTGACGTCGAGTCGCTCGCCCTGGCTGTGTACCACGCAAGCCTGGGCCCATGCTTCGCTCGACAGCAGCATCAACAGCAACGACCATCCCATCCAACGCATGTCCAATCCCCTCAGAAAACGCCCAGTCATGTTGCAGAACATTCCTACCCATGTCATCGCCGGCCCTTTGGGCGCTGGCAAGACCAGCCTGATTCGCCAACTCATGGCCCAACGGCCGGACGGCGAGCGCTGGGCGGTGCTGATCAACGAGTTCGGTCAGATCGGCCTCGATGCTGCGTTGCTGACCCGCGACGCCGATGGTATCGCACTGGGCGAAGTCGCCGGAGGGTGCCTGTGTTGCGTGAACGGTGCGCCGTTTCAGATCGGCCTCGGCCGTTTGCTGCGCAAGGCAAGGCCGGATCGACTGTTCATCGAGCCGTCCGGACTGGGCCATCCGGCGCAATTGCTCAAGCAGTTAGGCGAGGCGCCGTGGTTGGGTGTGCTGGCGCTGCAGCCCTGCGTGTTAGTGCTGGATGCCCAGGCGCTGGCCGCCGGGAAAGCCTTGCCGACCGCTCAGCAGGAGGCTTTGGCCAGCGCCGGCCTGCTGTTGCTGAACAAGGCAGAAAGTCTGGATGAGGCTGCACGGCAGACCATCGTCGAGCGTTTGCCGGCAGTCAAAATGATCTGGACGCAGCAGGCGCAACTGCCGTTGAGCGAGCTGCCGGGTGTGGCTGCGCAAGCGGGGGCTGCGGTGGATAACCTTGTTGTGCCCGAGGGATCGGGATCGATTCCGGCGATCTGGAGCGACCCGGCATCGCCGATCTGCCTGAGTCAGGCACAGGAGGGCGGTTGGAGCATCGGCTGGCGTTGGCACCCTGGACAGACGTTCGATACGCAACGTCTGAGCCAATGGCTGCAGAGACTGGACTGGCGGCGGGCCAAACTGGTTATCCACAGCGCCGAGGGCTGGGTGTCGGCCAATGCGGTGGATAACGCCGAACTGGATTGGCAACCGAGTGAGTGGCGACGGGATTCACGTATAGAGCTGATCTTTGCCGATGCACAACGTATCGATGCTTTGCAGTCAGGCCTGACGCAATGCCGGGTGCAGGCGGGTTAGCTCAAGGCTTCCACTTGTTGTGTTCCTGCCGCCACTGGCTCAGTTCGATCACTTCGGCCCGTGGGCGGGTAACTTCGACCACCGGCGGCGTGTCGTCGAACGGCGCCGGGTAGGGCGCCAGTTCGATCTGCGCGCTGTGTGCGCCAAACTGGGTGATGGTGCCGTTGTGCCGGGTTTCGCCGGTCACGGTGAACTCGAAGTTATAGACCCGGGCCAGGCGCCGCCGCCCGCTGGCATCCTTGATCAAACCGATTTTTTTCAACGCGACGTTACCGTCCAGCAGTTCGACGCCGACGTTGATGCAATGCTGCTTGACCCGCTCCAGCGCCCGCTCGCGCAAGCCGTGGTTGTGCCATAACCATGCGCCGGCAGCGGCGAACAGCATCAGCACGAAGATGTTTTCGAGGGTCAGCATCAACAGGAAACTCCAAAAGATAAGCTCAGCTTAACTGCGTCGCCGGTCTGTCGTACAGGCTGTGTTTCGTCGCATACTGCGCGGCTTGAATTTCAATCGTTTTACGGAATAACCCGAATGAAACGTACGCCTCATCTGCTCGCCATTCAGTCCCATGTGGTCTTCGGCCACGCCGGCAACAGCGCCGCCGTGTTTCCGATGCAGCGGGTCGGGGTGAATGTCTGGCCGCTCAACACCGTGCAGTTTTCCAATCACACCCAGTACGGGCAGTGGGCCGGTGAAGTGCTGGCGCCGCACCAGATCCCCGAACTGGTCGAAGGCATTGCCGCCATTGGCGAGCTGGGCAACTGCGACGCTGTGCTTTCCGGTTATCTGGGCAGCGCGGCGCAGGGCCGGGCGATTCTCAGTGGCGTCGAGCGCATCAAATCGGTCAATCCGAAGGCGTTGTACCTGTGCGACCCGGTGATGGGCCATCCGGAGAAGGGCTGCAGTGTGCCGGCCGAAGTCAGCGATTTCCTGCTGGAGGAAGCCGCTGCGGTGGCGGACATCATGTGCCCGAACCAACTGGAGCTGGACAGCTTCTCCGGGCGCAAGCCGCAGTCGCTGTTCGACTGCCTGGCGATGGCTCGGGCGCTGCTGGCGCGTGGGCCGAAAGCGGTGCTGGTCAAGCATCTGGATTATCCGGGCAAGCCGGCGGACGGTTTCGAGATGTTGTTGGTGACCGCAGACGAAAGCTGGCACCTGCGCCGTCCGCTGCTGGCGTTTCCGCGTCAGCCGGTGGGTGTCGGCGATCTGACGTCTGGGCTGTTCCTCGCGCGGGTACTGCTCGGCGACAGTCTGGTGGCGGCGTTTGAGTTCACCGCAGCGGCGGTGCATGAGGTGCTGCTGGAAACCCAGGCGTGTGCCAGTTACGAGCTGCAACTGGTGCGAGCGCAGGACCGGATTGCGCATCCGCGGGTGAAGTTCGAGGCGACGGCGATCAGCCTGTAAGACCGCGTTACACCCATTCGCGAGCAAGCCCGCTCCCACCTTCGACCGCGTTCTCATGGGAGGACTGCGATTCAATGTGGGAGCGGGCTTGCTCGCGAAGGCTATCTGTAAAGCGACATCATTCCAAAGGGCTGATCAGGCGTCGCCCTTGATCTCCTGATAACGCTTTTCCAGCTCCTGACGAATCTGCCGACGCTGCTGCGCCTGCATGTAGCGGCGCTTGTCTTCGCTGTTCTGCGGTTGCAGCGGCGGCACGGGGGCCGGTTTACGCTGGTCATCCACCGCAACCATGGTGAAGAAGCAGCTGTTGGTGTGGCGTACCGAGCGCTCGCGGATGTTTTCGGTCACCACTTTGATGCCGACTTCCATCGAGGTGTTGCCGGTGTAGTTGACCGACGCGAGGAAGGTCACCAGTTCGCCGACATGGATCGGCTCGCGGAAAATCACCTGATCCACCGACAGCGTTACCACGTAGCGGCCGGCATAGCGGCTCGCACAGGCGTAGGCCACTTCGTCGAGGTATTTGAGCAGGGTACCGCCGTGGACATTGCCAGAGAAGTTGGCCATGTCGGGGGTCATCAATACCGTCATCGACAGTTGGGCGTTTCCGGGTTCCATAACGTTCTCACGGATCAAGGCTGGATGGCTGGACGCACCTCTGCGGGTGCCTGGTGGTTTTTTCAAAAACACCGTTATCGGGACGCCAGACGACTGGCTGCCGTCACGCCGCGACCGATCTGTTTCCTTATATTGCACCGCCTTCCAGCCGGAAGTCGCGGTGTTAACCTGCAAAAGGCCCTGCCCAAGGGCAATTCCTACACGAAAAGCGGATTTTTACCCAGCTCGCTCAGACCTTTCTGAAGTCTGACGGCGGGTCACGTCATACAAGGAGCCCACACCATGCATGCCATCAGCTTTATTCAGGACCTGGCAGTGATCATGTTGGTCGCAGGTGTGGTCACCGTGCTGTTTCACCGCTTCAAGCAGCCGGTGGTGCTCGGTTACATCGTCGCCGGTTTCATCATCGGCCCGCACACACCGCCGTTCGGCCTGATCCACGACGAAGAAACCATCAAGACCCTCGCCGAGCTGGGGGTGATCTTCCTGATGTTCTGCCTCGGGCTGGAATTCAGTCTGCGCAAGTTGTTCAAGGTCGGGGCCACGGCGTTTATCGCAGCGTTCCTTGAAATCGTCCTGATGATCTGGATTGGCTACGAAATCGGCCGCTGGTTCGACTGGAACACCATGGACTCGCTGTTCCTCGGCGCAATCCTCGCCATCTCCTCAACCACCATCATCGTCAAGGCGCTCAACGACCTGAAGATGAAGAACGAGCGCTTTGCGCAACTGATCTTCGGCGTACTGATCGTCGAGGACATCCTCGGCATTGGCATCATCGCCTTGCTGTCGAGCATCGCGGTCAGCGGCACGGTCAGCTCCGGCGAAGTGTTCTCCACGGTCGGCAAACTGTCGCTGTTCATGATCGTCGCGCTGGTGGTCGGCATTTTGCTGGTACCGCGTCTGCTGGCGTATGTCGCCAAATTCGAAAGCAACGAGATGCTGCTGATTACCGTGCTGGGCTTGTGTTTCGGCTTCTGCCTGCTGGTGGTCAAGCTCGAATACAGCATGGTGCTCGGCGCCTTCCTGATCGGCGCGATCATGGCCGAGTCGCGGCAGCTGCTGAAGATCGAACGGCTGATCGAGCCGGTTCGCGACCTGTTCAGTGCAATCTTCTTCGTCGCCATCGGCCTGATGCTCGATCCTATGATCCTGCTGCAATACGCGTGGCCGATTGCAGTCATTACCGTGGCGGTGGTGCTCGGCAAGATGTTGTCCTGCGGCCTCGGGGCGTTTATCGCCGGCAATGACGGACGCACCTCACTGCGTGTGGGGATGGGGCTGTCACAGATTGGCGAATTTTCCTTCATCATTGCCGCGCTCGGGATGACGCTGCAGGTCACCAGCAACTTTCTGTATCCCGTCGCGGTGGCGGTGTCGGTGATCACCACGCTGCTGACGCCGTATCTGATCCGTGCGGCCGATCCGCTGTCGATCAAGCTCTCGGCGGCAGTGCCCAAGCGTCTGGGCCGGGTGTTCGGCATGTATGGCGAATGGCTGCGCAGTATTCAGCCGCAAGGCGAGGGCGCGATGCTGGCGGCGATGATCCGGCGGATCCTGTTGCAGGTCGGGGTCAATCTGGCGCTGGTGATCGCGATCTTCTTCAGCGGTGCGTTCTTCGCCGGACGGTTGTCGGTGTGGATGCAGGACTGGATCACTGATCCGAGCTGGCAGAAGGCGTTGATCTGGGGCGGGGCGCTGCTGCTGTCGCTGCCGTTCCTGATTGCGGCGTATCGCAAGCTCAAGGCGTTGTCGATGCTGTTGGCGGAGATGGGTGTGAAGCCGGAGATGGCCGGGCGTCACACGCAGCGAGTGCGTCGGGTGATCTCCGAAGTGATCCCGATCCTCTCGCTGCTGGTGATCTTCCTGCTGTTGGCAGCCTTGTCGGCCAGTATCCTGCCGACCAACAAGTTGCTGGTGCTGGTCGCCGTGGTCGCGGCCGCCGTGGCGGCGCTGCTCTGGCGCTGGTTCATCCGCGTGCACACGCGGATGCAGGTGGCCCTGCTGGAAACCCTCGACAACCACAAGGAGTCGTCGGGGCACTGACCGGCCCGGGCATCCGGCTAATCAGCTCTCCAGCCAGACATCCCGCGCCCAATGCCACACCGACTCCCAGGACTCTTCGGTGATCAGCTCTTCTTCGCCGGACCACAGCACCACGGTGCCGTCTTCTTCGACGCAGTAGTAGTTGTCGCCGTCCTGGCAGATCGGGATCAGGTCGCGCGGTACGCCAGCATCCCAGGCGTTGGCCGCGACATCCGGCAGGTAAGTGTGTGATTGCGGGTCGGTGACGGTCACCGGCTCGAGGCTGCCGTACACCACGTCGCTGACGGTCAGCAGAAACTCTTTGAAGACGAACGGGATGTTGATGAAGAGTTCTTCTTCGATTTCCACCAATTGGTCTTCGTCGGGCAACTCCAGGGGAACCGGTACGGGTTCGTTGGCTTCGCGCAGTTGTTCGATGATTTCTTCCACGTCCGGGATCCTCTTGCTTGAATGGCGCGGTTTATATGGGCCGGTTTATACAGTAGCTCGCTATAGATGCAACTGCGAAATAGAAAACCCCGGCCGAGGCCGGGGTTTTTATTACCACATGCGTAACGCGCAGGGGATCAGCCGTTCTGGCGGATACCGGCCACCAGCCAAGGCTGGTTTTCGCCCTGCGGACGTTCCATGTTCCAGCTTTCGCTGAACACTTCGCCCTGGTCGAAACGCGAGGTCTTCGACACGCCGCTGAAGGTCAGGGTAGCGATGGTCTTGTCGGCACGATCATCCACGCCGTCCAGCTGCACCTGCAGGTTGTCGATGTAGGTCGACTGGAAGCCGTCGCCCAGGTCCGCACGCTCACGCTTGAGGAAGTCGAGCATCTGCGGGGTCACGAACTCAGCAATCTTGTCCATTTCGTTGGCGTCCCAGTGCTGCTGCAGCGACTGGAAGTGGCTGCGCGCAGCGGCAAGGAAGTTCTGCTCGTTGAACCAGGCCGGTGCGTTGATCACCGGACGAGCGGCAACCGGCGCGGCCGAACCACCGAAGATCGAACCCATGGCGGCAGGCTTCTGCTCGAACACTTCACGCTGCATCGGCGCGCCGGCCGGAGCCAGATGCTCCTGCTGCTTGCGTCGACGCGCAGCGATGAAGCGGAAGATCACGAACGCGATCACGGCCATGATCAGGATGTCGAAGATCTGCATGCCCTGGAAACCGCCGCCCATGAACATGGAAGCGAGCAGGCCACCGGCGGCGATACCGGCCAGAGGGCCGAGCCATTTCGAAGCGCCACCGGCCTTGGCCGCGGCACCGGCAGCGCCGGCTGCACCAGCGGTCGCTGCTGCGCCGCCCATGCCTGGGGAAGAAGGAGCCATCTGGCTGGTCTGGTGCGTCGGCGCAGCGCCGGCGCTTTTGCCACCACCAAAGCGCTTGGCGTTGGCGTCGAGGCTCATCGTCAGGCCGATGCACAACGCCATGGCGATGCTAAGAAAACGTTTCATAAAGGGAATTCCCGTTTGTGGAGACACGCGCGCCATGTTGCACAGCTGAAGTGTTACTGGCTAGCGAGAGAGTGTTTCGGGCTTTTGCCTGACAGCTTAGGTTCAGCTCCATCGAAGCAATAAGGCCATGTACTTTTGTCTGTAGGAAAATGGGATAGGTTCAGCGGGAAACCTGCTTATCGACGCAACGCCAGCATTACCACACCGGCGGTGATCAGGCCGATGCCGCCCCATTGGCGCAGGTCGAGTTTCTCGCCCAGCAGGATCACGCCGAGCACCGCCACCAGTACCACGCTGAGCTTGTCCACTGGCGCGACCAGCGAAGCCGGGCCGACTTTCAGCGCGCGGAAGTAACACAGCCACGATGCGCCGGTACCCAGGCCAGATAACAGCAGGAACAAGTAGCTCTTGGCGGAAATTGATCCCAATGACTGATATTGGCCCGTCGCGTACAAAATCAAGGCCAGGCTGACCAGGACCACGATGGTGCGCAGCAGGGTAGCGAAGTCGGAATTGACGTTTTCGATGCCGATCTTGGCGAAGATCGCCGTCAGCGCGGCGAAAGTCGCCGAGAGCAGGGCCCAGAATGTCCAGGAAGAAAAGAAGCCTGAGCCCATGGAAATATCCTTAAAGATGAGCCGACACAAAGCCTTGTAGGAGTGAGCCTGCTCGCGATGAGGGCGTGTCAGACAATAAATATATTGAATGATAAATCGCTATCGCGAGCAGGCTCACTCCTATAGAAGCAATCGAGCAAGGCGTTAAATGGCTTCCAGCTTCGCGTATCCCAGCATCAGCCACTTGCTGCCTTCGCTGAAGTTCACCTGCACCCGCGCCTGCGCGCCGGAACCTTCGAAGTTGAGGATCACGCCGTCGCCGAAGATCGAATGTCGTACCGCCTGACCGAGGCTGAAGCCGGTTTCCGGGATCTCGCTACCGCTGAACAGATTGCTGCCGCTCATCGACTGGTTGCCGCCGAACGGTCGGCTGACACTGTTCGACAGGCGCACTTCCTGAATCAGCCCCTTCGGCACTTCACGGACGAAACGCGAGACCTTGTTGTAGGTTTCGCTGCCGTACAGGCGCCGGGTTTCAGCATAGGTCATCACCAGATTCTGCATGGCACGGGTGATGCCCACATAGGCCAGGCGGCGCTCTTCTTCCAGACGACCCGGTTCTTCCAGGCTCATCTTGTGCGGGAACAGGCCTTCTTCCATGCCCACCAGGAACACGTAAGGGAATTCCAGGCCTTTGGCGCTGTGCAGGGTCATCAGCTGAATGCTGTCTTCGTGCTCGTCGGCTTGAGTGTCGCCGGCCTCCAGCGAAGCGTGGCCGAGGAACGCCGCCAGCGGCGTCAGCTCTTCGTCTTCTTCGGTGTTCTCGAAGTTGCGCGCGGCGCTGACCAGCTCCTCAAGGTTTTCCACCCGGGCCTGGCCTTTCTCGCCTTTTTCCGCTTCGTGATAGGCGATCAGTCCCGATTGCTCGATGACGGTCTGGGTCATCAAGTGCAGCGGCATCTCCATGCACTTGGCGGCAAGGTTCTCGATCAGCTCGATAAACGCACCCAGGGCGCCGGCAGCGCGACCGGTCAGGCCTTTATTGGCGACCAGTTGGCGCATCGCTTCCCACATCGATACATCGCTGTGGCGAGCATGGTCGCGGATCGCCTCGACGGTTTTCTCGCCAATGCCACGGGCCGGGACGTTGATGACCCGCTCCAGCGCGGCATCGTTGCCTCGGCCTTCGAGCAGGCGCAGGTAAGCCATGGCGTTCTTGATTTCCGCGCGTTCGAAGAAGCGCTGGCCGCCATAGATGCGGTACGGAATGCGTTCGCGCAGTAAGGCTTCTTCGAGAACGCGCGATTGGGCGTTGGAGCGGTAGAGAATTGCGATATCGCTACGGGCCAAGCCGGTTTTCAGCGCGCTTTCGATGGTTTCGACAACGTAGCGTGCTTCGTCGTGTTCGTTGAACGCGGCGTACAGGTTAATCGCTTCACCGTCGCCACCGTCGGTCCACAGCTCTTTGCCGAGGCGTCCGGTGTTGTTGGCGATCAGGGCGTTGGCCGCCTTGAGGATGCCGGCGGTGGAGCGGTAGTTCTGCTCCAGGCGAATGGTCACCGAATCCGGGAAGTCGGACGAGTACTGATGAATGTTCTCGATTTTCGCCCCGCGCCAGCCGTAGATCGACTGGTCGTCGTCGCCGACCACCATCAGGCTGTCGCCGCCCTTGCCCAGTAGGCGCAACCAGGCGTACTGCACGGCGTTGGTGTCCTGGAACTCGTCGACGAGGATATGACGGAAGCGCTTCTGATAGTGCGCCAGCAGACCCGGGTGATCGCGCCACAGGTCGAGGGCGCGCAGCAGCAGTTCGGAGAAGTCGATGACGCCGGCGCGCTGGCAGGCCGCCTCGTAAGCTTCGTAAATGCCGCGCATGGTCGCCAGGTACAAGTCGCCGCTAGCCTGAATGTGTTGCGGACGCAGACCTTCGTCTTTCTGCCCGTTGATGAACCACTGGGCCTGACGGGCTGGCCAGCGTTGTTCGTCCAGTCCCAGCTCGCGGATCACCCGCTTGACCAGCCGCTGCTGGTCGTCGCTGTCGAGAATCTGGAACGTCTGGCTCAACCCGGCTTCCTGCCAGTGCGCGCGCAGCAAGCGGTGCGCCAGGCCGTGGAAGGTGCCGACCCACATGCCGGCCGGGTTGATACCCAGCAACTGCTCGATGCGATGACGCATCTCGGCAGCGGCCTTGTTGGTGAAGGTCACCGACAGAATGGAGTGGGGCGAGGCGTTTTCGACCTGGATCAACCAGGCGATACGGTGCACCAGCACTCGGGTTTTACCGGAACCGGCACCGGCCAGGACCAACTGACGGCCAACGGGGGCTGCTACAGCCTGGCGTTGGGCATCGTTGAGGGAGTTCAGCAGAAGGGAGAGATCATCGCGCATCGGGGCATTCTAGGGTGCGCCGCAGGCCCGGGCAAACCGAGCTTTGCATTAGCCGATGAAAGCGCCGTCGATGACGACCGGTCGGTCACTGGCTACAGGCTTCGGCCCGCCTCACTCTGCGGGTTTTGCCGGTGATCGGACGGCGGAAAGTTTCCGGCAAATTATGATCTGGAGCAGTTTGGCAACGGGGTTGGCTTGTGTATGCTCCGTCCACGTTTCGGGCCCATGCTCACTCTTATAAGAACAACAACATTGCACAAGACCCTCAGCTCAGACCTGTCGGGCCCCTCTGTGGAACCCCGGGTCATCCGCAAGCATTACGCCGTCGAAATGGCGGTCGAACGCACGCGCCTGCTGTATCAGGGCTCGCTGCTGCCGACGATGTTCATGTTACTCAATGGTCTGGTCTGCGCCGCTTTGCTCTGGAGCCCGCAGCGCTATTTCGTGGTCAGCATCTGGCTGGTCTGGTTGTTGTCGCTGGTGGCACTGCGGGTGATTCAGGTCGCGGCGTTCGATTCGGCGATCCCGGACCGTCAGGCTCAGCCGATCTGGTTCCGCATGTTTCTGCTCGGCTCGACCATGACCGGCCTGACCCTGGCCGGCGCCGGCATCGCGCTGGTGCCCGCCGACAACTTCATGCAGCAAGCCTGGGTGTTCGGCCTGATCGGTGCCGCGACGTTATCGGCCAGCGTTGCCTACGCCGTCAGCCTGCCGGCGTTTCTGTCCTTTACCTTGCCGTGCCTGCTGCCGGCGATCGGCTACCTGTTCTGGGGCGGTGATGAGCAGGCGCGCGGTTGGGGCTGGCTCGGGCTGATTCTGCTCGGTTCGCTGAGCGTGGTCGCCTGGCAGGTCAATCGGCTGATTGATCGTGGCTTGCTGCGACGGTTTCAGAATCAGCACCTGATCGAACACCTGCAGCAAGCGCAGAACCGCAGCGAGCAGCTCAATCAGGCGCTGGCCAAGGAGATCGAACAGCGGCGCTGTGCCGAGGGCCAACTGCGTGAAGCACAGATCGAGCTGGAAGACCGCGTGGCCCAGCGCAGCCGCGAGCTGGACGTGGCCAATCAGGCGCTGAGCAAAAGCGAAGCCCGGCTGGCCCTGGCGTTGAAGGCCAGTGAGCTGGGGCTGTGGGACTGGAACCTGCAGACCGACGAAGTCCATCACACGCAGATTCAGGAGTTGTTCGGCCTCGCGCCTGAATACGTCACGGCGATCCTGCGCGACCTCAAGCCACGCCTGCACCCGGAGGATGTGCCAGGGCTCAAGCAGGCGCTGATCGAACACCTGAAAGGGCGCACCGAGGACTATCAGATCGAATACCGCGTACGTCACGGCGACGGCCATTGGGTGTGGATCGAAGACCGCGGTCGCGCCGTGGAGCGCAGTGACAGTGGGCGGGTGATCCGCATGGTCGGCACCCGGCGCGACATCAGCGCGAGCAAAAGCCTCGAAGAACAGCAGCGACTGGCGGCCACGGTGTTCGAAGCGGCCAGCGAAGGCATCGTCATTCTCGACCCGAACTACGCGCTGATCGCGATCAATCAGGCGTTCAGCCGCGTCACCGGTTATGACATCGAAGACATGCTCGGGCGCAACGTCGTCGAACTGCCATGCAGTCGTGATGCGCGGCGGCACTACGTCTCGATCCGCCACGCTTTGGAGCAGCACGGCAGTTGGCAGGGCGAACTGGTGGAAACCCGCAAGAACGGCGAGCTGTATCCGCAGTGGCTGCAACTCAACGCGGTGCGCGACAGTCGAGGAAATGTCAGCCATATCGTCGGCTTCTTCGCCGATCTTTCTGCGCGGCGCGAATCCGAAGAGCGCATGCGCTTCTTGACGCATTACGATGAGCTGACCGGGCTGGCCAATCGCTCGCTGTTCCGCGAACGCCTGCACGAAGCCCATCAGCGCGTGCGTCAGGGCGGGCGCCGCAGTCTGGCGCTGCTGCACATCAATCTCGATCGCTTCAAGTTGCTCAACGACAGCCTCGGCCACGAGGTGGCGGATCAGCTGTTGCAGAAAATGGCTCGACGCCTGGTCAACGCCTTGCCGGAGGCCGACACCATCGCCCGATTGTCCGGTGACGAGTTTGCCGTGCTGTTCGATGCCTACGGCAACCTGTCGAGCCTGGCGCGGGTCGCTACGCGGCTGTCGAGCAAGCTGCGTCTGCCGCTGACGGTCGAAGGGCATGAACTGGTGGTCAGTGCCTCGATGGGCATCAGCATGCTGCCGGACAACGCCCGGGAAATCTCTGCGCTGGTCAGTCAGTCGAACATGGCCATGCAACACGCCAAGCATCTGGGCGGCAACAATTTCCAGTTCTACACCGACAGCCTGCAGGCCAGTACCCTTGAGCGCCTGCAACTGGAAAACCAACTGCGCAAAGCCATCGAAGACAAGCAGCTCAAGGTGTTCTACCAGCCGAAGCTGTGCCTGCAAACCGGGCGCCTGAATGCGGCGGAAGCGCTGGTGCGTTGGGATCATCCAAGCATGGGCCGGGTTCCGCCGGGGGACTTTATCGGCCTGGCCGAGGAAACCGGACTGATCGGCCCGATCGGCGAGTTCGTGCTGCGCCAGGCCTGCTGGCAGGCGTGCGAGTGGCAGCGGCAAGGGCTGGAGCCGATTCGGGTATCGGTGAACCTGTCGGTGCATCAATTGCGTCAGGGCAAACTGGTCAGCCTGGTGCGCCAGGTGCTGGAAGAAACCGGGCTGGCGCCGCACTACCTCGAACTGGAACTCACCGAGAGCCAACTGCTCGACAGCGTCGAACACATCATCGCGACCTTCCAGCAGTTGCGTGATCTGGGGGTGAAGCTGGCGATCGATGACTTCGGCACCGGCTATTCGTCGCTGAGTTACCTCAAACGAATTCCGGTGGATTACGTGAAGATCGATCAGGCGTTCATTCGCGGACTGGGGCAGGGCAGCGAGGATGCGGCGATCACCCGGGCGATCATTGCCATGGCGCACGGGCTGTCGTTGAAAGTGGTGGCTGAAGGCGTCGAGCGGCAAGAACAGCTGGAATTTTTACGTGCTGAACGCTGCGACGAAGTGCAGGGGTATCTGATCAGTCGCCCGGTGGAGGCTGAGCGTCTGGCTGGGCTTTTACGCGAACAGGGAAATCCGCTTTAAGGGCTACATGCACTCCATCGCGCCTGATACGGGGACATGGAGTTACGCATTGAGCAGGCAAAAAGCCAATTCATGTAGTATAACTACAAGCGTGCTACATCCTTGCCCATAAGAAGAGTCCAGCCCCTTGAATCTGCTGCAACACATCGCCCAGTCACGTCACCTGTTACGCAAGTCGGAGCTCAAGGTCGCCGACCACGTGCTGCTTGACCCTGCGGCCGTGATGCACAGTTCCATGGCCGACCTGGCCCACAGCGTCGGCATCAGCGAGCCGACCATTGTGCGTTTCTGCCGGGCCATCGGCTGCTCCGGGTTTCAGGATCTCAAGCTGAAACTGGCGCAAAGCCTGGCCGCTGGTGCCAGCTTCGGTCAGTTCGCGATCCATGAGGACGACTCGGTCGCCGACTACAGCCTGAAAATTTTCGACACCACGTTGCACACCCTGATGGAGGTTCGCGAGAAGCTCGATCCGGTGGAGTTGCAGCGCGCGGTGACGCTGATGTCCCAGGCCCAGCGTGTCGAGTTCTATGGCTTTGGTGCGTCCGGCGCGGTGGCGGCGGATGCGCAGCACAAGTTCTTCCGTCTGCTGCTGACGGCGGCGGCGTATTCCGACCCGCACATGCAGGCGATGTCGGCGGTGACCTTGAAGCCGACCGATGTGGCGATCTGCATTTCTCAGTCCGGGCGCTCCAAGGATCTGCTGATCACCGCCAACCTCGTTCGCGAGAGCGGCGCTTCGCTGATCACCTTGTGCCCGAGCCAGACACCGCTGGCTGAGCTGTCGACCGTCAACCTGGCGATCGATGTGCACGAAGACACCGAGATCTATACACCGCTGACCTCGCGAATCGCGCATCTGGTGGTAATCGACGTGCTGGCGATGGGCGTGGCAATGGCGCGCGGGCCGAGTCTGGTCAATCACCTCAAGAGCGTGAAGCGCAGCCTGCGCAGCTTGCGGCTATCCCCCAAGGCCGTGAAGGCCCTGGACGATTAAAGCAAGGTCGTTCCGACCTTATTCGCGAGCAAGCCCGCTCCCACAGGGGATCTCTGGTGACCACAGATTTTGTGTCATATCGAGATCAAATGTGGGAGCGGGCTTGCTCGCGAAAGCGTCCTCAATAGCACCGCACTTTTCAAAAGTTTCATCGCACTGTCATCCCCGCGCAGCCAAACCGTCATCCCTCCCGCCTATCGTGAAACTCCCGTACTCGCCTTGGGAGACTCGAAATGGCTCAGCCCTACGAAGAACGCAACAGCGCCGCGAAAACCCGTCGTCAGCAGGAAGACCAGCGCCGCATGGAATTTCGTCGCGCGATCGAAGATCGCTTCGAACTTCGTCAGCTTCAAAGCGAAATCAGCGATTTTCCCGAGGACATCGAACTCAACTACTGGCAGGCAGCGCCCGCAGCTTCCCGTCGAAGCGTTCAACCAGCGCGCTGATCTGCACCCGTTCGCTGCGGATAAACGCCAGGAAGGCGTGCGCCACCGGTGACAGGCGTTTGGCCTTGGCTTGCACCAGGCACCAGCTGCGAAACAGCGGCAACTCTTCGACCGGCAGCTCGACCAGGCCGCCGGTCGCCAGCTCCAGGTTCAGGGCGTGGCGCGTCAACAGCGCCAGGCCCAGACCCGCCACTACGCATTCGCGCTGGGCTTCAGCCGAGGCCACTTCCTGGGTTTGGGTGAAGTGCACGCGTTTCTCCTTGAAATACTCTTCACAGGCCAGTCGCGTGCCCGAACCCGGTTCGCGGATCAGCAGTGTGTAAGGCTCAAGATCCTGCAGGCGCAGCGGCCCCATGTGTGCCAACGGATGGTCCGGACGCGCGACAGCGACAATCGGATTATTGAGAAACGGCAGGAACTCCAGGCCCATGTCCTGTGGCACCATCGACATGATCACCAGATCATCGCGGTTGTCCGAGAGGCGACGAATTACCTGGCCGCGGTTGACCACGGTCAGTTGCAGGTTGACTTCCGGATGCTGGCGCTTGAACGCGGCGAACAGATGCGGCACGAAGTATTTAGCGCTGGATTCCACCGCCAGTTTCAGCTGCCCCTGCAGCGAGCCCTGCATGTCCGACAGCTGCATGTCGAGGTTTTCCAGGCGCCCGAAGATGTCCCGGCTGGCACGCTGCAGGGCTTCGGCGGCCTCGGTCATGTAGAGTTTTTTGCCGACATAATCGAATAATGGTTGCCCGATCAGCTCTTCCAGCTGACGAATCTGTAGGCTGACGGCCGGTTGTGTCAGAGACATTTCATCGGCTGCGCGGCTGTAGGACCGTAAATCACACACTTCGTTGAAGATCTGCAACTGGCGTAATGTCATACGCATCAAGGACTTACGCATTTTTTATAGGCTCTGACGGCAGGCTGATGGTTTAACTATAAGTCTTTGCTTATGCCTGACCCAATTTTTATTCATTTTTGTTAATCCCTTGTGAGGGCTAGTGTGGGGCTGCGACTAAATTGAAACATTTAGTCACGCGTCGACCTGGGTCTAGCAGGTCGTGGTGCCACCGGCTCAAGGGAATTTCCAAGTGATAAAAAAGATCCTGATCGCCAACCGTGGTGAGATTGCCGTACGAATCGTGCGGGCCTGCGCCGAGATGGGCATTCGCTCGGTAGCGATTTTTTCCGACGCCGACCGCCATGCCTTGCATGTGAAGCGTGCGGACGAAGCCCACAGCATCGGTGCCGAGCCACTGGCCGGTTACCTCAACCCGCGCAAGCTGGTGAATCTGGCGGTGGAAACCGGTTGCGATGCATTGCATCCCGGTTACGGCTTCCTTTCGGAAAACGCTGAGCTGGCAGACATCTGCGCCGAACGTGGAATCAAATTCATCGGCCCGTCGGCAGAAGTCATTCGCCGCATGGGCGACAAGACCGAAGCCCGGCGCAGCATGATCAAGGCCGGTGTGCCGGTCACCCCGGGCACCGAAGGCAACGTGTCGGGTATCGAAGAAGCCCTGACCGAGGGCGACCGCATCGGTTACCCGGTGATGCTCAAGGCCACCTCCGGTGGTGGCGGGCGCGGCATTCGTCGCTGCAACAGCCGCGAAGAACTCGAACAGAACTTTCCTCGGGTGATTTCCGAAGCGACCAAGGCCTTCGGTTCGGCGGAAGTGTTCTTGGAAAAATGCATCGTCAATCCCAAGCACATCGAAGCGCAGATCCTCGGCGACAGCTTCGGCAACGTGGTGCACCTGTTCGAGCGTGACTGCTCGATCCAGCGCCGCAACCAGAAGCTGATCGAGATCGCCCCGAGCCCGCAACTGACCCCGGAACAGCGCGCCTACATCGGCGATCTGTCGGTGCGTGCGGCCAAGGCTGTGGGCTACGAGAACGCCGGTACCGTGGAGTTCTTGCTCGCCGAGGGCGAGGTGTACTTCATGGAGATGAACACCCGGGTGCAGGTGGAGCACACCATCACCGAAGAAATCACCGGGATCGACATTGTTCGTGAGCAGATCCGCATCGCCTCCGGCCTGCCGCTGTCGGTGAAGCAGGAAGACATCCAGCACCGTGGTTTCGCGTTGCAGTTCCGCATCAACGCCGAAGACCCGAAAAACAACTTCCTGCCGAGCTTCGGCAAGATCACTCGTTACTACGCCCCTGGCGGCCCGGGCGTGCGCACTGATACAGCGATCTACACCGGCTACACCATTCCGCCGTTCTATGACTCGATGTGCCTGAAACTGGTGGTTTGGGCGTTGACCTGGGAAGAGGCGATGGACCGGGGCCTGCGCGCCCTCGACGACATGCGTCTGCAAGGCGTGAAAACCACCGCCGCGTACTACCAGGAAATCCTGCGCAACCCGGAATTCCGTAGCGGCCAGTTCAATACCAGCTTCGTGGAAAGCCACCCGGAACTGACCAACTACTCGATCAAGCGCAAACCCGAAGAGCTGGCCCTGGCCATCGCCGCCGCCATCGCCGCCCACGCAGGCCTGTGAGGAATACAACAATGTCCAAGAAAATTTTCGTAACCGACACCATCCTGCGCGACGCTCACCAATCGTTGCTCGCTACCCGCATGCGCACCGAAGACATGCTGCCGATCTGCGACAAGCTCGATAAGGTCGGCTACTGGTCGCTGGAGTGCTGGGGCGGTGCGACGTTCGACGCCTGCGTGCGCTTTCTGAAAGAAGACCCGTGGGAGCGTCTGCGCCAACTGCGCGCCGCGCTGCCCAACACCCGTCTGCAAATGCTTCTGCGCGGGCAGAACCTGCTCGGCTATCGCCACTACAGCGACGACGTGGTCAAAGCTTTCGTTGCCAAGGCAGCGGTCAACGGCATCGACGTTTTCCGCATCTTCGACGCAATGAACGACGTGCGTAACCTGCGCGTAGCCATCGAAGCAGTGAAGGCTGCGGGTAAACACGCACAGGGCACCATCGCCTATACCACCAGCCCGGTGCACACCATCGACGCGTTCGTGGCGCAGGCCAAGCAGATGGAAGCCATGGGTTGCGACTCGGTGGCGATCAAAGACATGGCCGGTCTGCTGACACCGTACGCCACCGGCGAACTGGTTCGCGCACTGAAAGCCGAGCAGTCGCTGCCAGTGTTTATCCACTCGCATGACACGGCTGGTCTGGCGGCGATGTGCCAATTGAAAGCCATCGAAAACGGTGCCGATCACATTGATACCGCGATCTCCAGCTTCGCCTCGGGCACCAGCCATCCGGGCACCGAGTCGATGGTTGCTGCGCTCAAAGGCACCGAGTACGACACCGGTCTGAACCTGGAGCTGCTGCAGGAGATCGGTCTGTACTTCTACGCCGTGCGTAAGAAGTACCACCAGTTCGAAAGCGAGTTCACCGCGGTCGATACCCGTGTGCAAGTCAACCAGGTACCGGGCGGGATGATCTCCAACCTCGCCAACCAGTTGAAAGAGCAGGGCGCGCTGAACCGCATGGCCGAAGTGCTGGCGGAAATCCCGCGTGTACGGGAAGACCTCGGTTTCCCGCCGCTGGTGACTCCGACTTCGCAGATCGTAGGCACCCAGGCGTTCTTCAACGTGCTGGCCGGTGAGCGCTACAAAACCATCACCAACGAAGTGAAGCTGTACCTGCAGGGCGGTTACGGCAAGGCGCCGGGAGTGGTGAATGAAAAACTGCGTCGCCAAGCTATCGGCAGCGAGGAAGTGATCGACGTGCGTCCGGCCGATCTGCTCAAGCCGGAAATGACCAAGCTGCGTGCCGATATCGGTGCACTGGCCAAGTCCGAAGAGGACGTGCTGACTTTCGCCATGTTCCCGGACATCGGCCGCAAATTCCTCGAAGAGCGTGCCGCCGGCACCCTCGTTCCGGAAGTGCTGTTGCCGATCCCTGAGGCCGGCGGTGTGGCGAAGGCCGGTGGCGAAGGCGTGCCGACCGAGTTTGTCATCGACGTCCACGGCGAAACCTACCGGGTCGACATCACCGGTGTCGGCGTGAAGGCCGAAGGCAAGCGTCACTTCTACCTGTCCATCGACGGCATGCCGGAAGAAGTGGTGTTCGAACCGCTCAACGAATTCGTCGGCGGAGGCAGCAGCAAACGCAAGCAGGCGTCGGCACCGGGCCACGTCAGCACTACCATGCCGGGCAACATCGTCGATGTGCTGGTCAAGGAAGGCGACACCGTCAAGGCTGGTCAGGCGGTGCTGATCACCGAAGCGATGAAGATGGAAACCGAAGTTCAGGCAGCGATTGCCGGCAAGGTCACCGCCATCCATGTGGCCAAGGGCGACCGGGTGAATCCTGGCGAAATCCTGATCGAGATCGAAGGCTGAGATAACTGCCGCGATTCAACGTTTTAAACCTCGGGGGGGCATGTGCTCCCCTTTTTTTTCGCCTGCAATTTACCGTCCTCTGTAGGAGCTGCCGCAGGCTGCGATCTTTTGATCTTCAAGAGCAAAGTCAAAAGATCGCAGCCTGCGGCAGCTCCTACACAAGCGCGTTGTGTCAGAACGCCATGCGCCACTGACCCGTCACGCCGTAGCTACGGCTATCAGAGCCGGCTTCGCCGCTGATGCCGACGCCCAGGGTGTTGCGAGTGGACAGCGTCAGGTCCAGACCTGCATCCAGGGTAAAAACGTTGCGATCCATCTCGGCCCCGGCGACTGCAAAGCTTTTGCCACCCTTGACCAGTTGCTGGCGCGTTTCGTTATCGAGCTCGCCGTAGGTATGTTTCACGCTGGCGCTGAGACGTGGCGTCAACTGCATGCCGTTGGCCAGGTGACTGGTTTTCGCCAGGCGCAGGCCGACGGTGCTGCTCGGGTTCGCCCGGGTCTGCCCCTGAACCTTGAGCGCCGCAGCGCCACCTTTCTCGGTGTAACCGTCACGCTGGTAGCGTTGATAACCGATACTGGCGAACGGTTCGAAGCTGACGTTGCCACGTCCCAGGTTGTAGCCGACTTCGGCAAACACCTGCTGGGTGCTGGCGTCATAGCTGCTCTTGAGGCGATCACTGAAACCATTGAAGGCAACGCGACGTTTGCCACTGCCGTCATGACTGCCGTACGAAGCCCCCAGGCGCAGGGCAAACGGGCCGTCCTGACGCAGCGCGTAGGCGCCGAGGTGCCAGCTGTCGAGATCACCGTCGAACTGTTGGGCATTGAGCCGGGTTTGCGCTTTCGCCCCCATCAGGCCGACATGCCACTGTTCGTCGAATTGCCAGTCGGCCCCCAGTACCAAACCGTGGGTGGAGTGTTTGAGGGCACTGTCGTAATCACGATCGACCTTGCCGCCATGTCCCAGAGCTTGCAGCCAGACTCGCCCGGGATCATCAGCGTTACGATTGTTCAGCTGATGCATCGCCGAGAGCATGCTGGTGCTGACCGGAGCGGCGCTGCTCAGAGTGGCTTTGGCGAGGTTGGCGTTGCTGCCGGCGGCAAGTTGTTCGAGTGCCAGACTCGCTGTTGGTGTGCTGGCGTCGAGCAGGGCGCTGATGGCGGTATTTGACGGCGAGGCAGGCGTTACGGGCTGCGCTGGTTGGGGCAATGTCTCAGGCTCTTGCGGTTGCTGCGGTTGCTGCGGTTGCTGCGGTTGCTGCGGTGGAACGGATTTTTCTTCAAGGCTTTTTGCGAGTTTCTGAGCATTCGTGCTGTTTGCCAGATGCTCCAGAGGCCTGTCTTGCAAAGGCTCAACCGGCATCTCTTGATCGGGTGTCCGATGCTCTGCATTGCTGGAAGAGCTGCTCGCCAATGGTTGGATGGCAGTTTGGGCTGGACTTGGACTGATAACTTCTTCAATCGTGGAGAGGCCGCCCGACTCGACGGGCGGCTTTGGCTTTGTTTTACGCGGCTTTTTGGGCTTGGGTTCTACTGCAGTTTCGACGACCGGAATCTCCGGCTGTTGGGCGATGGAAACGTTGCTCCATCCGATTGCCAGTGCAATCGCCACGGCGAGTTGGAGGGGGCGAAGCTGGTAGTGTCCGGGCATGAGTCGGGCCTCTCTGGATAGGAGACCCCACTCTATTTTTGCTGCAAAAAATCTGATGTCGGCTGCTTCTCGCAGCCTTGCAGGCGACATCGGAGCTTCACCGTAGAAAAGGATCGCAAGTCCTGCGATCGGTGGTTTTACACGAACCCGGCGGGGCCTTTTCCTACACCAGATCCAGACGCCGCCGGCTGTTCAACGATCAGAAACTCATCTGCCACTGCCCGATCAACCCGTGATTGCGACTGTTGCTGCCGATCTCGCCGCTGTAGCCGACACCCAATGTATGCCGTGCGGAGATCCCCAGATCCAGGCCGGCTTCGAGCATCAGGCTGTCGCGATCCAGCGAACTGCCATCGACATTGAATGCGCTGCCGCCGACCACAAATGCCTGACGCGTCGAGCTGCTGACATCGCCGTAGGTGTGTTTCCAGCCAGCGGCCATGCGCGGGGTCAGGCTCATGCCGTTGTTGAGGCTGTTCAGGTGCGCCAGGCGCAGGCCGAAGGTGCTGCTGAAGTTGTCCTGGGTCTGGCTGTCGACGTCCAGTGCGGCGGCGCCACCCTTTTCCTGGTAACGGTCGCGGTGGTAGCGCTGGTAGCCGAGGCTGGCGAACGGCTCGGCGTTGAGGCGACCGCTGCCCATGGTGTAGCCGAGTTCGGCGAAGGCTTGCTGGCTGTCGGCGTCGTAATCGCCTTTGGGCCGATCATTGAAACCATTGAACGCCACCGTGCGTTTGCTTTCGCCCTGATGGCCACTGTAGGCGGCGCCGAGGCGCAGGGAGTACGGGCCGCTCTGGCGCAGTGCGTAGACGCCGGCGTGCCAGCTCTCGACGTTGCCATCGACGCCGGTCGCGTCCAGATCAGTCTTTGAATAACCGCCGAGTACGCCGAGGCGCCACTGCGGATTCAGTGCCCAGTCGGCACCCAGTACGCTGCCCTTGGTGCGTTGCTCCAGGCCGCTGTTGCCGTGCTCGCCGTCGAGCTTGCCGTAGCCGCCGATGGCTTGCAGCCACAGGCGTCCGCGCGCGTTCGGGTCATTCAGATTGCGCGCTTCCGACGGTACGCCGTTGGCCGCCAGCACCGGGGTGTCGCGTTGATCAAGGCCAACCATCAACCCCGGGCTGCCGCCCATTTGCTGCATCGCCGACAGCATGCTGTTGCCCACCTGACTGCTGGCGCCGAGCGTGGCGCTGGTCAGGTTGGCGTTGCTGGCGCCGGCCAGTTGCTCGATCGCCGCGCCGGCCGTGCTTTGGGTGGTGTTGAGCAAGGCGTTGTACAGCGCGTTGTTCTTGCCCATCGTGGCCAGGCTGTTGGCCGCGTTGCTGCCGTTGCCGGTCGCCGCGAACTGATTGAAGGCCACGTCATTGCGGGTGTAGGTCAGGTCGACTTGTGTCGGTGTATAAGCCAGCGTCGGCGTGAGGAACGCGTAGTGGCTGGTGACGTTACCGAAGGTGCCGTTGACGTTGGCGGCTTGCAGCACGGTGTAGTGGCTCTGCCACGGATAAGTGCCGCTGCCGGGGTTCACCGCCAGGGTTGCACCGTTGAGGCTGGCGGTGCCGCCGACCTGAACCGGGGCGCTGCTGCCATCGGCGTTGACGCCGTAGACGAGGGTCGAGCCGCTGCCCATATTCAAGTCGTGGACGATGGTTGCGCGACCCAGGCCGGTGTCGGTACGCAGCGTGCCGTTGACGTTGAGATTGCCCACCGAGCCGCCACCGGCATACACACCGCCGGCGTCTACGGTCAGGCTGCCGGCAATGCCGCCCTGGTTGATCAGGGTCGCGCCATTGCGCACCGCGCCGCCATCGCTGAAATCGCCGCTGCCGGTGAGTGTCCACGCACCTTGCCTGACCTCCAGCCATTCGAAATTGCGGCTGGCGCCGAAGCTGCCGCCCGCCGCATCGTCCATCACCACCCGGTCGTACCCGCTGCCGCCATCGACCACGCCGACGAAGCGACTGCCGTTGCGCAGGGTCAGGCTGTCGTTGCCGCCACCGAGGTCGAGTGCCAGGCCGTTGCTGCCGCTGATGGTGCCGCCGTTGATCACGTTGTCGGCGAATTCGCCGACGAACTTCACGCCGAAGCCGTCGAGGCCTTGAATGGTGCCGTAGTTCTCCAGCGTGGTGGCTGCCAGCCCCGAACCACCGCTGCCGTCGTCCACCAGAATCGCGCTGTTGGCGCCGCTGATCAGTGCGTTGTTCGCGTTGAGAATGTAGCCGCCGCCGAGGGCGATGCCTTCACTGCCGTTGGCGAATCCGCCCTTGTCCACGCCACCCGCACCGACGCCCTGAATAGTGCCGTAGTTTTCGATGTGGGCGATCTTGTCGATGTCCACGCCATCACCGTCACCGTTCGCCTGCAAGCCTGAGTAAGCACCGGTGATGGTCCCGTGGTTGATCACCGTACCATCGCCGTCGGAACCGAATCCGGAACCATTGCGGCCGGTGATCTGCCCATAGTTGACCAGCGTCGCACCGAGGTCGGTGGTGATGCCATGGCGGCCGCCGGAAATCACCCCGTAGTTGGTCACGCTGACACCGCTGGCCGAGTCGATGTCGATGCCGTCGAACTTCTCATCGGCGTTGTGCGAGTCGCCGGTGGAGATCTCGCCGTAGTTGGTAATCGTCGCGTTGGCGCCGGTCTTCATGCCGTCGCTGGCATCGCCACGAATCAGTCCGCCAGCGCGGTTGATGAGGGTGGTTTTGACCCCGTCGCTGCGCAGCGCATCGAGGTCCAGGCCTTGGCCGGTGGTCGAGCGAATCACGCCGCTGTTGTCGATCAACAGACTGCCGCTGACGAAGTTGCTGTCGATACGCAAGGCGTCGTTGGCGCCGAGAATCTGCCCGCCGCTGCGGTTGTAGATCTGGTAATTGCGCGCCTGGGTCAGGTCACCACTGCTGTCGATGGCCCGGCCACCGCTGGAAACGATTTTCCCGGCGTTATCGATGACCACACCGGCGCCACTGGTGCCGTCCTTCAGGCTCACCGCCTTGCCGCTGTTGGTGATGCTGCCCGGTGCCGAGATCGTCAGCGTGTCACTGCTGCCAAGGGTTTGCGCGGCAGTAGTGGCAGTGTCGATCTGCACGGTCTTGCCGTGGGCGGTGCCGGCGGTGATCAGCAGAACGGCAGCGAGGGACAAGCGCTGAGGCGGGAAGGTCATGGGTGGAGGGCCTTTTTGTTATAAGCGGGCCGTCCTGTATAGCGATGGGGTTTTACAAAATGATGTCGGAAGGTGACCAGCATTACTTGGTGCATATGATCTTAAACACAGTCGCATCTGCATTTTGTTGCATATTGCACCGGGCCATCTTAGCCGAGGTGCAATATATTGCATCTTTGAGCAATAAAATCCCTGCTTAAATGCATTTAAATGCAGCTGGGCTTGACCGACGCATCACATCCTTTCGAACGCTTGCGTGAAGATGCCCAGCGTCTGGCGGCGCTCCCCGACATATTGACGGCGAGCGGTTTGCCCGACAGAACGATGAACCACCCGGGAATCCTTCTGAAAAATCTGGAGCAACGCTTGAAAGAGTGGGATCTGAAATGAGCATGTCGGTAGCCGAGCGCACGGTGCTCATCGAAAACATTCAAGAGGCACTGGCCCAAGGGACACTGGAGATCGGTGAAGCGGTTCGTCGTCTACGCGTGGAAGTGACCGGTCTGCATCAAACCCAGTTTGCCAGGATGTGCAAAATATCGGTTCGCACGCTGGTGCATATCGAGCATGGCGAGGGCAATCAGACATTGAAATCGTTGAATGCGGTGTTTCGTCCGTTTGGACTGAAAATGGGCGTGGTGCGGATGCGGCGAGAGATCAATTAAAACCCGACGCTGGCGCAAGGCGCTGATTAACCTAGCTACGCCGCACATAAGCCTTGCCGTAATGCCGCTCCATACGCGCCTGGATCAGCTCCAGACCGATCGACATCAGCCAGTAAATGATCGCCGCCGTGGTCAGCATCTCGATGTAGCGGTAGCTCGAGCGGCCGTAGGACTGCGCCAGAAACATCACTTCCCAGACGCCCATCACCGAGATCAGTGACGAGTCCTTGAGCATCGAGATGAACTGGTTGGTGGTCGGCGGAATAATCGTGCGCATCGCCTGGGGCAGGGTGATGCGCCAGAAGATCACGCTCTCGCGCATGCCCAGCGCCAGCGAAGCTTCGCGTTGGCCGTAGGGCACGCCGAGGATACCGGCGCGGAAAATTTCGCTGAGGTAGGCGCCGTAGTTAAGTGACAGGGCAATGATCCCCGCCACCACCGCGCCGGGCACCACGCCCAGTTGCGGCAGGCCGAGGTAGATCAACAGGATCTGGATCAGCAGCGGCGTGCCGCGAAAGAACGAGGTGTAGAAACTGGCGATCCCGAATGCCACGGCGCTTTTCGACAGGCGCGCCAGAGCGGTGACGAAGCCCAGCAAGGATGAGGCGACGATCGCGCAGGCGCAGAGAAACAGGGTCAGTGCCGCGCCCTGCAGAAAGCCGTTGGGCGCCAGGTGCACGCCGAGCAGATTCGGCAGCTTGTCGAGGATGATCGAGAGCTTCAGATCGAAGCTGAGGAAAAACCCGGCGAACAGGCTGAACATCGCCGCCCAGGTCAGGTACAGGCGCGTGCGGAAACCGAGCAGCCGTTGCAGGCGCGATTCAGCCACCGGTTGCGGCGGCTGTGGAGGTGTCGGGAAGGCAGTCATTGGCTGATATCGGCGCCGATCCATTTCTGCGACAGCTTGCTCAGCGTGCCGTCCTGCTTGAGTTGCGCAAACACCTCGCGCACTTTGGCGTCCCACTCGGCATCACCCTTTTCGATGGCCACCGAGTTCGGCTCCGAGTACAGCGGCGCGCCGGCCAGTTTGAAACGCTGATCCTGATTCAGGCGCGGCTGCGCGGTCACCAGATTGGTGAGGATGGCGTCCAGGCGCACACCGGCGCCCAGGCCCAGATCCTGGAAGGCGACGTTGTCGGTATCGTACGGAGCGATCTGCACATCCTCGAACGGGTACTCCAGGCGCGTGTCTTCGGCGCCTTCGATGACCAGATTCTTGTTCAGATAGCTTTCGTAGCTGCTGGCGCTGGTCAGGCCGACCTTTTTGCCGCTCAGGTCCTTGGCGCCGTGGATGCGATCGTCCTTGGCGTTGACCACGATCACGGCGGGCGAGGCGTAGTACTCGACCGGGAAATCGAACACTTCGGCGCGGGCCTTGCTCGGAGTCATGGAGCAGATGCAGATGTCATAGCGCCCGCTCCAGCGGCCGGCCGCAATGACGTCCCAGGACGGCGTTTCGAGGCGCAGCTTGACCCCCAGCTTGTCCGCAACGGCTTTGGCGACGTCCACGTCGAAGCCGTCGAGCTGATTCTGCTCATTGAGAAACGAGAAGGGTGGGTAGCTTTCCATCAGCACGCCGACCAGTTGTTTTTTCTGTTCGACGCGATCGAGTGTGGCGCCGCCGAAGGCTTGAGTGGACGCGGCCAGAATCGTCAGGCCCAGGGCCAGTAGCGGTTGAAGTTTCACAGTCGACACCTGAAAAAAAGGGGTTGTTATTAACCGAATGGTGCGTATTAAATAGTTATAAGAACTACTCTGGTAGTGAGTAATTTTCATAAGCATATGAGCGAAAAGCATATGGGCACAGCAAGCACGGTAATTCTCGATGGCGGCATGGGCCGTGAGTTGCAACGCGCCGGGGCGCCGTTTCGGCAGCCCGAGTGGTCGGCGCTGGCCCTGATCGAAGCACCGCAAGCGGTCGAAGCGGTGCACGCCGCCTACATCGCCAGCGGCGCCAATGTGATCACCAGCAACAGCTATGCGGTCGTGCCGTTTCACATCGGCGAGGCGCGGTTTGCCGCTGAAGGTCAGGCACTGGCGGCGTTGGCCGGAGAGCTGGCGCAGCGTGCGGTGCAGGCCTCGGGCAAAGCGGTGCGAGTGGCCGGTTCGTTGCCACCGCTGTTCGGTTCCTATCGCCCGGACCTGTTCGAAGCAGCACGCGTGAACGAATTGCTGACGCCACTGGTGACCGGGCTGGCGCCACATGTCGACCTGTGGCTGGCGGAAACCCAGAGCTCGATCATCGAGGCGCGTTCCATTCGCGCCAGTCTGCCGCAGGACGGCAAACCTTTCTGGCTGTCGTTTACTTTGAAGGATGAAGACACCGACGAGGTGCCGCGTCTGCGTTCCGGCGAACCGGTGGCCGAAGCAGCGGCGGTGGCGGCGGAATTGGGCGTCGAGACGCTGCTGTTCAATTGCAGCCAGCCGGAAGTGATCGGTGCGGCGATTGATGCGGCGCGCGATACCTTCGAGCGTCTGGGTGTGCAGATTCACATCGGCGCGTATGCCAACGCGTTTCCACCGCAACCGAAAGAGGCGACCGCCAACGACGGCCTCGACCCGTTGCGCGACGATCTGGATCCGCCGGGGTATCTGCACTGGGCGAAGGATTGGCAGCAGCGGGGCGCCAGCCATTTGGGTGGTTGCTGCGGGATCGGCCCGGAACACATCGCGGTGCTGGCGCAAAAGTTGGGGTAAACAACAGATCAAAAGATCGCAGCCTGCGGCAGCTCCTACATGGGATTGACGTTCACCCTGTAGGAGCTGCCGCAGGCTGCGATCTTTTGCTTTGAAGATTTAACTACGGCACTCGACCAAACCTTTGAGCTGCCCGTTCGGCGTCTGGTTGGCATCGCTCAACCACTGCTCGAAACCTGCCGCAATCGCCGGCCACTCCGAATCCACAATCGAATACCACGCGGTATCGCGGTTCTGGCCCTTGACCACCATGTGCTGACGGAACACGCCTTCGAAGCTGAAGCCCAGGCGTTCGGCGGCGTATTTGGAGCGGGCGTTGCCGTTGTTGCACTTCCACTCCAGGCGACGATAGCCCTGTTCTAAGGCGTATTTGGCCAACAGGTAAACCGCTTCGGTACTCTTTGGTGAACGTTGCATCGGCGCACCGAAGGTGACGTGGCCGATCTCGATGCGCCCCTGCGCCGGGACGATCGACATCAGGCTGAGGATGCCTTGCACCTGGCCCGTGACGCGGTCGATGACGCTGAAGAAATACGGATCGCTGCTGGCCGCATGGTTGTTCAACCAGTCATTGAAAACGCTGCGCTCGGGGAACGGCCCATAGGGCAAGTAATCCCACAGCTTCGGGTCGGCGCCGGGGCCTTCGAGGGCGTTGAACAACTCGTCGCCGTGGCGCGCCGGGTCGAGGCGTTCCAGGCGGATGAACCGGCCTTCGAGCAAGGTGGCGGTGGGGGCGGGGACGCCTTTCCAGTCGGCAAGTGCAGTGGTCATGTACGCGGCTCCTTAAATGGCTTTGCGAAACTGGATGAATCCCGGGCGCTCGGCGATGCGCTCGTAGAGCTGAATCGCGGTGGCATTGGTTTCGTGAGTCAGCCAATGCACCTTGCAGCAACCGTCAGCCTTGGCGGTGGCGTAGACGTGTTCGATCAGCAAGCGACCGACGCCGGTGCCACGAGTCTCCGGTGCCACCAACAGATCCTGCAAGTAGCAGGAGTTTTCGATGCTCCAATTGGAGCGGTGATAGATGAAATGCACCATGCCCACTGCTTTGCCGTCAGCCCAGGCGAGGGCGGCGTGGGTTGGTTCGCTCGGGTCGAGGAAACGCTGCCAGGTGCTGTGCGTGACGGCGTCCGGCAACTCGGTATTGTAGAAGCGCAGGTAGGCCTGCCACAGCGGCAACCAGGCGGCGTGATCACCGGCGGTCACCGGGCGGATCTGGATCTGACTCATGCTGATTTCCTTAACGCATCAGGTGGGCGAGGGTTCGGTCGGCGATGTCGGGGCTGGCAGCCAGGCCTTCGCGCACGCCGGCAATGTCTTCGGCGCTGCGGTTCTGGCTGAGCTTGCGCTTGCCTTCGAGGCGGTCGATGGGAATGGCGAAACCGACGATGGCCTTGAGCATGCCGTCGATGTATTCGGCCGGCGCATCGTCGACCTTCCACGGTTGCGCGCGACCGGCTTCATGGCGATCGGTCAGGGTGCTGACGATGTCGAGCAGGCGCCCGCCGTCGCTGAAGGTTTCGGCGTGGCCGTAGGCGTGCACGGCGACGTAGTTCCAGGTCGGCACGACTTTGCCGTGCTCGGCCTTGCTCGGGTAAAACCCCGGGCTGACGTAGGCGTCGGGGCCGGCAAATATCAGCATCGCTTCAGCGCCGTCGCGCAGGTCTTTCCACTGCGGATTGGCTTTGGCCAGGTGCCCGTACAGCGTGCCGTTCGGGCCTTGTTCGCGGTGCAGCAGCACCGGTACATGGCTGGCTTGCAGGCCGTTTTCACCGTGGCTCACCAGAATCGCGAGACGGCTGGCGAGGATCAGTTCGTGCAGTTGCGACAGTTCGTCGATGGCAAAGGCGCGGGGCGTATACATGGAGAGATTTTCCTTGGCGAATGCCTGCATCCTAGGCAGGCTAATGGTCTGTTGTAAGAGCCATTGATGAGCAATTTCATAGGTCCATTGCCATGCCCCAGTCGCCCACGCTGTCCATGCCGTTCAATCCGGCCGGTATCGAGCTCGACCGCCGTCAGGGTTTGAGCCGCCAGCTCTATCAGGCGCTACGTCTGCGCGTGCTGGACGGGCGTCTGGCCAGTGGCACGCGGCTGCCGGCCAGCCGTGATCTGGCGACGGCGTTGGCGATTTCCCGCAACAGCGTGGTGCGCGCCTACGATCAGTTGTACGCCGAAGGCTTCATCGAAGGCCGGGTCGGAGACGGCACGTATGTCGCGCAATTGCTGCAAAGCGCATTGCCCACAAAAAAACTATCCACAAAAGTATCCACAGGGTTTTCAACAAGCTTACCCACAGCCTTATCCACAAATTGGCTGGATTTACCTGTGGTTCCATCCAGTAAAGTTATCCACAGCGACGCAATTCAGCGGGTTGAAAACAATCATCTGGCCCTGCCACCCAGTGGTCCGCCGCGTGCTTTTCGGGTCGGCGTTCCAGCCTTCGATCTGTTCCCGTTTGACGTCTGGGCCAAGCTGAACGCGGCTTTCTGGCGCAAGCCGGATTTGCAGCAGTTGTGTTATGGCGACCCGGCGGGCGATGCGCGGTTGCGCGGGATGATCGCGGCCTATTTGCGCAGCTCACGGGGCATGCAGTGCACGGCTGAGCAAATTGTGATCACCAGTGGCGCACAGCAGGGCATAAGCCTTTGTGCACAGTTGCTGGTAGCGCCGGGCGACGGCATAGCGATTGAAAATCCCGGGTATCGAGCGGCCGGTCATGCCTTCGCCGTGGCCGGTGCCCGGCTGCATGGGGTGGCGGTGGACAGCGAGGGAATCGACTGCCAGCAACTGGCAGGACTGACCGATTGTCGCCTGACCTATGTCACGCCATCCCACCAGTACCCCACGGGGGTGGTAATGAGTCTGGCCCGTCGCCTCGAATTGCTGGCGTGGGCCGAGCGCACGCAGGGCTGGATCGTCGAGGATGATTACGATGGCGAGTATCGTTACAGCGGCGCGCCGCTGGCGCCATTGGCCGCCCTCGATCGACAGGGGCGAGTGCTGTATGTCGGCACGTTCGGCAAGGTCGCGTTCCCGGCGTTGCGCCTGGGGTATCTGGTGTTGCCGCCGGGGTTGGTGGAGGCATTTGCGCAAAGGCGTGCGGTGGATGTGCGTCACTCCGAAGTCAGTACCCAGGCGGTGATGGCCGAGTTCATGGCCGCCGGGCATTTCCAGCGGCACATCCGACGCATGCGCCGCGCGGCGCTGAGCCGACGCAATGTCCTGCTCGGTGGCTGGCCGCAGAATATTCCGGGCGTCGGCCAGTTGCCCGGCGTTGCCGCCGGGTTGCACCTGAGCGTACCGGTCGCCAGTGTGGCGCGTGAAAGCCAACTGATCGAACTGGCGCGTAGCGTTGAAGTCGAGATCAATGCTCTGAGCAGTTATTGGCTGCCTGATTCCACGACCCCGGTCGACCAGCGCGCCGGACTGGTGCTGGGCTTTGCGGCGGTGCCTGAGCGCGCAATCGAAGCGGCGCTCGAGCGTTTGCGAACCGTGTGGCACACCCTCTGAAGCGGACGCAGATCAATGCGCCCGGCGGCGGTATCACGGTTGTGCTTCGAGTTGCAGGAACAGGCTCGGATCGCCAATCCGGCGCAGCACGTAGTCGATTGGTGTCAGAGCAGTCAGGGCCTGTCGACGTTCTGCGCTGAGGGTCTTCAAATGCGCATCGGCGATTTTCAGGTGCGCCGCGGTGAATTGTTCCGGCGCGGCTTCGGGCGAGTCGTAGTGAAAATGCGCGAGCCATAACGGCTGATCATGCTGGGTGCTGTCGAGTATCTGATACTCCTGAAAATAATCCTGGCGCTTTTTGGTCTTGATCCGGCCCTGGACGTTCCTGACGATCCGTACCTGTTGATTGTCCAGCAACCATTGCAAATAGGCTTGTCGAGGCTGGCGATCCTTGAGCAGACTGGCGCGCACGGCGATGCCTTGAGCACGTAACCGGATTGCGGCGCTGTTGAGTTCCGCACTCAAGTTGCCCACCGGCAACCGCGTGCCACCGGCGGCGACAATGCGGGCCTGCGCCTGTTCGACGCTGACAGCAATCTGTTCCAGTCGCCGCGCCTGCTGATCGAACAGATCCTGCATGTCTGCCGGTATACGGTTGGGCTTCAGAGCGTCACGACGGGTCCGGTCAATGAACGCCTGCACTCGCTCATTCTGGGTCAGGGCATCGGCAATGAACTCGATGTCGCCCACGTGCGTCGTCGGGGAGGCGGTAGGTCTGACGGGAAGCATTTCTTCCAGAGGCGATTCGCTGGCGGCTGCGGGTCTGGCGGGCGCAGGGTCACGAGGCCGGCTCTTGGTGACCTTGCCAACCGGTCGGGACGGTCCTGCGACAGAGGGGCCCTGTGTGGCCGGCGTGCTGCGGGCTCCGGTTTCCGGCAGCAGTTCGCTCAGTTGCTCCTGCGCCAGTTGTCTGAATTCGCCGAGCAAGCTCCTCATCCGTGTCAGTTCCGCCGCAACCACCATGCCCGGGTATTCGCCTGGCAAGTCCCCCAGACGCTGATCGGCATCGACATAGACATCGATCAGTCGGCTCAGACGATCAATGCGCAGCGTCGCGTTGTCGCCGTTGTCGGTTTTCCTGATCAGGGCGGCGTGGCGATGTGTAGCGGTGGCGGCTTCGATTATCAGCCAACCGGTGGCTTCCCGCGCCGCTTCGGTGGCTGTTTCCTGCATGCACAACTCGTGAGACATGCCGATGGCATTGGATTTCAGGTCCCACTGGTTAAACGCCGGGAGCAGTTGGCGCAAGCGTTGCGCGGTGGTCATGCCTGCACTGCCGATGGTGTCGAGAGTTTCCAAGGAGGTACGGGACAGCTGCAGGCGGGCGATCATGTCCTGGCTCAACGCCAGGGCCTGGCGCAGTTCCTCGTTGTAACTTTGCAGCGCTTGCGGTGTATCGATGACCGTGTGTTGAGCCAATTTACGGGTCAATACCGCGTATGCGTTGCGTTTGAGAACGAACCAGAGGCTGAGGTTTTTTTGCAGCAAAGTGGTCATGCGCTGCAATTCGACGAAATAGCCGTCGCTCCCCCCTTTGAGGCGCCATTGGCCGAGCATTTTCAAGGCCTCGTCGTAATCCCCGATCAGCTTTTCGACCTGGTCAAGGTAACGCCGGGTCGCCTCTTCGTGGGCTTGTCCGGAGGCGCCAAGCATGGCTGACTGGGCTTGCTCCAGAGCAGCGTTGCCGACGGCTTCCTGATTTCTGAATGCTTGCAGAGCCGTACCGAGCTGGTTCCTCTGGATTTCCTTTTCCTTGCGCTGGGCCTTGAGCTGACTTTGCAGGCTGGTGCCCCCGGCGCCACCGCGCAGACGCAGTCGGGTATCCACGAACCATTGGCCTTGCTGGTTGTGAATCAGCAGCGGACCGGTTTTTGACGGTGTTTGCGGATCAACGATTTGCACCTGCTGGTCATCGTTTTCAATCACGCGGAACCAGCGGTCGCCCGCCTGCGCATAGGTGCTGTTAGCGAGGCGATATAAGGTCGCCTTGCCGCGCAGCAGGGTTTCCACCGCGGCTGCCGTGAGGTCGGGAGCCGGCACGGCCAGAGTATTCAGAAACGTTGCCAAGGCACCGGGCGAACGCCGGGGCACCGAGCCGTAGGCTTCAAGCGAGGAGTAATGGCTGGCCGGGAGTTGGTCCTTCAGCAGCGTGGTGACGTGTGTAACCGTGGGCGGGACAGGCGCTTGTGCAGGGGCGGTCTGGATCCGGGGCAGTCCTTCGCTTTCGATATCGCTTGCGCCTTCGCTGCGTAACGCTGTGCGGGGGCCGGTTGTGCGTTGGGTGGCCGCATGATGGGCCAGGATCATGCCTAGGTTCAGCAACATATCGGCAACGGCGCTCCACTGGGCGTGGGTATCGCCACGATTGTGGGCGTCCACGACCTGATCGATTTCGCTGATGCTTTGCCAGACCCAGATCGCCGCGCCTGCCGGGCCGCAGAGAAAGTTCGCGGCAACGTTGAACAACGCCCACCCACTGTCTCGCAGCAAGGCCCAGCGGCGTTGCGCATTGGACAACGACTGTCGGTCGGCGAGTTCGGCCATCGCCAGTGCATGGGTCTTGAACAGCACCGGGAACACGTCGCCAGTCAGCGCCGTGGAGGCAAGCCCGACCGGCCCGGCCCACTTGACGCTGGTCCAGGGCTCGGCGAGCAATTGCGCGCCCAGCCACGGACTGGGCAGACCGATGGGGAAGGTGTATTGGGCATATTTGAAGCTGGTTTGCGAATCCGCCAGCCACGCCAGCACCGAATCTCTCAGTTCGCCTGGCTGATGGACGGCGTACAGCAGGTTTTGCGTTGAGGGGAATTGCAGCAATGGCTGCTCAAGCAACGGACGATACAGCAGGCATGGCCCGGCTCCAGGCAGACGCGGAGCAATGATGAACATGTTGGTGACAACATCGCCAACAGTCTCCCCGGCATGGATAAACGTCAGCGGGCGAATGACCACAGTGTGTGGATGACCGGGTATCGGTTTGAGCCACTCCTGGACACAGCGATAACCCTGCTCATCCACGCCGCCGAGGCGACGCAGCTTGGATTCCAGTGCAATCAGCGGCAGCAGTGCGTGCAACTGGCGGAGGTAAAAACGCTGCTGCAGGGGGGCCTGCAGCGGATCGTTGATCAGCCTGTCCCTGATCAAGCCGGGATAGACCTCACCCATGTCGATCTTGTTTGCCATCTTCGTCAGGTAGGCGACAGTCAGCCACTGCGGCAGCGCTTGTGGCGGGTCGAATTGCAGAGTCGCCAGATACGGCGTGCGGTTTTGCAAGGCGTACTCGCCCAGGGTTTCGATATGGGTGTCATGCGGATCGGGCAGTGTCACGCCTCCCGATTCGAAGCTGTTGGTGATGCGGATTTGCAATTTGTCCAAAGGCAGCCCGGCCGCCGATGGCTGATCGGCAATGATCGCCTCACGCATGCAATTGCGTGCATAGGTATCGATCGGCGGGATTGGCAACAGCGCCTTGTCTGCCTGCCGGTACAACTGGCCCAGCGCATTGATCGATTGGCTGTATTGATCGAGCTCGGAAGCCGAAGCGTCGAGCAACCAGTCGGGTATCGAATCATCGAGGTCGATGAGGGTGTTTTTCTGCGGTTCGCTGGCTTGCTCGATCAGGGGCAGAAGGGAGGAGCCGTCCTCGCTTTCCTCGTCGAGACTTTGTCGGGTGATTGCCCGGATGGCATCGAGCTGGTTGGCAATCAGGACCCACGCCATGTGGTCGAAAAAATTGCCCTCGGGTTCGAACAACTGCCACTGCAGATTCTGTCCGGCCGGCAACAGTTCGATACGCTGCGGCAGTGATTCACCCAGTTGCTGCAGAGAGTCGAATGTCTCGTAACCATCTTCCACGGTGTACATCATGACCAGATCGCGCAGGCCATAGCGTCCGAAAATCACCACGGCGCCGCCCAGAATCAGGTGCCGGGCAGCGCCTTGAGCATCGACCGAGTCGATGTCGATCAGGCACACGCGGATGTCCGACAGTGTTATGTCGTGACGCTGGCGCTCCTGTTTGTCCGGGCGCCGCGAAATCGCCCGGGCGACCCGGCACTGTTCATCGTCCCAGCCCTCGGCGTTATGGACGTTCAGGGCTTCGCGCAGGGCATCGGAGAGTTCTTGCCAGCGCGGCAATTGGCGTCGGGTGCTGTTCCAGTAATCCAGCTGTCGCTCGGCGAAGGCAACAAACAACAGGGGCGCATAATCGTTGAGCAGATCGGCAATGGCCTCGATATCGACATCCATATGCACCACTGGCGTGGCCTGGTGGTTCAAGGTCAGAAAGTGTTCACCCTCGAGATAGTTGGCGCTGGAGCCGTTGAAAAATTGCCGGACGAGTGCCTCTGTCAGTGATTCAAATCGGGTTGGCAGGGCCACCCGCTCAGCGTCGAGCCATTGCCATTGTGGCGTGCCGATCATGGCCTGCTCGGGATCGATCTTGCGTTGTGGATACAGCGCTTCGAGCGCCTGACGCAGCACTGCGCTGGCGACTTCATCGACTGTGGGTCCGCGACTGGTCTGATGGACGATCTGGCTCTTTTGCAGCAATGCATGGGTTTCGGTGTTCGCTGAATGCTCAGTCATTGTCATTGTCCTTTTTGACGTTTGGGGCTTATGAGAAAAACAGCGAACGCGCCAGCTGCGGGCCGATCGCGCTGCGATAGATAGCGATGATTTGCGGGCTGCTGGTGGTTGAGTCCAGGTCGAAGGCGCCGGCCATCCGCCGTTGCTCCTGCAGTTTCAAATGGGCGGCGGTGAAGGCGTCGGCCGGTGCATCGGGGCTGTTGTAATGGAAGTGCGCGTACCACAACGTCTTGCCGGTGCGCCGCTCGCGAATTTCGTACTCCTGCAGATAATCCCTGCGCGGGCCTTTGAGGCGACGCCGGGCACCGCCAGACACAATGTCGATCTCATCCTTGTGCAATAACCATTCGACTCGGGCGGCGGTTGGCGGTTGTTGCTTGGTCATCTCGACCCGTATCCGGTAGCCCTCGGCGTACAGGCGTTCACACGCCTGGTTCAATTGGGCGATCAGGGCTGGCGGCTCCTCGGTGCTGTTCGCCCGCAGCCGGGCCTGTTCAAGGCTTTTCGCGCTTTCGTCGAGCTGTTCGGCCTTGCGCTGGAACTGCTCTTCGATCTCGACCGGAATCCGACCGGGTTTTTTGGCATGGGCTTCGGTTTGCCGAATGAAGCTTTCCACGCCATCGAGCAGCGCCTGGCCCTGGCTGATCTGGGTGGCGAGGTCCGGCGCCGGAGCTGGCGGGCGGCGCCGCCCGGGCTGAATGCGTTCGACCCAGACACCGGGCGTTTTCTCGTGAAAGGTGGCGATGACGTTCCCGGTCATGGGCGCTTTCACGTCCAGCAGGACCGGCTGTCCTGGCGCCGAAGGACGCAATTCGCCGACCACTGTGCCCTTGAAGCGGGTTTTGATAATCCGTTTACGTGAGGCTGGCGCGGGCCTTGAAGGACCGGGCCGAGGTTCCACCGGCCGGTGTTCGAGGAGCAATTGCGCCAGGTGCTCTTCGGTCTGGCGCTGAAACTCGTTGATTCGTTTACGCGTATGGCTGAAGGGCTCGTCGAGCAGCACATCCTTGTGGTTGAGGGCGAAATCCTCGAACGACTGATCGATGGCGGCAAACTGTTCGAGCATGCCGTTGAGGCCTTCGATCCGCTCGTTGGCCCCCAGGCTGGTCTGGTCGAGCAGCAGTTCCTGGGAGGTCTGAATCACCAGGTTGGTTGTGTCGAGCAGGCGTACCAGATCGCCTTGTGCCTGAATCAGCGCTGGCGAAGCCAGATCTTTCAGACAGATGTCGCGAGCCAGCGACACCTGAAGTGCCTTGAGATCATTGAGACTGAACACAGGCAGCTTTGCGCGATAGGTATTGGCGACTTCAGCGGCACGTTTGCCCAGTCGGCTCAACTCCTGAAAACGTGACTGGGCAAACTCGATCTTGCTGATCATGTCCTCGGTCAAATCGTACATTCTGCGGTAGGTGACGGGGTCACCGGTGCCTGCAGCCGTTTCCTCGGCCTCGAGCAGCACCAGGGTTTCCTTGAGGGTTCTGGCGAAGAGGGGGTCACGTTGAGTGAGCCATGTCTGGTTGAAGAACAACTGGGTACCGAGCATCTCGGTCATGGCGGTGCGGAAATGGGGTACGGTCTCAAGCAGGTTCAGCGATTTCAGCTGGTCGATGGGAGCCGCGTATTCCCTGGTGCGGCGTTCAAGTGCTGCAAGAAACGTGGTCTGCTGCGCCACCAGAGTGTCATCGCTGGCCGCGGTCATGGCGGTGTGAGCGGCTGTCAGCTCTGCGCGGGCCTGCTCGCGCGTGTTATCGAACTCGGTCAGTTGTTTCTTGAGTTCGGCGATGCGTTCATTGTTTTCCCGTCGTTTGGCCTTGCGCCGACTCGACAGACCACCACCGCGCAGACGCAGGCGAGTGTCGACGAACCACTCGCCCCGTCGATTGCGGATCAACCCCGGACCCGCACGTCCGGGCTGTCGCTGCGAATTGATGATCGATACCTCACCGGTGTCGGTGACCGCTACTTCGAACCAGCGCTCACCCACGGGTGCGTAGTACCCGCTGGCATGTCGATAAAGGTGACGATAAAGGCCGGCGTCGCTGGCGGGCGGGGTGAGCGCTTCGGGGCGCGTAACGGCAAAGCGATCCAGGGTTTGGGTCAGGCTCAGCGCGGTGTCGGTCATCAGCGAAGTCTGATGTTGCGCCGGATATTCCCCGATCACATCAGGGCGTTGCACGATGCTTACCGGCGTTGGTGGCACCGGCTCCATGGGCTCGGTTTCGACGGTCACCGGCTTCTTTTCAGTGATGTCCCGAGGCGTCGCGTTACGGGTGCTGGCGTGATGGGCGAGCACCATGGCCAGGGTCAGCAACAGATCGGTCATCGCGGTTTTCTGCTGCCCGGTGTCGCCTGTGGCGGCGGCGTCGAAGGTTTGTTGCAGATCGTCCAGCACCTGCCAGATCCAGGCGGCGGTACCGACGGTTCGACCGAAAAACGGCAGCGCGGCGCTGAGGATCATCCAGCTCGCATGCTTGAAGCTCTCCCAGCGACTTTCGCTATTGGACACCGATTGCCGATTCGCCAGTTCGACCATTGCACTGACGTTGGCCTTGAACAGAACAGCCAGGTAATCGGTAGCGATGACTGCTGTTCCCAAGGTCAGCGTGCCGCTCATCTGCAAGGAAGTCAGTGGATCGGCGAGCAGTTGTGAGAGCGACCATACCGAGGGTCGATCATCGCTGAATACGTAATTGGCATAGTTGGCGCGCGCACTGTCCGGCAACCAGGCGAGGACCGCCTGACGCAATGTCGGTGAATGCTTGATGGCGTACACCAGGTTGGCCGGCGACGGGTACTGGAGCAAGGCATGATCGGACAGCGGCCGGTACAGCAGGCAGGGTCCCTTGTCCATCTGTCGCGGGCCGATCACGAACATGTTGGCCACTTCATCGGTGGTCGTCCCCGGGCGCCACGCGGGATTGAAGGCCAGCGGTCGAATGACGATCTCCTGACCGTCCACCCGGCGATTGGCGTCCAGCACCTGAACCACGGCCGCGACATAGCGATAGCCCGCCTCGTCGACCCCGCCCTGCGCGCGAATCTTCTGCTGCAACGCCAGTAACGGCAATTCGACACGCAGCCGGCTGGTGAACAGGTTCTGCCGTCGCAGGCTTTCCAGCGGGTCATCGCGCAGTTTTTGCCTGATCAGCGCAGGATAGGTCTGGCCGATATCGACACTGACGATCAACCTCTCCAGATAATCAGCCGTCATCCATGCCGGCACCGCAGTGCTGCCGATACTGCTCACGGTCTTGTTGCCGAGCGGCAAGGCAATCAGGTTCTGCAACGCCAGATCGACCAGGCTGAAGGTGCTGCGTTCGGGCTCCAGCAACGGTGTGAAACTGCCCCACACCACCACGCTGTCGACCACGATGCGAATCTCGGCCAGATTCAGTTCAGTGGCTTCGGGATGCTCCTTGAGCAGGGCCGCCTGCAGTTGCTCCAGCGCGAACTCGCGAATCGGTTTGATGCCGTCGTCAAAGGACTGCTCGGCGTTCTGACTTTGCACCTGCGCCAGATCCATCAGATGACGGCTGTAGGCAGTCAGGTCGCTGGGCGAGGCGTCGACCATCCACTCTGGCAACGCTTGCTCGACCAGGTTGAAGCGTGAAGACGACTGCTTGTCCGTGGGATCGAGTTCATTGGTCGTGCGGCTGACGTGGGGCGTCAGGTTGGTTGTCGCCGGTTCGTTTGCCAGCTCGCCAATCGCGTCGGCCTGCAGGGCGATCAGATTGCACGCCAGATGATCGAAGTAGTTGCCGTCAGGTTCGATCAGCCGCCATTGCAAGGTTGCAGGCGGCGGTCCCTCCGTCTGGGTCTGCAGTGAGGCACCCAGTTCCTGCAGGGTATCGAAGGCCTGGAAACCACGAGTGATGGTGTGGGTGAGAATCAGCGTGCGGCTGCCGAGCGTGCCGATCAGTACGGCCATATCGAGGACGTGCAGGTGAGTGGAAGTACCATCGCGCGTGGTGTCCAGATCGATCAGGCAGGCGCGGGACTGATAGCGATCATCGGTACTGCGGGCAGTTTTTTGCGGATGGTCGAAAAGACTCTGAGCCATGGCGCGCTGGTCGTCGTCCCACGCCGGGTTCGTCCCGACGTTCCACAGTTCGCGCAGGGATCTGGACAATCCCTGCCAGCGCGGGGCGGAGGCGCGGGTGAACTGGTTCCAGTAATCGACCTGTTGTTCCTCGAAGGCAACAAACAGCAGCGGCGCCAGTTCATTGAGCAGCCTGGCGATAGCCTCGATGTTGACGGGCAGTTGTACCGGCGTCTCGTGCGCAGGATGCAAGGTGAGGTAGTGCTCGCCATCCAGGTAGGTCACCGGTTTATTGGCGACGCCATGACGCACCAGCGCATCGGTCAGCGATTCGAAGTGTCGCGGCCCGGGGACGACACGCTGGTCACGCAAGGTCCAGCCAGGTGTCACCACCATCGCCAGTCGCGGGTCGATCTGTAACTTGGGGTATAGCGTCTTCAGTGCCGGTTGCAGGGCGCGGGTGGCGACTTCCCTGATTGAGGGGCCGGCGATCAGTTGGGTGAGCAGGGCGTCTTGATCATCCGGAAGCTTGTGGTCGGCGGGAGAGTTGAGGGTTTCTGGCATGGTCACATCCTTGGTCAGAACAGCAGGCACCGCGAAAGTGGCGGCGGGCGATGCGTTGCAAGGTAGTGACGGGCCGAGCACCGAAGGTGGTAGATAAATATCGCAGGCAAAAAAAGACCCGCACGGCGGCGGGTCTTGTCGTCAGCGTCGGCTCAGGTACCGGACTTGATCTTGGTCCAGGCCCGGGTGCGTGCACGCTCGGCATCCCGCGGCAGCGGTTGCAGGGTGTAAAGCGTGCCCATCGCCGCATCGGTCGGGTACAGGTTGGGGTTGTTGCGGATCGCCGGATCGACCAGTTGGGTGGCGTCCTTGTTCGGGTTCGGATACCCGACGAAGTCGCTGACCGGCGCGATCACCGTCGGTTGCAGCAGGTAGTTGATGAAGGTGTAGGCGTCCTCCGGGTTCTTCGCGCCCTTGGGAATGGCGAGCATGTCGAACCAGATCGGTGCGCCTTCCTTGGGCAGGCGCATGTCGACCACCACACCGTTCTTCGCTTCCTTGGCGCGGTTGGCCGCTTGCGAGAAGCTGCCGGAATAACCGACCGCGACGCAGATGTCACCGTTGGCGATGTCGGCCATGTACTTGGACGAATGGAAGTAGGTCACGTACGGCCGGATCTTCATCAGCAGCGCTTCGGCCTTGGCGTAATCCGTCGGGTTCTTGCTGTTGGGATCCAGACCCAGGTGTTGCAGCGCCAGCGGCAGGATCTCCGACGGCGAGTCGAGCAGGGCGACGCCGCACTGCTTGAGCTTGCTGAGATTCTCTTCCTTGAAGATCAGGTCCCAGCTGTCCACCGGCGCGTTATCGCCCAGCGCGGCTTTGACCTTGGCCGGGTTGAAGCCGATCAGGATGGTGCCGTACATGTACGGCACGGCGAATTTGTTGCCCGGGTCGTTGGCTTCGATCAGCTTCATCAGTTTCGGATCGAGGTGATTCCAGTTCGGCAGCTTGCTGCGATCCAGCGGCTGGAACACCCCGGCCTCAATCTGCTTGGCGAGGAACACGTTGGACGGCACCACCACGTCATAGCCGGAGTTACCGGTCAGCAGCTTGGCTTCCAGTGCTTCGTTGGTGTCGAAGATGTCGTAGACCAGTCTGGTCTGGGTGTTCTGTGCCTTGAAGTCTTCCAGCGCCTTGGGCGTGATGTAGTCGAACCAGTTATAGACGCGCAGGGTGCGTTCTTCGGCGTGGGCGCCGACGCTGAGTAGCGCGGCGCACACGGCTGGCGCAATGCAGTGCTTGAGTCGGTTCATTGTTCGAACCCTTCGAGCACGTTCACTGCGTTGATGCCGATTTCCTCCACCGCGTAGCCACCTTCCATGACGAACAGCGTCGGTTTGCCGAGGGCGGCGATGCGTTTGCCCATGGCCAGGTAATCCGGGCTGTCGAGCTTGAACTGCGAGATCGGATCGTCCTTGAAGGTGTCGACGCCCAGCGACACGACGATGATGTCGGCACCGTAGCTGTCGATCTTGTTGCAGGCCTGTTCCAGCGCCGCACTCCACACATCCCAGCCGGAACCGGCCGGCAGCGGATAGTTGAAGTTGAAACCTTCACCGGCGCCTTCACCGCGTTCATCTTCGTAGCCGAGGAAGAACGGAAACTCGGCTTCCGGATGGCCGTGGATCGAGGTGAACAGCACGTCGCTGCGCTCGTAGAATATCGACTGGGTGCCGTTGCCGTGGTGGTAGTCGACGTCGAGGATCGCGACCTTCTTGTGGCCGGCATCGAGGAATGCCTGAGCGGCGATGGCGGCGTTGTTCAGGTAGCAATAACCGCCCATCAAGTCGCTGGCAGCGTGGTGTCCCGGTGGTCGGCACAGGGCGAAGGCGCTGTGTGCGCCGCGCTGGATTTCGGCCTGGGCGGTGAGGGCGACCTGCGCTGCGCTGTACGCCGCTTGCCAGGTGCCGGCGGTGATCGGCGCGCCGCCGTCGAAGCTGTAGTAGCCGAGCTGGCCGTGCAGGCTGGTCGGTTTGATCTGCCGCAGAGTGCGTGCGGGCCAGGTGTAGGGCAGCAAGTCGCCGTCGGTGTTGAATTCGGTCCAGCGTGCCCACGCACCTTTGAAGAAGTCGAGGTAATCGCGGCTGTGGATGCGCGCGATCGGTTCGAGGCCAAAATCCTTTGGCGCTTCTACCGGGCCGAGGTTCTGGTGCTGTACCCGTTGCAGCACGTGGTCGGCGCGCGACGGCATTTCGAAACACGGCTTGAGCTGGCCGTCGATGAGTTCGCAGCGGCCGTGGTGCAGGTGGTGATCGTCCGAGTAGATCGTCAGCATTTGTTGTTCTCCGCAGGGGGGCTGATTCGGTTGCCCCCAGTGTTGCGGCGCGCGACGAAACGGAGAACGGCAGGAAAGGCCAAAAGGGGATCGATATGGCCAAAAACTCTGACCGCAATTCGCCCCTCTTTTCAGTACAGCCTTGCTTCGATTCAGGCATGAAATGCGTCCGGGTGGGAGCGGGCTTGCTCGCGAATACGGTAGGTCAGATAAATTGATCGCGACTGACACTGCGCATTCGCGAGCAAGCCCGCTCCCACACTTAACGCTCAGGAAATTATGCGCGGCTAATCATGATTGATAAGTTGGAGATGATCTTGAAATTTAAGTTTAAACAGTGGTTAAGAAAATTTTTAAGTTGATCTGCTTTTGGTTTTTATTGTTGTTTTTAATTGGCTCAAGGCATGGTGCATGCCAATTTTAAAGTTGGAAACAGGCGCGGTCTACTGTCAGAAATTACAGGTTTTTCTCGAATTTAATACCGTTTGTCGCATGTTTTTATTTATATATTTGTTTTTTGACAGCCCGATAAGTTGGGTCTAGGTTGCCAAATGCTTGCCTCTGGCTGTTTGAAGGAGGAGGTTGGCCATCCCTATGAGCGTTGACTTGATAATTTGCAAAAGGAGATTTGTATGAGCACTTCAAAGATTGAAAAATATTCACCGGAGTTCTTTCGGGGCATCAAAAAGGCGACCGAAGGTCAATTCAACGTTAAAGTTGACGGTAAAAACTATACCTTTCCGGTCAGTCGCGCCGAAGTCCGTGAAAAGGACATTGTTCTGGAATTCGATATGAGTGGAGGGAATCCTGGCGTTAACCACTTTATTGCAATAATTATTGAGAAAAAGTATTTGAATGAAAAAGTGGAGTTTACCGGGAGGGGTGAGCCCGTTTATTTCCTGTTTCAGAATGCCAAGCAAGAGTGGTTGGCGGAAAAAGGCTGGATTCATGTGTACTGGCAAGAGAACAGCAAGAAAATCAGCGGGTTGGTGGGCAATGTGGAAAGCGACCAGCCTGGTGACTCCAAACTGGAGGGCGGTAAATTTGAAGTCACCTTAGCTTGATTGTTAAACCTTCCTGCGTCAGTTCTGCAGGAAGGTTTATTTATGCTCCGAATCGCATTGTCCAGTTTTTATCAGTTCAGTTCGCCACACAGGCCAAGTTTGGTCAGTCGGCGCACGTCAGCCGACTTAAGGCTGGGAGCTGCCCAAGGGTGCGATCTTTTGATCTTCAGGGTCTGAACTGGCTCGGCGCGACACCGCTCCAGCGCACGAACGCATGGCGGAAACTCGCGGTCTCGCTGAAACCCAGGGTCTCGGCGATGCGGTAGATCGGCAGTTGATCCTCACACAGCATCTGCTTGGCCCGTTCGAAGCGCAGTTCGTCGAGCAGTTCCTGATAACTGCTGCCCATGTCCTTCAAATGGCGGCGCAAGGTGCGCGGCGAGCACTTCATTTGCTGGGCCAGCCCCTCCAGCCCCGGTGCTGCATTGAGCTGGGCACTGAGCAACTGGCGAATCCGCCCCAGCCACGCCTGCCGCCCGGTGAACTCGATGTTCTGTTTGCGGCAGCGGTCGGCCATGGCCTGGTGGGTGATGCTGTCGGCCAATGGCAACGGCTGATCGAGCCAACGCTGGTCGAAGGCGAAGGCGTTGTCCTTGGCGGCGAAGTGCAGCGGGCTGGCGAAGTGTTCGGCGTAGCTGTCGCGGTAATCCGGCGCGGCATGTTCAAAGCGTGTCGCCAGCAACGGCAGCGGATGCCCGAGCAGGTCGTCGCAGATGACCTTCAACGACACCAGGCAGAATTCCGCGTTGAACACCGCCATCGACGGACTCTCGCGGTAATCGGCGGCGACGAACCAGACCCGCTCGCCATCGTCTTCCAGGCTCAGTTCGAAAAGTGTTCCCAGCAGCGCCGGATAGCGAATCGCCAGGCGCAAAGCGTCACCTAAGGTGGCACTGGTGAGCAGGGCGTAACCGAGGATGCCGTAGCAGGAAACGTGCATCCGCCGGCCCAGTTCCAGGCCAATGTCATGCTTGAGCGCGACTGCGTTGGCGCAAACCTGCATTTCCTGATTGGTGGTGATGCGTGTGTCGGCACGGGCCAGATCCGCCGTACTGATGCCGCTGCCGGCCAGCAGCGCTTCGCTCGACAGGCCTTCGGTCTTGAAGGTGTTGAGCACCAGTGAGACGGCGTTGAGTGTGGTGAGGTGGGAGTGGAGCATAAGATCTTCCAGCCTTGGGGGTGCTGGAAACGGCAGCAAGTTATATGCCGGGTGAAGATCAAACGGTATGAGGGCTGTTGTGGCGAGGGAGCTTGCTCCCGCTGGGGCGCGCAGCGGCCCCAAAACACTGCGACTGCTGCGCAGTCGAGTGGGAGCAAGCTCCCTCGCCACAGGGGCTCACTCCTGCAGGGTATTGCGTTGCGTCAGATCAGTTCGCCACACAGGTCGAGTTCGATCAGGCGCCGCACTTCGGCCGATTCCAGGCCTGCACCCAGCAGTGCCTGCAATTTGCCGAACGCCGCTTCGCGGGTCATGCCGCCACCGGACAACACGCCAACGCCGCGCAAACGGCTGCCGGCTTCATACACATCCAGCTCGACCCCGCCTTCATGGCACTGCGTGACCGCAACCACCACCACACCGTTGTCCCGTGCGCGGCCGAGGCTGGCAAGGAACTCGGGATTGTCGCTCGGTCCGGTGCCGCTGCCGTAGCACTCCAACACCAGACCTTTGATACCGCTGACCAGCAGGCCATCAACCACCTCGGCGTCGATGCCGGGGAACAGTGGCAGCACAGCAACCTTGGCCAGTTGTTTCGGCTGGTTGTAGTTCAGTGCGGCCGGAATCGACGGCGCTTTCACCCCGCCGCCCTGACGCTCCAGGCGCTTGAACGGATGCTGGCCGAAGCTGCGCACTTTCGCGCAACGGGTCGGCGCCAGCAGCTCGCCGTGGAAGTACAGATGCACGCCCGGCGCCAGACCCTGGCCCAAAGCAACCAGCGCGCCACCGAGGTTTTCCCAGGCATCGCTGTCGGCCACGCCGGCCGGCAGCATCGAGCCGGTGAAACACACCCGGGCATGCAGGCCGAGCAACTGGAAACTCATCGCCGCAGCGCTGTAGGCCAGGGTGTCGGTGCCATGCAGGATCAGTACGCTGTCGCAGCCTTGCACGTCCACCGCATCGACCACCGCTTCGCGCAGTTGCTGCCAGTAGGCCGGGGTCATGTTGGCGCTGTCGATCAGCGGCGACATTTCCCGGAAGCGCCATTGCGGCACCACCAGTTCGGGCTGGCTGTGCAGGTACTCGCGCATCCGCGCTTCGAAACCGGACGCCGGGGCCAGACCGTTGGCACTGGCCTGCATGCCGATGGTGCCACCGGTGTAGAGCACCATGACGTGTTGGGCGGCGGGGAAGGTGTTGGCAATCATCTGAGGGTCTCCACAAGAGATGACATTGTAGGAGTGAGCCTGCTCGCGATAGCGGTTCATCATTCAACATTAATGTTGGCTGAAAGACAGCTATCGCGAGCAGGCTCACTCCTACAGGTATTGCATCACAATAACTGACGGGCGCAGGGGATGCGCCCGTCATTCACCTGTCAGCGTTGCGCTGCAGGAACGCCTTGCGGCTCGACTGCGGTCTTGTCGGCGGCTGGCGCCTCGGTCGGCCAGGCCTTCAGGTCCAGATCCAGATCGGCAAATTTGCTGGAGTCGAACACCGGCTGCTTGATGCCGGCGCGGCGCTGCTCGTCGTAGTCGCGCATCACGCGCATGCCGACCTTGAACAGCATGGCCAGGGCCATCAGGTTGACGAAGGCCAGGCACGTCATGGTGATGTCGGCGAAGGCGAACACGGTCGACAGATCCTGCATCGAACCCCATACCACCAGCGCCAGGACCAGACCGCGGAACACCATCAGCAAGGCGCGGTTGCGGCTGAGGAACTGCAGGCTGTTTTCGCCCAGATAGTAGTTGTAGAGGATGCAGGTGAAGACGAACAGCGACAGCGCAACGCTGACGAAGATGCGACCCCAGTCACCGACCACGGCGGCCAGCGAGTTCTGGGTCAGAACGATGCCGTCACCTTCGAAGCCCGGGGTGTAGAAGCCCGACAACAGGATCAGCAGCGCGGTGCAGGTGCAGATCACGAAGGTGTCGAGGAACACGCTGAAGGCCTGAACCACGCCCTGAGCGCCCGGGTGTTTCACCGAGGCCACAGCGGCGACGTTCGGCGCACTGCCCAGGCCCGCTTCGTTGGCGAACACGCCACGCTTCACGCCCATGACGATGGCGCTGCCGAGCAGGCCACCGAAGGCCGGGTCGAGACCGAAGGCGCTCTTGAAGATGGTTTCCAGCATCGCTGGCACGTGTTCGATCTGGGTGCCGATCACGTACAGGGTCACGCCGATATAGGCCAGGGTCTTGACCGGTACCAGCAGGTCGGACACTGCAGCGATGCGCTTGATGCCGCCGATGAAGGTGATGGCCAGCAGCACCGCCAGGACGATCCCGGTGTGGCTTGGGTCGAAGGCAAAGGCGTTTTGCAGCGAGTGGGTCACGGTGTAGGACTGCAGGCCGATGAAGGCGAAGCCGTAGGTGACCAGCAGCAGGACCGAGAACACCACTGCCATGCCTTTCAACTTCAGGCCGTGCTGGATGTAGTAGGCCGGGCCGCCACGGTACAGGCCGTCGCCTTCGGCGCGCTTGTAGACCTGCGCCAGGGTGCACTCGAAGAAGCTGCTGGACATGCCAACCAGTGCGGTTACCCACATCCAGAACACCGCACCCGGACCACCGAGGGTCACGGCGATGCCGACACCGGCGATGTTGCCTGCACCGACGCGGCCGGCAAGGCTGAGCATCAGGGCCTGGAACGAGCTGAGTTGGCCGCCGCTGCTTTTCAGACTGTCGCGGAACACCGCGAACATGTGGAAGAAGTGGCGCAATTGAACGAAACGCGAGCGAATCGTGAAGTAGCTACCGAGCCCGACAATGAGCACGATCAGTACTTTCCCTGAGAGGAAGTCGTTGATGACTTCGAGCATGGATTTTTCCTCGCTGTTTTTTGTGTAAGCAAATGCTGGATGTTCAGAAACATCGCGTTACACCGGTTTGCGCGCGGCACGACAGGTGAGGCGAAGGTTTCGTCCCGGATCCATTTCGCGGGTTTGTTATTAGTTCGGGTTTCGCATGGGTTATGGCCTCGTTACCGACGACCGCTCACGCGAAGAGGGGCGGCACTATACCGATCAGTGCGGCGCCCGTCTGCACGCTCGTGGTGCAAGCGACGAAACGAAGCGTTGAAACACCCGGCGTTACCGGCGCCGGGCTTGTGCGGGAACTGCGTTTCTGTAGATGCAAACCCTGTGGTGAGGGGATTCATCCCCGATCGACTGCGGAGCAGTCGCAAATCATTGCATGCGGTGTACTTGTTACATCGCGATTGCAGGTTTTGGGGCCGCTTCGCGACCCATCGGGGATGAATCCCCTCACCACAAGGGCTCACCTCTACATTGTTCAGTCCCCAGACATACGGGTCTCAGGGTCGGAAAGTTAAAAAAAAGGGCTTGGGGACTGATCCCCAAGCCCTCAAAAGGTGAGAGGTGTCTAGTCCCTCGACCTGGTGAGCGGTGCTACAAATAACGCGTCGGCTCAGGCTTTGAGCGGAACCAGACGCGGGGCAATCATGTTTTCCGGGCGCAGGATGTCGGCGAGCATGGCTTCGTCGAGCAGACCTTCTTCGCGCACCAGTTCCAGCACGCCGCGGCCGCTTTCAAGGGCGATACGGGCAATGCGGGTGGCGTTTTTGTAGCCGATGTACGGGTTCAGCGCGGTGACCAGACCGATCGAGTGCTCGACCAGTTCGCGGCAGCGGGCTTCGTTGGCGGTAATGCCGACGATGCAGTGCTCGCGCAGCATGTCCATGGCGCGTTGCAGCAGACGGATCGAGTCGAGGATCTTGAACGCGATCAGCGGCTCCATCACGTTCAGCTGCAGTTGGCCGCCTTCGGCTGCCATGGTCAGCGCCAGGTCGTTACCGATGACCTGGAAGGCCACCTGGTTAACGGCTTCCGGGATTACCGGGTTGACCTTGCCGGGCATGATCGAGCTGCCTGGCTGACGCGCCGGCAGGTTGATCTCGTTGATGCCGGTGCGTGGGCCGCTGGACAGCAGGCGCAGGTCGTTGCAGATCTTCGACAGCTTGACCGCGGTGCGCTTGAGCATGCCGGAGAACAGCACGAAGGCGCCCATGTCGGAGGTGGCTTCGATCAGGTCGGCGGCGGGCACCAGCGGCTGACCGCTGATCAGTGCCAGGCGTTGTACGGCCAGCGCTTGATAGCGCGGGTCGGCGTTGATGCCGGTGCCGATCGCGGTGCCGCCCAGGTTCACTTCGGTCAGCAGTTCCGGGGCCAGCGTCTTCAGACGGGCCAGGTCTTCGCCCATGGTGGTGGCGAAAGCACGGAATTCTTGACCCAAAGTCATCGGTACGGCGTCTTGCAGCTGGGTACGGCCCATTTTCAGGACGTGATCGAATTCTTTGCCCTTGGCCGCGAAGGCCTGAATCAGGCTGTCGAGGCTGGCCAGCAGCGCGTCGTGACCCAGCAGCAGACCCAGGCGGATCGCGGTCGGGTAGGCGTCGTTGGTCGACTGCGCCATGTTGACGTCGTCGTTCGGGTGCAGGTACTGGTACTCGCCTTTCTGGTGACCCATTGCTTCGAGCGCAATGTTGGCGATCACTTCGTTGGCGTTCATGTTGGTGGACGTACCGGCGCCACCTTGAATCATGTCGACCACGAATTCTTCGTGGAAATCACCGCGGATCAATCGGGCACAGGCTTCGCTGATGGCAGCGTGCTTGGCTTCGCTCAGATGACCCAACTCACGGTTGGCGTCAGCGGCGGCCTGTTTGACCATCGCCAGACCGACAACCAGCTTCGGGTAATGCGAAATCGGAACGCCGGAGAGACGGAAGTTGTTCACCGCTCGCAGGGTCTGGATGCCGTAATACGCTTGAGCCGGTACTTCGAGGGCGCCAAGCAGGTCGTTTTCTGTGCGGAAAGATGCAGCGGAGGACATGATAGAAATCATCTCGATATGGACCCGGTCTGTGCCGGAACGCTGCGAATGCTAGGCTTGTGGGATTTTTTGGGCCAATGCTGTTAAACACTGGCCTATGCACATTCGGCATAATGCCCGTGTGACGCCGCGTGCGCGGCAGACGTGTGACCTGTTTTGGTGCGTTCCCGGGAGGGCGTGATGAATCTGGAAAGCAAATGGCTTGAGGACTTCAGTGCTCTGGCCGCCACCCGCAGCTTCTCGCAGGCAGCCGAACGGCGCTTCGTGACCCAGCCGGCGTTCAGTCGGCGGATCCGCAGCCTCGAAGCTGCGCTTGGGCTGACGCTGGTCAATCGCTCGCGCACGCCGATCGAGCTGACGGCGGCCGGGCAACTGTTTCTGGTGACCGCGCGTACCGTGGTCGAACAGCTCGGTGAAGTGCTGCGTCATCTGCATCACCTCGAAGGCGGGCAGGGCGAAGTGATCCAGGTCGCGGCGGCGCACTCGCTGGCACTGGGCTTCTTTCCGCGCTGGATTGCGCAACTGCGCAACGAAGGGCTGAACATAGCGACGCGATTGGTGGCGACCAACGTCGGCGACGCGGTGCACGCGCTGCGCGAGGGTGGCTGCGACCTGATGCTGGCGTTCTACGACCCGGACGCGGCGATGCAGATGGACCCGGAAATTTTCCCGTCGTTGCACTTGGGCCAGACTGAAATGCTCCCGGTGTGCGCAGCCGATGCCGATGGCAAACCGCTGTTCGATCTGGAAGGCGAGGCCAGTGTGCCGCTGTTGGCGTACAGCGCCGGGGCGTTTCTCGGGCGTTCGGTGAATGGATTATTGCGCCAGCGTCAGCTGCGTTTCACCACCATCTATGAAACCGCCATGGCCGACAGCCTCAAGAGCATGGCCCTGGAGGGGCTCGGCATCGCCTGGGTGCCGCAGTTGAGTGTGCGGGCAGAGCTGGCCCGTGGCGAACTTGTTGTCTGCGGCGGCCCGCAATGGCACGTGCCGCTGGAGATTCGCCTGTATCGCTGCGCACTGGTGCGCAAGGCCAACGTGCGGTTGCTGTGGCGCAAGCTTGAAGGCGGCGCTGCACAGGCTTCCTGAACCATCGCAGATCCAATTGTGGGAGCGGGCTTGCTCGCGAATACGGTGTGTCAGTCGAGATTCATGTATCTGACCTGACGCCTTCGCGAGCAAGCCCGCTCCCACAGGGCGGATTTGCGGTGTTCTGTCGCTGACCTTCAAGTCAATAAAACCGGGCCTTTGGCTGATTTGACAGATGGTCGTTTCGGGGGCTGTTTATTGCTTTCTTTGCGGTATACTGCGCGGCCTTCGGCCGGTACGTCCGGCCATTTTTCGTACAATCAAGCCACGCAATCCTGCGTGGCTTGTTGTTTTTGACGCGCCTGCGGGCGCCCAGAGAGAAGAGGCGCGACGATGAGTGCACTGGTTGGCGTGATCATGGGCTCCAAGTCCGATTGGTCCACCCTTAGCCACACCGCCGATATGCTGGAAAAGCTCGGCATCCCGTACGAGGTCAAGGTGGTTTCCGCCCACCGCACCCCGGATCTGCTGTTCCAGTACGCCGAAGAGGCTGAGGGCCGCGGCATCGAGGTGATCATCGCCGGTGCCGGTGGCGCAGCCCACCTGCCAGGGATGTGTGCGGCCAAGACCCACCTGCCGGTACTGGGCGTTCCGGTGCAGTCGTCGATGCTCTCGGGTGTCGATTCGCTGCTGTCGATCGTGCAGATGCCGGCGGGCATTCCGGTTGCCACCCTGGCCATCGGCAAGGCCGGCGCTATCAACGCCGCGCTGCTCTCGGCGAGCATCCTTGGTGCCAAGCATCCACAGTTCCACGCGGTACTGAAAACCTTCCGTGCCGAGCAGACAGACAGCGTCCTGGACAATCCAGACCCACGTATTGCCTGAGGTTGTTGAGATGAAGATCGGTGTAATCGGTGGCGGCCAGTTGGGCCGCATGTTGGCGCTGGCGGGCACTCCGCTGGGCATGAACTTCGCTTTCCTCGACCCGGCGCCGGACGCTTGCGCCGCAGCACTGGGCGAACACCTGCGGGCCGATTACGGCGATCAGGATCACCTGCGCCAACTGGCGGATGAAGTCGATCTGGTGACGTTCGAGTTTGAAAGCGTCCCGGCCGAAACCGTGGCGTTCCTCTCGCAATTCGTCCCGGTCTATCCGAGCGCCGAAGCCCTGCGCATCGCTCGCGACCGCTGGTTCGAGAAGAGCATGTTCAAGGAGCTGGGCATCCCGACCCCGGCCTTCGCCGACATTCAATCGCAAGCCGACCTGGACGCCGCCGTGGCTGCCATCGGTCTGCCGGCCGTGCTGAAAACCCGCACCCTGGGTTACGACGGCAAGGGTCAGAAAGTCCTGCGCAAGCCGCAAGACGTGGTGGGTACGTTCGCCGAGCTGGGCAGCGTTGCCTGCCTGCTGGAAGGCTTCGTGCCGTTCACCGGCGAAGTTTCGCTGATCGCCGTGCGTGCCCGTGATGGTGAAACCAAGTTCTATCCGCTGGTACACAACACCCACGACAGCGGCATCCTCAAGCTGTCGGTGGCCAGCACCGATCACCCGCTGCAGGCGTTGGCCGAAGACTACTCCAGCCGTGTGCTCAAGCAGCTGGATTACGTCGGCGTGATGGCGTTCGAGTTCTTTGAAGTCGACGGTGGCCTCAAGGCCAACGAGATCGCCCCGCGTGTGCACAACTCCGGACACTGGACCACCGAAGGCGCCGAGTGCAGCCAGTTCGAAAACCACCTGCGCGCCGTTGCCGGCCTGCCGCTGGGTTCGACCGCCAAGGTCGGCGAGAGCGCGATGCTCAACTTCATCGGCGTGGTTCCGCCGGTAGAGAAAGTGATCGCCATCGAAGATTGCCATCTGCACCACTACGGCAAAGCCTTCAAGGCCGGGCGCAAGGTCGGTCACGCCAACCTGCGCTGCGCCGACATGGCCACGCTGCAAGCACAGATCGTCAAGGTCGAAGCGCTTATCGCCGAGTAAACAGTTTCATGTGGCAACGGCGGAACCTTCGGGAGCCGCCGTTCTCTCATGGCAGGATGCCAAAGTCTGACTAGGCTTTGGCATATCTACCAAATCAGAGGGAAATGCCATGGGAATTATCGGAACCATCTTTATCGGCTTGATCGTCGGCCTGCTGGCACGCTTCCTCAAACCGGGCGATGACAGCATGGGCTGGATCATGACCATCCTGCTCGGTATCGGCGGTTCGCTGGCGGCCACTTACGGCGGCCAGGCCCTGGGTATCTATCAGGCAGGTCAGGGCGCAGGCTTCATCGGTGCACTGGTCGGCGCGATCGTGCTGCTGGTGATCTACGGCCTGATCAAAAAGAACTGATCCAAGCGACCAAGTCCTCTCTGCCAACGCGGCAGGGAGGGCTAGAATGCTCGGCGATTCAACGTCCTTCCTCTATCCGAGCATTTTTAACCGAGCACCTCCATGCGCCGTCTTCTGTTGACTCTTCTTTTGCTGGGCAGCGGTCTGGCCCACGCCGGCGAACTGCCGGAAACCGACTGGCTGGAACTGATGCCCAAGTCGGACCAGAAAGCCCTCGAGGCCATGCCCGAAATCGACCACAACTCCCCGGAAGCTACTGGCACCTTCACCGAGAAGGGCGGGATGAAACAGGCTAAAGGCCTGCCGGCGGTGATGTATTCGACCAAGACCGTGGCGTCGATGAACGACAAGCACATCCGCATCGGCGGCTACCCGGTGCCGCTGGAATCCGACGCCAAGGGCCGCAGCACGCTGTTCTTCCTGGTGCCGTACCCTGGCGCCTGCATCCACGTGCCACCGCCACCACCGAATCAACTGGTGCTGGTGCGTTATCCCAAAGGTTTGAAGCTGGACGATATCTACACGCCGCTGTGGGTAACCGGCACGCTGAAGATCGAGAAAGTCAGCAATGACCTGGCCGATGCGGCGTATGCGCTGGAAGCTGACAAAGTGCGGGTGGTGCAGGAGTCCGATCTCTAACATCTGAACAATTGTAGCGAGGGGATTTATCCCCGATGGGTTGCGAAGCGACCCCCGCTTTGAATCAGGGGCAGGGGCCTGCTCCGCAGGCCATCGGGGATAAATCCCCTCACCACAAAGGCTTTCACCCACATTGATATTGCGGTGTTGGTCAGAGCGGTTTACTGCCGATGCTGACACCCATCGTATGGCTCGCACCCGAGACCAGATTCACCACATCATCCATCACATTCGCCGTCTCGATGCACAGCATGCGCTGCCAGCCATCGTTGTCCATGTCGGTCAGCGCTGCCGCGCGGTCGATCCACGGGTTCCAGATCACGGCGGTGCGTGAGCCGCTGGCGGTCAGTACGATGCGTCGTTCCCAGGTCGGGTCGACAATGCTCAGTTGCGGCGGAGCGTCGAGGTAGATGCGATCGGTTTCGCCAGCGAAATGCAGGTCACCTTGCTGGCTGTGGGTTTTCCACTCATCCAGCGTCTCGATGTAATCCAGACCGGCCACACCCTCGACGTGCACGTTGCGCACATCACTGACCGCGAAATAAGTGTGCAGCGCCTGGCTGATGCTGACGGTTTCGCCACCCCGATTGTGGCTGGTCAGGCTGATGTGCAACTGATCTCTCAGATGCAGGGTCAGGGTCAGATCGACCTGATGCGGCCAGCCCGGCAGGCCACCTTCGGGGTAGGGCAGCCTGAACTCAACCTTGACGCCGTCAGCCTCTGATTCGATGCCGCCCAGCTCCCAATCCATCGCCCGCACCAGACCGTGCGCGGGTGCCGGTTGCTCACCGGTGTACATGGCTTGCACGCTCTGCGGGTTGCGTTCGAACTTGCCGAACCACGGCCAGCACACCGGCACACCGGCACGGATGCTCTTGCCGGTCTTGAACACAGCCTTGTCGTTGAGCCAGATGATCGGCGGCTGGCCGTCGATTTGATAACTGAGGATGTGCGCGCCTTGCTGGGCCACCAGCACTTCGGCCTGACCGTGGCGGATGCGCCAGCAGTTCAGTTCATCCAGTTTCACCGCTTCAACGTTGGGCGTGTTCATGGGGCAACTCTCGATCAGACACTTGGGACGACTATCGACCGCAAAACCGCGGCGATGTTTAACGCGCGCGTGGTGGCACCGAGCGGGTGCGACCGCTGCCGTCGATGGCGACGAAGACGAATACCGCCTCGGTCACTTTACGCCACTCGCTGGACAGCGGATCGTCGCTCCACACTTCGACCATCATCTGGATCGAGCTGCGGCCGATTTCCAGGGTCTGGGTATAAAAGGACAATTGCGCGCCCACCGCGACCGGCACCAGAAAGGCCATGCGGTCGATGGCGACAGTGGCTACGCGACCACCGGCCACGCGGCTGGCCATTGCGGTACCCGCCAGATCCATCTGCGCCACCAGCCAGCCGCCGAAAATATCGCCAAAGCCGTTGGTTTCGCGCGGGAGTGCGGTAATTTGCAAGGCCAGGTCGCCTTGCGGGATCGGATCTTCTTGTTCGAGCTCTATCATGCCGGGGGTGCCTCTGACCCGTGACTCTTCGTTGGTATTGCTGGTGGTAGCCGTCTTCAGGAAAAACGATTCAGCACCGAACATACTGCGTTCGTCACGTTTTCCATAGGCGCCTAAAGGGGAAACTCTGCGAAACCGGCTGATCCCGTTCAAAGGCCGGGCCAACGACGTTTTCGCACAGCAACCCCCTACAAACCGGAGCAAGGTTGCGAGTATATCGGTCGGTAGACTCCGCGACGACCATCGGGTTCTGATTTTGACCGGCAAATACGCGCCTCTATGTGCTTTTTCGAACAATTTGCTATGGTGCCGAACCTGCCCAAGCCACAGCCAGCGTTGTTGTGGCGGTAGATCCGCCTATAAGAGAAGCCCTTGCCATGACCACAGCGCCTTCGAGCCTCGCGCAGCCCGAGCAACCTGCACGCCCCCTGACCCGCAATGATTACAAGACTCTGTCGCTATCGGCCCTGGGCGGTGCGCTGGAGTTTTACGACTTCATCATCTTCGTGTTCTTCGCCACCGTGGTCGGCAAGTTGTTCTTCCCGGCCGACATGCCCGAGTGGCTGCGCCTGATGCAGACCTTCGGCATTTTCGCCGCCGGTTACCTTGCGCGGCCACTGGGCGGCATCGTTATGGCGCACTTCGGCGACCTGCTGGGGCGCAAGAAGATGTTCACCCTGAGCATTTTCATGATGGCCGTGCCGACCCTGATCATGGGCCTGCTGCCGACCTACGCGCAGATCGGTATGTGGGCGCCGATCCTGCTGTTGTTGATGCGAGTTATCCAGGGCGCGGCGATTGGCGGGGAAGTGCCGGGGGCGTGGGTCTTCGTTTCCGAACACGTGCCGCAAAAGCACATCGGCTACGCCTGCGGCACCCTGACCAGCGGCCTGACGGCGGGTATCCTGCTCGGCTCGCTGGTCGCTACGGCAATCAACAGCATCTATACGCCGGTGGAAGTCGCGGATTACGCCTGGCGCATCCCGTTCCTGCTCGGTGGTATGTTCGGTCTGTTCTCGGTGTATCTGCGTCGCTGGCTGCACGAGACCCCGGTGTTCGCCGAGCTGCAACTGCGCAAGGCCTTGGCCGAAGAAGTGCCGCTGCGTGCGGTGCTGCGTGACCATCGCGGGGCGATTGCGGTCTCGATGCTGCTGACCTGGCTGCTGTCCGCCGGGATTGTCGTGGTGATCCTGATGACCCCGACCGTGCTGCAGACGGTCTATCACTTCTCGCCAACGGTGGCGCTGCAATCGAACAGCCTGGCGATCGTGTTCCTCAGCGTCGGTTGCATCGTCTCCGGTGCCCTGGCGGATCGGTTTGGCGCCGGCCGGGTGTTTGTCTTCGGTTCGCTGGGCTTACTGATCAGCTCCTGGACCTTCTATCACAGCCTCGCCGATCACCCGAACTGGCTGTTCCCGCTGTACGCGTTGACCGGCTTGCTGGTCGGCACCATCGGCGCGGTGCCATACGTGATGGTCAAGGCGTTCCCGCCGGTGGTGCGCTTCAGCGGATTGTCGTTCTCGTACAACGTGGCGTACGCGATCTTCGGTGGCCTGACGCCGATGGTGGTCAGCCTGCTGCTTAAAGAGAGTGCGATGGGCCCGGCTTACTATGTGGCGGTGCTGTGCGCGATGGGGATTCTGGTGGGGGCGTGGCTCTGGAAAAAGGGGCGCTGAAAATCTTCACCTGTGGGAGCGGGCTTGCTCGCGAATGCGTTGTGTCAGTCTGCATATGAATAGGCTGACACGGCCTCTTCGCGAGCAAGCCCGCTCCCACATTAGTTCTGTGTTGTTCTCTGAGATCTTCGAATCATCCTGCAAAACCCCGATACTGGCCTTTCATCCAATTGTCATATTTCAGCCATAGAGTGTTCACACGGCCTGCTGATACTTGGCCCCGACTTAACACACCCTATCTGCTAGGAGTAAGGCATGAAACTGAAGCGTTTGATGGCGGCAATGACTTTTGTCGCTGCTGGCGTTGCGACTGCCCACGCGGTAGCCGCTGGCGTTGACCCGGCAATTCCGGCTTACACCAAGGTCACCGGTGTATCGGGCAACTTGTCCAGCGTTGGTTCCGACACTCTGGCCAACCTCATGACCCTGTGGGCTGAGAACTACAAGAAAGAATACCCGAACGTAAACATCCAGATTCAGGCCGCTGGCTCCGCCACCGCGCCACCTGCGCTGACTGAAGGCACCTCCAACCTCGGCCCGATGAGCCGCAAGATGAAGGACACCGAACTGGCGGCCTTCGAACAGAAATACGGCTACAAGCCAACCGCTATCCCGGTGGCCGTGGACGCCCTGGCGGTGTTCGTGCACAAGGACAACCCGATCCAGCACCTGACCATGGAACAGGTTGACGCGATCTTCTCGTCCACCCGTCTGTGCGGCGCCAAAGCCGACGTGAAAACCTGGGGCGACCTGGGTGTGACCGGCGACCTGGCCAACAAGCCAGTGCAACTGTTCGGTCGTAACTCGGTATCCGGCACCTACGGCTACTTCAAAGAAGAAGCCTTGTGCAAAGGCGACTACAAACCTAACGTCAACGAACAACCAGGCTCGGCGTCGGTCGTGCAGTCGATCAGCTCCTCGCTGAACGGCATCGGTTACTCGGGCATCGGCTACAAGACTGCCAGCGTGAAGACCGTTGCTCTGTCGAAGAAAGGCAGTACTGACTTCATCGAAGACACCGAAGAAAACGCCTTGAACGGCAAGTACCCGCTGTCGCGCTTCCTCTACGTTTACGTGAACAAGGCCCCGAACAAGCCTCTGGCCCCGCTGGAAGCCGAGTTCGTGAAACTGGTTCTGTCCAAACAGGGCCAGGAAGTTGTGGTGAAAGACGGCTACATCCCACTGCCGGCCAAGGTTGCTGCAAAAGCACTGGCTGACCTGGGTCTGCAGGAAGGCGGCGCTGAAGTCGCAAAAAAGTAACAAACTGAGTCCGTAGTAAATACCCTTCGGACTCCACTGTGGGAGCGGGCTTGCTCGCGAAGAGGCCTTCAGATTCGGCATCTTCGTTGACTGAATAAGCGCTTTCGCGAGCAAGCCCGCTCCCACAGATTCTTCGAATTCTCTGATCCTCCTCCAGTACCCGCTGGCGGTGGATTTGCTGCGTCACTGCACTGTCATCTTTCTGTCATACAGGATCGCTAGGGTGAGCGCATGAATGATCTGGCCAATTCCCCAATGACTACGACTTCCCCTCCCAAGCGCATTGATTTCAATACGCCTGAGCTGCAACGCAAGCGCCGCATTCGCGCGCTCAAGGATCGCTTCACCCGTTGGTACGTCCTCGTTGGCGGTCTGGCGGTGCTGGCAGCCATCACCCTGATCTTCTTCTTCCTCGCCTACGTCGTTGCACCGTTGTTCCAGGGTGCCAGTCTGACCGCGAAAGATGCCATTACCCCAGCCTGGATGCAGGACGCCGGCAAGCCGCTGATGATTTCGCTCGAAGAGCAGAATCAGGTGGCGATGCGCGTTTCCGACAAGGGCCAGGCGCTGTTCTTCGACATCGACAGTGGCGCTGAATTGAAGCGCGTCGATCTGCCGGTGCCAGCCGGCGCCAGCGTAACTTCCATTGGCGAAGACCAGCCAGGTCATCCGCTGGTGGCGGTGGGCCTGTCCAACGGCCAGGCGCTGGTGTTCCGTCACACCTATAAAGTCAGCTACCCCGATGGCAAGAAAACCATCACCCCGGCCATCGAATACCCGTACGGCGAAGCGCCGATCGCGGTGAATGAGGGCGGCGGGGCGCTGGAGCACGTCAGCCTCAACGCGACCGATTCGACCCTGATGCTGGTGGGTTCGACCGGTTCGCAGCTCAATGTGCTGGCGCTGACCAGCGAAGAAAACATGATGACCGGCGAAGTCACCAACGAGCAGAAGCGTATCGAGCTGCCGCAGATGACTGAACCGGTGAAAAACATCTTCGTCGACCCGCGCCAGCAATGGCTGTACGTGGTCAACGGGCGTGCCCAGGCCGACGTGTTCAGCCTGCGCGACAAGAGCCTCAACGGTCGCTACAAACTGCTGGAAAACGCTGACGCCGAAGTCACCGCGAGCACGCAACTGGTGGGCGGCATCTCGCTGATCATCGGTGATTCCAAGGGTGGTCTGGCCCAGTGGTTCATGGCTCGCGATACCGATGGCGAGCTGCGCCTGAAGCAGATCCGTACCTTCCAGATGGGCTCCGCGCCAATCGTTGAAATTACCGCCGAAGAGCGTCGCAAGGGCTTCGTGGCCCTCGATGCCAGCGGCAAGCTCGGCGTGTTCCACAGCACCGCGCACCGCACCCTGCTGGTCGAGCCGGTTGCCGAAGGCCAGGGCCTGTTCGGCCTGTCGCCGCGTGCCAACCGGGTGATCGTCGAGGCCGGCGGCAAGCTGCAACCGCTGCTGCTCGACAACCCGCACCCCGAAGTATCGTGGAGCGCGTTGTGGAGCAAGGTCTGGTACGAAAACTACGACGAGCCTAAATACGTCTGGCAATCGACGGCGGCCAACACCGATTTCGAACCGAAACTGAGCCTCTCGCCACTGACCTTCGGCACCCTGAAAGCGGCGTTCTACGCAATGTTGCTGGCCGCACCGCTGGCGGTTGCGGCAGCGATCTACACCGCGTACTTCATGGCCCCGGGCATGCGCCGCAAGGTCAAACCGGTGATCGAACTGATGGAAGCGATGCCGACGGTGATCCTCGGGTTCTTCGCCGGTCTGTTCCTCGCGCCGTATGTAGAAGGGCATCTGCCGGGCATCTTCAGCCTGCTGATGCTGTTGCCGATCGGCATTCTGGTCGCCGGCTTCACCTTCAGTCGTCTGCCTGAGTCGATCCGCCTGAAAGTCCCGGACGGCTGGGAAAGTGCGCTGCTGATTCCGGTGATCCTGTTTGTCGGTTGGCTGTCGCTGTACATGAGTCCGTACATGGAGAACTGGTTCTTCGGCGGTGACATGCGCATGTGGATCTCCCACGACCTGGGCATCACCTACGACCAGCGCAACGCTCTGGTAGTCGGTCTGGCGATGGGTTTTGCGGTGATCCCGAACATCTACTCGATTGCCGAAGATGCCGTTTTCAGTGTGCCGCGTGGCCTGACCCTCGGTTCCCTGGCGCTCGGTGCCACGCCGTGGCAGACCATGACCCGCGTGGTGATCCTCACCGCCAGCCCGGGCATCTTCTCCGCACTGATGATCGGCATGGGCCGTGCGGTCGGCGAAACCATGATCGTGCTGATGGCCACGGGTAACACCCCGGTCATGGAAATGAACCTGTTCGAAGGCCTGCGCACCCTGGCCGCCAACGTCGCGGTGGAAATGCCCGAGTCGGAAGTCGGCGGCAGCCACTACCGCGTGCTGTTCCTCTCGGCGCTGGTGCTGCTGTTGTTCACCTTCGTCATGAACACCCTGGCAGAACTGATTCGTCAGCGTCTGCGCAAGAAATACTCGTCGCTTTAAGAAAGGTAGAAGTCTGTGAAACAGAACTCCCTGAATGGATGGTTCAAGAGCGGCGCCCCGGGCGTCTGGATCAGCGGTGGCGCGGTGTCCATCGCGGTCATCATGACCATTGGCCTGCTGGCGGTGATTGCCGTGCGCGGTCTGGGTCACTTCTGGCCGGCGGACCTGATCCACGCCAGCTACGACGTACCGGGCCAGGCCAATCACCTGGTCATCGGCGAAGTGGTACAGAAAGAAGAAGTGCCGCGCGCCCGCCTGAAAAGCGCCGGCCTGCCGGTGCCTGATCAGGGCCCGGAATTCATGACCCGCGAGCTGATCAAGGTCGGCAACCGTGACCTGAACGGCAACGACTTCACCTGGGTGGTCGGCGAGTGGCTGACCAAGCAGACCACGCCGCCGGAACTGATGGCGATCGAGCGTCGCGAGTGGGGCAACTTCTACGGCTACCTGGTCAACGTCAAACAGGACGGCAAGGTGATCGCCGAAGGCGAAGCGGCCTGGCCTGAGCTGCAAGCGCGGATCAACCGTGTGAACGGCCTGGCTGCACAACTCAAATCGCTGGAAAAGACCGACATCGGTGCGATCAACGCAGGGCTCGAGCGCATCCGTCTGCACGGGCGCAAACTGGAACTCGACGGCAAGCTCGACGCCACCGCGCAAGCGGACATGGACGCCGAGCGTGCCGAGCTGAACGCGCGTTATCAGGACATCGAAGCGCGTCTGAGCGATCTGCATGCGCAGTTCAACCGCGACGCGCTGACTGCCCGCGATGCCAACGGCAAAGAGATCGAAATCAGCCTGGGTAAAGTGGTTCACGCCTATCAGCCGAATGCCATGGGCACGATGACCAAGATCGGTTTCTACTTCAGCAAGGTCTGGGAATTCCTTTCCGACGACCCGCGTGAAGCGAACACCGAAGGCGGGATCTTCCCGGCGATTTTCGGCACGGTGATGATGACTTTGATCATGGCGATGATCGTCACCCCGTTCGGCGTGCTGGCGGCGGTCTACCTGCGTGAATACGCCAGGCAGAACGCCCTGACCCGGATCATCCGCATCGCCGTGAACAACCTCGCCGGCGTTCCGGCGATCGTCTACGGCGTGTTCGGTCTGGGCTTCTTCGTCTACGTGCTGGGTGGTTCGGTCGACCGTCTGTTCTTCCCCGAAGCACTGCCGGCGCCGACGTTCGGTACCCCGGGTCTGCTCTGGGCCTCTTTGACCCTGGCGCTGCTGGCGGTGCCGGTGGTGATCGTGGCGACCGAGGAAGGTCTGGCGCGTATCCCGCGCACCGTCCGTGAAGGCTCGCTGGCACTGGGCGCGACCAAGGCGGAAACGCTGTGGAAGATCGTCCTGCCAATGGCCAGCCCGGCCATGATGACCGGGATGATCCTCGCCGTGGCCCGCGCCGCCGGTGAAGTGGCGCCGCTGATGCTGGTGGGTGTGGTGAAACTGGCGCCGTCGCTGCCGGTGGACGGCAACTACCCGTACCTGCACCTGGACCAGAAGATCATGCACTTGGGCTTCCACATCTACGACGTCGGCTTCCAGAGCCCGAACGTCGAAGCGGCACGACCACTGGTGTACGCCACGGCGCTGCTGCTGGTGCTGGTGATCGCCACGTTGAACCTGTCGGCGGTGTGGATCCGTAACCACCTGCGCGAAAAATACAAAGCTTTGGACAGCTAAGGACGACGCGAACCCTGTGGGAGCGAGCTTGCTCGCGAAGCTTTTGGCGGTCTTAAGGGCCCCTTCGCGAGCAAGCTCGCTCCCACATTGATCCGCGGCCACCACAACATTGATGGAAGCTGCAACAAGCAGTGTTCCGAACCGAATTTGTTAGCACAGGGAGCCTCCCATGCAGCACGAAACACATACCCACGGCATCAACATGTCGGCCCTGGGTCGCGACAAGCAGAGCCTGAGCCTCGAGCAGGAAACCGTGGCCATCGAAGTCCCGGGCCTGAGCCTGTTCTACGGCGAGAAGCAGGCGCTGTTCGACGTCAGCATGAACATCCCGAAACAGCGCGTGACCGCGTTTATCGGCCCGTCCGGCTGCGGCAAGTCCACGCTGCTGCGTACCTTCAATCGTATGAACGACCTGGTTGACGGTTGCCGCGTCGAAGGTGCGATCAACCTGTACGGCAACAACATCTACCGCAAAGGTGAAGACGTTGCCGAGCTGCGTCGCCGCGTCGGCATGGTGTTCCAGAAGCCCAACCCGTTCCCCAAGACCATCTACGAAAACGTGGTCTACGGTCTGCGCATTCAGGGCATCAACAAGAAGCGCATTCTCGACGAAGCGGTCGAGTGGGCGTTGAAAGGCGCGGCACTGTGGGACGAAGTCAAAGACCGTCTGCACGACTCGGCACTCGGCCTGTCCGGTGGTCAGCAGCAGCGTCTGGTGATCGCGCGCACCATCGCCGTTGAACCGGAAGTGTTGCTGCTCGACGAACCGTGCTCGGCCCTCGATCCGATCTCGACCCTGAAAGTCGAAGAGCTGATCTACGAGCTGAAGTCCAAGTTCACCATCGTCATCGTGACCCACAACATGCAGCAGGCCGCGCGGGTTTCCGACTACACGGCGTTCATGTACATGGGCAAACTGGTGGAATTCGGCGACACCGACACCCTGTTCACCAATCCGGCGAAGAAACAGACCGAAGACTACATCACCGGTCGTTATGGCTGACAGTTGCGGTTATTCACAGAATTGACGCTGCGGCCCACCGCACCTTACCGGACGCTCCAAGGACGCCACCATGATTAGTAAAGAAGGCCTTACCCACCACATCTCCGCGCAGTTCAACGCCGAGCTTGAGGAAGTGCGCAGCCACCTCCTGGCCATGGGCGGGCTGGTCGAGAAGCAGGTCAACGACGCGGTTACCGCGCTGATCGAGGCCGATTCCGGTCTGGCCCAGCAGGTGCGCGAGATCGATGACCAGATCAATCAGATGGAACGCAACATCGACGAAGAATGCCTGCGCATTCTCGCCCGTCGTCAGCCGGCGGCGTCCGACCTGCGGCTGATCATCAGCATCTCCAAGTCGGTGATCGACCTGGAGCGCATCGGCGACGAAGCGACCAAGATCGCCCGCCGTGCCATTCAGCTGTGCGAAGAAGGCGAAGCGCCGCGCGGTTACGTTGAAGTGCGGCATATTGGCGACCAGGTGCGCAACATGGTTCGCGATGCGCTGGACGCGTTTGCCCGCTTCGATGCCGATCTGGCGCTGTCGGTGGCGCAATACGACAAGGTCATCGACCGAGAATACAAGACCGCCCTGCGCGAGCTGGCGACCTACATGATGGAAGACCCGCGCTCTATCTCGCGGGTTCTGAGCATCATCTGGGTGCTGCGTTCGCTGGAACGCATCGGCGATCATGCGCGCAACATCTCGGAACTGGTGATCTACCTGGTGCGCGGCACCGATGTGCGCCACCTGGGCCTCAAACGCATGAAAGAAGAAGTTGAAGGTACAAGCGGCGAAACCGCTAATGTTCCGGGCAATGCTGACGATAAGTAAGATTGCCTGAGAAAAGCGCCCGGCCCTTTGGCCGGGCGTTTTTGTTTAGGGCGCCTGAATCAGGAAATCGAATTAAAAAGCAGCACCCGCGAACGAAAAGTCCCGGCGTGACTGAAGATTGTTGGCAATGTGCCATCAGTAAAAGCGGTATGCTTGCCGGGATTTTTATAGGGGTGTTGGATGAGCAAGATCAGTGTGTTGGTCGTGGACGATGCTTCGTTCATTCGTGACCTGGTGAAAAAGTGCCTGCGTAATTACTTCCCGGGGATCCGCACCGAGGACGCCGTCAACGGCAAAAAGGCCCAGGCCATGCTGGCCAGGGAAGCGTTTGACCTGGTGCTGTGCGACTGGGAAATGCCGGAAATGTCCGGCCTCGAGCTGCTGACCTGGTGCCGCGAGCAGGACAATCTCAAGACCATGCCGTTCGTCATGGTCACCAGCCGTGGCGATAAAGAGAACGTGGTGCAGGCGATCCAGGCCGGGGTTTCCGGCTACGTCAGCAAGCCGTTCACCAACGAACAACTGCTGACCAAGGTCAAGCAGGCGCTGAACAAGGTTGGCAAGCTCGACACCCTGATGAACAGCGCGCCGACCAAGATGAACTCGGCGTTCGGCAACGATTCCCTGAGCGCATTGACCGGCGGCAAGCCTGCCGTGGTCGGTGCTGCGCCGGCGGCCGCTGCTGCGGTCAATCCGTTTGCCAAACCGGCTGTTGTCGCGCCAACGCCAGCTGCTGCGCCGTCGCGCGGTTTGCTTAACAGCCCGCCGGTGCAGGCACCGGCTGCCTCGAAAGCGCCAGTCGGTGGTCGTGGCCAGGGCCAGTTGCGCCTGCCAAGTGGCACCCAGCAATGCGTGATCAAGGCCCTGAGCATCAAGGAAGCGCTGCTGGTAGTGAAACGCACTGACACCCTGCCGCAGATCCTCGACAGCGCCGTACTCGACCTGGAGCAGGGCGACAACGCCGAAATCGCCCGCCTCAACGGCTACCTGCACGCCATCGTTGCCCACGAGCAGAAAGCCGACAGCGACTGGCTGCAACTGACTTTCCGTTTCGTCGACCAGGATGCGCAGAAGCTCGATTACATCTCCCGCCTGATCGCCCGCGGCACGGCGCAGAAGCACTTCGTTCCGGGCGCTTGATCCTCGTCGCCTGACACACCGCCTTCGCGAGCAAGCCCGCTCCCACCTTTGAAATGCATTCCAAGGTGGGAGCGGGCTTGCTCGCGAAGGGGTCATCACTGACGACGTCCATTTTCCAGACTGCCCAATTTGAAACATCTGTCGACTAGCCTGGTCTGTCTCAGCTGCTAGGCTCATTTCCAGGCCTTACTCGACAGAACCTTTGCCCATGCTCGCGCGCCTGCTGTTTTTCTGTGGTCTTTTCCTGGCCTCCACCTCGACTGTGGCCATGACCATCTACAAATCCACCGATGCCAACGGAGTGGTCTCGTACAGCGACCGGCCGAGCAAAGGCTCGCAGGTGTTCGTGTTTCAGGACCGCATGGTCGAGCACCTCGAACGTCAGGTGTACCTCGACATCAAGAAACAGAAGGGCAGCGACGTGGTGTTCGTGCGCAACGATCTGTATGCGCCGGTCGAAATTGCACTGGCGTTTACCGGCCTGAGCAATGTGCGTGGCGCTCCGGCGCAGACGATTCGCCGGGTGCTGCCGGCGCGCAGCAATACCCGGTTGGCGTTGCTGACGGCGATCAGCCGGGGTCAGCCGCTGGTGTATTCGCCGCAATTCCAGTACTCGCTGGGTGACCCCACAGGAGCCGCGCAGAGCTATCGCTATCCGTTGCCGTGGCGGGGCGGGCCGTTCCGTCTCAGTCAGGGTGCCAACGGTCAGTACAGCCACTATGGGCCGAAGAACCGGTATGCGATGGACATCGCCATGCCGGTGGGGACGCCGATCATTGCCGCACGGGCCGGGGTGGTGGTGAAAACCGAAAATTCACAGAGCGGACGCGGTAACGATGCCTCCGGCAATTTCGTCCGGGTGCTGCACGACGACGGCACCATGGGCGTGTACCTGCATCTCAAGCAAGGTTCGGTGAGCGTACGTGAGGGGCAGCGAGTGACGGTCGGCAGCCCGCTGGCGCTGTCGGGCAATACCGGCAACAGCAGCGGCCCGCACCTGCACTTTGTGGTGCAGCGCAATACGGGACAGGGGCTGGTGTCGATTCCGTATCAGTTCAACCAGCCACTGGGAGCGTTGCCCAACTTTGCGTTGGGCAAACAGTAGAAGCGTTAGGGGGCCGCTGTGGAGGGGCTTTTGTGGTGAGGGGATTTATCCCCGATGGACGGCGCAGCCGTCCCAAAATCATTGAAGGCATTGAGTCAGGAGTTACGCGATTGCAGATTACAGGGCCGCTCCGCGACCCATTGGGGATAAATCCCCTCACCACAGAAGCGTCTCCCAAAACACCCATTAATCCAGCATCAACACCTTCGCCAGCACAATCTTCGGCCCTTTCATCTTCTTGATGATGATCCGCAGGCCTTCGACTTCCAGCACTTCTTCCTCTTCCGGCACTCGTTTCAGGGTCTCGTAGACCAGACCGGCGAGGGTTTCGGCTTCGATGTGATCCAGGTCGATTCCGAGCAGGCGTTCAACCTTGAACAGCGGCGTATCACCACGCACCAGCAGCTTGCCCGGCTGATACGCGAGGATCCCGCGCTCGGCCTTGCGGTGTTCGTCCTGGATGTCGCCGACCAGCACTTCCAGCACGTCTTCCATGGTCAGGTAGCCGATGATGTTGCCGTCGGCCTCTTCGACCACGGCGAAATGCGAGCCGCCCTTGCGGAACTGCTCCAGCAGCTGCGACAGCGGCATGTGCCGCGACACGCGCTCCAGTGGACGGGTCAGTTCAGCCAGGTTGAACGACTCCGGAATGTGGTCCAGCGCCGCCAGCTCCAGCAGCAGGTCCTTGATGTGCAGCAGGCCGACGAACTCCTGACGTTCGCTGTCGTACACCGGATACCGGCTGAACTTGTGGCGACGGAACATCGCGAGGATTTCTTTCAGCGGCGCGTTGAATTCCAGGGTGATCAGGTCTTCGCGGGAGTTGGCCCAGTCGACCACTTCCAGTTCGCCCATCTCCACCGCCGAGGCCAGCACGCGCATGCCTTGGTCGCTCGGGTCCTGACCACGGCTGGAGTGCAGGATCAATTTCAGTTCTTCGCGGCTGTAATGGTGTTCGTGGTGCGGGCCGGGTTCGCCCTGGCCGGCGATCCGCAGAATCGCGTTGGCGCTGGCATTGAGCAGGTAGATCGCCGGGTACATCGCCCAGTAGAACAGGTACAGCGGCACCGCCGTCCACAGCGACAGCAGCTCCGGTTTGCGGATCGCCCACGACTTGGGCGCCAGCTCACCGACCACGATGTGCAGGTAGGAAATGATGAAGAACGCGGTAAAGAACGAAATGCCTTTGACCACTTCCGGCGACTGCACGCCGACCGCGCTCAGCAGCGGTTCGAGAATGTGCGCGAATGCCGGCTCACCGACCCAGCCCAGGCCGAGGGAGGCGAGGGTGATACCGAGCTGACACGCCGAGAGGTACGCATCGAGCTGACTGTGTACGGTGCGCAGGATGTGCCCGCGCCAGCCGTTCTTGTCGGCGATGGCCTCGACCCGGGTCGAGCGCAGTTTGACCATGGCGAATTCCGCCGCAACGAAGAAGCCGTTGAGCAAAACCAGGATCAGAGCGAAAAGAATCATGCCGAAATCGGCGAAAATCGTAGCGAGGGACAAGCCAGGGGAAGGGTCCATGATGGAGTTTTGCAGGTTCCGTGTGATTCGTAAGAGAGAAGAAATCGCGCCTGAAAGGCAGACGCAAGTCAGCCAATGTAGCGGCTGACATGGCGATTGCCTAGTGGCGCGTGCTGGCCGGTATCACTCGGCGGCGCTGATGGCCCGTGCCTGGGCCACCTGGGCCGGGGCGAAATGGCAGGTGAACGTGCTGCCATGACCGGGCACGCTGCTGATCTCCATCCGCGCGCGGTGGCGCAGCAACACGTGTTTGACGATCGCCAGACCGAGCCCGGTGCCGCCAGTGTTGGAGTTGCGGCTGGAGTCGACGCGGTAGAAACGTTCGGTCAGGCGCGGCAGGTGCTTGCTGTCGATGCCGATCCCGGAATCCTGCACGCTCAGGTGCGCGCCTTGCTCGTCACCCCACCAGCGAATGCGGATGTTGCCTTCGGCCGGGGTGTATTTCACCGCGTTGAACACCAGGTTGGAGAAGGCACTGCGCAGCTCCGCCTCGCTGCCCTTGAGCAGGATGCGCGCATCGGCTTCGAGAGTGATTTTCTGGTTCTTCTGCCCGGACAACTGCTGGGCGTCGCTCTTGATCGACTGCAGCAGGGTATCGATCTGCACTGGCTGGTTGTCCGACGGGTAATCGGTGGCTTCCAGTTTCGCTAACAGCAGCAGGTCGTTGAGCAGCGTCTGCATGCGCCCGCCCTGTTGTTGCATCTGCTGCAGCGCGCGGCTCCAGCGCGGATTCACTTCCTCGACGTTGTCGAGCAGGGTTTCCAGATAGCCACAGATCACCGTCAGCGGCGTGCGCAGTTCGTGGGAGACGTTGGCAATGAAGTCTTTGCGCATCTGTTCCAACTGATGGATGCGCGTGACGTCTCGCACCAGCATCAGGTGTTCGTTGTTGCCGTAGCGCGTCAGGTACAGCTGAATGCGCACCCGATCATTGGTCGGCGAAGGGATTTCCAACGGTTCGGCGTAGCTTTCCTGCTCGAAGTATTCCTTGAAGCGCGGATGGCGTACCAGGTTGGTCACCGGTTGGCCGCTGTCCTGCGGGGTCTTGAGGCCGAGCAGGGTTTCGGCAGCGCGGTTCCACCATTCCAGGTTGCCGTCGCTGTCGAGCATGATCACCGCGTCTTTGAGCGCGGCGGTGGACTCCTGCACCCGGTCGATCACCGCTTGCAGGCGCCCGCGCACCCGTTGGTCGCGGCGTTGCAGGTGGTAGATGCTGTCGAACACCTCGCCCCACAGGCCATAGCCGTCGGGCGGTGCTTCATCGGGTTGGTGCAGGCGCAGCCATTCGTGCAGACGCAACAGTTGCTTGAGCGTCCAGGCCAGGTAAATGCCCAGGCCGGCAGCGAGGCTCCAGCCGTAATAGCCGGTGATCAGGCCGATCACCAGACACGCTGTGACCAGCAACAGCATGTGGCGAATCAGGGTGCCATGCCAGTTTTGATTCACGGAAAATACGGTCCTTGTCAGCGAGTCTGGCGGTCGGATCAGGCCTTGGTGGAAAACCGGTAGCCGGTGCCGCGCACGGTTTGTACCAGATTTTCGTAGGCGTCGCCGAGGGCCTTGCGCAGGCGGCGGATGTGCACGTCGACGGTGCGCTCTTCAACATAGACGTTGCCGCCCCAGACCTGATCCAGCAACTGCCCGCGCGTGTAGGCGCGTTCCTGGTGGGTCATGAAGAATTGCAGCAGACGGTATTCGGTCGGGCCCATCTCGGCCGGACGGCCGTCGATGGTTACGCGGTGGCTGATCGGGTCGAGCAGCAGGCCGCCGACTTCGATTGGCGCTTCGCCATCGGTCGGGCCGGCGCGGCGCAGCACAGCCTTGAGGCGTGCGACCAGTTCGCGTGGAGAAAACGGTTTGGTGATGTAGTCGTCGGCGCCGACTTCAAGACCCTGGATCTTGTTGTCCTCTTCGCCCTTGGCGGTGAGCATGATGATCGGGATGTCCCCGGTCAGCTCGTCGCGCTTGAGACGGCGGGCCAGTTCGATGCCGGAGGTGCCAGGCAGCATCCAGTCGAGCAGGATCAGGTCCGGTTTACGGTCAACAATGATGGCGTGTGCCTGCTGCGAGTTCTCCGCCTCGAGGCAGTCATAGCCGGCCATTTCCAACGCAACGGCGATCATTTCGCGAATGGGCGCTTCGTCGTCGACGATCAGAATGCTCCTGCCAACCATGCCTTAATCCTCTTGTCATTTAACTGTCTTGCGCCGCATTAGATAACGGAATTATTGCAGTCGTGTGACAGTATTTTAGTCGCCCAGCGGTTGGCGTGATCCTGGACTAAGCTCTAAGTCCGAATCCTGACAACCACAAAAGAAGGTTTCCATGACTCAAATGACTGCTTCTTTCAAAGCCCTGCTGATGGCTGCTGCCGTTGCATTACCTTCGATGGCGTTCGCCGCTGACCCAGCGATGGAGAAGGACGGCATGTTTACCGATCATAAGGGCATGACCCTGTACACGTTCGCCAAAGACTCGGCGGGCAAGTCCATGTGCAACGACAAATGCGCGGCGAACTGGCCACCACTAATGGCTACGGCCGGCGACAAGTCCATGGGCGACTGGACCGTGATCAAGCGTGACGATGGCAAGATGCAATGGGCCTACGAGGGCAAACCGCTGTACACCTTCGTCATGGACAAGAAGGCTGGTGACATGACCGGTGAAGGCAAGATGGACGGCGCCTGGCACGTCGCCAAGGCCAAGTAAACGCAACCCCCCTGTGGGAGCGGGCTTGCTCGCGAAGGCGTCGTGTCAGTTGACGAAGAGGCCAACAGGCAAGACGCCTTCGCGAGCAAGCCCGCTCCCACAGGTTTTGTGGATCAACGCAGCGCGTAATCCAGCACAATCCCGACGAAAATCGCCAACCCGGCCCAGTGGTTGTGCAAAAACGCCTTGAAGCAACGCATCCGGTCGCGATCACGGGTGTACCAGAACTCCCACGCATAGCATCCAGCGGCCACCAACAGGCCGAGATGGAACCAGATGCCCAGCTCGAACTTCGACCCGGCCAGCAACAGGCAGCCCAGCGACAGCGCCTGCAACGTCAGGATGATCACCCGATCCGCCTCGCCAAACAGAATCGCCGTGGATTTCACGCCGATCTTCAGGTCGTCGTCACGATCGGTCATCGCGTAATAGGTGTCGTAACCCACCGTCCACAGCAGATTGGCGATCCACAGCAGCCATGCCGCCGCCGGCAACTCACCGGTTTCAGCGGTGAACGCCATTGGCATGCCCCATGAGAACGCCGCGCCCAGTACCACTTGCGGGTAATAGGTGTAGCGCTTCATGAACGGGTAGGTGAACGCCAGTGCCAGACCGCCCAGCGACAGCCAGATGGTCGGCGCATTGGTGCACAGCACCAGCAGGAAACTCACACCCATCAGCAGTGCGAAGAACACCAGCGCCTCTTTCGAACTGATCTTGCCGCTGGCCAGCGGTCGTTGCGCGGTACGTTTGACGTGGCCGTCGACCTTGCGATCGGCCCAGTCGTTGATCACACAGCCACCGGCGCGGGTCAGCACCACGCCGAGGACAAAAATCACGATATTGGCCAGCGAAGGCGAACCCTTACCGGCAATCCATAGCGCCCACAGGGTCGGCCACAGCAGCAGGTAGATGCCGATCGGCTTGTCCATGCGCGTCAGCTGAATGAAATCCCAGGCGCGCGGGTTCAAGCGGTTCAGGGACTTGAGCAGGCTCTGGTACATCAGCAGTTCTCCGGATGGGCGCGGGCGGCGCTCCACAACGTCGGCAGGAAAATCTCCGCCACCAGCACGCTCAAGGCGCCACGGTCGAAGCGCGAGCGGCGGCCCCACAGCTCGGGGGCGCGGCAGGCTGGCGGCAGCCAGTCTTGCGGGTAATGACAGACCTCGATGGCGCGGCGCTGGAAGGCGTTGTCGCAAAACAGCAGTTCGCCCAGCGAGCGGCTGCCCAGTTCGTCCATGTGCAGGCCGTCGCCTTGCAGGGCGGCGCGTGACGCCACGCTACGGGCGAACACCCAGGCCTCGCCGTGACCGCGCAGATACACCTCGCGCACCCAGCCTTCGCTGCCTTCGGCCAGATCCAGCGCCGCGCATTCGTCGCTGCGCAAAGTGTCCCAGCCTTCGAACAACGGTGTGACGCTGAAGCCGTCATTCGACAGCCGCGTCAGGCGGCGGGTCAGCGAGCCTTCGTCGAACAACCAGTTCAGGATCAACGAATCGGGAAGGGGCGTCAGTCGGCTTTGAGTCAGCCAGAGCGGGGCCGGGGAGGCATTTGAATGTTGCACAATGAGTCATTATTGGCCGCAAATGAGGCGGCGAGCTTAACATGGCGTGCTGCGAATTTGATGGATCCGGGGCGCCGTTGCGCCGAACAGGCTTGCATCTGCCCGGCACCCTCAGTACAAAACGCCCTGAGCCGGATGGCAGCGCAACCACCATCGACCGTCCGCGCCGACAAAAGCCTGAATCCTGAGGAAGTACCTGAATGAAAAAGTGGCAATGCATCGTCTGCGGCCTGATCTACAACGAAGCTGACGGTTGGCCGGATGACGGCATCGCGCCGGGCACCCTGTGGCAGGACGTGCCGGAAGACTGGCTGTGCCCGGACTGCGGCGTCGGCAAGATGGACTTCGAAATGATCGAAATCAACTGAGAAAAACCAAGGAGTAAGGCATGAACGCACCTGTCGTAATCGTCGGCACCGGGCTTGCGGGCTACAACCTGGCCCGCGAGTTTCGCAAACTCGATGGCGAAACCCCGCTGCTGCTGATTACCGCCGATGACGGGCGCTCTTACTCCAAACCGATGCTCTCCACCGGTTTCGGCAAGAACAAGGATGCCGATGGCCTGAGCATGGCCGAACCCGGCGCCATGGCCGAGCAGTTGAAGGCCGAAGTGCGCACCCACACGCGCATCAGCGGCATCGACGCCGGCCACAAGCGCCTGTGGATCGGCGAAGAAGCGGTGTACTACCGCGACCTGATCCTCGCCTGGGGTGCGGAAACCGTGCGTGTGCCGATCGAAGGCGATGGCGCCGAACTGGTATTCCCGATCAACGATCTCGAAGATTACGCGCGCTTTCGTGCAGCCGCTGCGGGCAAGCGCCGCGTATTGCTGCTAGGCGCCGGGCTGATCGGCTGTGAATTCGCCAACGACCTGATCCTCGGCGGCTACGAGGTGCAACTGGTGGCGCCGTGCGAGCAGGTGATGCCGATGCTGCTGCACCCGGCCGCTGCAGCAGCCGTGCAGGCCGGGCTGGAAAGCCTGGGCGCGCGTTTCCACCTCGGCCCGGTGCTGACTCGCCTGCAGAAGGTCGCTGACGGTCTGGAAGCGCATCTGTCCAACGGTCAGGTGATTGCCTGCGATGTGGTGGTGTCGGCCATCGGCCTGCGTCCGCGCATCGATCTGGCCGCGGCGGCCGGGGTGCAGGTCAATCGCGGTGTCGTAGTCGACCGGTATCTGAAGACGTCCCACGCCAATATTTACGCCCTGGGCGACTGTGCCGAGGTCGATGGGCTGAATTTGTTGTACGTGATGCCCCTCATGAGCTGTGCGCGTGCGCTGGCACAAACCCTGGCGGGCAATCCGACGGCCGTGAGTTACGGCCCGATGCCGATCACGGTGAAAACTCCGGTGTGCCCGTTGGTCGTTTCGCCACCGCCACGGGGCAGCGAAGGCGTCTGGACCGTCGAAGGGCAGGGCGCCGACATCAAGGCCCTGTGCCACAGTGCCGATGGTCAGTTGCTCGGCTATGCACTGACCGGTGCGGCGGTGATGGAAAAACTTGCTCTGAACAAACAGCTTCCGCCCCTGCTGGCGTAAATACCGGTCGTTCTGTCGGAATCACCCCGCTTTTGCCCCTACAAAGGTCGCGGGGAGACTGGCGCCGCCGGTATCCGCGTGCCATTCTCACTCCCGTCTGCCGCAGAGTAGAGCCTGCGGCGCCTTGGGCGCTGTTCCAACGAGAACAGCACGGACATAACAACAAAAAACCGTCAAAGGGGCTTCACTAATGCGTAAACCAGAACTCGCCGCTGCAATCGCTGAAAAAGCGGATCTGACCAAAGAACAGGCCAACCGCGTTCTCAACGCCGTCCTCGAAGAAATCACCGGCGCTCTGCACCGCAAGGACAGCGTCACGCTGGTGGGCTTCGGCACCTTCCTGCAACGCCACCGCGGCGCCCGCACCGGCAAGAACCCGCAAACCGGTGAACCGGTGAAAATCAAGGCCAGCAACACCGTGGCGTTCAAGCCAGGCAAGTCGTTGAAAGATAGCGTCAATCCTTAAATTGCGGCGAACTCCCTGAATAACGGGGAGCAGCGCAATAAAAAATGGGCACACCGATTGCGGTCGGGTGCCCATTTTTTGTGCCTGCCAATCGGCTTATTGACGCCGGAAGCAGGCCTTGCCGTTGCCGAAATCCACGGCCAGACAGTTCGGTTCGATCGCCAGTTGCAGATCCTGAAACAGGCCGGACAAATCGCTGTTCGACGCCGGTTGGGTATCGCTCTTCAGCGTCACGGTGTGGTTTTCCACCTGCCAGGTGCCCTTGGCAATGCCATCTGCGCTGCCGTACGACACGCCCGCGTCAAACGTGCCGTCCTTGCGCAGCAGCAACTCGGCGCCCATCTCCATTGCACCGGTCAGATAGTAATGACCGTCCAGTGGCGGGGTGTCCGCTGACGCTTGAGTTGTTGGCAACCAAATAAGTGCTGCGAAAAATATGGCTTTCAATTCCATGAGGTAAAGCTCCTTGGCGGCTCCGGGCTCGGGAGCCGAATGAGATGCAGGCTTCGGACCGTGGCTCTACAGTCAGCCGGTCTGGTTGACATTGCCGGTCGAAAGAATTTACCAAGGCAAGCTGGCAACGTGGGAAATAAAACGATGTAAGAATTATCCCTGACATTTGTCAGAGTATTTTCGGCGTGGAAGTGTTGCGTAAGTGGTGGAAATGACTGTTGGATCGCACTTCGATAATTATTGAGTTGGCACTGAAGTACAGCATTCACGAGATGAATAAAGTTTCAGAAAAATGAATTGCCATCAAATTGATGGCACTTTTTTTGTTGTGCGTTGTCGCCGCTGAATTGTTTGTAATTCCAGCGGGTTCTCGGAAAAATCCTACTTCTATTTTTTTCGAGAGTTGTCATGCTGGCCCCCGTGTAATAGGACGGATGTTCGACGCGATTCGCGCAGGCTGGATCGGGCCGCTCTGGATCAAGGGTTCTGAGGGCGCAGGGCAAATGTTCACAATATAAATCGCCATCAGGGATTCCCCTGCCACATATAGGGCGATCTCCTACACGGCCCAATGAACACTTCGTCTTGTTGTTTAACCAGATGCTTGCTAGTGGCCATCATAGTGATTACGATGCGCCCACTTGAAAGAGCACATCTCAATTGGATGAGTCGCTTCACTGCTCTTCGATACTGTCCCGCGCCGCGGCAACTCCAATAGGCGCATGACTGTAATCCTAATTAAAGGCCATGGATGTCCTACTCAAGCAAACTTTCCGCCCATTACCTCGAACTCGCAAAAGTCTCTGTTTCCAAAGAGAATTTCGCGGGCGAAGACGTTCGTTTTTCGAGCGAATTCGAGGCGCTGGAAAGCGAGCTGGCCAAAGCCTCGTCGATGCACGAAAGCGGGCAGATCGACTGGCTGAAAATCCGTGAAAACAGCGAAAATCTGCTGCGTACCCAATCCAAGGATTTACGCGTCGGCGCCTGGCTGACCTGGTCGTTGTACCAGCGTGAATCCTTCCCCGGGCTGCTGGCCGGCCTCGGTCTGCTGCACCATCTGTCGGAAAACCACTGGGCCGACGTTCACCCGCTCAAACCGCGCACCCGTGCCGCCGCCATCGGCTGGCTGGTGCCGCGTCTGGAGCAGGTACTCACTGAAAACATCGCGATCAAGGAACAGCTGCCGATGTTTCGGCAGTTGTCCGAGCATCTGGCCGGGCTCGATGCCGCGTGCACCGAGCACCTGGGCGACGACGCTCCGCTGTTGCTGCCGCTCTCGCGTCGCCTGAAAACCATGATCCAGCGTGCCGCCGACAATCAGCCGGCCCCCGGTGTGGTGGGCGCAGCGGTGGCGCAGGTCAAGCAGGCCGCGAGCCAGTTAATGGCCCCCGGCGCGCCGATCGATAACGAAAAAGACGCTTACAAGGCCCTGCGCGCCCAGCAGGAAAGCGCGCGTCCGTTGTGTGCCTGGTGGCTCAAGCAGAAGGCCACTGACCTGCGCGCCTTGCGTCTGAACCGCACTTTGCTGTGGCTGCCGATCGACGCGGTGCCCGAGCGCAACGCCGAGCAGATCACCGTGCTGCGCGGCCTGCCGGTGGACAAACTCAAGCAGTATCAGGATCGCTTCGATCAGGGCAAATACGCCGACCTGCTGGTGGAACTGGAGGCGAGCCTGGCGAAGGCGCCGTTCTGGTTCGATGGCCAGAGGATGGTCTGGGAATGTCTCCAGAACCTCAACGCCGAGATGGCAATGCGCGAAGTGGAAATCCACTTCGCGCTTTTGGTTCAACGCCTGCCCGGCATCATCGAATGTCGTTTCCATGACGGCGCGCCGTTTGCCGATCCGTCCACCCGGGCGTGGATCGCCGGCAATGTCATGCCGCACCTGCAGAGCGCCAGTGCGCCGCGCAAGGTCGAAACCGACGACGTCGAAACCCAGCCCGCCTGGGAAAAAGCCCTTCAGGACGTGCTGCCGCTGCTGCGCAAAGAAGGCCTCAAGCCTGCCGTGCAAATCCTCAAGCAGGGGCTGCAGTCGGCCCACGGTGGCCGCGAGCGGTTCTTCTGGCAGTTCGCCCTCGCCCGGCTGTGCTTCATGGCCAAGAAGTACGAACTGGCCAAGAACCAGCTCGAAACCCTCGATCAGACATTACAGGACTCAGGCCTGCACGCCTGGGAGCCCGATCTTGCATTGGAAGTGCTGCACCTGCTGCACAGTTGCTGCGAGTTGTTGCCGCAGAACCATGCAGTGCGTGAACGCAAGGAAGAGATTTATCGCAGGCTGTGCCACCTCGATCTCGAAGTGGTACTCGAATAGGCCCCAGGGCCACAACCGCAAGGAGAAAAGCCATGGCCAAAGAAGGCTCGGTAGCCCCCAAGGAACGCATCAACGTCACCTTCAAACCCGCCACCGGCGGTGCTCAGGAAGAGATTGAACTGCCGCTGAAGCTGCTGGCAATCGGTGACTACACCCACCGCAAGGACGATCGCAAAATCGAAGATCGCAAGCCGATCAGCATCGACAAGATGACCTTCGACGAAGTATTGGCCAAGCAAGAGCTGGGTCTGACGCTGAGCGTGCCGAACCGTCTGCAGGAAGATGGCGAGGCCGACGAGCTGGCTGTGCAATTGCGCGTCAATTCGATGAAGGACTTCAACCCGGCCAGCCTGGTCGAGCAAGTGCCTGAGCTGAAAAAACTGATGGAACTGCGCGATGCGCTGGTGGCCCTCAAAGGCCCGCTGGGTAACGCACCTGCGTTCCGTAAAGCGATCGAAGGCGTGCTCGCCGACGACGAATCCCGCGGTCGCGTACTCGGTGAGCTAGGCCTGAACGCCGCAGCCCCGGACGCCTGAGACTCCAGCCAAGGAAGCCAACACAATGAGCACTAGCGCAGCACAAGAGAAGAGCGCCGAAAGCGGCGAATACAGCATTCTCGACAGCATCATCGCCGAAACCCGTCTGACCCCGGACGACGAAGCCTACGACATCGCCAAGCGTGGCGTGTCGGCGTTCATCGAAGAACTGCTCAAGCCGCAGAACAACGGTGAGCCGGTCAAGAAGGCCATGGTTGACCGCATGATCGCCGAGATCGATGCCAAGCTCAGCCGTCAGATGGACGAGATCCTGCACCACCCGGATTTCCAGGCACTGGAATCGTCGTGGCGTGGCCTGCAGTTGCTGGTGGACCGCACCAACTTCCGCGAAAACATCAAGATCGAAATCCTCAACGTCTCCAAAGAAGACCTGCTGGACGATTTCGAAGACTCGCCGGAAGTCATGCAGTCGGGCCTGTACAAGCACATCTACACCGCTGAATACGGCCAGTTCGGTGGTCAGCCAGTGGGCGCGATCATCGCCAACTACTTCATGTCTCCAAGTTCGCCGGACGTGAAACTGATGCAGTACGTGGCCAGCGTTTCGTGCATGTCTCACGCGCCGTTCATCGCTGCGGCCGGCCCGAAATTCTTCGGTCTGGAAAGCTTCACCGGCCTGCCGGATCTGAAAGATCTGAAAGACCACTTCGAAGGCCCGCAATTCGCCAAATGGCAGAGCTTCCGTACTTCGGAAGACTCCCGCTACGTTGGCCTGACCGTGCCGCGTTTCCTGCTGCGTAACCCGTACGACCCGGAAGAAAACCCGGTGAAATCGTTCGTGTACAAGGAAACCGTTGCCAACAGCCACGAGCACTACCTGTGGGGCAACACCGCTTTCGCGTTCGGCACCAAGCTGACCGACAGCTTCGCCAAATTCCGCTGGTGCCCGAACATCATCGGCCCACAGAGCGGTGGCGCGGTTGAAGACCTGCCGCTGCACCACTTCGAAAGCATGGGCGAAATCGAAACCAAGATCCCGACCGAGGTTCTGGTCTCCGACCGTCGTGAATACGAACTGGCCGAAGAAGGCTTCATCTCCCTGACCATGCGCAAAGGTTCCGACAACGCGGCGTTCTTCTCCGCGAGTTCGGTGCAGAAGCCGAAGTTCTTCGGCATCAGCGCAGAAGGCAAGGCTGCAGAGCTGAACTACAAACTCGGCACCCAACTGCCGTACATGATGATCGTCAACCGCCTGGCTCACTACTTGAAAGTGCTGCAGCGCGAGCAACTCGGTTCGTGGAAAGAGCGTACCGACCTCGAGCTGGAACTGAACAAGTGGATCCGCCAGTACGTCGCCGACCAGGAAAACCCGAGCGCCGAAGTGCGTGGCCGTCGTCCGCTGCGCGCTGCGCAAGTGATCGTCAGCGACGTTGAAGGCGAGCCGGGCTGGTACCGCGTGAGCTTGAACGTGCGTCCGCACTTCAAGTACATGGGTGCCGATTTCACCCTGTCGCTGGTTGGCAAGCTGGACAAAGAGTAAGAGCGACTCATGGACGGATACGGCAGCCTGTTCGAGCGCCTCAACGGCGACGCGCAACTACGCAAGGGCAACAGCCTCGAGGCTTGTGCCATGGCGTCAGTGGCTGCCCATCTGGCCAAAATGCTCAGCACCCGGGCCGGCAGCGTGCAAACGCTGGCCGACTACGGGTTGCCCGATCTCAATGACATGCGTCTGAGCCTGCACGACTCCCTGAGTCAGGCCCGTCTGGCCATCGAAAACTTCATCGAAGCCTACGAGCCGCGCCTGAGCAACGTGCGTGTCATTTCCCTGCCGCGTGACCACGACCAGCTACGGCTGGCCTTCAGCATCGAAGGCCTGCTGGAAGTCGAGGGTTTCAAGCGTCAGGTCAGTTTTTCCGCGCGCCTGGATGGCAGCGGTCAAGTGAAGGTCACCTAAGGAGATCCCCGATGTCTGGCAAACCCGCAGCACGCGTATCCGACCCCACCGCTTGCCCACTCCCAGGCCACGGCACCAACCCGATCGCCGCCGGTTCCGGCGACGTGTTCTTCGACGGCCTCGCGGCCGCCCGCCAAGGCGATGCCTCGGCGTGTGGTGGTGCGTTGGTTGGCGATCTGGCGACCACGGTTTTGATCAACGGTAAACCGGCTGCGACCGTGGGTTCGGTTGGTGCTCACGGCAACAAGGTCACCGCCGGTTCCGGGACGGTGATTATCGGTAATTCGCACTCGCCGGCGCCGTTTGTGCCGCCAGTTCCAATGCCTGGCTACTTCAATGATTTTTTTGTTTTGCGGGATGAAGAGGGTAATCCAGTAGCAAATTATGGCTACCGATTGGAGACCGAGTCAGGTGAAGTTTATGAGGGTGTGACAGACGCGAACGGGCATACCAAAGCCGTTAGTACTGGCAAAGCTTCCCAAGTACTGAAAGTTTCTCTGCTTACTCCTGCAGGAGTCGCAAATGTCTAACGCGACGCCTTTGGCGCAGGCTCCTTCCACGCCTTCTACCAATCTTGAAGGGCAGGTAGCGACCGTAAAGCTAGCAAAGTTATCAACTTATGAGTTCAATATAAGATCGTTTCATCCGGGTAAAACATTTGGGTGGAGCGGCTTTAACTTTGAAGGCGATGCGCGTGGTTTTTCGTTAAAGCCGAGCGGCCTCTCTGGTGTTCAAGGTACGCTAATAACTTCACGGGTATGGCATAAGTTCTTTGTTAAGCTTCTATCAAATGAAGTCACAGATACCCAGACGGAGTCGAACGATTCCGGGAAGGCTGGCGCGGAGCACACCCACTACGATGCAGAACTAAAGCCGAAAGGTGGAAGTTGGCCATCAATCAAAACGGAAAAAGGCGCAGTCACTACTGTTTGGGTAGAGGGCGGATATGCTGGTGAGAATCACGCGTTTCCAATGTCTGCGATGACAAAAAAACTCACGGGCCTTACGTTTGTACCAAGTCTGGATGTCAGTTACAAAATAATAATGACACTAGATCGAGTTGCAAAACATCTGGATGTTGTTACTTATATTTCCGGTGATGGCTTTCCAAACTGCGAGGCATTTATTTCTGATCCGACTGGGAAGTCGATTTTTCTTGGAGTGCACGTACGAAAAGGGGCCGCTGCCGTTTCTTTATTTGGTGATAAAAAATATCCAATGATCTCTTCGGCTATTCGTATTGAAGTGGATGATGAAGGGAATTTTAAGGATCAGCTGGGAAACGAGATGAGAAGAAGGAAACTCAAAAAGGAGCAGCTTGAAATGCGCCCGATTACAGAGTGGAACGATTTCTTTATCAATCTTAGCCCCAATGATGGCCGCTGGATGGGCATTTGGGAGGAACCTATGCCGGATTCTAATACAGAGTCGACGTTGAAATGACATATGCAAGTTATTTCAAAGTGGCTGTTTGGATGCCCGCAATTTTGTTGCCGATTCTGTTGGCAGTGGACGCATTCTATTTTTCCAGACCACTAAGCGGTGGAGTAGAGCAATTTGTTCTCGTTTACGTTCTTGGTTTCGGATTGGCGGCGTACATTTTATTTGCGGCATTTTCGTCTCATGTGATTTCTACAAAAACTGAGACTGAAATAATAAGGCTTGCTTGGTGGGCGCCGTTAATTTTTATCCCGTTTTATGGTGCGCCTTGGGTTTTGTATGGTGTCGGGTGTTTGTTAGCTGGCAGGTCTGCTGGTTTTGGAATGATATTTATGTGGCTGGCCTATATACCCTATTTTTTGTTTTTTGGTGTGCTGGCGTCCATTGTTGCCATTTTTCTTTTCAAGTTAATGAGTAAGTTTTCTCTGTTCTCTGGCAGGGGAAGATGATTGTGGAGGGTTTCTCTATGAAAAAAGGGGCTGTCCCTGATATTAATAAGCACAGGAAGGCAGCTTCCTGTGTGGCTGTATTATTTGTGGTGTTTTCTGTTTCATTGTTTTTTGTTGTATCTGCCATGCGGAATTATCCTGCTAGTTCGACGGTAATCAGCCCATCCGGCCGATACGTTATGGAAAACGTGCGGGTTGGGAAAATTCTTACCCTCGGTGGAATGGCCTATCTGAGAGTTATTGACAGGCAAAATCCGCAAGAAGTTTATCGTACCCCATTGTATGACACTCAGTCGTTGGACATGAGGACGTCAGAGAATGAGTCAACTGTCGGTATTGCATGGATATATTTTAATAAGAGTAAGAGAACGTTCGAGATAGCGATGCCTCAATGGGAAAGCCATTGGTTGAATATGTTCATCAGTAATACACCCTACGAGATTCTGGAAAATTGATAGCAGTATGAACAGCTACGTTCGTCTCACCCTATGCTTATTAATCCACGCCGTCGGATGCGTGGCTTATGCATTTTTGAATGACGCGGTTGTGCATGCTTACAGGCTTTTTAACGGCGGATTTACCTCCCATGGTGTCGCCATCGGCATTGCGAGTTACGCACTGTTTTACATTTTTCTGGGCGTCAACCTGATCGTTGCGCTGATTCCAGGTCTGGTCGCCAAGCTGGCCATCCTTTTTCTGATGGTGGGCTTCATCCTGCTCTGGATGCTACCCGACAACCCGTTAAGAGCCCTGTTTTACGGCGTAGCTCAAGGCTGCGTCACGTTGCTGGCGATCCTCACCACTCAAGTCATCGAGTTGCGTTGGGCTTTGCGAAACATCGCAGGTCGCATTCAGCCAAGTCAGCCTGCAGGTGCAATCCAATGACCAGATCGGACATCGAGCGTAATCCGCAGGACAGTTATTCCATGAGTTCCACTACCAGGCAGGTAACCCGTGTCCTTTAACCACTACTACCAAAGCGAACTCACCGCACTGCGCCAGTTGGGTCGCCGTTTCGCCGAGCGTAGTCCGGCGTTGGCGCCGTTCCTGGGTCAGGCCGGGCGGGATCCGGATGTGGAGCGGTTGCTGGAAGGTTTTGCGTTCCTCACCGGGCGTCTGCGGCAGAAGCTCGACGACGAGCTGCCGGAGCTCAGCCATTCGCTGATGCAGCTGCTGTGGCCGAACTACATGCGCCCGCTTCCGGCGTTCAGCATTCTGCAGTTCGATCCGTTGAAACGTTCTGGCCCGGCGCTGGTGGTCGAGCGCGATACGCCGATCGAAAGCAAACCGATCGAAGACGTGCGTTGCCGCTTCCGCACCTGCTACCCGACCGAAGTCCTGCCGCTGGATCTGGCCGCGCTGAACTACTCGGTGAAGGGCGACGGTTCGCTGCTCAGCCTGCGTCTGGAGATGAGCGCCGACGGTCACCTCGGTGAGCTGGAGTTGAGCAAGCTGCGCCTGCACTTTGCCGGCGAACGCTACATCAGCCAGATGCTGTATCTGAGCCTGCTGCGCAACCTGGAAGGCATTGAGCTGATCCCGCTCGACGGCGCCGGCAAGCCAATCGATGGCGTGGCGGGCAAGCCGATGGCGTTCAAGATTCCCGGTGACCGGGTCAAGCCGGTGGGCTTTGCCGAAGAAGAAGCGTTGATCCCATATCCGCTGAACACCTTCCGTGGCTACCGCTACCTGCAGGAGTACTTCGCCTTCCAGGACAAGTTCCTGTTCGTCGACGTCAACGGTCTGGACATCCTCAAGGCGCTGCCGGAAGACACGCTCAAGCAGATGCGCGGCCTGGAGCTGCGTTTCGATATCCGCAAGAGCGGGATCATGCGCATGCGGCCGACCCTGGATAACGTGAAGCTGTTCTGCACGCCGATTGCCAACCTGTTCGCCCACGACGCGCTGCCGATCCGCCTCGATGGCAAACAGGATGAATACCTGCTGCTGCCGGCGGAATACGATCTGGAAAACTGCGGCGTGTTCTCGGTGGAAACCGTGACTGGCTGGAAGCCCGGCGGCCTCGGTTATCAGGAGTACGTGCCGTTCGAATCCTTCGAGCATGACCCGAGTTTCGACGTGCCCAACAGCCGTCCGCATTACAGCATCCGCCAGCGTTCGTCGTTGCTGCATGACGGCCTCGACACCTACCTGAGCTTCGGCATCCGCCACACCGAAGCCCACGAAACCCTGTCGATCGAGCTGATCTGCACCAACCAGAACCTGCCGCGCAAGCTCAAGCTCGGCGACATCTGCATGGCCTGTGAAGAGACCCCGGAGTTCCTGAGTTTCCGCAACATCACCCCGGCCACGTCGAGCTTTGCGCCGCCGCTGAACCGTGACTTCCTGTGGAAGCTGATCAGCAACATGTCGCTCAACTATCTGTCGCTGGCCGACGTCAACGCGTTGAAGGTGATTCTCGAAACCTACGACCTGCCGCGCTACTACGACCAGCACGCGGAGAAGGTCAGCAAACGCCTGCTCGGCGGCCTCAAGCACATCAAGCACCACCACGTCGACCGGCTGCACCGTGGCTTGCCGGTACGCGGTCTGCGCACCGAACTGACCATCGACCCCGAAGGGTATATCGGCGAAGGCGACCTGTTCGTTTTCGCTTCGGTTCTTAACGAGTTTTTCGCGCTTTACGCCAGTCTCAATTCGTACCACGAGCTGCGGGTAAAAAGCACACAGGGAGAGGTGTACCAATGGACACCACGTATGGGCCTGCAGCCCCTGCTTTAAGCGGGCTGACCAAGGTAATACGCGAGTACTCGCTGTTTCAGGCCGTGCTGCTGGTGATCGACCGGCTGCGCGAGGCGCACCCGTACCTGAGCGAAGACGATCTGTACGATCAGGTGGAGTTCCAGGCGAACCCGAGCCTGGGCTTTCCGCGCAGCGACGTCGATCGCGTGGAGTTTTTCGAAGAACACGGGCAGATGCGCGCGCGCATGCGTTTCAACCTGATCGGGCTGGTCGGCTCCGGCTCGCCGCTGCCGGCGTTTTACGGGGAGCAGGCACTGGGCGACAGCGAGGACGGCAACCCGACGCGCAATTTCCTCGACCTGTTCCATCATCGCCTGCAACGGCTGATGCTGCCGATCTGGCGCAAGTACCGCTATCGCGCCAGCTTCCAGAGTGGCGCGATCGACCCGTTTTCCTCGCAGCTGTTCGCGCTGATCGGTCTGGGTGGCGACGAGATCCGCAAGGCCAAGGAACTGAACTGGAAGCGCCTGCTGCCATACCTCGGTCTGCTCAGCTTGCGCGCGCACTCGGCGGCGCTGATCGAAGCCGTACTGCGTTACTACTTCAAGCACGAAGACCTGGTCATCGAGCAGTGCATCGAGCGCCGCGTGGAGATCCTCGACGAGCAGCGCAACCGCCTCGGTCGCGCCAACAGCCTGCTCGGTGAAGACCTGGTGCTGGGCGAGCGGGTGCGCGACCGCAGCGGCAAATTCCGCATTCACATCACCGAACTCGACTGGGAGCGATTCCACGAATTCCTGCCGATCGGTTTCGGTTACCAGCCGCTGTGCGCGCTGGTGCGGTTCACCTTGCGTGACCCGCTCGATTACGACATTCGCCTGGTGCTGCGCCCGGAAGAAATCCGCGAACTGCGCATTGGTGAGAAGAACGACTGTCGCCTGGGGTGGACCAGTTGGCTGGGCTGCGAAAAAGCAGACGGCGTGGTCACCCTGGGCAGCAAAATTCATTAAGGACGTGAGCCATGATCAACGTAGACCTGCAACAACTCATCCAGGCGCTGGACGCCGAAACCCGTCGCGATCTGGAGCGTTCGGCCGAACGTTGCGTGGCCCGTGGCGGCAGCAAGATCCTCGTCGAAGACCTGCTGCTGGGGCTGCTGGAGCGTCCGAACGGCTTGCTGTCCCGCGCTTTGCAGGATGCGGATGTCGATGCCGGTGAACTGAGCGCCGCACTGCAATCTCGCGTTGAACACAGCGCCTCGCGCAACCCGGTGTTTGCCCCGGAACTGGTGCAGTGGCTGCAAGACGCGCTGCTGGTGGCGAACCTTGAACTGGGCCAGACCCAGGTGGAAGATGCCGCGCTGATCCTCGCGCTGCTGCGCAACCCGATGCGCTACGCCGGCAGCCGTTACCAGCCGTTGCTCGCCAAGTTGAACATCGATCGCCTGAAGGAATTTGCCCTGTCGCAACAGGAGCAACCGGCGGCCAACGGCAAGCCGGCGGCGCAGGGCGAATCGCTGCTGCAGCGCTTCACCCATAACCTGACCCAACAGGCCCGCGACGGCAAACTCGACCCGGTGCTGTGCCGCGATGGCGCGATCCGGCAGATGGTCGACATCCTCGCCCGTCGCCGCAAGAACAACCCGATCGTCGTCGGTGAGGCCGGTGTCGGCAAGACCGCCATCGTCGAAGGCCTGGCCTCGCGCATCGCTGCCGGTGAAGTGCCGCAAGTGCTCAAGGGCGTCGAGCTGCTGTCGCTGGACATGGGCCTGCTGCAGGCTGGCGCCAGCGTCAAAGGTGAGTTCGAGCGTCGCCTCAAAGGCGTGATCGACGAAGTCAAAGCCTCGCCGAAACCGATCATCCTGTTCATCGACGAAGCCCACACCCTGATTGGCGCGGGTGGCAATGCAGGCGGTTCCGACGCGGCCAACCTGCTGAAACCGGCGCTGGCCCGTGGTGAACTGCGCACCATCGCCGCCACCACCTGGGCCGAGTACAAGAAATACTTCGAGAAGGACCCGGCGCTGGCCCGTCGTTTCCAGCCGGTGCAGTTGCATGAGCCGACTGTCAGCGAAGCGGTGACCATTCTCCGTGGTCTGGCGCAGGTCTACGAGAAGAGCCACGGCATCTATCTGCGCGATGACGCGGTGGTCTCGGCGGCGGAATTGTCGGCGCGCTATCTGGCCGGTCGCCAGCTGCCGGACAAAGCCGTCGACGTCCTCGACACCGCGTGTGCCCGTGTGCGCATCAGCCTCGCCGCCGCCCCGGAAAGCCTCGAACGCCTGCGTGGCGAACTGGCTGAGGGTGGCCGTCAGCGTCAGGCCCTGCGTCGCGATGCCGAGGCTGGTCTGCTGATCGACCACGAAGCGCTGGATGCACTGGAAGCGCGACTGGACGAAGCCGAAAACGAAAGGGTCGCGCTGGAAAGTCTGTGGACCGAACAGAAGCAACTGGCCGAGCGCCTGCTGGAACTGCGTCAGCAACTGGCCAAGGCCCGCGAAGCTGCCGCTGTCGAGCCGACCGTCAGCGTTGAAGAAGACGCCGAAGGCACCGTGATCGAAACCATCGCCGCCGAGGTCGAGGAAGGCCAGAGCGTCGAAGTGCTGGAAGCCGAACTGCACCAGACCCACAGCGCCCTGACCGCTGCTCAAGTCAAAGAACGTCTGGTCAGCTTCGAAGTCTGCCCGCGTCTGGTGGCCGAAGTGATCAGCGCCTGGACCGGCGTGCCGCTGGCGCAACTGGCCCGCGAGCACAACGCCAAGGTCGCGAGTTTTGCCACCGACCTGCGCACGCGCATCCGTGGTCAGGAACAAGCCGTGCACGCGCTGGATCGCTCGATGCGCGCCACTGCCGCCGGCCTGAACAAACCTGATGCACCGGTCGGCGTGTTCCTGCTGGTCGGCCCGAGCGGCGTCGGCAAGACCGAAACCGCGCTGGCCCTGGCTGACCTGCTGTACGGCGGCGACCGTTTCATCACCACCATCAATATGTCCGAATTCCAAGAGAAGCACACCGTGTCGCGTCTGATCGGTGCGCCACCGGGCTACGTCGGTTACGGCGAGGGCGGCATGCTCACCGAAGCTGTGCGCCAGAAACCGTACTCGGTGGTGCTGCTCGATGAAGTCGAGAAGGCCGATCCGGACGTGCTCAACCTGTTCTACCAAATCTTCGACAAGGGCGTGGCCAACGACGGCGAAGGTCGCGAGATCGACTTCCGCAACACCTTGATCCTGATGACCTCGAACCTCGGTAGCGACAAGATCAGCGACCTCTGCGAAGACGGTGCCCGCCCGACCGCCGAGCTGCTCGAAGAGACCATTCGCCCGGTGCTGAGCAAACACTTCAAACCTGCGCTGCTGGCGCGGATGAAAGTGGTGCCGTACTACCCGGTCGGTGGCCCGGTGCTGCGCGAGCTGATCGAGATCAAGCTCGGTCGTCTCGGCGAGCGCCTGAACCGCCGTCAGCTGGATTTCAGCTGGTGCCAGAACCTCGTCGATCATCTGTCCGAGCGCTGCACGCAAAGCGAAAGCGGCGCGCGCCTGATCGACCATCTTCTCGATCAGCATGTGCTGCCGTTGGTAGCCGACCGCTTGCTCGATGCGATGGCCACCGGTGAAAGCCTCAAGCGTGTGCATGCAACGCTCGACGGCAACGCCAGCGTGACGTGCGAGTTCGCCTGAGGTGGGTGTGATGTTCACTCAAGTGCCGCAGCCACTGGTCTATGCCGAAGCCTTGCTGGCGCAGTTCGCCAGCCTGTCGCGCGCGGCGGACGGTGCTGCGCTGCTGGGTGACTTCGTGCGCGGGTTGGCCGAACTGAGCGGGTGCGAATTGACCCAGCTGTACCTGCTCGACGCTACCCACACCTGCCTGGGGATGAACGCCGAATGCCTCGACGGCGCGCTGCAACCGCGCGCCGCCACCAGCCTCCCGGCGGACTACAACGGTGAGCAGCTGCTGCAGTTTGCCCTGTGCCAGAACCGCGTGGTCTGCCTCGATGATCTGGGCGCCAGCCTGCACGAAACCAGTTTCCTGCCGGCCACCGCTGGTGCCTGGCAATCGCTGCTGTGCGTGCCGCTGGTCAATCAGCATAAGGCGGTTGAAGGCCTGCTGCTGTGCGCCAGTCGTCGTCACGTCGACCTGCAGGGTTTTGCCGATTCACTCGGCCAGCTCGGCTCGTTCGTCCTTGGTCAGTTGCACTTGCTGCAGCGTCTGCGCCAGCCGCCGGCAGAGTCGGCCACGGTGGCGCGCAGTGTGCCGAGCATCAGCGGCTATGGTCTGATCGGCAAAAGCGCCGCCATGCGCCAGACCCACTCGTTGATCAGCAAAGTCTTGCACAGCCCTTACACCGTACTGTTGCGCGGCGAGACCGGCACCGGCAAGGAAGTCGTGGCCCGGGCGATTCACGATTGCGGCCCGCGCCGCTCTCAGGCGTTCATCGTGCAGAACTGCGCGGCCGTCCCGGAAAACCTGCTGGAAAGCGAGCTGTTCGGCTATCGCAAAGGCGCCTTCACCGGCGCTGACCGTGACCGCGCGGGGCTGTTCGATGCGGCCAACGGCGGCACGCTGTTGCTCGACGAGATCGGCGACATGCCGCTGTCGCTGCAAGCGAAGATTCTGCGGGTGTTGCAGGAGGGCGAGATTCGCCCGCTGGGTTCCAACGACACGCACAAGATCGATGTGCGCATCATCGCCGCGACCCACCGCGATCTGTCGACGCTGGTCAGCGAAGGCAAATTCCGCGAGGACCTGTATTACCGACTGGCGCAATTCCCGATCGAGCTGCCGGCCCTGCGTCAGCGCGAAGGCGACATCCTCGAACTGGCTCAGCACTTTGCCGAGAAGACCTGCGCGTATTTGCAGCGTGATCCGGTGCGCTGGTCGAGCGCGGCGCTGGAGCACCTGTCCGGTTACACCTTCCCCGGCAACGTGCGCGAACTCAAGGCACTGGTCGAACGCGCGGTGCTGTTGTGCGAGGGCGGCGAATTGCTGGCCGAGCATTTCTCCCTGCGCATGGAGCCGATGCCCGAAGACCACAGCGGCCTGAATCTGCGCGAACGCCTGGAAAAAGTCGAACGCACGTTGTTGCTCGACTGCCTGCGCAAGAACGACGGCAACCAGACCCTCGCTGCCCGCGAACTGGGTCTGCCGCGCCGCACCCTGCTGTACCGCCTCGGGCGGTTGAATATCAACTTGGGTGACTTCGATGGTTGATCTGAACCTGGCTCTTGCCGTTTGCACAACTCCTGTCTTGAAGGGCTTCTCTGTGGCGAGGGGATTTATCCCCGATCGGCCGCGCAGCAGCCGTAATCCAGCAAACGCGGTTCTCCTGAAAGAACCGGTAATCAGGTTTTGGGGCTGCTTCGCAGCCCATCGGGGACAAGTCCCCTCGCCACAAATTGCTCACTTGCCACAGGAGGTACGTACGCCTCGGTGGTCTGGCTCAAGGCCCCGATGTAGAGCCTTCGAGACCACTCAAAGAATTAATTTCAGCGCCGCCCGCAAGGGTCGGCGCTTTGTGCTTTGTCTACCCCTGGAGACCCTCTGATGTCTGTTCGTCACTGGCACGCTGTCCTGCTGACCCTCGTCGTTCTATGCGGCCTTGGCGGCTGTAGCGGCAATTACAAATTCAACGACAACGACTATCGCCCGTTGGGTGATCCGCAAGCGGTCAATCGCGGCAAGTGACCGCAAGGAGCATCAAACATGGAACTGGTTTTCGAAATGCTGAACACCAAGCAGTTCGTGCCCACCGAGTTGTGCCAGAAGACCTTCAAACAGGCCGGCGGCGTAATCGGGCGGGGCGAGGACTGCGACTGGATTATTCCTGACCGCAAGCGGCATCTGTCCAATCACCACGCGATTGTCAGCTACCGTGAAGGCACGTTTTTCCTCACCGACACCAGCAGCAACGGGGTCCAGGACGGCGGCAGCGGCGCACGCCTGCACAAGGGCGAGCCGGTGCGCATCGAGCACGGCAGCACCTACGTGCTCGGTGACTTCGAGATTCGTGCGCGGCTGGTGCGTGACCCGGCGACCTTCGACGGTGAGGTCGGCCGTCCGCGTGCCGCCGGCAGCATCATTCCGGACGACGCCTTCCTCGATCTTGATCCGCTGAACGCGATCGAGCAGCAAGAGCGCGTCTATTCGGAAATCGACGAACTGTTGGCGCCGACGGCCAAGCCCGAGGACTCCCGTCAGCGTGCCGACTACGCGCGCATCGACATGGAAAGCCTGATGGTGCCGGAGCTGATTGCCCCGGTTGAACCCGAGCCTGCTCCGGCCCCGAAGGTCGTCGAGCGGCAGAGCGAGGGTTTCTGGGAGCACTTCGGTGCGGCGCTGGGCGTTGACGTCAAAGGCCTGGATCACGACGCCCGCGAAGCGCTGGCACTCAACGCCGCACGCCTGCTGCGGCAGAGCATCGGCGGTTTGCAGCAGAGCCTGCGCACCCGTTCGGAGCTGAAAAACGAACTGCGTCTGGCCCAGACCACCGTGCAAGGCACCAACAAGAACCCGCTGAAATTCGCCGTCGATCCGAGCGAAGCACTGGAGATTCTGTTGCAGCCGCACAAGCCTGGTCATCTCCCTGCCGAGCAGGCGATCTCCCGTGCGTTCCGCGATCTGCAAGCGCATCAGGTCGCGCTGCTCACCGCCAGCCGCGCCGCCGTGCGCGGCACCCTGGAGCACTTCTCGCCAGAGCAGTTGACCCTGCGGTTCGAGCGCGACAACAAGCCGTTGATCGCCACCTCGGGCGGACGCTGGAGAGCGTTCGGCCGTTACCACCAGGCCCTGCGTCAGGACGATGACTGGAGCGAGCGTCTGCTGGCCCGCGATTTCGCCCAGGCCTACGAAGAACAGATCCGCCTGATCTCCACCCTCCACACCGACCACCAAGGATGATGCGCATGTCTCGCCGCTCGACTGCTTTTTTCAAGACGCTGACTGCGCTCACCGTGCTGGTGCTGCTCGCCGGTTGCTCGTCGCTGTCGCCGTACTCGAAAGTGACCAAGATCAATCTGAAGCTGACCGGCAGCGATCAGCTCAACCCGGACCTCAACGGCCGTCCTTCGCCGATCGTCGTGCGCCTGTTCGAACTCAAGCACCCGGTGACTTTCGAGAACGCTGATTTCTTCAGCCTCTACGAGCGCGCCAAGGAATCGCTCAACCCGGATCTGGTGGCCAGCGAAGAACTCGAACTGCGCCCGGGTGAAACCGTGGAAATGAAACTCAGCGTGGAGGAGGGCAGCCGCTACGTCGGCGTTCTCGCCGCCTACCGCGATCTGCCGGAAACCAAGTGGCGCTACACCGTTCAGGTCACCCCGCTGGAGCTGACCGAGGCCGATCTGACCCTCGATCAGGCCGGTATCCGCAACACCCATGAAGCGCTCGCCAAGGCGGATGACTGAACATGAATACCCATAAAGTCATTTGGCAGGAAGGCATGTTGCTGCGGCCGCAGCACTTCCAGCACAACGATCGCTATTACGATCACCAGATGAAAACCCGCACCCAGTTGCTGGGTGGCTACACCTGGGGTTTCCTCAATCTGGAGATCGACCTGCAGTTCCTCAACATGGGCAAACTGGTGATCAGTGCCGCCTCGGGGATCCTGCCGGACGGCAGCCTGTTCGAACTCGGCGGCAACACCGAGCCGCTGGCGCTGGACGTGCCGCCGAACACCGGCAACACGCCGATTTACCTGGCGCTGCCGTTGGTCACCGGTAACCACATCGAAGCGCGCCGTCCGGAGCAGTCCGACGTGCTCGCACGTTACACCGCGTACGACGCCGAAGTGGCCGACTCCAACGCCGGCGACGATTCCGCCAGCCAGGTCAGCTGTGGTCGCCCGGACTTCAAACTGTTGCTCGGCGAGCAGCAGAGCGATCAGGCCTACGTGAAGCTGAAGATCTGCGACGTGCTCGACACCACGCCGGACGGCGTGATCAGTCTCGACCCGGATTTCGTGCCGACCTACATCCAGGCCCACGCGTCCAGCTATCTGCTGTCGTGCCTCAAAGAAGTCATCAGCATGCTCAACCACCGGGGCGACACGATTGCCGAGCGGATCCGCTCCAACGGCAAGGTCGGTGGCGCGGAAGTCGGCGACTTCATGATGCTGCAACTGATCAACCGTACCGAACTGCTGCTGCGCCACTACCTCGGTCTGGAGCAGGTGCACCCGGAAGAGTTGTACCGCACGCTGCTGACCATGCTCGGCGATCTGGCGACCTTCTCCAGTGACAGCAAGCGCCCGCGACTGGACAGCCGTTATTCCCACGCCGATCAGGGCGCGAGCTTCCGCAAACTGATGGAAGCGATTCGTCAGGTGCTGTCGATGGTGCTCGAACAGCACGCTATCGAACTGATCCTGCAAGCGCGTCAGTACGGCATCATCGTGTCGCCGTTGCACGACCACAAACTGCTCGGCTCGGCATCGTTCGTGCTGGCGGCAAGTGCCAACTGCGACTCCGAAGAACTCCGCCACCGCTTGCCGGCGCACCTCAAGGTCGGCCCGGTGGAGCGTATCCGCCAACTGGTCAACTTGCACCTGCCGGGGATCAAGGTCAAACCGTTGCCGGTGGCCCCGCGGCAGATCGCGTTCCACTCGAACAAAACCTACTTCATCCTCGAACTCAGTTCCGAAGACCTGGCGCAACTCGAGCGCTCCGGCGGCTTCGCGTTCCACGTGTCCGGCGAATTCGCCGAGCTTGAACTGAAATTCTGGGCCATCAGGAACTGACCGCCATGATCAAGGAAACGGATTACAACCAGGACGACAAAACCGTCCTGCTCGATCGTCAGGGCCACGGACCGGCAGCCAGTCCGCTGACCGACTTCGCCGCGCCGCCGCGCTTCGAGCAACTGGAAGAACGGATGATCTACGCCGCGCGCCTGCGCCCGGCGGAGGCGTTCAACATCAGCCTCAATTCGCTGGTGGCGGCGTCCTCCGAACTGCTCTCGGAAGTGGTGCGCCTCAAGCACAGTGAAACCCGCGAAGACCTCTACGCGCTCAACGAGCGCCTGACCGCCGGGCTCAAGCTGTTTGAAGTGCGCGCGTTGCACAACGGCGCCGAAAGCAGCCAGGTGATGGCCGCGCGTTACGTGCTCTGCACCGTGGTCGACGAAGCTGTCGTGACCACGCCGTGGGGCAACGAAAGCGAGTGGTCGCAGATGAGCCTGCTCAGCAGCTTCCACAACGAGACCTTCGGTGGCGAGAAGTTCTTCCAGCTGCTCGATCGGCTGTCGAAGAACCCGGTCAAACACCTGCCGATGCTCGAGCTGATGTACCTGTGCCTGTCCCTTGGTTTCGAGGGCAAGTACCGCGTGCAGGCCCGTGGCATGCTTGAGCTTGAAGGCATCCGCGACGCCCTGTACCGGCAGATCCGTCAGTTGCGTGGCGACGTGCCGCGCGAGTTGTCGCCGCACTGGGAAGGCCTCAACGACCAGCGCCGCAACCTGGTGCGCATCGTGCCGGCGTGGATGGTGGTGCTGTTCACGTTGGTCTGCCTGGTGGTGATGTATTCGGGCTTCGCCTGGGTCCTGGGCGAGCAGCGCGACACCGTTCTGCAACCTTATCAGCCGCTTGATCCGGCCGCGGTGCAACCGCAGTCGCAGCCGTAAACAGGGACGTGTGATGAAAAAGTTTTTCAAGAAAGTCGGCGCCTTCCTGCGCCAGACCTGGGTCTGGACCCTGCTGCTGGTGCTGTTCGTGGCACTGCTGGTGTGGTTCGTTGGTCCGTTGTTGGCGGTGGATGACTACAAGTTCTGGGAAAGCGCGACCTCGCGTCTGCTGACCATCGCCGTGTTGTTCCTGATCTGGGGCCTGACCATGGTCTTCGTCAGCTGGCGCGCGGGCATCCGCAAGAAAGCCGTCGAAGAAACCGAAGACGGTCAGGACCGCATCCGTCGTGACGAGCTGATCGAAGAAGAGCAGAAAGAGTTGAAGGCGCGCTTCAAGGACGCGCTGAAAACCCTGAAGACTTCGAGCCTGTATCGCGGCCGCAGCGAACGCTGGCGCAACGATTTGCCGTGGTACCTGCTGATCGGTCCGCAGGCCTCCGGCAAGACCAGCCTGCTGGACTTCTCCGGGCTGGAATTCCCGATCAACAAGATCGACCGCAAGCTGACCCGCGACACCCTCGGCACCCGTCATTGCGACTGGTATTTCGCCGATCACGGTGTGCTGATCGACACCGCCGGGCGCTACACCACCCAGCCGGACGCGGAAGTCGACGGCAATGCCTGGACCACCTTGCTCGAACTGCTGCGCAAGCGTCGTCGTGGGCGTCCGTTGAACGGTGTGCTGGTGACCATTCCGGTGGAATCTCTGATCGGTGGCAGCGAGCAGGACATCGACACCTTGGCGCGCCAGGTGCGCGGCCGTCTGCAAGACGTCTATCAGAAACTGCACGTCGATGTGCCGGTGTATCTGGTGCTGAGCAAGGCGGACAAGCTGCTCGGTTTCGACGAGTTCTTCGATCAACTGACCCGCGAAGAAAGCGATCAGGTGCTGGGTACCAGTTTCCGCAAGGATCAGGTCGGCACCGACGTCGCGGTACTGCGCGGCGAGTTCGAAGAGCTGCTGCGGCGCCTGAACAATCAGGTGATCATGCGCATGCACTCCGAGCGCGATACCCAGCGCCGTGGCCGCATCCTCGACTTCCCGCATCAACTGGGGCAGATCGGCGAGCGCCTGTGCCTGTTCGTCGACATGGCGTTCACTGGCAACCGGTATCAGCGCGCGTCGCTGCTGCGGGGTTTCTACCTGACCAGTGCTCCGCACCTGACGCAGGAAATGGACGCGACCACCGCCGGCATCGGCGCCAACCTCGGCATGAATGCCGGCGTGCTGCCGACCCTGCGCAGTGGCCGTTCGCGCTTCATCCATCATCTGTTCAGTCGGGTGATTTTCCCCGAGTCGGATCTGGCCGGCCTCGACAAACGCGAGCGCAGCCGCATCCATTGGGGTCAGCGTGCGTTGTACGTTGGCGCACTGGCGGCATTGGCGCTGTTCGGCATGCTCTGGGCCGGTGGTTTCTCGGCCAACTATGAGCGTCTGGAAAACCTGCGCACGCTGGCGCAGAACTGGACTCAGCAGCGTTCGGCGCTGACCCCGCGTGATGATGCGATGGGCGTGCTGAAAACCCTCGATACCAGCTACGCAGCGACTCAGGTGTTCCCGAAGAAAGGCGACGTTTCGTACCACGAGCGTGGCGGCCTGTATCAGGGCGAAGACGTCAATCCGGTGGTCAAGCAAGCCTACGAACATGAGCTCGAAGCGCAATTGCTGCCACGGGTCGCGACGATGCTCGAAGGGCAGATCCGCGCCAACATGAAGGACCGCGACAAGCTGCTCAACAGCCTGCGTGCGTACCTGATGCTGAACATGAAAGACCGTCGTGACGCGGCGTGGCTCAAGGACTGGGTCGCCACTGACTGGTCGCAGCGCTACACCGGCAACACCGCGGTGCAGAATGGTCTGAACACTCACCTTGAGCGCCTGCTGAAGCAGCCGTTCATCTACCCGCTGAACGATCAACTGGTGACTCAGGCACGTCAGGTGCTGCGCGCCGAATCGCTGGCCACCGTGGTCTACCGCATGCTCCGCGAGCAGGCGCGCAACCTGCCGGAATACCGTTTCAGCCAACACCTCGGCCCGCAGGGCTCGCTGTTCATCGGCACCGAATATGTGATCCCGGGCTTCTACACCCAGCAGGGTTATCAGCAGTACTTCTCGGTGCAGGGTTCGGCGCTGGTCACCGACATCCTGCGTGACAACTGGGTGCTGGGCGAAGGCGCGGGCATCAGCGACATGGACTTGCGTCGCCTGATGGTCGAACTGGAGCAACTGTACTTCCGCGACTACGCCAACTACTGGAGCGAAGCCGTTGGCCAGGTGGCCTTGCCGCCGATCAGCGACGCCGGTGAAGGCGCCGAGCAACTGGCGGGCCTGACTTCGGCCAACTCGCCGGTCCTGGCATTGCTCACGGAAGTGCGCGAGAACACGCGCTTCCCGGCCGCCGCCGATCCGGTGGATGAAGCCGGTGATGCCGCCGATGCACTGGCCGGGCAGAAGGGCAAACTGGGCAAGGTCGGCAAACTCGCGTCTGCCGTGGCGGACAAGGCTTCGGCGATGGCCGTGGCGAAAAGCCTGCCGGACACCGCGAAGAAGTCGCTGCAACGCCGCTTCGAGCCGCTGCACCGTTTGCTGGATGACAACAACGGCCCGGCCGCAGACCTGACCCCGGCCATCAGCGCGCTCAACGACCTGCAACTGCAACTGTCCGGTCTGGCCCGTTCCAGCACGCCGGAACAAGCCGCGTTCGAAATGGCGAAAACCCGCATGAGCGGCCAGCGTGATGCGCTGACCAACCTGCGCGCGGCCTCGGGTCGCCTGCCGCGTCCGCTGAGCGTGTGGTTCAACGTGCTGGCCGAGGACTCGTGGCGCCTGGTGCTCAACGACGCTTACCAATACCTGAACGGCCGTTATCAGAACGAGCTGTACAGCGTGTATGGCAAAACCATCAGCAAGCGTTATCCGTTCAGCGCCAGCAGCACCAGCGACGTGGCGATCAGCGACTTCCGCGAGTTCTTCCGGGCTCAAGGCACCGTCGATCGCTTCTTCGACAGCTACATGCGTCCGTTCGTCAGCGGTGATCCGGGCAACTACCGGATGCGCAGCGTCGACGGTCACAGCCTGCCGGTGTCGAAGATGTACCTCGATCAGATGGCAGCAGCCCTGACCATTCGCCAGAGCTTCTTCTCGATCAACCCGGCCGAGCCGACCGTGCAGTTCAAACTGGAACCGTACACCCTCGACCCGGCGGTGAGCCGTTCCGAGTTCAAGTTCGGCGACAAGACCATGGAGTACCGCCACGGTCCGATTCTGCCAATGACGTTCAAGTGGCCGACCGACGCTGAAGACGGTCGCACCAGCCTGGTGATGGACAAGATGGCGGGGCGTCCGATCGGTATCGAGAAGAACTCCGGCCCATGGTCGCTGTTCCGTCTGTTCGACCTGATGCAGACCGAGTACCTGACCGGTCGCGATGTGCTGGTGCTGAAAGCCGACGTGGGTGGCCTGCGTGCCAACTACCTGCTGACCAGCCAGCGCACGCCGAACCCGTTCGACATGGGCGTGCTGCGCACCTTCCGTATGCCGGTGCAGCTCTGATGCTGGTGGCCAGTCCCTGGCGCAGCGCGGCGCGAACCGATCCGGGCAAGGTGCGGGCGCGCAACGAAGATGCCTTCCTCGACAATCCGCAGCAGGGGCTGTGGGTGGTCGCGGACGGCATGGGCGGTCATCAGGGTGGCGACATCGCCAGCCAGTTGATCGTCGCCAGCCTGGCTGAACTGCCGCAACACGAGGACTTCGACGAACGCCTCAAAGCCATCCGCCAGTGTCTGCACTGGCTGAACCGGCGGCTGGGGCAGGAGTTGACGGTCACCGCCGGGCGTCACGACAGCATCATGGGCAGCACCGTCGTGGCGCTGCTGGTGGAGGGCAATCGCGCGGCCTGCATCTGGGCTGGCGACAGCCGTTGCTATATGTGGCGCGGGCAGCGGCTGTATCAGCTGTCCAAGGACCATTCGCTGCAACAGCAACTGATCGACGAGCAACAGATGAGCGTCGAACAGGCGGCAGCGCACCCGGCGGCTCAGGCCTTGACCCGAGCCGTCGGTGCGGCCGAACAGCTGACCCTGGATGTCCTCGAACTCGAGGTCTATCCGGGCGATGCGTTTTTGCTGTGCAGCGATGGTTTGTATCAGGGCCTGAGCAGCGATGCCCTCGGCAACGCCCTCAGCCTCAGCGCGCCGCATGTGGCGCTGGAACGTCTGTTCGACGGCGCCCTGCGGGGCGCCGCCCGGGATAACCTGACTGCCGTGGTGATCCGCCAATGACTGAAATCGAATCCTCAGTCGATGACTTGCTGATGAGCGAAGAGCAGGCCAGCAACCTGACCTACTTCGCCTTCGCCAAGGCAAACAACGCCGAGCCGTTGCTGGCGCCGACCAAGGCCAGCATCGGTGCATTGCCGGACGTACTCGCCGGCCGCTACCACCTCGAGCGTCTGCTCGGGGCGGGCGGCATGGGCGCGGTCTATCGGGCGCGAGATCTGCTGCACGAGCAGTTCGGCGATCCCGATCCTTACATTGCGCTGAAAATCCTCAGCGAAGAATTTGCCGAATCGCCGGACGCCAGTGCCTTGCTCTACAGCGAGTTCGCCCTGACCCGACGCCTGCGCCACGACAACGTCGTGCGTGCACACACCTTTGAAGTCGACACCGACTGCCAGCGGGCCTTCATCACCATGGAATACATGCGTGGCCTGACCCTGGACAAATTGCTCTGCGAGCGGCCCCTCGGCCTGCCGTGGAAAGAAACGCGCGACATCGCGCTGCCGCTGCTCGATACGCTGGCTTATGCCCACCGTCGCGGCGTGCTGCACGGTGACATGAAGCCGAGCAACGTCATGCTCAGTGAAGACGGCCTGCGCCTGTTCGACTTCGGTCTAGGGCAGGCAGACGAGGGCGTGTTGCCCGGCCTGCCGCACCTGAGCCGCGAGCGCTTCAACGCCTGGACCCCGGGCTACGCCGCCCCCGAACTGCTTGAGGGCCAACCGTTGTCGGCCAGCGCGGACGTGTACGGCGTGGCCTGCGTGATCTATGAACTGGCGAGCGGCAAACACCCGTTCCGCCGCTTGCCCTCGACCCAGGCCCGCGACGAGCACCTGGAGCGCGAGCTGCAAGCCCCGGCGAACTTATCGAAACACGGCTGGCCAGCGCTGCGAACCGCGCTGAGCTTCAATGCGGCAGAACGCACCATCACTGCCCAACAATTGCGTGACGCCTTGGGCGCCACTTCGTCCTGGCTGCAACGGTTGCGACTTCGGGCGTAACGGACGACATTCGAACAGGGAGCGCTTTATGTTCAACCCAGCTAACGAAACCCACTTCAGCCTCAAGGTCGAAGACTACGTGGGCGACCTGCAAGTGCTGTCGTTCACCGGCACTGAAGGCATCAGCCAGCCGTTTCGTTTCGACCTCGAACTGGTCAGCGAAAACCCCGATCTGGATCTGGAAAAGCTCCTGCACAAACAGGCGTTTCTCGCATTCGATCCACAGGGCTCGGGCATTCACGGCCAGATCTACCGCGTCGCCCAGGGCGATGCCGGCAAGCGCCTGACCCGCTACAAGGTCTCGCTGGTACCGCAACTGCAATACCTGCATCACCGCACCAACCAGCGCATCTACCAGCAGATGTCGGCGCCGAAAATCATCGCGCTGATCCTCGACGAACACGGGATCAAGGGCAACGCCTACAGCTTCCAACTGAGCCAGCCGTGCCCGGATCGCGACTACTGCGTGCAGTACGACGAAACCGATCTGCACTTTGTTCAGCGCCTGTGCGAAGAGGAGGGTATTCACTACCACTTCCAGCACAGCGAAAAGGGCCACCTGCTGGTGTTCGGCGACGACCAGACCGTGTTCCCCGACCTCGGCCAGCCGACCGCCTACATACAGGGCAGCGGCATGGTCGCCGAAGAACCGGTGATCAAGGGCTTCAAACTGCGCCTGGAAACCCGCACCAGCCGCACCACGCGTCGCGACTACGACTTCGAAAAACCGCGCCTGCAGATGGAAGCGGCGTACAAACCCGATGGCGAGAGCACCGAACCGGATCTCGAAGACTACGACTACCCGGGCCGCTTCATCGACCGTGCGCGCGGCAAGTTCCTCAGCCAGCGCGCCCTCGAACGCCACCGCGCCGACTACCGCCAGGCCGAAGGTCGCGGCGACCAGACCAAACTGGTCAGCGGCCACTTCATGGCCATGTCCGACCACCCGCGTAGCGAGTGGAACGACCTGTGGCTGCTCACCGAAATCTTCCACGAAGGCAAACAGCCGCAAGTCCTCGAAGAAGGCGTGACCAGCGACACCACCGACAACAAGGACGACTTCCACCAAGGCTACCGCAACACCTTCCTCGCCACCCCGTGGGACGTGTTCTACCGCCCGGCCCTCGAACACCCGAAACCGCGCGTGCTCGGCAGCCAGACCGCCATGGTCACCGGCCCCAAAGGCGAAGAAATCCACTGCGACCAATACGGCCGCATCAAAGTCCAGTTCCACTGGGACCGCGAAGGCCTGGCCGACGACAAAACCAGCTGCTGGCTGCGCGTCTCCAGCTCCTGGGCCGGCGACCGCTACGGCGCGATCAGCATTCCGCGCATCGGCATGGAAGTCCTCGTCACCTTCCTCGAAGGCGACCCCGACCAACCCCTCGTCACCGGCTGCCTGTACCACAAGGAAAACCCGGTGCCTTATGCACTACCGGCGAACAAGACCCGCAGCGTGTTCAAAACGCTTAGCTCGCCGGGTGGTGGCGGTTACAACGAACTGCGCATTGAAGACAAAAAGGGTGCGGAGCAGATCTACATCCATGCCCAGCGTGATTGGGATGAAAACATCGAGCACGACCAGAAGATTCGTGTCGGGAATGAACGCCACGACACCGTGGTGAAGAACACCTACACCGAGCTGAAGGCCGAAGAACACCGCACGACGATTTCCGACCGCAAGGTTGAAGCGAAGCTGGATGATCACCTCACGGTTGGGCAGAACCAGCATGTGAAACTGGGCACGGCGCAGCTCACCAGCGTGGGCAAAGAGATTCACCTCAAGGCTGGGGACAAGATTGTTATTGAGGCGGGGACGGAGCTGACCATTCTCGGGGGTGGGAGCTTTATCAAGCTGGATGGCGGTGGTGTGACGGTGGTTGGGCCGGTGGTGAAGATTAATGCGGGTGGCTCGCCGGGGAGTGGGACTGGGATCGGGATTAAACCGCCGGTGCTGCCAGGGGCGGCGGATAAGGATAAGGCGGGGAGTTTGATGGATCAGGCGTTGGGGAATGCGTCTGAGGAAAAAATCAAACGCAAGCCGAAACGAATGCTCAATTTTTCCGGGTAAGACATTGACGGCAATCCAAGCCACCAGGGATCAGAATTCAGGTAATTGGTAATGACAGAGACAACCAGCAAGAAAATAGAAAAATGGTCGTATCCATTAAAAGCAGGGGCGACCGGGGCGACAGATCCGCAGCAGTTCTACAAAGCTCTAGCCAAGGCCAAAGATGGTTTTTACCCGTTGGGTGCCAATGGTCTTTGGCATGGTGGTGTTCATTTCGACGAAGCCTCGGGTTTGGTGCCGGATTTGGCGGAAGTCAAGTGCATCGCGGATGGTGAAGTAGTCGCTTACCGTATTGATAGTACTTACCCGAAATCGGCCTACGGTACGGCAGAGTCCGAGTTCTCGACTGGTTTTGTTCTGATCAAGCATCGTCTGGAAGTGCCGGTACCTCCTGCTCCTCCAGCCACTGCCGGAGCCCAATCAGTAGCAGCAGCTCCTGGCCCCAGCCTGACGTTTTTCAGCCTTTACATGCACCTATTGCAGTGGAAAAACTACGAAGAAGCCCCAGCACTGTCGCGCCCAGCGTTTTGGAGTGGCGGCACGTTGCAGGTCAAAGCAACCGCCGACGACGAAATTCTTGGTTTGCGCGTGCGTTTGGAGCGGCGCGGAAAGCCAGGCTACGGTACCGTGTTAACGGTTTTGGCTCGCGGTACGGTTGTTCAGACAGGTGAGGAAGAGGATGGTTGGCTGAAGGTCGTGAGCGTTACACCGCCTAGTACCGATCTGACGCCAGGTACAGGCTGGGTCTATAAAACAGAAATGACGGCGGGTTCGACACCTAATACTTACGTCATTGGCACCGCTGCAAAAGACCCGATGAATCCGCCTCAGAAAGGTCTCGTTGTCCGCGCCTCTGCAAGCCAATCAGGTGCTGCAAAAGCAATTTTGCCCCACGGTACTCAAGTTAAAATCGGGAACGACGGGACGCGCGGCAAATATCAAAAATTGTTGGAGATCGTTAGTGGGAATGCTGTCCCGCCCTTGGCAGCGGCTGAGGTGCTTGGGTATGTCTGGGAGGGGCAACTTGAAGCGAAAAGTGAGCCAGCTGAAAAGGACGCTGTACATGTTCTGACAACTCCAATCCCGATTTCGGCGGGAAGTCTGATCGGTCACGTAGGGAAGTATCAAAACCATTCGGACTCGGCCCCAAAAAATCTGCTGCACGTTGAGGTATTTAGCTGCGAAGACGTTAAGGCATTCACTGTCCTGAGCAAGGACAAAGCTGCAGGATTGCCAGCAGTCGAAAAAACACTTGTGAAAATTCCCCAAGGCAGCGTGTTGGTCACGCACTCCCAAGGAATGAGCGCAACAAACCCTCCGCGCGTGACAGATCCCCACAAAACTGTTGGTCATGATTTCTTTGTTCCTGTCGGGGTGTTGGAGGCGCTACCGGCGGAGAAAAAGATAAAGGCGCCTGTTGTTATGGCGGGATCTACCACCTATACGCTTTGGTGGCGTTTGGATGGATTGCTAGGTGATGCTGAAGGGAATGAAATTAGCGGTTGGTTTGCAGAGCCAGATACTGCTCTGTCACGCCATTCTCCCTTTGAATGGGAAGGCTTCAGCTTCATAGAGGAGACAGGAAGTAACGTGGACCATCTGTCTGCTTTTCTTCATGCGCAACAAAGCCTCAGTGAAGAGGAGCAAGCCACTTATTCACCAAATATCGATAATGCTGAAGATGGAACGGCGAAACAGCGCTTATATAAAATTCTCGACAGGAATGGAGATAAAAAACTTACGCCCGATGAGATAAAAGAAGCATTGAAGAAGCCTTGGTTTTCTCAGCCTATTTCTCAGATAGTTACTCAGTACGAGAGCGAGTGGTTTTATGAGAGCGAAAAATGGAACGCATTAGATGAAGTGATGGGGCACACTGATTCTGAGCCTAATATAGCTTGGCAAGAGGAAAAGGTTCGAATCAAACGCTTGGGGTGGTTAGACAAACTGACGGGTAAGTACGGCATCGATAGTAAAAAGTTATGGCATCTTCACCCTATAGGTTTTATTGGAAATTTTTCTGGGAAGTCAGCGCGTAAGTTAATTACTCAAGCAATGTTGAAGGCGGCCAAGCCTAGCATTACGGATGCCTATTGCGAAGAGATATTGCCTTATCTAAATAAGTATGCCGCGCTTTATAAGGTTGATAGTCCTCTGAGGGTCGCGCATTTCTTAGCTCAGGTGGGCCATGAGAATGGATTTAAAGTTACCTCTGAAGATTTGAATTACACTGCCATTGGCATGCGAAAACAATTCGGCTGTCGTAATAATGCAAAAGGATATGAGGCGTCAACGGACGAGTGCAAAGTTCTGCCTAGGTTACGGCCAAAGCTTTGGAGTGAGCCTGAGACGTACGCACATAATCCTGTAAAGCTTGGCAGCTATGTATATGCCGATAGGAATGATAACGGTAATGAGGCTAGTGGCGAAGGGTATAAATATCGTGGTCGTGGGGTGATACAGCTAACGGGTAAGTATAATTATCGCCAATATACAAAAATTCACAACCAAGCTGACCCTTCGGATCCTCAGGATTTTGTTGCTAATCCAGATTTGATAATGGAAAGCATAAAATATGGAGTTGAATCTGCCTTTGTTTGGTGGTCGATGTTTAAGATAAATCAAGCTATTGATGATTCTCTGGCCCTGAGAACAATGTCAGATATTGATGGCCATGTTTCTGATATCTCTATAAAGGTTAACGGCGGAACTACCGGGCTTCAAGAACGTATTAATTTGTTCAAGTTGTTGAAAGACATGGTTGCGGAGGAGATGGGGTTATGAAAGTTGTATTTTTGGTTTTGTCGCTTGTTTTTCCTGTTTTATCCGTTATTGCTGATGAGAAAGTAGTAAACCTCGATCCTGTTTTTGGTTTGTCTCAAAGCGCCAGATTTTATTATGTGGGATCAGAAGGGAGTCAAACACTCCGTGGCGAGTTGCTAGTGGCGGGGAAAGGAAGTACTCAATTTCCAGATGTCTGCGAGCATGAGGGGGGAGATGCACAGTTGCATGATGCTTACACGGTGAGCGCGGGCAACACATTTTTTGTTTTTACGTGTAGCTGGGTTGTTATGCACCCTGGGGTCAACTTAAAAGGGACAGATTTTGTTTCCTACGTTTATAGCGATAAAGAAATACGCAGTCTTGTAAATGACAAGAAGCTTGCTTCATCTATTTCTGGGTATGAAGGAAGCCTGGAAGAGGGGGGGGGGGATTATTTTTGGTATTCAACACGAGCGCTTGCCTCAAAGAAACTAAAAGAGACCGCTAGCGGAGCTAGACAAGATTCTTTGGAGTTGTCTCACGATATCGTTCTAGTGAGACTTAAAGATAAAGATTATGAAGCTCTCAAATCTTATCTGACGCAAGAGAGACTTGACTCGTTATTAAGGGAGGCTCCGGTGTCGAGAGTTAACTCCGGAATCTATAATGATTTTGGCTTTGCTCTGGGAGAGGCTGGATCTAACAAAGTTGCTTATTCTTTGCTTTCTAAAGTTGAAGAAGTCTCTCCTGAGCGCGTGGTTCTCAAACTCAATATTGCGGACGTTTTGTGGAGTAGTGATGAAGTGAAGTCGAAAAAGTACTATCAGAGTTATATCGCGATGATGAAAGGTCAAGGCAAAGAGCATCTAATTCCTTCAAGGGCAATAGAAAGAGTTAAATAAGGGGGTGGGGCCTATTCGGTTATTGGTAGATTTGAAATAAGAAGCCTTTCAGAAGGGAGTAGGGCGGCAGCGTAAGAGAGAGTATTTAGGCCCTTGCGAAGAAGGGGCAGATTACTTTGGTTCAATTCGCCCGCCCGTATCTCCTACATTTCCCTTACTCATAGTCGCTACTAATGCGAAAGGGGGCGGATTTAATTATTTGGCTCGACGTTCTTAACGTCTGATTAAGGTCTTAAATAAATTTTTCGCTCGTCAACAGCAATACTGCATTGGCTGCTTGAGAAATCGTCCGTGGTTAACGAGTTTCGATAAATATGAATAAGTCATGTTTTGGTTTTTTGGCGTTATTTCCTTTCGCCGCCCACAGCGCAGTCACCAGCGAATCACTCTGCTTCGAACTATCCGAAACGAGTCCGGTGAAGTTCGAATTCCGTATTTTTTACGATGCCTCCAGCAAATGGTCTGGCGGCTTCGTAAAGTACGCCAAGTCCAGCGAGCCAATTTCCGTTGTGTCAACGCATTCCGAGGAGGAGATGCTCGGTCCCGATGCCCCTTTGCAGAGCACTACAATCTGGTCTGAAGTCATCAGGGGCAAGGTTTCAGGGATTTACGAACTCGTGACTCAAGGAACGCAGATCGTCTCGATGACGTACACGAAGAAGTCCAACGGCAAGGTTTACTACTTTGGAAATATCACCAGCGTCGATCTCTCTCTGGAGTCCGGATGCAACTGGGAGTAGGGCGAGTACATGAGATCAAAAGCTCTAGCAGCATCATTGCTCGGCCTGCTGTGGACGATGCCGGTGTTAGCCGAAACCACAACGTTCAGCCCAACCCAGGGCGTCGAAGCGACGCTGGTTCTCGAAGGCTCCACGCTGAACGTCGCGGTTAAAAGCGAAACGCATAACGAGTCGCGGACGGTCGATTTTGAAGCCGTAAACGAACTCCACATGCAGTTCGACGATTTCAATTTCGACGGCGCTCAGGATTTCGCGATCTGGCAGCTCGATGACGGCATGGGCACTTACCATTACTACCGGGTGTTCATTTACCAAGTCAAAACCGGCACGTTCGAAGAGTTGCAGCCGGACTGCGGCGATGGTTTCGTTAATTTGCGTGTCGACAAAAAGCGTAAAGCGTTGCACAGCACCTACTGGGAAATGAACATACCCAAGCAATGCGTCACCCGATTCACCAAACGCAAAGCCTGAATGACTCAAGGAAGAACACAGTGAAACGTTTTGTTTTTACCCTGCTGGCCGTGCTGCTGCCACTCTCAGCGGTGTACGCGCAGGATGACTGCAGCCATGTCAGCTCAAGCCTGGAAATGGTGCCCTGCTCGGAGGCGGCGAAGAAGGCTGCCGATACGCAGTTGAACCTCATCTACAAGCAATTGATGGCGCGGCTTGAGTCTGATTATCGAGCGGATCCGGCATTGGGAGCGGAGTACGCAGCGAAGATTAAAGAATCGCAACGTGCATGGCTGAAGTTGCGCGATGCGAACTGCCCTTTGGAGGCATTCGAGATCGAGACGGGGGTGCCGGCACATGTGTTCGCGGTCAACTCGTGCATCGCCAGAATGAGTCGCGAACGCTCGGCGTATCTGGACAAGATTGTCCCTGCACTTGCACCCGACAAGAGCACTTCGACAGCGCCGGCCAACGGCGCTTGTCCTTCGGAGGAATTCCCTGCTTTCCTGACAGCGTTTTCCGCCAGCGGTGAATCACAGCGCCGTCTCACTGCGATGACAGTCAAATCGCTTGTGTTGAAGCCGGTTGCAGGCAAGGACCGTAGTACCTTTGAGCCTTCGACCTCGGGCGTCAGCGGAGCTTCCTTCACCTATCCGCTGATGGCCGCCATCACACCCGGCAAGACACCGGGAGTCGAGATTGAAGAGGTCGATGACAGTCACGTCAACGTGGTCGATAAGCGGGCGGGCAACAGCAATGTAAAAATCTTCAACTTCTCACGTCAGGCATGTTGGGTACTTGAGGGCGTCGAAGACTGGTCGATCAGCGAGAATGATCTTGTCGCAACACGTAAACCCGGAATGAGCCGCGCCGAGAACTTCTGCGAACAACGTGCCGAGGCTTTAGGAGGGCTAGGGTTTATTGAGCAGTACCGTCTAACTGTGGAGTTGATTGAAGCGTCTCTGGAAAATTATGTCTGCGCAGCAGAGTCGGGTGATCCAGAGGCGAGCGAGTCAGCGGCAAGACTGAGCCTTTCGCAGATGGCGTCCCAGCTGGAAACCAGCAAGGTTGAGGCGTTGTTCAAAGCCGCGTCAAAGACGCCGAGTGGTGCATTGGGTTATGCCTCGTTTTTTTGTATGGGGAACTCCACCGATTACGACGGTCCTTGCCTCCATCCCAAGCAGGCAGAAGAGCAGGTCATTCGAGCAATCAACATGGGCTCCATAGAGGCGATGAGTTATCTGGCTTCCACCTTTGAGGGTGGCGAGTTGGGAACAAAGGATATGTCCCGAGCATTAGCCTGTTATCAAATGGCGGCTGATAAAGGTCACCGGTTGAGCATCGACAACGTGGCGCGATTGAAGTCGCAAGGTCCAGAGCCGATCAAGGCGAGCCACTGCATTTGAAACTCGGAGCGCGGATGTGTCGCGATTCTTTGCCGTTAAATTCCAAGTGAGTGGAACTGTGCCTGACTTGTCGATTCCGGGCTTCGTGAGACCTCGATATCTGAGGGTATTGCTGATCAGCGTTGCTGCGTTCGCTCAGGCCAGTCATGCCGACGCAAGTGTTGTCTCGGTGGGCAATGCGTCGGGTCAGTCGCAGATCGCGCAAGGCCCATCCGAAGCTGCGGTCGACATGACACCTTGTCGGTTCTCAATGACGCTCTCGAAAGATCAATGGTTGCAGTTCAATACGCCTGATCTGGTATTCATTGCGGCCAAACAACAGCCTGAAACCTCTAGCGCCCCGCGTTTATCGCAGGCTCAGACCTCGACGGGTTATGAGTGGAATTTCGAAAAGCCCACAAACTTGAGCCAGCCCTGGTTCGGTGTCATGTGTGAAAACACCAACAACTTTTCCGCGCTCACCACTCAGAAGCCGGCGCTTGATGACACGATTGAGTTGCAACTAGTGCGAGAGAGCAACGACCGTAAATGCCCGGCGACCCTGACCGATCATGGTTGGGAGCCGACGTCGCTGGCGGGGCCAAAAAACGGATACACCTTTGAGGCATTAGGTGGGGAGAGGTCCTCGGGGTTCATCTTCGGTTTCCATGACAAGTCACGACGTCACATCACCCGCGTCGCTTTCTGCCTGCTGCGCGGCGAAAGCGTGCTGATCGGCTCGGCGGAGTCAGGCTCGCCCACCCCGCTGGCGATCAGCGCCGAAGGATTTGAACAAATCAAAACAGCGGTTCGCAGCATAGCTTTTGAGTAAGCCTGCGAAGACCGAACGGAGTTACAGCGTGAAGGGATGTTCAGTTCTACTTGGTAGTCTCTTGGCCATTGCCACGTCCGTGGCTTTCGCACCACACGCGCTTGCGGCACCCCAAGTCCTCAAGGAAATCCCGGCAAGCCTGTTGGGGGATGGATCACGGCAAAACGTGTTCGTTCTGGCCGGAGACGCGGACGAGGCATCCAATCGGTTGTTGATCGCGCCGGTTCAAGGACGCAATGAGGACATATTGCTCGATACGTCCGAGGCGTTGCCGCTGACGAAGAGTCAGTACTCGTCTGATCTTCTGGATAGTTTTAGCGTTCGGGTTTTCAACGGCCGGCCTGGAGCCATGACGGTTGCGGATCCACTAGAGGAAGAGGTTCTGGTCAAGCAACGGTTCGTTGAGGCAGAGGACTACATTGCGCTGGTGACCAACGAAGAAGACAACGCTGTTTATAACTTCAATCTTTTGTTCACCTTCAATAAAGGCTCAAAGCAGTTCGAGCTGAAAAAGGTGTTGCAGGTGGTCAATAACCATTACTGCGATCGCTCGCTTGTGAGCGTGGCGGAGCTGCCGATTGAGACGCTGGGCCCAACCAATCTGGCTTCATTCAACGGCCTCGAAGCGCTTAAAAAGTTGCGGGCTGCAAACGTTAGCAGCCCTCAGGGCGGTTATAAAAAACTGATGACAGTCGGTTCGGCTGACCTGCTGGATAAAGCGCTGGCAGCCTATCGAAAGGGCGACAGCAGCTCGTTCAAGGAAGTGATGAGTAATATGTTGATGGGAAATGACTCGCATGGCGCGTGCTCTCCGGAAAGTTATATCGTCGGAAAGTACTACTTCTCGCAGCACCCTGGTTGGTCCAACGATGTCGGTTTTCTGCTGGGCGAGGCGGGTTACTACACGGAGTCTATCCAGTTACTGAATGCGGTGATTGCACACAATCCGGAACGGACGGTGGCTTACCTGAATCTCGCAGATAGCTATTGGGCCATGAACGATAAAGAGCGAGCAGTGCCGGCGTACAAGCAATATGCATCGCGCATGGCGGAGGCAGGAAAGGCTTCGAAGATTCCTGCTCGGGTAGCTGAGCGCAGCACCGGAGTATCCGGATCATGATCAAACTCAAGGCGTTCTTTGGGCTGGTTGCGGGTGTTTCTTTGGCTGCTTTGCTGGTTCCTGCACATGCCCAGGAAACCTGCAATCCCGACAGCTTTTCCAATCCCGATATGATCATTTGCGGTCAACAGACTTTTGAAAAAGTCGATGCAATGCTGAATGAGCAATACAAGAAAGCGCTGGTCGGTTTGGCGCCGGCCGACAAGAAGCAACTGATTGATGTGCAAAAGAAGTGGGTGCGCTTTAAAGAGGCGTATTGCGAGGATATCTATCAGTCGGTTTTGCCCGGTGCAGAGGCGCCCATCGAGAGGCTTGGGTGTCTGGTACAAACGACCAATGCCCGGTTGGGAGAGTTGATTGCCCTGCAGACGGGCTTACCGCTAGATGGTTTTTACAAAGCCGCATCTGCGATTGCGGGGAAGGATCGTGAGAGAGACGTAGCGGCCGCCATTGAGCGGCTGGGAGGGGATGAGTTCGATGATCCGCTTTGGAAGAAGTACGCAGAAGGGCATTGTGAGATGGCTGGCCGTCTGTTGCGTGAAGACGTCGCCTACTGCGCGGTGAGAATGCGCTTTCAATTACCCATGAACCGCTAAAGGAATGATCGGTTTGAAATTTTCGTCTGCGCTTATTTCTGCGCTTCTTCTGATACCGCTGACTGCCCACGGTGAGGTTACTACCGAGGTTTCGTGCTTCCGTTCGTTGGGAGGCAAGAACATCAATTTCGAGTTTCGATCCTATTACGACACGGTCTCCCGCTGGAGTGGAGCAGGGGTTAGATACACAAAGTCCCCAAAGGCGATTCCCCTTGTCTACCGGAGTGTCGAAGAGGAAGTCATGGAGGAGGGGCGCCCCTCTCAGTTCACGACAATTTGGGTGGAGGTGTCCGAAGGGTCGCTGACAGGCGAATACGAAATGGTCAGCCAAGGTGCCCGAATCTACGGGATGACCTACACGAGCTACAAATCCGGTAAGAAGTATTCATTCGATCAAGACATCACCATGGACGCTTCGTCAGAAACAGGCTGTCAGTGGTGAGGCAGGGAATATTCAGAAAGGGGACTTAACGTCCCCTTTTTTCATCCGAAAGTCCCGCTACGACTTGGCCGCCAGGTTCCGCACTTCAATGTGGTCGAGCGTCCCTTCCACCATCAATCGCACCCCATCCGCCATTCTGCTCAGGGCCAGTGCAACCGAGCGGCGGGAGCCGTGGAGGTCGTCGGCGAGGTCGCAGGCGATGGCGCTGATGGACAGGAGGTCTTCGGAGGCGTTGGCCATTAGGGCTTCGGCGTCGGTGCCGGGGGTGAGGCTGAAGAGGCCGGTTTCGCGTTTGGGTTGGGATTCGGTGCGCGGTTTGAAGTGGTGGTCGAGGGCGCGTTCGGCGGCTTCGTGGAATTTCTTGGATTCCAGCGATTCGTAGGGCGATATGTCTGGGGTTTCGGGGGGATTGGGTGTTGGTTTGATCATAGGTATTTTCCGAGTTATGGAGCCAACACCGTTTCGCTTGCTTCGAGAGGGTGGCAGCTGTGCATAGGTGTGCAAGACCGGACTCGGAAACCGGCAGACCCGAAGGCCTCCCATACACAGCCGCCATAACAGTTCGCGAGCATAGGAAAACACCCGGCGAATAGCCATAACTGAATGCATGACGAGTCTGGACTTGCACGTCCGAGTCACCGATTTTGCGGAGACACACACAGGCTATCGACGATGCTCCAACCTGCCTAGTTCATAGGTATCGCGGCACTTTGCAGGAAATTTCCCATAGGTTTGCAGGCTGGAAGATCAAAAGATCGCAGCCTTCGGCAGCTCCTACAGGGATGTGTTTCAACAGGTGTAGGAAGTGGGGTACAGAATTGTGACTTAGCGGTCATCGTGCGGGAAATGGTCTGCATCATCTTCCAATAGCGGCCGATAGTGGCGTTATCGTCTGAATCCCTTACACTGCCCCGGCCGTTCATTTTCCTTTTGAGGCTGTGCGCATGAAATTTCGTTTTCTTCTGTGGATGATGGGTTTGTTGATGGGGAAGGCCAGCCGGACAAATCCTGCGTTCCAGCAGCAGTTGGGTGACAAGGATCTGGTGTTTCAGCTGCAGACGCTGGACGGGAAAGTGGCGCGGCATTTCGTGGTGAAGAATCAGCGCGTTACCAGCAAGTCTGGGGTGGTGGCGGAGCCGGCGTTTGCGATTGCGTTCAAGGATGCGGGTTATGCCTTTGCCACGATGCAGGCGAAGAACAAGCAGCTGGCGTTTATGCAGGGGATTCAGGACAAGTCGATCCAGCTCAAGGGGAATCCGGCGCTGGTGATGTGGTTTCAGGGATTGATGAAGTATTTGAAGCCGAGGAAGGCCAAGCCTAAGGCCTGAGAAGATGGGCTGTCGTGGCGAGGGGATTTATCCCCGATGGGCTGCGCAGCGGCCCCAAAACCTGAGACCTCGATATAACTGACACACCCTGTTGGCTGGGTTTGCGACTGCTGCGCAGTCGGTCGGGGATAAATCCCCTCACCACAGGTTTTGTGTCAGGCAGGTAAATTGAGTTGGATTCTTCGCGAGCAGGCTCGCTCCCACAGGGATTTGTATAAATCCTGGGGGGAGCGGGCCTGTTTTGGTTCAGGCCTGGCTGAACTGCGACGCCAGTTCGCGCAGCAGGACTTCGGCTTCGAGGACTTTGCTGACGACGTCGTTGGCTTTGTCGCGGCTCAGGCCGACGCGTTCGAGCAGGGCGTCGGGGATGTCTTCGTCGGGGCCGGAGCCGATGCCGCGGCTGCGCAGCAGGCGTACGGCCAGGCAGACGAGGTTCGGGTATTCGGCGTAGGCGCCGTCGTAGCTTGGGTCGTGCTGGAAGCGCAGGGCGGTGGCCAGTTCATCGGGCATGTCCCAGTAGCGCATCAGCCACGAGCCGATCTGTTCGCGGCTGATGCCCAACAGGTGCTGCTCGATGTAGCTGTGGCACAGGTGCGGGTTGACCTCCAGGTGGCGGCAGATCAGCGAGAAGTGCGGCGGGAACACGTGAGCCAGCAGCAGGTAGCCGAAGTTGTGCAGCAGACCGGCGAGGTAGGTCAGGCCGGCTTCCGGGCGCTGGGCGCGCGGCATGGCGCGGGTCAGGCCTTCGATGACGGCGGCGGTGTAGATCGACTGCTGCCAGTACGGCGTGGTGTGTTGCGGGTGGTCTTTCGGCAGGCTCAGGGTCTTGCCGAGGGCCAGGCCCAGCGCCAGGTTGATCACCAGATCGAACCCGAGCACGCGAACGATCGCGTCTTCCACGGAACGGATTTTGCCCGGCGACGCGTAGTACGGCGATGCGGCCCAGCTCACCACTTGTGCAGCCAGCGCCGGGTCGGTTTCGACCACGCCGGTGATGTCGTCGATGGTGGCGTTGGGGTCGACGCGCAGCTTGATGATTTTTTGCGCGGTCTCGGCCAGCGGCGGAATCTCAATCGTCGCTTCCAGACGCTGCTGAATCCGGCGTGCAGTGAACGCCTGCACGGCCTGGGTGATTTCCTCGCGGTCATCGTCCGGGCGATCAAGGTTCGGGCGGATGCTGCTCAGGGCTTCGCCGAAGTTGGCGGCGCTGGCCTTGGTCAGCATGCTCTTGAAGGCTTCGCTGGTGATTTCCAGCAGCAGGCCCGGCTCGCCGGAGTTGATCAGCAGCTTCGGTTCACGCAGCAGGCTTTCTTCGTAAAGGCACGGCGAACTAGTGAGTGCCGGCAGGCCCGGCAGCAGGCTCAGGCTGTGTTTGCCGAGCATCTTTTCCAGGCGCTCGGTGGACACGGCGGTCAGGCGCCGGCCAGTCAGTTCGGCGAGGCGGTTGAGGTCGAGCAACTGGCTCTGCGGAAACAGCACCATCAGCGCGCCGACGGCATCGTCCAGCAACACGGCTTGTACCTTGCGCGAAGCGTTGAGGCCGTGGTGGTCGAGCACTTCTTCGTAGGCGATCCCCAGCTTGCCGAGCAGCAGCCGAATTACAGACGGCGCGTGCGGAAGTTCAGGGGCGAGAGCTGCGTCAGTCATGGTCTGTATCCGTTTTTGAAACAATGGCAGGAGTATAACCAGCTCTGTAGGAACGATCCTGCACAAACTGCGACGGTGCTCACACTTGGCCGTATTGCTGCCCGTGGCGCAACCAACGGTCGAGCAATGGGCTGACGTGAGTCGGCCAGCGTTCCAGCAGCGCTTGCGCAGCATCGCGCACGGCGGGTAGCAGATCGGCGTCGCGCATCAGGTCGGCGACCTTGAATTGCAGCAGACCGGTCTGGCGCGTGCCGAGCATTTCCCCGGGGCCGCGCAGTTCGAGGTCTTTTTCGGCGATGACGAAACCGTCGTTGGTCTCGCGCATGATGCCCAGGCGCTGGCGGCCGATCTGCGACAGCGGCGGATGGTAGAGCAGCACGCAATGGCTGACCGCGCTGCCCCGGCCAACGCGGCCACGCAATTGGTGCAACTGCGCGAGGCCCAGACGCTCAGGGTTTTCGATGATCATCAGGCTGGCGTTGGGCACGTCGACGCCGACTTCGATCACGGTGGTGGCGACCAGCAGTTGCAGGTTGCCGGCCTTGAATTCGGCCATGACCGCTGCTTTCTCGGCAGGCTTCATGCGCCCGTGGATCAGCCCGACTTTCAGCTCGCCGAGGGCGGCGGTGAGGTCTTCGAACGTGGTTTCGGCGGCCTGACAGGTCAGCTCTTCCGACTCTTCGATCAGGGTGCACACCCAATAGGCCTGACGCCCTTCGGCGCAGGCGCTGCGCACCCGTTCGATGACTTCGACGCGGCGGGTGTCGGTGACCAGCACGGTGTTGACCGGGGTGCGACCGGGCGGCAGTTCGTCGAGAATCGAGGTGTCGAGATCGGCGTAGGCGCTCATCGCCAGCGTGCGTGGGATCGGCGTGGCGGTCATGATCAGTTGGTGCGGACACATGCGCCCGCCGACGCCTTTCTGCCGCAGCGCCAGACGCTGCTGCACGCCGAAGCGGTGTTGTTCGTCGATGATCACCAGCGCCAGATTCTTGAACTGCACTTCATCCTGAAACAGCGCGTGAGTGCCGACCACCATCGGCGTGCCGCTGGCGATCTGTTCCAGCGCGGTGACGCGATTCTTGCCCTTGAGCTTGCCGGCCAGCCACGCGACGTCGATGCCCAGCGGTTCGAGCCAGCGCTTGAAGGTGATGAAGTGCTGTTCGGCAAGGATCTCGGTCGGCGCCATCAGTGCGACCTGATAGCCGGCCTCCAGCGCTTGCAGCGCCGCGAGGGCGGCGACCACGGTCTTCCCCGCGCCAACGTCGCCCTGAATCAGCCGCAGCATCGGTTCGTGCTGGCTGAGGTCGTAGGCGATTTCGTTGCCGACGCGTTGTTGCGCGCCGGTCGGGTTGAAGCCGAGGTTGGCCAGGTATTTCGGCGGCAGCTTTTTCGCCTTCGGCATCGCTGGCGCGCGCAGGGAACGCATGCTTTCGCGCAGACGTTGTTGCGACAGCTGATGGGTCAGCAGTTCTTCGAAGGCCAGGCGATGCTGGGCCCAGTGATGACCGAGGGCCAGCTCATCGACATCGGCATCGGCGGGCGGGTTGTGCAGGTAGCGGATCGCGTCGGCCAGCGGCGCCAGTTGGTAGTCACGGGCCAGTTCGGTCGGCAGCCAGTCGGGCAGGGTGTTCGGCTTGAGCAGGGTCAGGGTCTGCATGCACAACTGGCGCAGGCGCTGTTGGGTCAGGCCTTCGGTGAGCGGGTAAACCGGGGTCAGGGTTTCATCCACCGGCGGCGGTTCGTCACCGGTGATGGCGCGGTATTCCGGGTGGTAGATTTCCAGCCCCGAGGCGCCGGGGCGCACTTCGCCGTAGCAGCGAATCCGCGTGCCGCGCTTGAGGCCTTCTTTCTGCGCGTTGCTGAAATGGTAAAAGCGCAGGCTCAGCCCGCCAGTGCCGTCCTGCATGCGCACGACGAGGCTGCGCCGCCGGCCCATGACCACGTCGGCGCCGCTGACGGTGCCTTCGACCACGGCGTCCTGGCCCGGGCGCAAGTGGCCGATCGGCACCACGCGGGTGCGATCCTGATAACGCAGCGGCAGGTGAAACAGCACGTCCTGGAGATTTTCCAGACCGACCTTGGCCAGCTTCTCGGCCATGGCTTCGCCGACACCCTTGAGTGCCGTCACCGACACTTGCGACAGCTCGGTCATGACCCTGGCTTAACCGGCCGTGACCGGCGCGGCGGGCTTGGCCACCGAGCACAGGCGAACAGAGTCGGCGAGGATTTCGATGGCTTTCGGCCGCGGGAAGCTCGCGCGCCAGGCAATCGCCACGGTGCGGAATGGCACCGGCGCCGACAGCGGGCGTACTTCGATCACGCCCGGGGCGTAGTGATGGCTGTCGACAGCCGACAACGGCAGGATCGAGATCCCCAGGCCGGAGGCGACCATGTGGCGGATGGTCTCCAGCGAGCTGGATTCCACCGTGGTGTGCTTGGCGCCGTCGTTGCCCTTGGTCAGGGTCGGGCAGGCCTCAAGCACCTGGTCGCGGAAGCAGTGGCCTTCGCCGAGCAGCAGCAGGCTCTTGTCGTTGAGCAGGCCCGGGTCGATGGATTCTTTTTGCGTCCACGGGTGCTGGGCTGGCATCAAGACGTAGAACGGCTCGTCGTACAGCGGCAGGGTCAGCACGTCGGCTTCGTTGAACGGCAGGGCGATGATGATCGCGTCGAGCTCGCCGTTGCGCAGTTTGTCGCGCAGCACGTGGGTGAAGTTTTCTTCGATGTACAACGGCATCTGCGGGGCGACCCGGTGCAGTTGTGGAATCAGGTGCGGGAACAGGTACGGCCCGACGGTGTAGATCGCGCCGACTTTCAGCGGGGCGGTCAGCTGGTTCTTGCCGGCTTGTGCCAGTTCACGGATGCCTTGCGCCTGCTCCAGGACTTTCTGCGCCTGGGCGACAATGCCTTCGCCGACCGGGGTCAGGCGCACGGCGCTTTTGCTGCGCTCGAAAATCAGCACACCGAGTTCGTCTTCAAGTTTTTTCACGCCCACCGACAGGGTCGGCTGACTGACGTGGCAACGCTCGGCGGCGTGGCCGAAGTGCTGCTCTTGGGCGAGGGTAACGATGTAGCGTAATTCTGTGAGGGTCATAGCAAGCGTCCATGAAGTTGCGGGCCAAGCATAACGGCTGCAATCGATAGACGCACGTTATCAGACTGAGTGAGGAATGCGACACCGGGCAATGTGAGTTTGCCGTTGCCAGATAGGCAAAAGGCACCTTTCGGTGCCTTTTCGATCTCACTGTCGACCCTGTGGGAGCGGGCTTGCTCGCGAATGCGGTGTGTCAGATACATGGATGTCGACTGACACGACGCTTTCGCGAGCAAGCCCGCTCCCACAATGGATCAGCGGCGTTTATCCAGCGAGTACACAAACGGCGCGACAATTTCGATCGAGCCGTTGTTGAGCATGTCGGCCGGTGGCTTGGGCAGCGGTTGTGCGCGGCGGATCATTTCCAGGGTGGCCCGGTCCAGATCGGCGTTGCCCGAGCGGCCCACCAGTTCGAACGACAGCACATTACCTTCGGCATCCACCACGAAACGCAGACGGTTCAGGCCTTCCTTGCCCCGTGCCTGTGCGCTTTGCGGGTACTTTTTGTACTTGCCCAAGTGCGCGAGCAGGGTGTTTTGCCAGCTGGCCTTGGCGGCCATTTGTGCGGGCGACGGTCCCGGTGCCGGCTGGGCGGATTTCTCCGTCGGTGCTTGGGTCGGCTGCGTCTCCGCCGGTTTTTCCTCGGAAGGTTTTTCCTTCACCGGTTCCGGTTTTTTCTCCACCGGTTTGGGCGGCTGCGGTTTCGGCTTTGGCTTGGGTTTGGGCTTCGGTACGGCAATCTCGGCCTTGGGTGCTTCAGCCAGTTTCGGAATCGGCAACTCTTCGACCGGAGCCGGTGGCTGCGGCGGTGTGACGACTTTCGGCGGAGCGGGCGGTGGCGGGGTCGGAACCGGTGCCAGCTCGACCATCATTGCCTGCGGCGGCAGTTCGATGGGCGGGCGGGCGGTCCAGTTCAGCGCCAGCGCGATGGCCAGCGCGTGAACGCCCAGCACCACGGCCAGGCTACCGCTGTAACGCGTCAGCTTATGGCGCGTCGTGATCATTTCTTGGCTGCGCTCTCAAGGCCCACCAGACCGACCTTCAGGTAACCGGCCGAGCGCAATTTATCCATCACGCTCATCAGGTCGCCGTAGTCCACGCCCTTGTCGGCCTGGAAGAAGATGGTGGTGTCTTTTTTGCCCTGGGTCTTGGCGTCGAGCACGGCGCCAAGGGTATCGGCATTGACTTCGTCGTCGCCGATGTACAGGCGCTGATCAGCTTTAACGCTGAGGAACACCGGTTTCTCCGGGCGCGGCGCCGGTTTGGCGGTCGAAGCAGGGAGGTCGACTTTGATGTCCACGGTAGCCAGCGGCGCGGCCACCATGAAGATGATCAGCAGTACCAGCATCACGTCGATGAACGGCGTGACGTTGATTTCGTGGTTCTCGGCCAGATCGTCGTCTGCGCCTTCTTTCAAATGCAGGCCCATGGCCGATTACCCCACTTTCACCATGTGTGGTTGCGAGCTGCTGCGCTCAGGCTGGTGATCGAGGTCACGGCTGACCAGCAACAGGACCTGCGCCGAAGCGTCGGACACCTGCGCCTTGTAGCCGGCGATGGAGCGGGCGAACACGTTGTAGATCACCACCGCAGGAATCGCAGCAACCAGGCCCAGCGCGGTGGCCAGCAGCGCTTCGGCGATGCCCGGCGCCACGACGGCGAGGTTGGTGGTCTGGGTCTTGGCGATGCCGATGAAGCTGTTCATGATGCCCCACACGGTACCGAACAGGCCGACGAACGGCGCGGTGGAACCGATGGTGGCGAGGACGCCGGTGCCGCTGCTCATGTTGCGGCCACAGGCTGCGACCAGACGCTCAAGACGGAAGCTGACGCGCTCCTTGATGCCTTCTTTCTCGCGGCTGTTGACCGACAGGCGCATCTCTTCGAGGGCGTCGTGCACCAGCAGGTTGGCGAGGGTGCCTTCCTTTGCCGCAGTGGCGCTGGCTTCCTTGATGGTCGCGGCTTTTTTCAGAGCAGCGATTTCACCGCGCAGACGACGCTTGGCGCCCATCAGCTCGAAGCCTTTGGCGATCCAGATGGTCCAGGTGATGATGGAAGCGATGGCCAGACCGATCATCACGATTTTCACGATGATGTCGGCGTTCTGGTACATGCCCCATGGCGACAGGTCGTGGGCCATGCCCAAGCTGTTGTCAGGTTCGAGCACTTCAGGCGCGTCTGCTGCGCTGGCGTCTACAGCCTGTACCGGGTCGGTGGCGGCTGGCGCGGCGGTAGCAGGCGCGTGCTGTTCGGTGGCAGCCGGAGCGGCTGGCGCCTGGGCATCAGCGAAGGCGGCGGTCGGCGCCAGCATCAGGCTGAGCAGCAGGGCCGCCAATGCGCTGAAGGCACGAGGTCGTGTGGTTGGCGAAGCGGGGTTTTGATTACGTGTCATGCTGGCCGGACCTGAAGTAGAAAACGGTTGATGCTCTTCCAGGCCTCGTGAGGCCGAGAACAAAAGTGGGGTGTATTATTGCAAGTAATTCTTGTTAACAAAAGTAATAGAGTTTCTTTTTTTCCTTCATTGCTAGCCGTTCGTCCTTTGCGAGGGCTAATCTGTTTCTTTCGTTTGGGAGTTTTTTGATGTCCGCGCCTTCTGTTTTGATTGCCGGTTGCGGTGACGTCGGCAGTCGTCTGGCTACGCAATTGTTGGCCGCCGGCTGGGAGGTGCATGGTCTGCGCCGTGATGTTTCGCGTTTGCCGGATGGCGTCATCGGCGTCGCCGGAGACCTGTTCAAGGAAGATTGCCCAGAGACCTGGCCGGTCGGGGCGGTGGATTACCTGGTGTATTGCGCAGCGGCAACCGATCACGATGAGGCCGGTTATCGTGCGGCTTACGTGCAGGGTTTGCAGAACGTGCTGAGTTGGCTGGACGACTATGGGCAGACCCCTGAGCGACTGCTGTTCGTGTCCAGCAGCAGCGTGTACGGCCAGCAGGAAGGGGAGTGGGTCGACGAACATTCAGCGACCGTTGCCAGCGGCTATTCCGGGCAGGTGATGCTTGAGGCTGAGCAAGTGGCGCTGAAAAGCGGTATCCCGGCGAGCATCGTGCGCCTGACCGGCATTTACGGCCCCGGACGTGAATGGCTGTTGACCCAGGTGCGTCGCGGTTATCGGGTGGCGGTAGAGCCCCCGCTGTACGGCAATCGCATTCATGCTGATGACGCGGCGGGGCTGATGGTATTTCTGCTGCAGGCGGCTCATCGCGGCGAGCCATTGCAGGATATCTATATTGGCGTGGACGACGCGCCGGCACCGCTGGCCGAGGTGGTCGCCTGGCTGCGCGAGTATCTGGGGGTCACCGATTGGGCGGAAGATGCCAGCGTACGCCGCACCGGCAGCAAGCGCTGCAGCAATGCCCGGGCGAAGGCGCTGGGCTGGACGCCGAAGTATCCGAGTTACCGTGAAGGCTATGCGGCGATTCTTGAAGGCAAATGCTGACCTTCTAACGCCACAAACCACTGTGGGAGCGGGCTTGCTCGCGAAGAGGGTGTGTCAGGCAACATTGATGTCGACTGACACACCCTCTTCGCGAGCAAGCCCGCTCCCACAGGGTTACGTGTTGCTCTCAGGCGCGGTTACTGCTTTTCAAGCAACCACTTGCGTTCACCCGGGGTGAACTGCGGCATTTCATCCGCCAGTGCGGTATTCACTGCCTGGAAAATCTCCAGCGCCTTGCCTTTGCGGGCAAAGATCCAGTTGTTGCCTTGGCCGTTGAGTTGCAGCCACATGCTGTCGTGGTCGCTGTTCATCGAGGCGCAGTCGCCTGCCAGGCACAGGGCATAGCGGTCGGCGCCGGGCAGGCCGGAGACCTGGCCATCGGCCTGGAACTGTACGGTGTTGCCTTCGCCGTCGCCGCTGGCAATCTTCCAGCTGCCGCCCAGATAGGCCGAATACAGTGCGCGTTCGAAACTGGCGCCAATCGGTGCGCCTTCCGGCACGGGGATTTGTGCGCGGTCGAACAACTGATCCGGCTCGTTCTCGGTGGCGGCTTGTTTCATCCGTCCGCCGTCGCGCTTCAGCTCACTGCCGGAGCTGCCATAGAAGTCGACTTTCCAGGCGCCGGACTGTTCGCCCTGCAGCCGTCCTTCGACGTTCTCGAAACCGTTGGTGTAGCGGGCCTGACCGGCCTTGGTGTTGACGTCCCACTCCAGGTTCGGGCCATAGGCCTGAAGCGCTTCGCGCAGGGGGCCGCCCTTGGCAGCAGCGTCGATCGCCACCTGGTTGATCCAGGTGCCGCTGATGTCACGGTCGGCGGGGTCGCTGGCACAGCCGCCGAGGAAAATGGCGAGCAGCGAGAGAGCAAGCGCTTTGCGCATGGTGGAATCCTTTCAAAACCTTTTCTTTACCGCAGAGCAGTCGGCGCAGCGTTTGAAGGCTGCGCCGTGCGCATTACTCGATGACCAGGATGGCATCCATTTCGACCTGCGAACCCTTCGGCAGGGCAGCAACGCCGATGGCCGCGCGGGCCGGGTACGGCTGGTCGAAGTACTTGCCCATGATCTCGTTGACCTTGGCGAAGTGGCTCAGGTCGGTGAGGAAGATGTTCAGCTTGACGATGTCCTTGAACGAACCGCCGGCAGCTTCAGCCACGGCTTTGAGGTTCTCGAACACCTGGACGGTCTGGGCTTCGAAGCCTTCAACCAGTTCCATGGTCTTTGGGTCCAGAGGAATCTGGCCCGACATGTAGACAGTGTTGCCGGCCTTGATCGCCTGGGAGTAGGTACCGATGGCGGCTGGGGCCTTGTCACTGGTGATAACGGTCTTGGTCATGTATGACTCCTTGTTAGGTGTGAATTAGGCACGCATGCGGGTGATGCGGATGACCCCGGTCAGGGCGCGCAGTTTCTTGATCACGCGGGCCAGGTGCACACGGTCGTGGACGCTGACCACCAGTTGGACGACGCTGATGCGGCCATCGCGCTCGTCCATGCTGATTTTCTCGATATTGCCGTCGGCCGCGTTGACGCTGCTGGCCAGCAGGGCGATCAGGCCGCGCTGGTGCTCCAGCTCGACGCGCAGCTCGACGTTGAATTCACCGGTGACATCCTTGGCCCACGAGAGCTGGATGCATTTTTCCGGGTTGTGCCGGATTTCGCTGATGTTGCGGCAGTTGTCCAGGTGCACGACCATGCCTTTGCCCGCCGACAGGTGCCCGACAATCGGGTCGCCCGGGATCGGCGTGCAGCATTTGGCGTAACTGAGCACCAGACCTTCGGTACCGCGAATCGCCAACGGGCCTTCCGGGCTCGGCAGCTGCTCGCCTTCGCCGAGCAGACGGCGCGCCACGACATAGGCCATGCGGTTGCCCAGACCAATGTCTTCGAGCAAATCTTCGATCAGTTCGAGGCGGTATTCGGTGAGCATCGCCTTGACGCGCTCGGCCGGGATTTTCTCCAGTGAGCTGTCGAAACCGTTGAGCACCTTGTTCAGCAGGCGTTCGCCGAGGCTGATGGACTCGGAGCGACGTTGCAGTTTCAGTGCATGGCGGATGTGCGTACGTGCCTTGCCGGTGACCACGAAGTTGAGCCACGCCGGATTCGGCCGCGCGCCGGGTGCGCTGACGATCTCGACCGTGGAGCCGCTTTGCAGCGGTTCGGACAGCGGTGCGAGACGGCGGTTGATCCGGCAGGCGATGCAGCTGTTGCCGACGTCGGTGTGCACCGCATAGGCAAAGTCGACCGCCGTGGAGCCTTTGGGCAGCTCCATGATCCGGCCTTTGGGCGTGAACACGTAGACCTCGTCCGGGAACAGGTCGATCTTCACGCTCTCGATGAATTCCAGCGAGTTGCCGGCACGTTGCTGCATTTCCAGCACGCCTTTGACCCACTGGCGGGCGCGGGCGTGAGTGCCTTTCGGCTGCTCGTCACCGCTGGATTTGTACAGCCAGTGTGCGGCAATGCCGTTGTTGGCCATCTCTTCCATTTCGCGGGTGCGGATCTGGATCTCGATCGGTACGCCGTGCATGCCAAACAGCGTGGTGTGCAGCGACTGATAGCCGTTGGCCTTCGGAATCGCGATGTAATCCTTGAAGCGTCCCGGCAACGGTTTGTACAAATTATGCACAGCACCCAGCACGCGGTAGCAGGTATCGACCTTGTCGACGATGATCCGGAACGCGTAGACGTCCATGATCTCGTTGAAGGCCCGACGCTTGCCGCGCATTTTCTTGTAGATGCCGTAAAGGTGTTTCTGGCGACCGCTGACTTCGCCCTGGATGCCGTCGATCGCGAGGCAGTGGCCGAGGGACTCTTCGATCTTGTTGACGATTTCCTTGCGGTTGCCCCGGGCGCGCTTGACCGCCTGGTAGATCCGCGCGGAACGCATCGGGTGCATCGCCTTGAAGCCGAGGTCTTCGAATTCGATACGAATGGCGTGCATGCCCAGCCGGTTGGCGATCGGCGCGTAGATTTCGAGGGTTTCCTTGGCGATCCGGCGGCGTTTTTCCCCGGACAGCACTTCCAGCGTGCGCATGTTGTGCAGGCGGTCGGCGAGTTTGACCAGGATCACGCGAATGTCGCGCGCCATGGCCATGGCCATTTTCTGGAAGTTTTCGGCCTGGGCTTCGGCCTTGGTCTCGAAGTTCATCTGGGTCAGTTTGCTGACCCCGTCGACCAGTTCGGCCACGGTTTCACCGAACTGCGCTTGCAGCGCCTCTTTGGCGATACCGGTGTCTTCGATCACGTCATGCAGCATCGCGGCCATCAGGCTCTGATGGTCCATGTGCATGTCGGCAAGAATATTCGCCACCGCAAGAGGATGCGTGACGTACGCCTCGCCGCTGCGACGGCGCTGACCGTCATGGGCTTGTTCGGCGTAGAAATACGCTCGGCGGACCAGGTTAACCTGGTCGTTGCCGAGGTAGGTCGATAAGCGATCGGCGAGGGCGTCTATGCTCGGCATGATGACTCCTGCCGTAGGCTGTGTTCCCGCGCCGTGCTACGTCGACCAGGCATAGGCTTAGACGGCCTCGTTGGACTCGTCCTCGAACGCAGCGAAGACCGGGTCTTCGTGGACGATTTCCTGCTCGGCGATGAACTCGTAGCTCATCAGGCCTTCTGCGATTTCACGCAGGGCGACAACGGTCGGCTTGTCGTTTTCCCACTGGACCAGTGGCTCTTTGCCGCCGGTGGCCAGTTGACGGGCACGCTTGGTAGAGAGCATGACCAGCTCAAAGCGGTTTTCCACGTGTTCTAGGCAGTCTTCAACGGTTACGCGGGCCATGGTATTCCTCGGAGCGAATGCAATATGCGCGCTGCCCGGTTGGGCGAGCGGACTGAGCAGTTTAAAAAATCACCAGCGATTAGGGAAGCGCTGATTTTTTGACCAGACCCTTCAACGCGCTGCAAGCACCAATGTAAAGCGCTTGCAGCGGTTTTGGGAAGTGCTGATTAACCGAGCAGTTCGGCCAGTAATTTGCCGAAACGTACCTGCTGGCGTTTCTGTTGCAGCTGATTGGCGCGGAAAATCGCCTTAAGATCGTCCAGTGCATGGGCGAAATCGTCGTTGATGATCAGATAGTCGTACTCGACATAGTGGCTCATCTCGCTGACGGCTTCGCGCATCCGCCCGTCAATGATCTCGTCACTGTCCTGGCCACGGTTGGTCAGGCGCTGGTGCAAGGCCTGCAGCGACGGCGGCAGGATGAAGATCGAGCGTGCCTGCGGCATCAGCTTGCGCACTTGTTCGGCGCCTTGCCAGTCGATTTCCAGAATCAGGTCGTGACCTTCGTCCAGCGTCTGCTGCAGGCGGCTTTGTGAGGTGCCATAGAAGTTGCCGAAGACTTCGGCGCGTTCGAGGAAATCGCCGTGCTCGCCCATCTTCACGAACTCTTCGCGAGTCACGAAGTGATAGTTCACGCCGTCCACTTCACCCGGACGCATGGCGCGGGTGGTGTGGGAGATCGAGACGCGGATCTCCGGATTGGCATCGGTCAAAGCCTTGACCAGGCTGCTCTTGCCTGCGCCCGATGGCGCGGAAATGATGTACAGGGTGCCGGTGCTGTGGGTCATGTCTGTTGCCTTACTCAATATTCTGCACTTGTTCGCGCATCTGCTCGATCAACACCTTGAGGTTGACGGCGGCCTGGGTGCTGCGCGGGTCGAAGGCCTTGGAGCCCAGTGTGTTGGCTTCGCGGTTGAGCTCCTGCATCAGGAAATCCAGGCGCCGACCGGCGGCACCGCCGGACTTGAGCACCCGGCGAACTTCGATGATGTGAGTGCTCAAGCGATCCAGTTCTTCGGCCACATCGCTCTTTTGCGCGAGCATGACCATTTCCTGTTCCAGGCGCTGCGGATCCAGTTCGGCCTTCATGTCGGTGAAGCGGTCGAGGACTTTCTGACGCTGGGTCGCAAGCATCTGCGGCACCAGTTCACGCAAGGTCACGACGTCCTCTTCAATGGAAGTCAGGCGCTCGTTGATCAGGCGTGCCAACTCCGCGCCTTCGCGCTCGCGGCCGGCCTTGAGTTCCTTGAGACCTTGATTGAACAGCGCCAGCGCATCGGCGTTCAGCGCTTGTGGATCAGTGGCGTCGGCCACCAGCACGCCGGGCCAGGCCAGCACTTCCAGCGGGTTGAGTGCTGCCGGGTTCTTGATCAGGCCGGCAACGGTTTCGGCGGCGGCGACCAGTTGCGCGGCGCGCTCGCGGTCGACCTGCAACGGCTTGCCGGTGCTTTCTTCGGTGAAGCGCAGGGTGCATTCCAGTTTGCCCCGCGACAGGCCCTGACGCAGGGCTTCACGCACGGCGCCCTCGAGGTCGCGGAACGACTCCGGCAGGCGCAGGTGCGGTTCCAGATAGCGGCTGTTGACCGAGCGCAGCTCCCAGCTCAGGGTGCCCTGGACGCCGGCTTTCTCGACGCGGGCGAAGGCGGTCATGCTGTGCACCATGGCGGTGACCTCGCAATGCAAATCGGCGCAGAAGGGATGTTCCGCAGGCTCGATATCAATGAATTTAAGCCGACTGGCAGCAAAGGCGCAGGATTGTAGCGCAGTGCGGCGGATGCGCCCAAACACACGGTGTGACAAAGGGCTGCAGGCCGTCGGTTATGCGCGTTTCAGGGCCCTGGGTCGACGGCCGGAATTTTTAACCCGTGCCCAGGCGCGGTGCAGCGCTCTATAATGCTCGGCAGTTTTCCGTCCCCAGTACAGGTATTCCCTATGAAACGTCCAAGTGGTCGCGCTGCCGATCAGCTTCGCTCGATCCGCATTACCCGCAACTACACCAAACACGCCGAGGGATCCGTACTGGTCGAATTCGGTGATACCAAGGTCATCTGCACCGTCAGCGTCGAAAACGGCGTGCCGCGTTTCCTCAAAGGCCAGGGCCAGGGCTGGTTGACCGCCGAGTACGGCATGCTGCCGCGCGCCACTGGCGAGCGTAACCAGCGTGAAGCGAGCCGTGGCAAGCAGGGCGGCCGCACCCTGGAAATCCAGCGCCTGATCGGCCGTTCGCTACGCGCTGCGCTGGACATGTCCAAGCTGGGCGACGTGACCCTGTACGTCGACTGCGACGTGATCCAGGCTGACGGCGGCACCCGCACCGCCTCTATCACCGGCGCCATGGTGGCACTGGTCGATGCACTGAAAGTGATCAAGAAGCGCGGCGGCCTGAAAGGCGGCGACCCGCTCAAGCAAATGATCGGCGCGGTATCGGTCGGCATGTATCAGGGCGAGCCGGTGCTGGATCTGGACTATCTTGAAGATTCCGCCGCCGAGACCGACCTCAACGTGGTGATGACCAGCACCGGTGGCTTCATCGAAGTCCAGGGCACCGCCGAAGGCGCGCCGTTCCAGCCTGAAGATCTGAACGCCATGCTGGAACTGGCGAAGAAAGGCATGAACGAAATCTTCGAACTGCAAAAGGCTGCACTGGCCGACTGAGCAGGTTCGCAACCCGCAAGGAGGACGTGATGAGTGATGAGCAAGAGTTGCTGCCCAAGCCGAGCCAAGAGGTTCGTCAATGGGCGATGTTTTGTCACTTGTCCGCCTTGCTGGGGATCTGGATTCCGTTCGGCAACCTGATCGGGCCGCTGATCCTGTGGCAAATGAAGCGCGAGACCGATCCATTCATCGACGCTCAGGGCAAGGAAGCGCTGAACTTTCAAATCACCGTGGCGATTGCTGCCGCGATCTGTCTGCTGCTGATGGTGTTGATCATCGGCTTCTTCTTGCTGGGCCTGCTGGCCATCGGCGCGTTGGTGCTGACGATCATTGCCGGGGTGAAGGCGAACGAAGGCTTTCCCTACCGTTATCCATTCACTTGGCGACTGATCAAATAACGATCAATGCAAAGCCTCCGTGACTCGTAAAGTTTTAATGTAAATGCCCTGACTAGTCAGGGCATTTGTGTTTTTGCAACTCGAATAATTACTCTTTCGTGTAGGAGCAGTTCTATCTGCGACAAGCGGTAGTGGATATTTTTTATATATCTAACGCCTACACTTTTAGTCACAACTGCAATGCTTTAACGCGATCTCAGTCCTTGGCAACAGGACTTGTCGATTGTTAAGGTTGCTCCGCGCAACATTGCTTCAGAAATATCTCGATATATTCAAGCCATCAAAGGCCCTTGAATTCCACATCAATCAGTGTTGAGACAATCAGCCGATTCAATAGGCGTGCGCGGGTAAAAGTGCGCCTGATGAATAAATAGTCAAGAATATCCCCAATGATCCAGCTCGATTTTTATGGAACGCTCGTGGCCGCCTCTCTGGTGCTATTACTGGGGCGCGGACTTATTGCACGAGTCGGATTTCTGCGTAATTACAATATTCCTGAACCCGTCGCCGGTGGACTGGTGGTTGCGCTGGGTTTATTGATATTGCGAACTTTTGATATAGAAATCAGATTCGATACTTCACTGCAGGCGCCGTTGATGTTGGCGTTCTTTGCCACTATCGGTTTGAGCGCAGACTTTGCCAACCTGAAAAAGGGTGGTCGCGTAGTCGGCATATTTCTACTGGCGGTTACCGGGCTTCTGGTGGTTCAGAACGCTTTGGGCATTGGCCTTGCCAAAGCGTTGGGTCTTGATCCGTTGATGGGGCTCCTGACGGGTTCGATCACGCTTGCGGGCGGTCACGGTACGGGGGCGGCGTGGGGCACGGTATTCAGTGAAAAGTACGGCCTTGCTTCGGCCTCCGAGCTTGCAATCGCCTCGGCAACCTTCGGCTTGGTCCTGGGCGGTTTGATAGGTGGGCCTGTGGCCCGCCTGCTCATCAAACGCGTTGAGGTGCCCGGTTGCCAGTTTCAAGAAACGCCACGGATGCCAAAGGGTTTTGAGCAGCCGAACAAAGAGCGCTCGATTACGCCCTTTTCGTTTATCGAGACACTGGCATTGATTGCGGTCAGTTTATTGGCTGGCAATCTTCTGAATGGCTTTCTGCACGGAACCGCATTCGAGTTGCCAACGTTTGTCTGCGTTTTGTTTGTGGGGGTGATGCTGCGTAACGGGCTATCGGCGCTGGGCCTGTATCAGGTATTCGAGCGTGAAGTGTCGGTGCTGGGCAATGTCAGCCTGTCGCTGTTTCTGGCAATTGCCTTGATGTCTCTCAAACTCTGGGATCTGGCAGCGTTGGCACTGCCGATATTCATCATCCTGGCTGCGCAAACGTTGGTCATGGCGCTGTTTGCGATTTTTGTGACATTCAGAGTGATGGGCAGTAACTACGACGCGGCGGTCCTGGCGGCGGGGCATTGCGGTTTTGGCCTGGGCGCAACGCCAACCGCCATTGCCAACATGCAGGCGGTGACGCAGCGTTTCGGGCCTTCGCAGATTGCGTTTCTGGTGGTGCCGATGGTCGGTGCATTCTTCATCGACATCATCAACGTGATCGTCATCAAGCTTTACCTGGCCTTGCCGTTTTTTGTCGCCGTCTGAGGTCAGGACGGCTTCAGGCGCGGCATAAAAAATGCCCGTATCTCGCGATACGGGCATTTTTTTAACGACGGATCGACGCTTAGATGGTCAGCGTCCAGTCGTAGTCGACGATCAGCGGCGCGTGCTGCGAGAACCGTGGCTGACGTGGCAGGCGCGCGCTGCGTACGAAACGGCGCAAGCCTGGGGTCAGCAGCTGGTAGTCGAAGCGCCAGCCCAGATTCAGCATCTCGGCCTGTTCGTTGTCCGGCCACCAGCTGTACTGGTCACCTTCGCGGCTGACTTCGCGCAGGGCATCGACATAGCCCATGTTGCCGACAATCTCGTCCATCCAGGCGCGTTCTGGCGCCAGGAAGCCCGGGGATTGCTGGCTGTCGCGCCAGTTCTTGATGTCGAGCTTCTGCTGCGCAACGTACAGCGAGCCACAATAAATGTACTCGCGACGTTTACGCCGCTGCTTGTCCAGGTACTTGCCGAAGTCGTCCATGAGCTTGAACTTCTGGTTCAAGTCCTCATCGCCGTTCATCCCCGAAGGGAGCAGCAAGGTGGCAATACTGACTTTGTCGAAATCTGCTTGCAGGTAGCGCCCGTAGCGGTCGGCCGTCTCGAAACCGAGACCGCTGATGACAGCCTTCGGTTGCAACCGCGAATACAAAGCCACGCCACCTTGGGCAGGGACTTCAGCATCGCAGGCATAAAGGAAGTAGCCATCCAGTTGGAAGGCTGGGTCATCCAGTTCAAAGGCGGAGGCACGGGTGTCCTGCAGGCAGATGACGTCGGCATTCTGTGCTTGCAGCCAACTGAGCAAACCACGCTCGACTGCAGCCTGAATACCATTGACGTTCACACTGATGATCCGCATAAATGGCCCCAAAAATCGCGTGCGTGTATGATACACGGCGTCAAGCTAATTAGCTAAATCCGTGGTATTTGGGGTTTTTTTCATGCAAGCGTATCAGCGCGATTTCATTCGTTTTGCCATCGATCGCGGCGTTTTGCGCTTCGGTGAGTTCACCCTGAAGTCCGGGCGCACCAGTCCTTACTTCTTCAATGCCGGCCTGTTCAACTCGGGTTCGGCCCTGGCGCAGCTGGGGCGTTTCTACGCGGCAGCCATCGCCGAAAGCGGCATTCCTTTCGACGTATTGTTTGGCCCGGCCTACAAAGGCATCCCGCTGGCAGCCACCACCGCTGTCGCGTTGGCCGAACACCACAACCGTGACCTGCCATGGTGCTTCAACCGCAAGGAAGCCAAGGCCCACGGCGAAGGCGGCAGCCTGGTCGGCGCGCCGTTGACCGGTGAAGTGCTGATCATCGACGACGTGATCACTGCCGGCACCGCGATCCGCGAAGTGATGCAGATCATCGCTTCCCAGGACGGCGCCAAGGCCGCCGGCGTGCTGATCGCCCTGAACCGTCAGGAGCGTGGCAACGGCGAATTGTCGGCAATCCAGGAAGTCGAGCGTGATTTCGGTATTCCGGTGATCAGCATCGTTTCGCTGAACCAGGTGCTGGAATTCCTCGCCGACGATCCGCAGCTCAAGCAGCATCTGCCAGCCGTGGAAGCGTATCGCGCCCAGTTCGGCGTCTGAACTGTGGAATGAGCTTTTGTGGCGAGGGAGCTTGCTCCCGCTGGGCTGCGTAGCAGACCCGAAAAGCTTGTGAGCGCTGCGCACTCAAGCGGGAGCAAGCTCCCTCGCCACAATAGATGGAAGGCCGCAGGCAAAAAAAGACCCCGCTCAGTCAGGCTGAGCGGGGTCTTTTCGTTTCCGCGACGGCTTACGGACGCTTGCGATTGCTGATCAGCGTGCCCACACCAGTGTCGGTGAAGATTTCCAGCAGGATCGCGTTCGGTACGCGACCGTCGATGATCAGCGAGCTGCCAACGCCACCCTGAACCGCTTCCAGTGCGCAACGGATCTTCGGCAGCATGCCGCCGTAGATGGTGCCGTCGGCGATCAGATCGTCGACCTGCTGGGTGCTCAGACCGGTCAACACGGTGCCCGACTTGTCCATCAGGCCGGCGATGTTAGTCAGCAGCATCAGCTTCTCGGCTTTCAGCGCTTCGGCGACTTTACCGGCCACCAGGTCGGCGTTGATGTTGTACGACTCGCCGTTCTCACCGACGCCGATCGGCGCGATCACCGGGATGAAGTTGCCTTTGACCAGCAGGTTCAGCAGCTCGGTGTTGATCCCGACCACTTCGCCCACTTGACCGATGTCGATGATTTCCGGCTGCGTCATCTCCGGGGTCTGGCGGGTGACGGTCAGTTTCTTCGCACGAATCAGCCCGGCGTCTTTACCGGTCAGGCCGATGGCGCTGCCGCCGTGACGGTTGATCAGGTTGACGATGCTTTTGTTGACCTGACCGCCGAGGACCATTTCCACCACGTCCATGGTCGCGGCGTCGGTGACACGCATGCCATCGACGAAGTGGCTTTCGATCGACAGGCGCTTGAGCAGATCACCGATCTGCGGGCCGCCGCCGTGAACCACCACCGGGTTGATGCCTACGGCTTTCATCAAGACGATGTCGCGGGCGAAGCCGGTTTTCAGCTCCTCGCTTTCCATCGCGTTGCCGCCGTATTTGATCACCAGGGTCTTGCCGACATAACGTCGGATGTAAGGCAACGCTTCGGACAGGACCTGGGCGGTGTGGGCGGCGGCTTCGCGTTCGAGGGTCATTCAGGGCTCCGGGTGAATCAGAACGGTAGTTGGAGATCAGGTGCAACGCGTTTCAGTTGGGCGTGGAACACATCCTTGATGCGCTGCAATTCAGCCTCGTCATCGGCCTCGAAGCGCAGCACCAGCACCGGTGTGGTGTTGGACGCGCGCACCAGGCCCCAGCCTTTGGCGTAATCGACTCGCACGCCGTCGATGGTGGTCAGGTCGGCGCCTGCGCCCCACTGTGCGTCGTGCAGTGCATCAATGATGCTGAATTTGCTCTCTTCGGTCACATGGATATTGATTTCCGGCGTAGAAATATCGTTCGGGAAGGTCGCAAACAGCTCTTCGGCGGTGGATTTTTCCTTGCTGAGGATCTCCAGCAGCCGTGCGGCGCTGTAGATACCGTCGTCGAAACCGAACCAGCGTTCCTTGAAGAAGATGTGGCCGCTCATCTCACCGGCCAATAGAGCACCGGATTGTTTCATTTTCTTTTTGATCAACGAGTGACCGGTCTTCCACATTAGCGGGCGACCGCCGTATTCCTTGATCAACGGCACCAGACGGCGGGTGCATTTGACGTCGAAGATGATTTCCGCGTCCGGGTTGCGCGCCACCACGTCGCGGGCGAACAGCATCAGCAGGCGATCCGGGTAGACGATGCTGCCAGTATTGGTCACCACGCCGACGCGGTCGCCGTCACCGTCGAAGGCCAGACCGAGGTCGGCGTTGGTTTCCTTGACCTTGGCGATCAGGTCGACGAGGTTCTCGGGCTTGCCCGGGTCTGGGTGGTGGTTGGGGAAGTTGCCGTCGACTTCGCAGAACAGCGGAATGACTTCGCAGTTCAGCGCTTCGATCAGTTGCGGGGCAATCACGCCGGCCGCGCCGTTGCCGCAGTCGACCACGACTTTCAGACGTCGGGCCAGTTTGACGTCCTTGACGATTTCGTTGGTGTAGCGGTCAAGGATTTCGACCTGGGTCACGCTGCCCTGACCGCTGGTCAGGTCATTGGTCTTGATGCGCTCGTGCAGCACCTGGATCTGCTCGTTGGCGAGGGTGTCGCCGGCGATCACGATCTTGAAGCCGTTGTAGTTCGACGGGTTATGGCTGCCGGTGAGCATTACCCCAGACTTGCCGGCCAATACGTTCGCCGCGTAATACAGCGCAGGCGTCGGGACCAGGCCGACGTCGCTGACGTGGCAGCCGCTCTCGGCGATACCGCGGATCAGTTCTGCAACCAGCTCCGGGCCGGACAGGCGACCGTCGCGACCGACGGAAACATTCGGTTCACCTTGGGCCAGGCTCTGTGAGCCGATGGCGCGGCCGATCCAGTAAGCGGTTTCGGCATTGAGGAATTCCGGCACGGTGCCGCGAATGTCATAGGCGCGGAAGATGCTGTCGGGAAGCTTCGGGGCGATCTTGGCGGGGGTGCTCATCTGCACAAATGCTCCATCTCGAAAGTGGCGGGACACACCGACGATTCACTCGGCGGCAGGCTCAAACTGAAGGGTATGACGGCGTTTTCCGCAGAGAGTTCGTGGTGTGAAAGGGCCATGACGCCTCGTCTGGCGTGGCCTGCGGCCGGCAAAACCTTGATTTTCGGTGTTAAAGCCTGCTGCCGAAAATGCACAAATTTGTGGTGAGGGGATTTATCCCCGATGGCTGCGCAACAGATCCAAAAGTCTTGGGGCCGCTTCGCAGCCCATCGGGGATAAATCCCCTCGCCACAATAATATTTCAGGGTTATTTCGTGCCGGTATGGCCGAAGCCGCCCGCGCCGCGTTCGGTTTCGACGAACTCTTCAACCATTTCGAAGTGCGCCTGCACCACGGGTACCAGCACCAGCTGCGCCAGACGTTCGCCGACGGTCATGGTGAAGTCGGATTGGCCACGGTTCCAGCAGGACACCATCAACGGGCCCTGGTAATCGGAGTCGATCAGGCCAACGAGGTTACCGAGCACGATGCCGTGCTTATGGCCCATGCCCGAGCGCGGCAGGATCAGCGCGGCGAGGTTCGGGTCGCCGATGTAGACCGACAGACCGGTAGGGATCAGCACGGTTTCACCCGGCTTGATCACGATGTCCTGCTCCAGCATGGCGCGCAGGTCGAGGCCGGCGGAGCCCGGGGTGGCGTATTGCGGCAGCGGGAATTCGGTACCGATGCGTGGGTCGAGGATCTTGGCTTGCAAAGCGTGCATGTAAATTAAACCTGATTCAGACGTTCGGCGATAAAAGTGACCAGTTGGCGAGCGATCTTGCTCTTGCTGGTCTGGGCGAAAACAGTGGCATGAAGCTCACGGTCGATCACGCTGCAGGCGTTTTCTTCGCTGTTGAAACCGATGCTCGGGTTGGCGACGTCGTTGGCGACGATCAGGTCGAGATTCTTGTCTTTCAGCTTGCGTGCAGCGTAGTCGAGCAGGTGTTCGGTCTCGGCGGCGAAGCCGACACTGAACGGGCGGTCGGGGCGGGTCGCGATGGTGGCCAGGATGTCCGGGTTACGCACCATTTGCAGGACGAAGCCGTCGCCGCTTGTAGGGTCTTTCTTGAGTTTTTGCGGGGCAACGACTTCCGGACGGTAGTCCGCCACCGCTGCCGAGGCGATGAACACATCACACGGGATGGCCGATTCGCACGCTGCAAGCATGTCGCGGGCACTGACCACATCGATGCGCGTGACGCGATCCGGCGTCGGCAGGTGCACCGGGCCGCTGATCAGGGTCACGCGGGCGCCGGCTTCCACCGCGGCTTCGGCCAGAGCGAAGCCCATTTTCCCGGAGCTGTGGTTGGTGATGTAGCGCACCGGGTCGATGTTTTCCTGGGTCGGGCCGGCGGTGATCACCACGTGCTTGCCGGTCAGCGCCTGACGCTGGAAGCAGTCCGCCGCGCACTGCGCCAGATCGGTGGCTTCCATCATCCGGCCCATGCCGACGTCGCCGCAGGCCTGGCTGCCAGAGGCCGGGCCGAAAGTCTTCAGGCCACGGCTTTCAAGGATTTGCAGGTTGGCCTGGGTTGCCGGATCGCGCCACATCGCCTGATTCATTGCTGGCGCGACGGCCACCACGGCGTCGGTGGCCAGCACCAGGGTGGTCAGCAGATCGTTGGCGATGCCTTGGGCCAAACGGGCGATCAGGTCAGCGGTGGCCGGGGCGATCAGCACCAGATCGGCCCACTTGGCCAGCTCGATATGACCCATGGCCGCTTCGGCGGCCGGGTCGAGCAAGTCGAGGTGAACCGGGTGCCCGGACAGGGCCTGCATGGTCAGCGGGGTGATGAACTCGGCGCCGCCATGGGTCATGACCACACGCACTTCGGCGCCCTGGTCGATCAGGCGACGAACCAGATCGGCGCTCTTGTAGGCCGCAATGCCGCCGCCGACGCCCAGAACGATGCGTTTCCGATACAGCCGCTGCATAGGTCTGCCTTTACATTTCGTGGGTGACATACGTGGCGAAACCCCCTCCCCAGGGTGAATTCGCCCGCAAAAAAGATGGGCTACGATATCACAGCGACCGCTACGGAACAGCGGTGCCCACAGACAAGGAAGGTGTATGAGTATTCGCGATTGGCCTGCGGCGGAGCGGCCGCGGGAGAAGCTGCTTGAACAGGGCTCGGGAAGTCTTTCGGACGCCGAGTTGCTGGCGATTTTTCTTCGAACCGGGGTCACGGGAAAAAGCGCGGTGGATCTGGCGCGACACCTGTTGACGCAATTCGGCAGCCTGCGCGCGTTGCTGGAGGCCGATCTTGCGGCGTTCAGCGGACAGTTGGGATTGGGGCCTGCGAAATTCGCGCAGTTGCAGGCGGTGCTGGAAATGGGGCGGCGACACCTGGCCGAGCGCATGCGTAAAAAACCGGCGCTGGAGAATCCGCAGGCAGTTCGGGACTATCTGAAATCCATGCTGCGCCACGAGCCACACGAGGTGTTTGGCTGCCTGTTTCTCGATTCCAAGCATCAGGTGCTGACGTTCGAGGCACTGTTTCGCGGCTCGATCGATAACACCAGCGTGCATCCTCGGGAAGTGGTGAAACGCTCATTGGCCAACAACGCGGCGGCGGTGATTCTCTGCCACAACCACCCGTCGGGGAACAGCGATCCGAGCCAGGCGGACCGCCAACTGACCAAGCGCTTGCAGAAGGCTCTGGACCTGATTGATGTACGGGTGCTGGATCACTTCATCATTGGCGACGGCGAGCCGCTGTCGATGGCGGAGTGTGGCTGGATGTAGCTTTCAACAACAAACACCAACCCCTGTGGGAGCGGGCTTGCTCGCGAAGGCGGTGTGTCAGTCAATAAGAGTTTGGCTGATCCGACGCCTTCGCGAGCAAGCCCGCTCCCACAGGTAAATTGTGTTGTGACGGGTTATTTCAGGGTGACCTTGGAGTAGTCCTGCCGCCCGAACGGGCTGACGGAATAACCCTGCACATCCTTGCGCGTCAGCGCATATGCAGTCGGGTGCGCCAGCGGCAACCACAGCGCCTGCTGCTGAATCTGCGCCTGTGCCTGTTCGTACAGTTTGGTGCGCACGCCTTGCTCACTGGTGGTCTTGCCGGCGCTGATCAACTTGTCCAGGTCGGCATTGCAGTAGCGGGCGAAGTTGGTGCCGGATTTGACCGCCGCGCAGGAAAACTGCGGCGTGAGGAAGTTATCCGGGTCGCCGTTGTCGCCGGCCCAGCCCATGAACAGCAGGTCATGCTCGCCAGCCTTGGCGCGGCGAATCAGTTCGCCCCACTCGATCACGCGGATTTCCGCCTGAATGCCGATTTCCGCCAGATCCGATTGCAGCAATTGCGCGCCCAGACTCGGATTCGGGTTAAGCAGACTGCCGGACGGACGCGTCCAGATGGTGGTCTGGAAGCCGTCCTTGAGTCCGGCCTTGGCCAGCAACGCCTTGGCTTTGGCCACGTCGTGCGGATAGCCCGGCAGGTTCTTCGCATAACTCCAGGTGTTCGGCGGGTAAGGGCCGTTGGCCGGCTCTGCGGTGTCTTCGAACACGGCTTTGACGTAGTTGGCCTTGTCGAAGGCGAGGTTGATCGCCTGGCGCACTTCCGGCTTGTCCAGCGGTGGATGCTGGCTGTTGATGCCGACGAAAGCGGTCATGAAGGCGTCAGTCTTTTCCACTTTCAGCGTCGGCTCTTCCTGCGCAGCCTTCACGTCCAGCGGTTTTGGCGACAGGGCGATCTGGCACTCGTTGCGCCGCAGCTTTTGCAGGCGCACGTTGGCGTCCGGGGTGATGGCGAAGATCAGCGGGTCGACCGCCGGCTTGCCGCCGAAATAGTCCGGGTTGGCCTTGTAGCGCACCGAGGCGTCTTTCTGGAAGCGCGTGAAGATGAACGGACCGGTGCCGATCGGCTGGCTGTTGAGCTTGTCGGTCGCGTCGGCCTTGAGCAACTTGTCGGCGTACTCGGCGGAATAGATGGAGGCGAAGCCCATGCTCAGGGTCGCGAGGAACGTCGAGTCCGGGTGGTCGAGGGTAAAGCGCACGGTCAGCGGGTCAAGCGCGTCGATCTTTTTGATCAGCGCCGGCAACTGCATGGACTGGGCGTGCGGGAAGCCGCTTTGCGCCACTTTGTGCCATGGGTTGGCTGGATCGAGCATGCGATCGAAGCTGAATTTGACGTCTTCGGCGCTCAGGGTACGGGTCGGCTTGAAATAGTCAGTGCTGTGAAACTTCACCTGCGGGTGCAGCTTGAACACATAAGTCAGGCCGTCGGTGCTGACTTCCCAGCTGTCGGCCAGGCTCGGCACGACTTTGCCGCTGGCGGTGTCGAAGTCCACCAGGCGGTTCATCAGCACGTCGGCCGAGGCATTGGTGGTGGTCAGCGAGTTGTATTGCACCACGTCGAACCCTTCAGGGCTGGCCTCGGTGCAGACGCTCAGGGCGGCGGCCTGGGCCAGGGGGCTCAGCAGAAGCGGGGCGAGCAACAGGGGTAGGGCAGCGAGGCGCATGGTCGGCTTCCTTTACAGATCGAAGGCCATCTGCAGGTGCAGTCTGGAAAAGGGTTACCCTAGAGGGCTGGATTGCAAATGACTATCCCCTTTTTGCATTTTTGGGGCAGCCCAGTGACGTTTTTCAGACCGCGGTGCACGAGGAAAAGTCGAAAACGTCTGTTAGAGCGGTTTTCTGCGACGAGTGGTCAAAACTCGCCTCAGCCTTTATCCAAAGCGTCTGCAGGCGGAAAATGCGCGTTTTTACCGGTCGATTGCACATCCATTGTTGTTGCACCCCGGTCTTTCTGGTATAAAGCAGCGCTCTTTTCTAGGGGCCCGGTTCCTTCACTGTAGGTGTAGCCGGTAAGACCTCTAAAGAAACGCGGCGCCTGGCGCCAAATGACTGAGAGATTAAGCGGCCAACCCATGCCGGGTTGGGCATGTGGTTTTAGAGGGCTGAGGCATGTCGAGAGTATGTCAAGTTACCGGTAAGGGTCCGGTAACCGGGAATAACATTTCCCACGCAAACAACAAAACCCGTCGTCGTTTCCTGCCGAACCTGCAGCATCACCGCTTCTGGGTTGAAGAAGAGAAACGTTTTGTGCGTCTGCGCGTATCTGCCAAAGGCATGCGCATCATCGACAAGCGTGGCATCAGTGTCGTGCTCGCCGAACTTCGCCGCGATGGCAAGATTTAAGGGAGCTAATCATGCGTGAATTGATTCGTTTGATCTCGAGCGCCGGTACTGGTCACTTCTACACTACCGACAAGAACAAGCGTACTACCCCGGACAAAATCGAGATCAAGAAATATGATCCGGTTGTTCGCAAGCACGTGATCTACAAGGAAGGCAAAATCAAGTAATTGATTTTTCCCGACTTACGAAAAAGGCCCGTATCGTGAGATGCGGGCCTTTTTTGTTGCCTCGGATTTCTTTGGTGTCTGGTCGGACCTCATCGCGAGCAGGCTCACTCCTACATTGGAATGCGGTCACCTGTAGGAGTGAGCCTGCTCGCGATAGGGCCGGATCAGCCAGCGAAAATCCTCAAGCCTTCTGTTCAAAGATGACATAGATCTTGCGGCACGCTTCCAGCACTTCCCAAGTGCCACGGAAACCGGCCGGAATCACAAAGCGGTCGCCAACACGCAAGGTCTTGGCATTGCCATCGCTGTCACGCAGCACCGAAACCCCTTGCAGGATTTCGCAGTATTCATGCTCGGTGTAGTTCACCGTCCACTGCCCGATCGCACCTTCCCACACGCCAACACCCATTTGCCCACAAGGGCTGTCGTACTGGTTGAACACCGCTTGCTCGGGATCGCCCTTGAGCACTTTGGCCGGGTCCGGGCGATAGCGTTCGGCGTCGCTGCTGGTCAGGCTGATATCGACGACGTTCTGGATGTTCATTGTTGTTTTCTCCCGTGATGACGGCGCGGTGGCTTGAAAGGGCCAAAGTCTATGTTTATTAAAATGAACACCGCAAGGGCGTATGGCGCGCTTATGTCAAATATATTGAAACAACCCCGGCCGCTGGTTTAGGGTGGCGGGTGCCTTGGGCCGAAAAGCAGGCTGGCCGGGCAGCATTCCTGAAGACGTCCGCGAAGAACGCGGCGCTCTATTCAACAAGAGGAGGACACTCGAATGACCACCCTGACTCGTGCCGATTGGGAACAACGTGCTCGCGACCTGAAGATCGAAGGCCGCGCCTACCTCAACGGTGAATACACCGACGCCGTCTCCGGCGAAACCTTCGAGTGCATCAGCCCGGTCGATGGCCGTCTGCTGGGCAAGATCGCCAGCTGTGACGCCGCCGACGCCCAACGCGCCGTGGAAAACGCCCGCGCCACCTTCAATTCCGGCGTGTGGTCGCGCCTCGCGCCGACCAAGCGCAAAGCCACCATGATCCGTTTCGCCAGCCTGCTGAAGCAGCACGCTGAAGAACTGGCGCTGCTCGAAACCCTCGACATGGGTAAGCCGATCAGCGATTCGCTGTACATCGACGTACCGGGCGCGGCGCAAGCGCTGAGCTGGAGCGGTGAGGCGATCGACAAGATCTACGACGAAGTGGCGGCCACGCCGCACGATCAACTGGGTCTGGTGACCCGCGAGCCAGTGGGTGTCGTCGGTGCCATCGTGCCGTGGAACTTCCCGCTGATGATGGCTTGCTGGAAACTCGGCCCGGCGCTGTCGACCGGTAACTCGGTGATCCTCAAACCGTCGGAAAAATCCCCGCTGACCGCCATCCGCATCGCTGCGCTTGCGGTTGAGGCCGGCATTCCGAAAGGCGTGCTCAACGTGTTGCCGGGCTACGGCCACACCGTCGGCAAGGCGCTGGCGCTGCACAATGACGTCGACACGCTGGTGTTCACCGGTTCGACCAAGATCGCCAAGCAGCTGATGATCTACTCCGGCGAATCGAACATGAAGCGCGTGTGGCTGGAAGCTGGCGGCAAGAGCCCGAACATCGTCTTCGCCGATGCGCCGGACCTGCAAGCCGCTGCCGAATCCGCCGCCAGCGCCATCGCCTTCAACCAGGGCGAAGTCTGCACCGCCGGTTCGCGTCTGCTGGTCGAACGCTCGATCAAGGACAAATTCCTGCCAATGGTGATCGAGGCGCTGAAAGCCTGGAAGCCGGGCAATCCGCTGGACCCGGCAACCAATGTCGGTGCGCTGGTCGATACCCAGCAGATGAACACCGTGCTGTCGTACATCGAATCCGGTCACACCGACGGCGCCAAACTGGTGGCGGGCGGCAAGCGCATCCTCCAGGAAACCGGTGGCACTTACGTCGAGCCGACGATTTTCGACGGCGTGAGCAACGCGATGAAGATCGCTCAGGAAGAGATTTTCGGCCCGGTGCTGTCGGTCATCGCCTTCGATACCGCCGAAGAAGCGATCCAGATCGCCAACGACACGCCGTACGGCCTGGCCGCTGCGGTATGGACTCAGGACATCTCCAAGGCGCACCTGACTGCCAAAGCACTGCGCGCCGGCAGCGTGTGGGTCAACCAGTACGACGGCGGCGACATGACTGCACCGTTCGGCGGCTTCAAGCAGTCGGGCAACGGTCGCGACAAGTCGCTGCACGCGTTCGACAAGTACACCGAGTTGAAAGCGACGTGGATCAAGCTGTAAGCCGTTAGCGGGAGCCTGATTCGTTCAGGCTTTCGAACTTACGGAGATCCCCTGTGGGAGCAAGTCTCTGTGGTGAGGGGATTTATCCCCGATCGGCTGCGAAGCAGTCGCAAAACCAGTGCATGCGAGGGTGCAGGTTTTGAGGTCGCTGCGCGACCTGTCGGGGATGAATCCCCTCACCACAGGGTTTGCTCCCACATTTGGTTTTGTGGCGCACATAAGAATATCCACAGGAGCGTGGACCATGCGTTGGGCGACGTATTTCGCCGTGTTGGCGTCTGTCTTGAGTGTCGGCCTGGCCCTGGGGGTTAGCATGCCGCTGGTGTCGTTGCGTCTGGAGAGCTGGGGTTACGGCTCTTTCGCCATCGGCGTGATGGCGGCGATGCCGGCGATTGGCGTATTGCTGGGCGCGAAGATTTCCAGTCATCTGGCGGCACGTTTCGGCACGGCGAACCTCATGCGTCTTTGCCTGTGGGCCGGGGCGTTGTCGATCGGCTTGCTCGCGCTGTTGCCGAGTTATCCGGTCTGGCTGGTGCTGCGCCTGATGATCGGGGTGATCCTGACCATCGTATTCATCCTCGGCGAGAGCTGGATCAATCAACTGGTCGTCGAACACTGGCGCGGTCGTCTGGTCGCTCTGTATGGCAGCAGCTATGCGCTGAGCCAACTGTCTGGTCCGCTGCTGCTGGGTGCGCTAGGCACTGAGCATGATTATGGTTTCTGGGTCGGTGTCGGGCTGCTGACAGTCTCGCCATTGCTGTTGATGGGCCGCAGCGGTGCGCCGAGCAGTGAAGCCAGCAGCGTTACGTTCAGCGATCTGTGGGGGTTTGCCCGGGAGCTGCCGGCGATTGCCTGGGCGGTGTCACTGTTCGCCGCGTTCGAAGCGATGATCCTCACGCTGTTGCCGGTGTATTGCCTGCAACAGGGCTTCACCGCCGAGATTGCGCTGGCGATGGTCAGCACGGTGGTGGTCGGCGATGCGCTACTGCAACTGCCGATTGGCGCGCTGGCGGATTACCTGTCTCGACGCACGTTGTTCACCGGTTGCGCGGTGGTGCTGATGCTGTCGAGCCTGGCGATTCCAATGCTAATCGATACGCTGCTGATCTGGCCGTTGTGGGTGTTGTTCGGCGCCAGTGCCGGTGGCCTGTTCACCTTGTCACTGATCCTGATCGGCGAGCGTTATCGCGACGATGCGCTGGTGCGGGCCAATGCGCACATTGCGCAGCTGTGGGGTGTCGGCTGTCTGATCGGGCCTTTGCTGGCGGGGGCGGGCAGTCAGTGGATCAGCGGGCATGCGTTGCCGTTGTTGATGGCGGCGGGGGCGTTTGGATTGGTGATTCTACTGATGCGTCAGGGGGCATTCGGCACAGTGGCCGAGCCTGCTTAAGTCAGCTCTTAAAGCGAAAGAATTCTTGTGGTGAGGGAGCTTGCTCCCGCTGGGCTGCGCAGCGGCCCCAAAGACTTCGTGAGCGCTGCGCACTCAGGCGGGAGCAAGCTCCCTCGCCACAAATGAGTTTTCAATTCGACTACAGCATCCGCTCAAGACCAACAGTGGTGCTGAACCACGCATTGAAGCGCCGCCACCAACTCCCCGGTTCCTTGCTCAGCGTGTGCATCTGACCATTGTCCTCGGTCACCCAGACGATCTCGCCATCCTGCAGTTTCGCCTGATAACTCAGGGCCGGCGCCATGCCTTGCAGCGCCAGTTCGCGCACGTGTTCGGCCAGTTCCGGGCTGTCCACCAGCACCCCGACTTCGGTGTTCCACAGCACTGAGCGCGGATCGAAGTTGAATGAGCCGATAAACGCTTTCTGCTGATCGAAAATCATCGCCTTGCTGTGCAGGCTGGAATCCGAACCACGGAAAGACTTGCTGTAAAACAGGTGCGGGCCACTGCCATAGTTATCCCCAGGCTGACGGCGCAGCTCATACAGTTTTACCCCGTGCTCCAGCAGCGCCTTGCGATACGGCGCATAACCGCCGTGCACCGCCGGCACATCAGTGGCTTCCAGCGAGTTGGTCAGCAGGCTCACCGAGACCCCGGCGTCGGCGCGCCCGGTCAGGTACACCAGCCCCGGCTGGCCGGGCACGAAGTACGCCGAGATCATGATCAGCTCTTTGCTGACGCCGCGCAGTTCCGGCGCCAGTTGTGTGGTCAGCAGCAGTTGCGGGTCCGGTTCGTCCTTGGCCAGCACTTTGCTCGGCGCATCCCACAGCGCCTGGTTCCAGGCCCAGATCAGTTCCTTGCGCCAGATGTCCATGCGTGGCGCGGTCTTGAACGTCATCAACTGTTGATACAGCGCGTGATTCTGTTTACGGGTTTCATCCAGCGACTCTTCCAGGCGCGTGCGGGTGTTCTGCAGGTCTTTGGCGCTTGGTTTGCTGGAGAGGAATTCGTTGATCGGCTTGCTCAGCGCGCTGTTCCAGTACTGGTCGAAACTGTGCCCGAGCTGCTCTGCCACCGGGCCGACACTGAGCATGTCGATGTCGGTGAAATTCAGGTTTGGCTCGGCATCGAAATATTCGTCGCCCAGATTGCGCCCGCCAACGATGGCCACGCTGTTGTCCGCCAGGAACAGTTTGTTGTGCATGCGCCGGTGTTGCAGCGACAGGTTGAACAGGCGTCCGGCAGCGCGGGTCACGCCGGTGCTGCGGCCCAGGTGCAGCGGATTGAACAGGCGGATCTGGATCTGTGGATGCGCCGCCAGCGTGGCGATGATCGTGTCGAGGCCGTCGCTGGTGGTGTCGTCGAGCAGGATGCGTACGCGCACGCCGCGGTCGGCGGCCTTGAGCAGTTCCTCCACCAGCATCCGCGTGCTGACGCCGTCGTGGACGATGTAGTACTGCAAGTCGAGGCTGGTTTGTGCGTTGCGAATCAGCTCGGCGCGGGCGGTGAAGGCTTCTGTGCTGTTGGACAGCAAGCGGAAGCCGGAACGGCCCTGCCAGGGCGCTGCCTGGGTCTGAATCGAGCGACCGAATGCGGAGCCCGCGGCCGGCAACGCCTGGCTGGGTTCGCGCGGCGCATCGAGGGTGGCGCAACCACTGGCCAACGAACACAACACACAGACAGCGAGCAAATTTTTTCCGGGTCGCACGTTGCTTTCTCGGCTGGAGGCAGGGGGTGACGGAGTATGGCACGCAGAGGATTTCCAAGACCGTTTCCGGCGGATCCTCGCCACACTGTGTAAACAATTAGTCGTTCAAAAGTAGGAATGAGTTCGCCTGTGGTTTTGGACTATTTGTTTTGTTGTTTTTTCAGCTCTTGGTCGGTGCCTATTCCTACATACGATTCCTGCAAAAAACGAAATCATCGCCCCGGTGTTCAGCGTCTTGTGAAGGCAATGCGCTGAACAACTGCCATTGATCAATAACCGATGAAGTAGGGACTGATGAAAAAAACAACATGGATGGTAGCCGTCGCGGCTGCAGTATTACCCACCCTGGTGGTCGCCGAGAGCGTAGACCTGAGTGTGGTCGGAACCATTATTCCGACCTCGTGCATCCCCGCATTTGCCGGTGGCGGCACGGTAGATTTGCGCAAGATATCCGCAGCCACCCTGAACAAGACCACGCAGACGCTGCTGCCGACCCACGACATTTCGCTGCACATCAACTGTGATGCAGAGGCATCGGTCGAGGTGTCGGTCAGAGACAATCGTACAGCCACCAAATTGCCGGGCATCAACGATGGTGCCGGTAATAACGATCCGGCTTTGTTCTACGGCCTGGGTGAAATCAACGGCATCCGTATCGGCGGATTTGCGCTGCGTCACGGTCGTCCGGAAGCCGACGGTGCGCCGCAGACTCTGATGACACGCACTCTGGCAGCACCGGCGTGGCAACTGCCTGCTTCGCCGCTGGTGGGCAATGCCCCGGCGCTCTACTCATGGGGTTCCGGCGTGGCAGCTGGCCCGGTCGCGGCCCGCCACCACGGGTTTCCGATGAGCCTGTTGCCGATCATCGGCCCGAGCAACGCGCTGCCGATCACCAGCGAGATCCCGCTCGATGGCTCGGTGACCTTCGAGATGTTCTACCTCTGATCGTCAGAACCCGGCCATTACCGGGTTCTTTCAGGTTCATTCAGCGCGCCCTTTGCCGGGTGCGCTGCCCCCTGCGGAGCAATACCGATGCCGATTTCAATGTGCCGCCCAGGCTTGCGGGCGTTGCCACTGTGCCTGCTCGTCTTGATTTTGATGCCCGGGGTTCACGCTGCCGGAATGGTGCCGCAAACCCCTGTGCTGGTGGTGGATGAGGGTGTCGGTGAAGCGACGATGAATGTGCGAAACACCGAAACGCGTCCGGCCCTGCTGCACACCACGGTCGAAAATATCGAGCCGCACGATCAACAGCTGTTGCTGTTCAGTCCGCCGATTGCCCGTGTCGAGCCTGGTGCGGTGCAGCAGGTACGGTTCATGTTGCAGAGCGCCGAACCATTGCAGACCGAGCGTCTGAAACGGGTGATTTTTGAGGGGATCAATCCTGTGGCAGGTGTCGACGGTGCCCGGGTCAATCTGGGTGTTCGGCAAAACCTGCCGGTGATCCTGCGCCCCGCCGGTCTGCCAGTGGAGCGCGAGCCATGGAAACGCCTGAGCTGGTCAGCCACGGCTGAAGGTTTGCTGGTCAGTAATCCCAGTCCTTACGTGGTGCGCCTGGCTAAAGCGATTGTTCCGCTGCCGGGCACGCAGGCGGTGGATCTGCCGCGTACCTGGATCCTGCCAGGGGAGCGCCTGTCTGTCGGCTTGCCGTTGAACGTAACAGTGCGAACCATGGCAGTGCGGATCTTTCCGGCGACCACATATGGCTTTGCGGTCGATCACTTTGATGCCCCGGTTACGCACTGATGCGCACGTGTGCCCGTCAGGGACTGGCACTGCTGATGGCGAATGCGATCGGCATGACGATGGCCAGTGGAGGGGTGGAATTCGATGCGCAGGTGCTTCGCGAACGCGGACTCGACCCCGCCCTGGCTGCGTATTTTCGCCAAGCGCCGCGTTTCTCCCAAGGCACGTGGCTGGTCGCGCTTGAGGTCAATGGACAGCCACGGGGGCGGGTGTTCGTGGCATTCAATGAACAGGGCGAGCCGTGCCTGCAACCGGCCTTGCTCAAGGCTGCTGGTGTGCGCGCGCAAGCGGCTTTGCCCCCCGTTCAACCGCAGCAGTGCCTGACGCTGGGCGAAGGTCTGCCAGCGGCCACCGTTGCATTGCATCCCGGTAAGGAACAGATCGACCTGCTGCTGCCGACGGACCTGTTGGCACTGCCGGAATTTCAGCCACGCAGCTTCGCCAATGGCGGAGTGGGCGGCGTGTTCAACTACGATGTTTTGGTCATGGGCAGCCAGCACGAGGGGCAACGTAGCGATTTTCGCAGGCTGGGTTCGGAGTTCGGCCTGAATGCCGGCAACTGGGTCTTGCGCAGTCGCCAGTCCTATACGCAGTTGCCCGACAGCACGCGTTTCGAGCATCTGTATGCCTATGGCACGCGCACTCTGGAAGCTTACGAAGCCAACGTGCAGATCGGCCAGTTGAACTTGCAGTCGCCATTGTTCGCCGGCGAATCTTTCAACGGAGTGCAGATTCTGCCGGAAGGTGCGTTCGCGCAAATGCGCGCGGCACAGGAGGGCCCACGTGGCGAGGTCGAGGGCATAGCCTGGTCGCCATCGCGAATCGAAGTCCGGCAGAACGGCGTGCTGATCTACACCACGCTGGTTCCCGGCGGCCCCTTCACCTTGCGCGCGCTGCCGTTGTTGAGCAACCAGCTCGACCTCGAGGTCAGCGTGCACGAGCAGGAAGGGCAAGTGCGGCGCTTTCGCGTCCCGGCAGCCAGCCTGCAGGATCCACAATTCGATCGCGCCGACGGCTTCAATCTGGCGCTGGGCACGGTGCGACGCCAGGGTTCGGATGATCGTCAGGCGCCGTCATTTGCCACCCTTGGTCGAGAGTGGAGTCTGTCACGAGCGTTGCGCGTGAGCGGCGGGTTCCTCGGTGGGGCGGATTATCTGTCGGCAGGCTGGGGGCTGCAGCGTCAATGGCCGGGCAATCTGAGCACCGGTGTGCGCCAGGTGCTGTCCAGCGATCGAGACACAGGCATTGCAGGTCATGAGGTGCAAATGACCGTCAGTGCCGTGTTGTCGCCGAATCTGTCCACCAGTGTGGTTGCGGTGCACCGTGGCAAGGGCTTTCGCAGCCTGTCGGACACCGGCTGGAGCCAGCAGCAGGGACGGGCCGACGCCTCCGGGCGCGATCACTGGACATTTTCGCTCAACGGTACTGTCGAGCGCTGGGGTGCATTCGGCATGACCTGGTCGCGCTACACCAGCGTGGACGAGCCACCCAACATGCGCCTGGGATTGTCCTGGTCGCAGACACTGCCCGCGCGCATCAGCCTGTCGTTGAGTCTGGAGCGGGGGATCGGCGATGCCGACGCGAGGCAGCGGGGCACCTCGGTCTATCTGACGGCCGGGATGCCATTGGGCGATCAGCGCAGGGCTCGCAGCTATCTGCGCAGCGATCCGCGATCCGGGATGCGCAGTGGCGTGTCGATGAGTGAAGTGCTCAGTGAAACCCTGGCCTATAGCGCCAGTGCCGAACAGCGTGAAGCTGCGGCGCCATCGCTGGGTTTGCGGGTCAACGCACTGGCGCATTACACCAGTCTGGATCTGGGCCTGAACCAGCGAGCCGGGGCAAGCGAGTTTGACCTGGGGCTGCGCGGCGGCATGGCGTTGCATCGCGACGGTGTCACGCTGTCGCCGTATCCGCTGCGCGAGACCTTTGCCGTGCTCAAGGCTGGCGACCGTGCGGGTCTGAAGCTGTACACGCCGCAAGGCCCGGTGTGGACGGATGGATTGGGCCGGGCGGTGGTGGCGAGTTTGCCGGCCTATTCCACAGCCCGGCTGGAAGTCGATCCGTTGAGTTTGCCGCGCAACGTCGAGGTGCTCGACGGTTATCAGGAGGTCGAGGCCGGGCGTGGCTCGGTTCAGCATATGGATTTTTCCATCACCCGCGTGCGGCGGGTGCTGTTGAAGGCCAGTACGCTTGACCGGCAATGGTTGCCCAGTGGCCTCGCCGTACACAACGGGCAAGGCGAATACGTGACCACGGTGCTTGAGGCTGGGGCGATCTTTCTGCCGGACATCAAACCCGGTCAGTCGCTGCGGGTGCAACTGTCGGATAGCGCGCACTGCGACCTGCAATTCAATCTGGCTGAAGCGCCGGACGAGCAAGCATTGATCGAGCCCGTCGACGCGCTCTGTCAGCCTTTGAACCTTACATGACCGAGTTATTGCGCATGCATCGATGGATTGTCCTGATCACGCTGGCATCGCTGGCATCGACCTCGGTCATGGCCAGCGAGGCCTGCCAGATGACGCTCTCACCGAGCGCGGTGGACTATGGCGTTTCGACGCGGGCGGAGCTGCTCGCCCGGCCATCGGGCAATGACGGCAGTTTTGGTGTGCGCACGGTTCATCTACGGATTCAATGTCCGGCTGCGCGCGCGATCAGGTGGTACTTTGCTGCCCCGAGCAGCGATGCGCTGCATTACCGCTGGGCACCGGGACGGTTGCAGATACGCATTGTGGCGGCGCGTCTGGATGGCGCGCCGGTGCAATGGCAGCGCGATGATGGCGAGGCGGGCCTGTTGCAGCCTGGCGATCGCATCACCGCCTGGCGCTCTGGCAGCCTCGCCGCCGGGCGCCATCTGGAGGTGGAGCTGGAAATAGAAGCGCGCGTCAGTGATGCCTCAAGTCGTGTCGCCGACCTTCAGCGATTTGAGGGATTCGGTACGTTTCAGCTGGAATGATCAGGCTTCGGCCAGCAGTATGATCGCCGCCGCGCCAACCTTGCGCACCGCCTCTTCGATCTGCGGTGTCGGTTTCGCCGCGTAATTCATCCGCAGACAATTGCGGTACTTGCCCGAGGCGGAAAAGATGCTGCCGACGGCAATCTGTACACCCTGATCGTGCAGCGCGCGGTTAAGTTTCAGCGTATCGAAACCTTCCGGCAATTCGACCCACAACATGAAGCTGCCTTGCGGACGACTGGCGCGAGTACCGGCCGGGAAGTAGCGGGTAACCCAGTCGATCATCGCGTCACGATTGCGCTGATATTGCGTGCGCATCCTCCGCAAGTGCGGTTCGAAGTAACCACCCTTGAGGAATTCGGCGATGGCGATTTGCGGCTGCGGTGCAGTGGAGCCGGTGCTGATGTATTTCATGTGCAGCACCCGTTCCAGATAACGACCCGGCGCGACCCAGCCGATGCGCAGGCCTGGGGCCAAGGTCTTGGAAAACGAGCTGCACAGCAGCACTCGACCATCTTCGTCGAAGGACTTGATCGTGCGCGGACGCGGGTAGGTGTAGGCCAGCTCGCCATACACGTCGTCCTCGATGATCGCCACGTCGAAACGCTGCGCCAGCGTCAACAACGCGCGTTTGCGCGACTCCGGCATGATGTAGCCGAGCGGGTTGTTGCAGTTGGGGGTGATCTGGATGACCTTGATCGGCCACTGCTCCAGCGCCAGTTCCAGCGCTTCGAGGCTGATGCCGGTCAGCGGATCGGTGGGGATTTCCAGGGCTTTCATGCCCAGCCCTTTGAGCGTCTGCATGGCGCCGTGAAAGCTTGGCGAATCCACCGCGACGATGTCGCCCGGCTCGCAGATCGCGTGGATGCTGGTGGACAGCGCTTCGTGGCAACCGGTAGTGATCACCAGGTCGCTGGCGCTCAACTGGCAACCGGAGTCGAGCATCAATCGAGCGATCTGTTCGCGCAGTTCGAGGGTGCCGTGAATGTTGTCGTAATACAGACCGGGCATGTCCTGGCGTCGGCTGATCCGCGCCAGTCCGCGCAACAGCGGTTTCATCGTTGGCGTGGTCACGTCGGGCATGCCGCGACCCAGTTGCACCACGTCCTTGCGCGGCACCGCGCGAATCAGCTCCAGCACCTGATCCCACTGTGAAATCTCCACCGGTCGCTGCGCCGGACGCCCGACTGCGGGCAGCTCCGGCAGCTCGCGGCCCACCGGCACGAAGTAGCCGGACTTGGGTTTCGGTGTGGCCAGACCGCTGTCCTCAAGCATGCGATAAGCCTGCTGCACCGTGCTCAGGCTGACCCCGTGTTCTACGCTCAAGGCGCGCACCGAAGGCAGGCGATCGCCAGGACGGTAGAAGCCTTGTTCGATGCGGGTGCCGAGCAGTTCGGCGAGGTTCACATACAGGGTCATGGCACTGCCTCGATGGAGGTGATTCGTTAAACCAGTACAGATGCAGCAAAAATCGGTAATTCAGTCTCAGGAATGGCAAATCTGTATGGAATTAATACAGATGTGTTGAATCTGTAATGCTTTTGCCGACCCGCGCATCATGGAATCTCTGGCTACCCAAGTAAACAGGAGCAACAAAAATGAACGGCTTGAGCGATGTGCGGCTGACGTTACGCAGTCAGGAACTGGCGGCAGGGCAGGAGGACAGTGCATGGAATAGCGCCATGCGTAACGCGCCATCCGGCCTGAGTCGCTGGGGCCTGTTCTGGCATCGTCTGCACACGCGCAAGGCGCTTATGAATCTGACGCCGGAGCAGCTCAAGGACGTCGGGTTGACCCGGGAGCAGGCAAATGAAGAGGGGTTGAAGCCGTTCTGGCGGATCTGAACGTTTTAGCGCCTGTTTCGGCCCCTTCGCGAGCAAGCCCGCTCCCACATTCGACCGTGTTCTCAAGGTGGAGCGCGGTCACCTGTGGGAGCGGGCTTGCTCGCGAAGGCGTATTCAGGGCCTCAAAAAAACATCAGACCAACTCTTTAATCCGATGCCACAACATCCCCAAAGCCAGCAACGGCGAGCGCAAATGCTTGCCGCCGGGGAAGGTGATGTGCGGCACCTTGGCAAACAGATCAAAGCCACCGCTGTGCTGCCCGCTGATCGCCTCGGCGAGCAGCTTGCCCGCCAGGTGCGTGGCATTCACTCCGTGCCCGGAATAGGCCTGGGCGTAATACACGTTCGGTTGATCATTGAGCCTGCCGATCTGTGGCAGACGGTTGGCGCCGATGCCGATCATGCCGCCCCATTGATAGTCGATTTTCACGCCCGCCAGTTGCGGAAACACTTCGAGCATCTTCGGCTGCATGTAGGCGCCGATGTCCTTCGGGTCGCGCCCCGAATAGTGGCAGGCACCGCCGAACAGCAGGCGCCGATCCGCCGAGAGCCGGTAGTAATCCAGCGCCACCCGCTGGTCACAGACCGCCATGTTTTGCGGCAGCAGGCTGTGCGCCAGTTCTTCGGACAGCGGTTCGGTCGCAATGATGTAACTGCCGGCGGGCAGTATTTTGCCGCTGAGTTGCGGATTGAGGTCGTTGAGGTAAGCGTTGCAGCCCAGCACCAGGGTTTTCGCCCGCACTGAACCTTGAGCGGTGTGGACGCGAACCTCGGTGCCGTAATCGATACGCGTCACCGCCGATTGCTCGAACAGCTGCACGCCCAATTGCTGTGCGGCAGCGGCTTCGCCCAGCGCCAGGTTCAGTGGGTGCAGATGCCCGGAACCCATGTCGATCAAGCCGCCGACGTAACGTTTGGAGCCGACCACGGTGTGCATTTCATCGGCTTGCAGCAGGCGGGTTTCGTAGCGATAGCCGAGACTGCGCAGCTCTTCGGCATCTTCGGCAAAGCCTTCGAGATCGGCCGGTTTGTTGGCGAGATCGCAGTAGCCCCATGTCAGATCGCACGGGATCTGGAAACGCTCGACGCGCTGGCGGACGATTTCCACCGCTTCCAGGCCCATCAGTTTCATCTGGCGAACGCCGTCAGCGCCGATGACGTTGCTGAACTGGTCGAGGCCGTGGCCGACCCCGCGAATCAACTGCCCGCCGTTGCGGCCGCTGGCGCCCCAGCCGATCCGGTGCGCTTCCAGCAACACCACACTGAGGCCGCGCTCGGCCAATTCCAGCGCGGTGTTCAACCCGGAAAAGCCGCCGCCGACCACGCACACGTCTGCGCTCAGCTCGCCTTGCAGCGCCGGATACTCGGGCTGCGGCAGGCTGCTGGCGGCGTAGTAAGAGGCAACGTGGGGTTGGCTCGCGAAGGTTCGGGCGCGGGCATTCATGGGCATCATCCAACGGCTGGGTGTCGAGAAAATTTGACGGAGCATAAGCCGCACGGCCGAAGACGGGCAACACTGGTCGGCCGTTGCTGTGTGGATCTCGGCTTTTGCGGCACAATTGCCGCCTATTTCATGTGGATTACCGTTTCGATGAGTTGCAACCGCCAGACCATTCGCGACCTGCGTCAGCAGATCCCCACGTTCGAGTGCGTGCCAGGCTGCCATGACTGCTGCGGGCCGGTGACCACCTCGCCGGAAGAAATGTCACGCCTGCCGCGCAAGACCCGCGCCGAGCAGGATGCGGCGATGGAAGAACTGAACTGTGTACACCTGGGGCCGAATGGCTGCACGGTGTATGGCGAGCGACCGCTGATTTGCCGGTTGTTCGGTACCACCAAAACCCTGCCATGCCCGAACGGGCGGGGGCCGGTGGAGTTGATTCATCCACGGGTTGAAAAGCAGATCTTCGAATACATGGCGGCGAATCGGCAGGTGCTGGTTTAGCGCAATTGCTGGAACCGAGTCGACCCAATCGCTGGCAAGCCAGCTCCCACAGTGATCGTTGTCGTTCACAGAATATCTGTTGACCACTGAACCTGTGGGAGCTGGCTTGCCAGCGATGGGGCCGGATCAGGCAGCACAAATCTCAGTCTGGAATCGGCAGGCTCAAACTCTCCTTCACCTCTTCCATCACGATATAGCTCTTCGACTCACGCACATGCGGCAGCTTCAACAGAATGTCGCCCAGCAGCTTGCGGTACGAAGCCATCTCGGAGATCCGCGCCTTCACCAAATAGTCGAAATCCCCTGACACCAAATGGCACTCCAGCACGTGCGGCAATTTCAGCACCGCGCGGCGGAACTCTTCGAACGTGTCGCCGGATTTGTAGTCGAGGCTGATCTCGACGAACACCAGCAGGCTACCCTTCAAGTGCTGCGGATTCAGGCGGGCGTTGTAGCCCATGATGATCCCTTCGCGCTCCAGTCGCCGCACTCGCTCCGTACACGGTGTGGTGGACAGACCAACCTTCTCCCCGAGTTCGGTAAACGATATGCGCCCGTCCGCCTGCAGGATCCGCAAAATGTTGCGGTCAATCTTGTCCAGCTCACGTTTGGTCTGAGTGTTGGTACGCATAGGGGATGCGCCTCCGTGAAAAGGGTTTTTGCCGAGAATTGTCGCCAAATATAGGCGCTTATATAGTGAAATGCACTGGCCATTCTTTTTTACACTGCGCGCATCATTGCTCTAACAACAGACGTACGCGGCCCCGCCGCGATGAGGGATACAAAAATGCGCGTAATGGTCTTGGGTAGCGGCGTCATCGGTACCGCCAGTGCTTACTATCTGGCCCGTGCCGGGTTTGAAGTGGTGGTGGTCGACCGGCAGCCAGCCGTGGCCATGGAGACCAGTTTCGCCAACGCCGGCCAGGTGTCGCCGGGTTATGCCTCGCCATGGGCTGCGCCGGGTGTGCCGCTCAAGGCCATCAAGTGGTTGCTGCAGCGCCACGCGCCGTTGGCGATCAAGGCCACTGCCGACATCGACCAGTACCTGTGGATGGCGCAGATGCTGCGCAACTGCACCGCCAGCCGTTACGCGGTGAACAAGGAGCGCATGGTGCGTCTGTCCGAGTACAGTCGCGACTGCCTCGACGAACTGCGCGCCGAAACCGGCATCGCCTACGAAGGCCGCAGTCTCGGCACCACCCAGCTATTCCGCACTCAGGCGCAGCTCGATGGCGCCGCCAAAGACATCGCCGTGCTGAAAGAATCCGGCGTGCCGTTTGAAGTCCTCGACCGTGCCGGCATTGCCCGCGTCGAGCCGGCCCTGGCCAATGTCACCGATATCCTCGCCGGTGCTCTGCGTCTGCCGAACGACCAGACCGGCGACTGCCAGATGTTCACCACGCGTCTGGCGGAAATGGCCGTGAAACTCGGTGTGGAGTTCCGCTTCGGCCAGGACATCCAGCGCCTCGACTACGCCGGTGATCGCATCAACGGTGTATGGATCGACGGCAAGCTGGAAACCGCCGACCGCTACGTTCTGGCCCTCGGCAGCTACTCGCCGCAATTGCTTAAGCCGCTGGGCATCAAGGCTCCGGTGTATCCGCTCAAGGGTTACTCGCTGACCGTGCCGATCACCAACCCGGACATGGCCCCGACCTCGACCATTCTCGACGAGACCTACAAGGTCGCGATCACCCGTTTCGACAACCGCATCCGCGTCGGCGGCATGGCCGAAATCGCCGGTTTTGACCTGTCGCTGAACCCGCGTCGGCGTGAAACCCTGGAGATGATCGTCAACGACCTTTATCCTCAGGGCGGCAATCTGGCCGAGGCGAGCTTCTGGACCGGCCTGCGTCCGACCACCCCGGACGGCACGCCGATCGTGGGCGCCACGCCGTTCAAGAACCTGTTCCTCAACACCGGTCACGGCACCCTGGGTTGGACCATGGCGTGCGGTTCCGGTCGTTTGCTGGCCGATCTGATGGCGAAGAAAAAGCCGCAGATCAGCGCCGAAGGCCTCGATATTTCCCGTTACGGCAACAAGCCTCAGGAGTCCGCAAAACATGGCAATCCAGCGCCAGCTCACCAATGAGCGCATGAGTCAGATCGTCACCCACAACGGCACCGTGTATCTGGCCGGGCAGGTCGGCGACGACTTCGACGCCGGAGTCGAACAGCAGACCCGCGAGGTGCTCGCCAATATCGAGCGTTTGCTGGATCTGGCCGGGACTGACAAGCAGCATCTGCTGTCGGCAACGATCTACCTGAACGACATCGAGGCGCACTTTGCCGGGATGAACTCGGTGTGGGATCAGTGGCTGCCCAAAGGCGCCGCGCCGGCCCGGGCCACCGTCGAAGCGAAGATGGCCAAGCCGAACATCCTGGTCGAGGTCTCCATCGTCGCCGCGTTGCCGTAACCGATTCAAAGATCCCTCTCCCGGCGCTGTTGGCGGTTCACGTCGTCAGTCGGCGCCGGTTTTTATTTCCATGACCGCCTAGAAGTCTGCCGCCATGCGTCCTGCCCGTGCCCTGATCGACCTAGAAGCCCTGCGCCACAACTACCGAATTGCCCGCGAAGTCACCGGCGCCAAGGCGCTGGCGGTGATCAAGGCTGATGCCTACGGTCACGGCGCGGTGCGTTGCGCCCAGGCGCTGGAAACCGAGGCCGACGGGTTTGCCGTCGCCTGCATTGAAGAAGCGCTGGAGCTGCGCGCGGCCGGCATCAAGGCCCCGGTGTTGTTGCTCGAAGGCATCTTCGAGGCTGACGAGCTGGCACTGATCGTCGAACATGATTTCTGGACCGTGGTGCATTCGCTGTGGCAGCTCGAAGCCATCGAGCAGACGGCATTGAGCAAACCGATCACCGTGTGGCTCAAGCTCGATTCCGGCATGCACCGTGTGGGCCTGCATCCGAAGGATTACGCAGCCGCCTACCAGCGCCTGCTGGCCAGCGGCAAAGTGGCGAAAATCGTGCTGATGAGCCACTTCGCCCGCGCCGATGAACTGCATGAGCAGAGCAGCGCCGATCAGGTCGCGGTGTTCGAAGCGGCGCGTCAGGGTCTGGCTGCCGAAGTCAGCCTGCGCAACTCGCCGGCCGTGCTCGGTTGGCCGCAGATCCACAGTGACTGGGTGCGCCCGGGCATCATGCTCTACGGCGCGACCCCGTTCGAAGAAGCCAACGCCGTGGCCGAGCGCCTGCAACCGGTGATGACCCTCGAATCGAAAGTCATCTGCGTGCGCGAACTGCCCGCCGGCGAGCCGATCGGCTATGGCGCCAAATTCATCACCGACAAGCCGATGCGCATCGGCGTGGTTGCCATGGGCTATGCCGATGGCTACCCGCGTCATGCCCCGACCGGCACGCCGGTGCTGGTGGCCGGCAAACGCAGCCGCCTGCTTGGCCGCGTATCGATGGACATGCTCTGCATCGACCTCACCGATGTGCCGGAAGCGGACCTCGGTTCGACCGTCGAACTGTGGGGCAAAAACATCCTCGCCAGCGAAGTGGCGCAGTGGGCGGACACCATTCCGTACCAGATCTTCTGCAACCTGCGTCGCGTGCCAAGGCTCTATTCCGAGGGTTGACGCCGCTGCGGGGGCCAAGTGTTGTAAATACTGAACGCTGTCGCCATGATAACGCTCAATATTCTTACAACATCAGGAGGCTCCCGCCTTGGACGTCGGTGAACGACTGCAATCGATCCGCAAGCTCAAAGGGCTTTCCCAGCGTGAACTCGCCAAACGCGCGGGCGTCACCAACAGCACCATTTCGATGATCGAAAAGAATAGCGTCAGCCCTTCGATCAGTTCGCTGAGGAAGGTTCTGGGCGGGATTCCCATGTCCATGGTCGAGTTCTTTTCCGAAGAAATCCTGCAGGAAGTCCCGACCCAGATCGTCTACAAGGCCAACGAGCTGATCGACATCTCCGACGGCGCGGTGACCATGAAACTGGTCGGCCGCGCGCACCCGAGCCGGGCCATCGCGTTTCTCAACGAGATCTACCCGCCGGGCGCTGATACCGGCGAAGAAATGCTCACCCATGAAGGCGAAGAAACCGGGATTCTGGTGGAAGGGCGTCTGGAACTGGTGGTGGGTCTGGAAACTTTTATTCTCGAAGCCGGCGACAGCTACTATTTTGAAAGTACCAAGCCGCACCGTTTCCGTAATCCGTTCGACGCGCCCGCGCGACTAATCAGCGCAGCCACGCCGGCGAATTTTTAAAGACAGAGGTGCCAGGCCATGACGGTGAAGGCATCCGATGAGTTTTTCCACAGCGCGGTATAACCCCTTCGACTATGGGGTTGTTTCAGTGTGGCGGGCTACCCGCTATACTTGCGCCCGCCTGCGAACCGTGGCCGCAGGCGTGAATAGCCACCATTGAGGGTGAACGCGTGAACCTAATTATGAAAATGCTGGCCGCACCAGCAACCGTACTGGCCCTCTGGGCTGTCAGCGCTCAAGCTGCGACGAATGACGACATTGCCAAGCGCCTCGAGCCGGTCGGCCAGGTGTGCGTTCAGGGGCAGGAATGCAAAGGGATGGAAGTCGCTGCCTCCGCTGGAGGCGGTGGTGGGGCGAAGACGCCGGATGAAGTGATTGCAAAACATTGCAACGCTTGTCACGGCACGGGCCTGCTGGGCGCCCCGAAAATCGGTGACGCAGCGGCCTGGAAAGACCGTGCTGATCACCAGGGCGGCCTCGACGGCCTGCTGGCCAAAGCCATCACTGGCCTGAATTCGATGCCACCCAAAGGTACCTGCGCCGACTGCTCGGATGACGAGTTGAAAGGCGCGATCCAGAAGATGTCCGGCCTGAAATAAGCCGCGCTTCTGACGAAAAAAACCGTCTTCGGACGGTTTTTTTGTGCCTGCGATTCACGGCTTTCGCTGTCCTTTGCAGCAAAGTCGAGGCAAGCTCGGTCTACCCCTATTCACGGAACGGGCAGGAGGCTTCAGATGGTGCAGTTGTGTTCGATCGAACAGGCAGTGGACGAGGTGCTTGCACGCCTGCCGGCGCATATCCACATGGGCATGCCGCTGGGCTTGGGCAAGCCCAATCACTTCGTCAACGCGCTGTACCGGCGGATCAAGGATTTGCCCGAACGACAGCTGACGATGTACACCGCGCTATGCCTGGGGCGGCCGACGCTGGGCGACGGTCTGCAGAAGCGCTTCATCGAACCCTTCGTCGAGCGCGTGTTCGGCGACTACCCCGAATTCGATTTCCTCGCCGATCTGCAGCGTGACAGCCTGCCCGCCAACATCCGTATCGAACAGTTCTTCATGCAGCCCGGCAGCCTGCTCAACAGCCCGCCGGCCCAGCAGGATTACGTCAGCAGCAACTACAGCCACGCCGCCCGCGATATTAATGCCGCCGGCCTCAATCTGGTGGCGCAATTGCTCGCCAGCAGCAGCGAGCATCCCGATCGCCTGAGCCTGAGCTGCAACCCGGACATCACCCTCGACCTGTTGCCGATGATCACCAAGCGTCGCGACGCCGGGGAGACCATTCTGCTGGTCGGTCAGGTGCACACCGATCTGCCGTACATGCCCGGCGATGCCGAAGTCGATATCGACACCTTCGACCTGCTGATCGACGCGAAGGACAGCAGCACGCTGTTTTCCACGCCGAACATGCCGGTGGGTTTTCAGGATCACTTCATCGGTTTGCACGCCAGCACCCTGGTGCGCGACGGCGGCACCTTGCAGATCGGCATCGGTTCGATGGGCGACGCACTCACCGCCGCGTTGCTCGCGCGGCAGGCGGACAACGCCGGTTACCAAGCCTTGCTCAACGACATCAATCTCAGTCAGTGGGCACAGTTGATCGAGCGCGAGGGCGGCACTGCGCCATTCGCCAAAGGCCTGTATGGCTGCAGCGAAATGTTCGTCAACGGCCTGCTGGTGCTGGCCGATGCCGGGATCATCCGGCGCAAGGTCTACCCCGACGTGCACACTCAGGAGCAGGCCAACGCCGGCACCCTCGATGAGTCGGCGCAGACCGATGGCATCTCGGTGCACGGCGGCTTCTTCCTCGGCCCGCGCAGTTTCTACGAGCGCCTGCGCGAGCTGCCGCTGAGCAAGCGCCTCGAATTCAACATGACCCGCATCAGCTACATCAACGAGCTGTACGGGCAGGAAGAGCTCAAGCGCTTGCAGCGTCTCGATGCCCGGTTCATCAACACCGTGTTCACTATGACGCTGATGGGCGCGGGTGTGGCCGATCAATTGGAAGACGGGCGGGTACTCAGCGGTGTCGGCGGGCAATACAATTTCGTCGCCCAGGGCCACGCGCTGCACGATGCGCGCTCGATTCTGATCCTGCGCAGCTGGCGCGAGTCCGGCGGCGAGGTCAGCTCGAACATCGTCTGGGAGTACGGCCATTGCACGATTCCACGGCACCTGCGCGACATCGTGGTCACCGAGTACGGCATCGCCGATCTGCGCGGCAAGACCGATGCGGTGGTAATCGAGTCGTTGCTGAACATCAGCGATTCACGCTTTCAACCGGGGCTGATCGAACAGGCGCAGAAGGTCGGCAAACTGCCGCAGGATTTCCGCCTCGATCCACGCTTTGTCGACAACACCCCGCAACGTTTGCAGGCGATTGCGGCGAAGCATCCGAATCTGTTTCCCGAGTATCCGCTGGGTTGTGATTTCACCGCGATCGAACGGGATCTGCTGCGGGCGCTGAACTGGCTCAAGAGCAAGTTCAAGCTGAGCGAGATCTTGGAGCTGGGCAAGGCTGCGCTGGATGCGCCGGAGGCTTCGACGTTCCCCGAACACCTTGAACGTATGCAACTGACCCACCCGGAAGGCCTGAAAGAAGACCTGTTCCAGCGTCTGCTGCTCACCGGCCTCAAAGCCACCGCACAGTAACGGGCCACCCCAAAACCAACGGTGGGAGCGGGCTTGCTCGCGAAGGCGTCGTGTCAGTCAAAGAATAGCTCGACTGACACGACGCCTTCGCGAGCAAGCCCGCTCCCACAGGGGGTAATGCGGTGTGGCTTATTCGATGAAGGTAACGACGCCATCCTTCAGCGATTTCACGCGGGCCAGCGATTCAACGCGATAGCCCTGCGAATCCAGCTCGGCACGGCCGCCCTGGAACGACTTCTCGATCACGATGCCCAGACCGGCGACGGTGGCGCCAGCCTGTTTGATGATCGAGATCAGCGCCTGCGAAGCCTTACCGTTGGCCAGGAAGTCGTCGATGATCAGCACGCGGTCGCTGCTGGTCAGGTGACGCGGCGAGATGGCCACGGTGCTTTCGGTATTCTTGGTGAACGAGTAAACGGTCGCCGACAGCAGGTTTTCGGTCAGGGTCAGGGACTGCTGCTTGCGGGCGAAGATCACCGGCACACCGAGGTTCAGACCGGTCATGATCGCCGGAGCGATGCCCGAGGCTTCGATGGTGACGATCTTGGTGATGCCCGAATCCTTGAACAGCGTGGCGAATTCGTCGCCGATCAGCTTCATCAGGGCCGGGTCGATCTGGTGGTTCAGGAAGGCGTCAACCTTCAGGACCTGGTCGGAAAGCACGATGCCTTGTTCGCGGATTTTCTGCTGCAATGCTTCCATGAAGCTGTCCTCGTTCAGCGCTTGTGCGCCCTAAGCTTTAAAAAAGTGGTCAATTCTAGCGCTTTAACATCGCGCGTATATCAGCCAATGCGCTATTGCCGCGCACGGCTTTGACTTCGGTCGGTGTGTCGTCGTTGCCTTCCCACGCCAGGTCGTCCGGCGGCAGCTCATCGAGGAAACGGCTTGGCGCGCAGTCGATGATCTCGCCGTACTGTTTGCGCTTGGCGGCGAAGGTGAACGCCAGGGTTTGACGGGCGCGGGTGATACCCACGTAGGCCAGACGGCGTTCCTCTTCGATGGTGTCGGCTTCGATGCTGGAGCGGTGCGGGAGGATTTCCTCTTCCATGCCCATGATGAACACGTAAGGGAATTCCAGGCCCTTGGACGCATGCAGGGTCATCATCTGCACGCCTTCGGCGCCGTCCTCTTCTTCCTGCTGCCGCTCGAGCATGTCGCGCAGGACCAGTTTGCCAATGGCGTCCTCGACGGTCATTTCGCCGTCTTCGTCTTTTTCCAGGGTGTTCTTCAAGGCCTCGATCAGGAACCAGACGTTGCTCATCCGGTAGTCCGCAGCCTTGTCGCTGGAACTGTTGGTGCGCAGCCAGTTCTCGTAGTCGATGTCCATGACCATGCTGCGCAGCGCCGAGATCGGATCTTCGCCGGCACACTGCTCGCGCACCTTGTCCATGAAGCGCTTGAAGCGCGACAGGCGATCGGTGAAGCGGCTGTCCAGATGCTCGCCCAGACCGATTTCATCGGTGGCGGCGTACATCGAGATCTTGCGTTCGGTGGCGTAGTTGCCGAGTTTTTCCAGGGTGGTCGAGCCGATTTCCCGGCGCGGCACGTTGATCACCCGCAGGAAGGCGTTGTCGTCATCCGGGTTCACGATCAGGCGGAAGTAGGCCATCAGGTCCTTCACTTCCTGACGGCCAAAGAAGCTGTTGCCGCCGCTCAGGCGGTACGGCACCTGGTGGTGCTGCAACTTCAGTTCGATCAGCTTGGCCTGGTAGTTGCCGCGATAGAGGATCGCGAAATCGCTGTACGGGCGGTCGGTACGCAAGTGCAGGCTGAGGATTTCCATGGCGACGCGCTCGGCTTCGGCGTCCTCGTTGCGGCAGCGGATCACGCGGATCTCGTCACCGTGGCCCATCTCGCTCCACAGCTGTTTTTCGAATTCGTGCGGGTTGTTCGAGATCAGCACGTTGGCGCAGCGCAGGATGCGGCTGGTGGAGCGGTAGTTCTGCTCGAGCATCACCACTTTCAGCGACGGGTAGTCATCCTTGAGCAGCATCAGGTTTTCCGGCCGTGCGCCGCGCCAGGCGTAGATCGACTGGTCGTCGTCGCCCACCACGGTGAACTGATTGCGCTTGCCGATCAGCATCTTCACCAGCAGGTACTGGCTGGCGTTGGTGTCCTGGTATTCGTCGACCAGCAGGTAACGCACCTTGTTCTGCCACTTTTCGAGGATGTCGGCGTGCTCTTCGAAGAGCTTTACCGGCAGCAGGATCAGGTCGTCGAAGTCCACCGCGTTGAACGCCTTGAGCGTGCGCTGATAGTGGGTGTAGACGATGGCGGCAGTCTGTTCTTTCGGATTGCGCGCGTTTTCCAGCGCCTGGGCTGGCAGGATCAGGTCGTTTTTCCAGGCGCCGATCATGTTCTTGATCTCGTCGACGCCGTCGTCGCCTGCGTATTCCTTCTGCATGATGTCGGTCATCAGGGCTTTGACGTCGGTCTCGTCGAAGATCGAGAAACCGGGTTTGTAGCCCAGCCGCGCATGCTCCTTGCGGATGATGTTCAGGCCCAGGTTGTGGAAGGTGCAGACCGTCAGGCCGCGACCTTCGCCGGCACGCAGCAGGGTGCCGACCCGCTCCTTCATCTCGCGCGCGGCCTTGTTGGTAAAGGTCATGGCGACGATGTACTGCGCACGGATGCCGCAGTTCTGGATCAGGTGCGCGATCTTGCGGGTAATCACGCTGGTCTTGCCGGAGCCAGCGCCGGCGAGCACCAATAGAGGGCCGCCGACGTAGTTCACGGCTTCTTGCTGCCGGGGATTGAGTCGGGACATACGAAAATTCGGGAGTCGTTGACGAAATGGGCCGGCATTTTAACAGGCTCAGCGATTTGTGCTGCTCTGTCCGACTTGTGACGTACCACGCGATTCAAATTTGCCGGTTTTGTTACTTTCGCGGAGGATACACGGTGATTTTGCGGCTAATGTTCTCATTCGTGACACAAAATAACGTTCTGATAATCGTTGTCATTGAACATCGCAACGGCATAATGCCCCGCCCACATCATTGCAGAGTCTAGGGAGCTAGCTTGTCTACGCCTGTCGAACCCTTGCGTTTGCTGCTACTGGCCGAAGAGCCAGCGTGGACAGCGTTATTGCGCGAGTGTCTGGCTCCGATGGGGAGCTCGGCGGTGCTGATCAGTGCGCCGAGCTGGGAGTCGGTCAGCAGTCTGTTCGAAGACAATCGTCACGCGGTGTTGTTGACCGTTCCCGCGTTGCAGCCGGCCCCGGGCCGTTGCAGCCTGCCGACGGTGTTGCTGCTGGATCACGAGCCGGTCACCGCGCCGGTTGGTGTCAGCGACTGGCTGGTGTTCGACGCCCTCGACGCCGGCATGCTGCGCCGTTGTCTGCGCCATGTGCGTGAACGCGGCGTCCTCGAAAACACCCTGCAACGCCTGGCCGAACAGGATCCTCTGACCGGCATCGCCAACCGCCAGGGCTTCCAGACCCTGCTCGCGGCGCGCCTGGCGGAAAACGACGGCCGTGGTCTGGCCCTCGGGCATCTCGATCTCGACAACTTCCGTCACGCCAACGACGCCCTCGGTCATCAGGCCGGCGATCGCTTGATCTTGCAGGTCGTCGCGCGGCTGAAAAGTCAGCTTGAGGCCGGGGATCAACTGGCGCGGCTGGGCAGCGACGAATTTGCTCTGCTGATCGACACCCGCCGCGCGCCGCAACGCGCCGAGTGGATGGCCGAACGCATTACCGAAGCCCTCGCCGAACCGTATTGGGTCGATGGCGAAAGCCTGTTGATCGGCTCCAGCCTCGGCATCGCCCATGCCCGTGCACAGGGTGGTGCCGACCCGCTGATGTGGCACGCGCACATTGCCATGCAGCAGGCCAAGAGTACGCAGGGCTGCACCTTCCATATCTTCAACGAACGCATCAACCGCAACGCCCGGAGCATGGCCGACCTCGAAAGTGAGCTGCGCCGGGCCTTGCGCCGCGATGAGCTGGAGCTGCACTACCAGCCACGGCTGAATCTTGCAGACGGGCAGATCGTCGGCCTCGAAGCCCTGGTGCGCTGGCGCCATGGCGAGCGCGGTCTGCTGCCGCCGAGCGAATTCGTGCCGCTGGCCGAGCAGAGCGGTCTGATCGTGCCGCTGGGCTACTGGGTGATTTCCCGCGCGTTGCGCGACATGCAGGCACTGCGCGAGCGCGGGCTGCCGGCGCTGCACATGGCGATCAACCTGTCGTTCCGCCAGTTTCAGGACAGCCAGTTGCTGCCGACGCTCAGCCGGCTGATTGCCGAGCGCGGGGTCGAGGCGCAGTGGCTGGAGTTTGAGCTCACCGAAACCGCCGTCATGCGGCGCAGCGATCTGGTCAAACAGACCATGGACGCTCTCGGCCGTCTCGGTGTGCGTTTCTCGCTGGATGACTTCGGCACCGGGTTCTCGTCATTCGTGCACCTCAACAGCCTGCCGATCACCTTGCTGAAGATCGACAAAAGCTTTGTCGGCGGCATGGAGCAGCGCGAAGAGAACCGCAAACTGGTGCACGCGATGATCAACCTCGCGCATAACCTGCATCTGGAAGTGGTGGCCGAGGGGGTGGAAACCCCTGAACAGCTAGAACTGTTGCGCGGGTTTGGCTGCGATCAGGTGCAGGGTTATCTGATCAGCCGGCCGTTGCCGTTGGCAGAGCTGGTTGAATACCTGACCTTCGGCTCTAGCCAGCAGCCAGCCCTCGAAATCGTCAGTTGAACGCAATCTCCGGGTTAGGCATGAATCCCTGTGGGAGCGGGCTTGCTCGCGAAGGCGTCGTGTCAGTCAAAGCATAGGCTGCCTGACCCACCGCTTTCGCGAGCAAGCCCGCTCCCACAAGGGAATCTCAGTCTGCCTGAGCGACTGTGTACTGGTTTGATGACAGAGGTTCGCGCTGAATCATCCGCTTCATCTTCCATTCAAACGCCAGCGTCAGGCTCACCGCCGCGCACGCCAGTCCCAGCGCCAGACCCCACCAGACGCCCGTCGGCCCCCAGTTCAGGTGGAACGCCATCCACCACGCCGCTGGCGCGCCAATCAACCAATAACAAGCAAGGCCAACCAGAAACGTGGTTTTCGCATCCTTGAGTCCACGGATGCAGCCCATGGCGATGGTCTGCGTGCCGTCAAACAGCTCGAACCACGCCGCCACCGCCAGCAGGCTCACCGCCAGACGAATCACTTCGGCAAAGGCCGGATCGTTGTGATCAAGGAACAACCCGACCAACTGATTCGGCAACAGCCAGAACACCATGGCAAAACCCAGCATCACCACCGCACCGAAAACGATGCCGACCCGGCCGGACATCCGCGCATCGCTCAGTTGCCCGGCGCCGTAGTGCTGGCCGACGCGCATGGTGATCGCGTAGGACATCCCGGCCGGCACCATGAATGCCACCGAAACGATCTGCAGGGCGATCTGGTGTGCGCCCAGTTGCGTGCTGCCCATGGTGCCCATGCACAGGGCCGCGAAGGCAAACAGGCCGACTTCGACCGCGTAGGTGCCACCAATCGGCAGACCGAGGCGCCACAGTTCTTTCAGATACTGACGATTTGGCCGCGACAGGCCGGCGCGCAGCGGGTAAGCGTCGTAGGCCGGATGCCGGCGAATGTGCCAGGCCAGCGCGAGCGCCATGCAGTTGGCAACGATTGCCGTGACCAGGCCGATGCCGGTCAACCCCAGTTTCGGCAGGCCGAACATGCCGGTTATCAGTGCGTAATTGAGCAGGAAGTTGGCCACGGTGCCGCCGAGGCTGATGACCATCACCGGGGTCGCCCGGCCGATCGCACTGGTAAAGCCGCGCAGCGCCATGAAGCTCAGATAGCCGGGCAGGGCGAAGGGCAGGGCGATCAAAAATTGTCCAGCGGCGTTGACGTTGGTTTCGGTCTGGCCGAACAGCAGCAAGACCGGCTTCAGATTCCACAGCAGCAACCCGGCGCCCAGCGCCATCAGCCACGCTAGCCACAACCCGGCCTGGGTCAGGCGTGCCGCGCCGATGATGTCGCCGGCACCCTGACGGATCGCCACCAGCGTGCCGACCGCTGCAATCACGCCGATGCAGAAAATCGACACGAATGAATAACTCGCTGCCCCCAGTCCGCCGCCGGCCAGGGCTTCGGGGCTGAGGCGCGCCATCATCAGGGTGTCGGTCAGCACCATCAACATGTGCGCCAACTGTGAGGCGATCAACGGCCCTGCCAGCCGCAGGATGGCCCAGAGTTCGGTACGCACAGGATGCTGCATGGTCATCACCACTCATTGAAAGAGGGAACAGGGAGCCGTCGATTCTCGGCGCTTGGCAGGGTTTGCACAAAAGGATAAAAAGGATGGGTGGCATGATTAAAACTCATCATGAGTAAACCTCGCCGGGGTGGCCGGATGCCGCCAAAGGAGCTTTGTGTATGTCCCGTCGTCTTCCTCCCTTGTATGCCCTGCGCGCATTCGAAGCGGCGGCGCGGCACAGCTCGTTCACCCGGGCGGCCGAGGAATTGTCGATCACCCAGAGTGCAGTCAGCCGGCACATCAAGACGCTGGAAGAACATTTCGCCTGCAAGCTGTTTCATCGCAGTGGGCGCAACCTGCAACTGACGGAATCGGCGCGGATGCTGTTGCCCGGCATTCGCGATGGTTTCGCGGCGCTGGAGCGCGCCTGCAACACCTTGCGCGCCGAAGACGACATCCTGCGCATGAAAGCGCCGTCGACCCTGACCATGCGCTGGCTGCTGGCGCGACTCAGCCGCTTTCGCCATCTACAACCGGGCAATGAGGTACAGCTGACCAGTGCGTGGATGGACGTGGATTCGGTGGACTTCAACAACGAACCCTTCGACTGCGCCGTGCTGCTCAGTGACGGGCATTTTCCGCCGGACTGGGAAGCCAGCCTGCTGTTTCCCGAGGAGTTGATCCCGGTCGGTGCGCCAAACCTGCTGAATGACCAGCCGTGGGATGTGGCGCGGCTGGCCTCCACGGAGTTGCTGCATCCGACCCCGGATCGGCGTGACTGGCGCAGTTGGCTGGAGCACATGGGCCTGTCCGATCAGGTGTCGCTCAAGGGTGGGCAGGTGTTCGATACCCTCGAACTGGGGATGATCGCCGCGGCGCGAGGCTACGGGGTGTCGATGGGCGATCTGCTGATGGTCGCCGAAGATGTGGCGCAAGGAAGACTGAGCCTGCCCTGGCCGACCGCGGTCGCCAGCGGCCTGAATTATTACCTGGTATGGCCAAAAACCCGTCCGGGAGGTGAACGTTTGCGCCGTCTCAGCGACTTCCTGCAAGGCGAAGTGCGGGCCATGGCGTTGCCGGTGGTCAAGCGCTTGAGCTGAAACGTTAGAGCCGCCACAATGCCGGCCTTGTGCCATAACCCTGCTGTTCGCTCAAGTATTCGGCTTTACCGCCGAATACGTGCATGTGGAACCGCCGTGCAGGTATCCACGATTCACCCCCATTAGAAAATTATCCGAGCTGCGATCAAGGAGGATCGGCAAGTTCGGCCAGGAGCTGTCCATGTCTCAACCTCGCGCTCGGATCGCCTCGCAGCTGGGCCTCGCGCTCGCTGTGATACTGGCGATCGTCATCAGCGGCAGTACGGTGTTCGCCCTGCGTTCGCTGGATTCCGCCAACCTCGCCACCCGTGAAGAGCACCTCGCCAGTGAGGCGCGGCTGCTGGCCGACCAGTTGAGCACTTTCCACGGCACGCTGCGCGAAAGCACCCAGCGCCTGAGCGGGCTGTTCGAGAAACGCTTCAGCGCGGGCCTGAGCATTCACCCGGATGAACCGGTGAACGTCGCCGGCACCCAGACCCCGGGCCTGCACTTGGGCAGCGAAGTGTTGAACAACAACTTCAAGGAAGTCGACGAGTTCAAGCAGATGACCGCCGGCGTTGCCACGCTGTTCGTGCGTAGCGGCGAAGACTTCGTGCGGGTCAGCACCTCGCTGACCAAACAGGACGGCACGCGCGCTATCGGCACTCTGCTCGATCACGCACACCCGGCCTACGCGAAGTTGATGGCGGGTCAGGGTTACGTCGGCCGCGCGCTGCTGTTCGATCGTTCCTACATGACCCAATACACCCCGGTGCGCGATGGCAGCGGCAAAGTGATTGCGGTGTTGTTCGTTGGTTTTGATTACACCGATGCGCAGAACGCCCAGTTCGACAACCTCAAGCGCTTCCGCATCGGCCAGACCGGTTCGCTGGCGCTGCTGGATGAGCAGAACAAATGGTTGGTGGCCCCGGCGGGCGTCCAGGCATTGGATCAGGCGGTTACGGTGATTGGCGCTCTGGCCAAGACCCCTGGCAAAGGTCAGTTCTGGGGCGACAAGAACGAAGATTTCTACAGTGTTTCGGTACCGTTCGACGGTGGGCCGTGGGCGGTAGTGGCGAGCATGCCGAAAGCCGAGATTCGCGCGGTGACCTGGAGCGTCGGCACGCAACTGGCCATCGGCAGCCTGCTGGCGATGCTGTTGGCGGTGGGTTCGGTGGTGTGGTTGCTGCGCAGCAAACTGGCGCCGCTGAGTGATCTGGTACGTCAGGCCGAAGCGCTGGGTGCCGGTGATCTGAGCGTGCGCCTGAACGTGTCGAGCAACGACGAGATCGGACAGTTGTCCCGTGCGTTCAACCAGATGAGCCAGGCGCTGTCGACGATGGTCGAACACATCCGCCGCTCCTCGGAAGAGGTCAACAGCCGCGCCCAGGCATTGTCCGGTTTGTCCGGTGGTGCCTACGAAGGCATGGAGCAGCAGTCCGGCGAAATCACCAGCATGGCCGGTGCGGTAGAGGAGTTCAGCGCCACCTCGCTGAACATCGCCGACAACATGGGGGCCACCCAGCGTCTGGCCCAGGAAAACGCCCAGCAGACGCAGATCGGTCGTACTTCCATGGACGAGGCCTCTTCCTCGCTGGAGCAAATCGCTGGCGCGCTGAACACCACGGCTACCGTGATCAACACCCTTGGCCAGCGTTCCCAGGAAATCGGCGGCATTGTCAGTGTGATCACCTCGATTGCCGAACAGACCAACCTGCTGGCGCTCAACGCGGCCATCGAAGCGGCCCGTGCCGGTGAACAGGGCCGTGGTTTTGCCGTGGTCGCCGATGAGGTGCGTAACCTGGCGTCGCGCACCCGTCAGGCCACTGATGAAATCTCCGGGATGATTCACAGCATCCAGCAGGAAACCGGCAACGCCATCAGCACCATGGAGCAGGGCAATCTGCTGATGCAGGAAGGCCTTTCGCGCAACGCCAACGTGGCGTCGGCGCTGGCGCGGATCGATGAGCAGAGCCGTTCGGCAGGGCAGCAGTTCGCCGCGATTACCACCGCGACCCAGGAGCAGAGCAGCACCGCGACATTGTTGAGCAGCAATTTGCAGAGCATTGCGCTGGCCAACAGTGAGCAGCGTGAGGTTGTGTCGAACCTGGCTGTTACGGCTAAAGAGCTGGAGAAACTGGCGGCGGACTTGCGTTCCGAGGTTGATCGCTTCCGTTAATACAGCCTTGATATCGCTTTCGCGAGCAAGCTCGCTCCCACAGTTTCCGGCGTGAATCACAGATTCTGTGAACACCCGAGATCCCTGTGGGAGCGAGCTTGCTCGCGAATGGATCCCCGCCAGTTCTTGGTAAATCACACGATCGCAAGCTCCATTGCACTTGCTGAAACGTTTCCGCAGCGCTATAAAAATGGCACAACTCCAATAAAGGCTGCTGCCATGACCCCGTTCAAACTCGCCGTTGCATTCGGCGCACTCTCTGCTGCTTCCCACGCCATGGCCTGGGATTACGTACTCCTCGATACCAACAAGCCTGCGCAAAACTGGAGCATTACCAGTGAGCAGCTCGGGGTGAAAACCGACAAGCCTTTCTCCGTGAGTCTGCGAACCTTGCACGGCGGACGACAGGAAGGTGTCAGCATCGTCGATATCGATAACGGCACGATGAAACTCTCGGTGGTGCCGACCCGCGGCATGAATGTCTTGCAGGCGTCGGTTGGTAACGTGCGCATGGGTTGGGATTCGCCGGTCAAGGAAGTGGTCAACCCGGCCTTCATCGAACTCAATGGACGCGGTGGTCTGGGTTGGCTGGAAGGCTTCAATGAGCTGGTGGCCCGCTGCGGTTATGAATGGGTCGGCCATCCCGGCATGGACAATGGTGAGTTGCTGACTCTGCACGGCCGCGCCGCCAACATCCCGGCCAGCAGCGTCACGCTGCACATTGACGAAAAACCACCCTACGCCATCAGTCTGCGCGGTGAACTGAAGGAACAGGCGTTCAAGAAAGTCGATTTCTCGGTCGTCACTGAGCTGGTCACCGAGCCGGGCAGCGTGCGCTTTGCCCTCAACGATACGCTGACCAACAACGGCGATTATCCGAAGGAATACCAGGCGCTGTATCACAGTAACTTCAGTACACCGTTCCTTGAGCAGGGCGCGCGGTTCGCGGCGCCGGTGAAACAGGTCTCGCCGTTCAACGACAAGGCCAAAGCCGAGTTGGCGGACTGGCAGACTTATCGCGGTCCAACCAAGGACTACGACGAAACCGTCTATAACGTCGTGCCCTACGCCGACGCAAAAGGCGAAACCCTGACTGTTTTGCACAACAAGGCTGGCAGCCTCGGTGTCTCCGTTGGCTTCAATACACAACAGCTGCCAGTGTTTTCCCTGTGGAAAAATACCGACACCCGAGGGCAGGGCTATGTCACGGGCCTTGAGCCAGGCACCAGCTTTTCCTACAACCGCCGCTATCAGCGTCCGCTGAACCTGGTGCCGACCATTGCGCCAAAGGCCAGCCAACAGTTTCAGATCAGCTACAGCCTGCTGGCAGACAAAGGCGCCGTGGATAATGCGTTGAAGCGCGTGAGTGAAATCCAGGCCGGGCGTGAAACCGAAGTGCGGCAGACGCCGCTGGTGGATCTGACCGAGCATTAAGGCGTCGCCGGCCGGTATTGCAGCGCCTCGGCCAGATGCTCACGGCTGATTGCATCGACTTGCTCAAGGTCTGCCAGGGTTCTGGCGACCTTGAGCAAACGATGGGCTGAGCGCAGTGACAAGGTCAGCCGTTCGCAGGCAGACTCCAGCCATTTCTCATCGGCTGTGGATAACTGGCAGTGCCGCTTCAGGCCTGGCAGATCGAGGAACGCATTGGCACAACGCTGACGCTTTTGCTGGCGTTCGCGTGCCTCAGCCACCACGGCTGCCGCACTGGCGCTGTCCTCGCCTGGCTTCACTGCCGGATTCAACGCCGTCGCTTCCCGCGCCACCGTCAGGTGCAGATCGATCCGATCCAGCAACGGCCCCGATAGCTTGTTGCGGTAGCGCTGCACCATGTCCGGTGTACAAGAGCACTTGCCGCTCGGCTCGCCAAGATATCCACAAGGGCACGGATTCATCGCCGCCACCAACTGGAAGCGCGCCGGAAAACGCACGCGATCCTTGGCTCGGGCAATCACGATATGCCCTGATTCCAGCGGCTCGCGCAGCACCTCCAGCACCTTGCGATCAAATTCCGGAAGCTCGTCGAGAAACAGCACACCGTGGTGGGCGAGGGTGATCTCGCCGGGTTGCGGTTTCGAGCTGCCACCGACCAGCGCCGGCCCGGAGGCCGAGTGGTGTGGCTGGCGAAAGGGCCGTTGCGGCCAATGGGTCAGTGGCACGCCGCTGGCGACCGATTGAATCGCCGCCACTTCCAGCGCCTCGCATTCTGAGAGTGGCGGCAGCAGCCCCGGCAAGCGACTTGCCAGCAATGTTTTGCCCGTCCCCGGTGGCCCGCTGAACAGCAAATTGTGCGCGCCCGCTGCGGCAATCAGCAGCGCGCGTTTCGCGGCCATCTGTCCTTGCACCTCATTGAGGTCGGGATAAGGTTTCGCCGCATGGATCAGCCCGTCCGAGACATAAGGCTCGACCGGCGTATGCCCGTTGAAATGCGCCACTGCTTCCAGCAGATGATCCACCGCAAACACCTTCAAACCCGAAGCCAGGCACGCTTCCTCGGCATTCGCCCGCGGCACCACCAGTGCCCGCCCGGCCTTGCGCGCCGCCAGTGCCGCCGGCAACACCCCGCGTACCGGCCGCACAGCGCCGGACAACGCCAATTCACCAAGGCATTCCACCTCATCCAGCGTCAGACACGGCACCTGCACACTCGCCGACAGAATCCCCAAGGCAATCGCCAGATCAAAGCGCCCGCCATCCTTGGGCAAGTCCGCCGGCGCCAGATTCAAGGTGATCCGCCGCGCCGGAAACTGCAGCCCGGAATTGATGATCGCGCTGCGCACGCGATCCTTGCTCTCCTTTACCGCCGCTTCAGGCAGGCCGACCATGGTCAGCGAGGGCAGACCGTTGGCCAGATGGACTTCGACGGTGACAGCGGGAGCATCCACGCCAACCTGGGCGCGGCTGTGGACGATGGAGAGGGACATGGTCGTTCCTTGAGCTGAATCGGGGACCGCTTCCTGCGGGTTTTTGAAGGGTAGTTGGGGAAGGGCGATCAGGCGGGGGCGAACTTTCACTGGATGTTGCGGGAAAGCGGTCAACCAATTTCGAGGCGAAAAAAAAACCGCCTTGAGGAGACGGTTTTCAGTTTGCAGGCTTCGGTGAGGCCAAGGCCTGCGTATCCTTTGCGGACACACTCACGTGCGATCAGGTTATGCATGTTTGCTCATTGGCGCAAGTATCAGATGGGCTTGAAAGGGGGGCAACGGTCCCGTTGATAGCGCCTCATAACGACTTGATACAAGTTGTTTAAATCGCTTTCTAAGGGCTGTCATAAAGTCCGCAATGACGATGCCCACTCATGGGGTATTCGCGAAGTGTGGCCGGGAGCGCAAAGACTTCATGTTCCTCGACACGGTGTGAGACCCGTGCCGGTGCTGTATTTGAGGAACCCACACCCGGCCGCCTTGGCGGACATACTCACGTGTAGTCCCGAAGGTGTTCGTACGCCGGAAAGTGCATCGGAGGTTTGGCCCCACGCAAGGAGGGCCAAAGTATGTCTAAGTTTCTTAAACATATGTGGCGCCTCGTCAGAATCGCGCTATGGGCTTTTCGCCTGTACGAGTTTCTGCGAGACCGTTGGAATAATTCGTTGTAGAGGATTGATCTGACGGAAACCGCTCCTGCCTCGGCAGGAGCGGTTTAATTTCTTTCGCAAACTTCAAGGCACTTTGGCTCAGGGTCTGCAGACTTACTCGGCCGGCGGCGTCAGCTTGGCTTCCATCTCGGCGACTTTGGCCTCAAGGCTTTCGAGGCGAGCACGGGTACGCGCCAATACAACCATCTGACTATCAAACTCTTCACGGCTCACCAAATCGAGTTTGCTGAAGGCACTCTGCAGCAGCATCTTGAACTGGCTTTCGATTTCGGCTTTCGGCAGCGGGGTGTCGCCGCTGAACAGGCGGGAGGCGGTGCCGCTCAGGGCGTCGAGGAAGTCTTTGGGCGCGAGCATGGAATGTGTCCTGTAAACAGTGGCGGGCAGTGTATCACGCAGTGTCTATAGTCATTGACGCAGGCACGGATGCACGCTTTTCGCGCAGGCGGACGGACGGCAGCGCACCGTTGTTGTGCGTAACCGTTGGGGCTTTTTTGCGCGGGCGCCTGTGGCAGCGGCCAAGGGCTTGAAATCAGAGGAATTTGGCGAGATGGCAAGCTTTCTGCTTAGTCGGTAGTGACCCATGCACTGATGCAGTCGCTGTGACGAATGCAGTGCGGCAGGCGGGACGGGGAGTTTCGCCGGCAGCGGTTAGCTGGCGTCAGTCGGGCAGGTAAGGCCGACGATGCGTTACAAAGCCAGGCACTGCGCTTAGACTTGAGTCGGGTTTGTTTTCCTGGGGCAAGTCCACCAATTCGGGAGAGAGTTTCATGAAGCTAGTCACTGCCATCATCAAGCCGTTCAAGTTGGACGACGTGCGCGAGTCGCTGTCCGAAATCGGCGTGCAGGGCATTACCGTTACTGAAGTCAAAGGCTTCGGCCGGCAGAAGGGTCACACCGAGCTGTATCGCGGCGCGGAGTATGTGGTCGATTTTCTGCCCAAGGTGAAAATCGACGTTGCTATCGACGACAAGGATCTGGATCGGGTTATCGAGGCGATAACCAAGGCTGCCAACACCGGCAAGATCGGTGACGGCAAGATCTTCGTGGTCAATCTGGAACAGGCGATCCGCATCCGTACCGGCGAAACCGATACCGACGCGATCTAAACGCCGCCACAAACCCAACGCCCCAGGAGAAAACAATATGACTCTGCGTAAATTCGCAGGGCTAGGCGCCCTGTTGTCCATCGTAATGCCCGGCCTGGCTATGGCGGCAGATCCGGTGGCGCCTCCAGTCCTCAATTCCGGCGACACCGCCTGGATGCTGACCTCCACAGCCCTCGTGCTGTTCATGACCATTCCGGGCCTCGCGCTGTTCTACGGCGGCATGGTGCGGTCGAAAAACATTCTTTCGGTGATGATGCAGTGCTTCGCCATTACCGGCCTGGTCACCATCCTGTGGTTCCTTTATGGCTACAGCATGGCGTTCGACACCACCGGGATGGAAGCCAACGTCGTCAACCTGAACTCCTTCGTCGGCAGCTTTGCCAAGGCCTTCCTCGCGGGCGTCACGCCTGCCAGCATTACCGGCCCGGCAGCGCTGTTCCCTGAAGCAGTGTTCGTCACTTATCAAATGACCTTCGCCATCATCACCCCGGCGCTGATCGTCGGTGCCTTCGCCGAGCGCATGAAGTTCTCCGCGATGCTGGTGTTCATGGGCGTCTGGTTCACGCTGGTCTATGCGCCGATCGCGCACATGGTCTGGAGCGGTCCGGGTTCGCTGCTGGGCGACTGGGGCGTGCTCGATTTCGCGGGCGGCACCGTGGTCCACATCAACGCCGGTATCGCCGGTCTGGTGGCGTGCCTGGTACTGGGCAAGCGCAAAGGCTTCCCGACCACCCCGATGGCACCGCACAACCTTGGTTACACCCTGATGGGCGCGGCCATGCTGTGGGTCGGCTGGTTCGGCTTCAACGCCGGTTCCGCCGCAGCCGCCAACGGCACCGCCGGCATGGCGATGCTGGTGACTCAGATCGCGACCGCTGCCGCTGCACTGGGCTGGATGTTCGCCGAGTGGATCACCCACGGCAAACCTAGCGCACTGGGCATTGCCTCGGGTGTGGTTGCAGGTCTGGTGGCAATCACGCCGGCAGCCGGTACCGTGGGCCCGATGGGCTCGCTGATCATCGGTCTGGCGGCCGGTGTGGTGTGCTTCTTCTGCGCGACCACGCTGAAACGCAAACTCGGTTACGACGACTCCCTGGATGCCTTCGGCGTGCACGGTATCGGCGGTATCCTTGGCGCGATCCTCACCGGCGTGTTCGCCGCGCCGGCGCTGGGTGGCTTCGGCACCGTGACCGACATCGCTTCGCAAGTGTGGATTCAGTGCAAAGGTGTCGGCTTCACGGTGATCTACACCGCGATCGTCACCTTCATCATCCTCAAGGTACTGGACGTGGTCATGGGCCTGCGTGCCACCGAGGAAGAAGAGGCAGTGGGTCTGGACCTGGCACAACACAACGAACGCGGCTACAACCTGTAAGTACGCGCATCGAAAAAACTTGCCCGGCTTGCCGGGCATTTTTTTGTCTGGAATTTGTCATTCAGGTAGTGGCTGAAAGGATTTTTCGTACGGCTTTGGTCGTGTTTACGACAAGCGTTTTTCTGCGGCCAATCGCTTACATCATTGCAGGAATATTAGGGCCTTTGTTTTTTCCCAGAGCGCGCTAGAATGCGCCCCGAACGTGCGGAGAACTGTATGTGGCAACAGACTCTGATAACCCTGCGGGCACGGCCCCGGGGCTTTCATCTGGTAACGGACGAGTTACTCGCCGGCCTGCCTGAACTCAAGGCGTGCCGGGTCGGTCTGTTGCATTTGTGGCTGCAGCATACCTCGGCGTCGTTGACCATCAACGAGAACGCCGATCCGGCGGTCCGTCGCGACTTCGAACGATTTTTCAATCGTCTGATCCCACAAGGAACAGACGGCTATGAGCATAACGACGAAGGCCTGGACGACCTCCCGGCGCACTTCAAGGCCAGCGTACTTGGCTGCCAGATCAGTCTGCCGGTTTCGGCAGGGCGACTGGCTCTGGGAACCTGGCAAGGCGTTTATCTGGGCGAGCACCGTGATCATGGCGGTGCCCGTAAAGTCCTCGCCACCCTGCACGGTGAAGGGGCGTAAACCGTTGGTCACCAGCGGTTACCGATTTTTTTACGGCGACTTTCGACAGTCGCCAAAGCTGGTCTATAACTAATCTGCTTTTCGCAAGTCATGAGGTAGAACATGAGCGACGATGATCTGGAAAACGACGACCTCGAAGTAGGCGACGAAGACGAGGCCGAGGACGGTCTGGAAGCAGCAGCGGAAGACGTTGCTGAAGACGATGGCGGTGACGATACGCCGGCCCCGGCTGCCAAAGGCAAAGCCAAGGCTGCGGTGTCGGTCGACGAGTTGCCGAGCATCGAAGCCAAGAACAAGGAGCGCGACGCCCTGGCCAAGGCCATGGAAGAATTCCTTGCGCGCGGTGGCAAGGTGCAGGAAGTGGAGGCCAACGTGGTCGCCGATCCGCCCAAGAAGCCGGATAACAAGTACGGCAGCCGCCCTATCTGAGGCGTGCTACCTGCTTGCTGAAAAAGCCCGCCGTCGCTGCGGGCTTTTTCATGCCTGGAATTCCGGACGCGCCACTATCCCCTGTAGGAGTGAGCCTTGTGGTGAGGGGATTTATCCCCGATGGGTCGCGAAGCGGCCCCTAATGCAGCACCCCCACCGTCCTGAGACACCGCGCAAGATGACTTCACGGCTGCTGCGCAACCGATCGGGGATAAATCCCCTCACCACAAGAAAGCGGTATTGCGTCAGGCGGAGAGGGCATTCCAGCGGGCGAGCACTGCTGGCAAATCGGTCAGGCTACGGATCTCGGCATCCGGAAGCCGCTCGGCTTCCCAGACCTTGCCCGTCGGGTTGAACCAGATCGCGCGCATCCCCGCCTGCTGTGCCCCGGCGATGTCATCGCCCGGATGATCACCAATGTGCACCGCCAGGTCTGCGCTCACACCACCGCGCTGCAGAGCTTCATGGAACAGGCGTACATCCGGCTTGGCGATGCCGATGTCTTCCGCGCACAAGGCAAACTTGAAGTAATCCGCCAGGCCCAATCGACGCACGTCGGCATTGCCGTTGGTGACCACGCCGAGGGCGTAGTGGTTGGCAAGGATTTCCAGGGTCGGTTCGACCTCCGGGAACACCTCGATCTGATGCCGCGCATGCAGGAATACTTCAAAGCTTTTGTCGGCCAGATCCGCAGCTTCGCCGTGGGCGTACCCGGCTTCCTCCAGTGCGTGGAACAGCACCCGCCGACGTAACGCACTGATGCGGTGCTTGAGACCCGGTTCGCTGGCCAGTACCCGCTCACGAATCCCCCACAAATGCTCCACCGGTACCGCGCCCAGATTCGGCGCGTGTTCGCTCAGCCATTCGCGCAACACCGCTTCGGCGCTGACGATCACCGGGGCGGTGTCCCACAGGGTGTCGTCGAGGTCGAAGGTGATCAACTGGATGTTCATGAATCGTCGCCTTTGCTGCGTTTGGCCCGTGGGTGGGCGCTGTCATAGACCGCCGCCAGGTGCTGGAAGTCTAGGTGGGTGTAGATCTGCGTGGTCTTGATGTCCGAGTGGCCGAGCAGTTCCTGCACCGCGCGCAGGTCCTGCGAGGATTCCAGCAAGTGGCTGGCAAAGGAATGCCGCAGCATGTGCGGGTGCAGGTTCTGCCCCAGTTCGCGCTCGCCGGCCAGTTTTACTCGCACCTGAATCGCCCGTGGGCCGAGGCGCCGACCTTGTTGGCTGACGAATACGGCGTCGTCGGCCGGGTTGGTCATGGCCCGCAGCGGCAGCCATTGCTCCAGTGCTTCGCGCGCCTTTTTGCCGACCGGCAGCAGGCGGGTCTTGCTGCCCTTGCCGAGCACCTGAACCATGCCGTCGGCCAGATCCAGCTGATCGAGATTGAGCCCGGTCAGCTCGGACAGGCGCAGGCCCGAGGAATAGAACAATTCGAGAATCGCCTGATCGCGACGGGCGAGAAAGTCGTCCTCGACCGCACCTTCAAGCAGTTGCAATGCGCGGTCAGTGTCGAGGGTTTTCGGCAGACGCCGTTCGCCTTTCGGCGGCGCCAGGCCGGTCGCCGGGTCGTGATCGCACAGACCTTCGCGATTCAGATAGTGATAGAGCCCGCGCACCGCCGAGAGCAATCGGGCGAGACTGCGTGACGACTGCCCCTGCGCATGCAGGCGGGCGATCAGGCTGCGCAGACGCTGAATATCCAGCGCCGCCCAACTGCCAATGTTCTGCTTGAGGCACCAGCCGAGGACTTTATCGAGGTCGCGGCGGTAGGCCGACAGGGTGTGCGGCGACACCTGTCGCTCACTGCGCAGGTGTTCGCAGTAAGCGTCCAGTTGTCGTTCCATGCTCAGCGTACCGAGCGCAGGGAGCTGTTGACCCGTGGCAGCACGCGACCCATGACTTCAGCGATGTAGCTGAGGAACAGCGTGCCCACCGAACTCTTGTAGTGCTGCGGATCACGGCTGGCGATCGCCAGAATGCCGTGGATGCCTTGATGGCTGACCGCAACTACCGCCGTCGAGCCGATCTGCTTGCGCTGTTCTTCGCCGAACAGGAAGTCCAGCTCATGTTCTCGCAGAGTGCCGCTGACGCTCTTGCCTTCGGTGAGCAGACCGCCGATCGCGGTTTGCGCGTCGGCATGAGTCACCCAGCGGCCAACCGGTGCCGGGTTGTCGCCGAGCAGGATCAGGCTGACAAAGGGCACCTGAAAGTCCTGGCGCAGGCTGTCTTCGACGCTGATCACCACGTCTTCCAGACTGGCCGCGTCCATCAGCGACAGAATCAGGCGACGGGTCTTGTCGAACAGCCGGTCGTTGTCGCGGGCGACGTCCATCAACTGCGAAAGGCGGTGGCGCATCTCGATGTTGCGGTCGCGCAGGATGCTCATCTGGCGTTCGACCAGCGAAACGGTGTCACCGCGCTGGTGGGGAATGCGCATGGCAGGCAGCAGTTCTTCGTGCTCGACGAAGAAGTCCGGATGAGCCTCCAGGTATGCGGCAACCGCTGCCGCCTCCAGGCTCTCGGACGCGGATTCGTCGGACTGTCGGGCGGGTACCTGAGGCTTATCGGTCATGGCTTCTGCTCACTCAAAGACGCACTTGTCCTTCGTATACACGCACTGCCGGGCCGGTCATCAGCACCGGGTGGCCAGGGCCTGCCCATTCAATGGACAGACGCCCGCCGGGCAGGTCGATCAACAGCGGCGAATCCATCCACCCCTGGCTGATTGCCGCGACAGCCGCGGCGCAAGCGCCGGTGCCGCAGGCCTGGGTTTCCCCGGCCCCGCGTTCCCAGACGCGCAACTGCGCGCGGTTGCGGTCGATGACCTGGATGAAACCGACGTTGACCCGCGCCGGGAAGCGCGGGTGGTGTTCGATTTTCGGCCCCAGTTCATGCACCGGTGCATTGTTGATGTCCTGTACGCGCAGCACTGCATGGGGGTTGCCCATTGATACAGCGGCCAGTTCGACCGTGGTGCCGTCGACTTCCAGCTGATAGCTGCTGGCCTGCGCCGGTGCGTCGAACGGAATATCCGCCGGCACCAGACGCGGCGCGCCCATGTTCACCCCGATCTGGCCGTCGTTACGCACGTCCAGCTCGATGATGCCGCCCTTGGTCTCGACGCGAATCTGCCGCTTGGCCGTCAGACGTTTGTCGAGCACGAAGCGCGCGAAGCAGCGTGCACCGTTGCCGCACTGTTCCACTTCCGAGCCATCGGAGTTGAAGATCCGGTAACGGAAATCCACGTCCGGATTGCTCGGCGCTTCGACGATCAGCAATTGGTCGAAACCGATACCGGTGTGCCGGTCGCCCCATTGCTTGGCGTGCTTGGGCTGAATATGCGCGTGCTGGCTGACCAGGTCGAGAACCATGAAGTCATTGCCCAGGCCGTGCATTTTGGTAAAACGCAGCAGCATGGGTTACTCCGGCAGCAGGCTTTCGCCGGCAAACAGCTCGGCCACGGTTTCGCGGCGGCGCACTTCAAAAACCTGATCACCGTCTACCAACACTTCAGCGGCACGGCCACGGGTGTTGTAGTTGGAACTCATCACGAAGCCGTAGGCGCCGGCCGAATGCACGGCCAGCAGGTCGCCTTCTTCCAGCGCCAGCTCACGATCCTTGGCGAGGAAATCGCCGGTTTCGCAGATCGGGCCGACGATGTCGTATTTGCGCGCAGCGGAGTCACGCGGTTTGATCGCAGTGACGTCCATCCAGGCCTGATACAGCGCCGGGCGGATCAGGTCATTCATCGCCGCGTCGACGATGGCGAAATCCTTGTGTTCGGTGTGCTTGAGGTACTCGACCTGAGTCAGCAGCACGCCAGCGTTGGCGACGATGAAGCGGCCCGGTTCGAACACCAGCGCCAGGTCACGACCGTTCAGACGCTCGCGCACGGCCTTGATATAGTCGCCGGCCAGTGGCGGCTCTTCATCGCGATACCGCACGCCCAGGCCACCACCGAGATCGATGTGGCGCAGGTGGATGCCGCAATCGCCGAGGCGGTCGACCAGATCCAGCAGACGGTCGAGGGCATCGAGGAACGGCGGCAGGGTGGTCAGTTGCGAGCCGATGTGGCAGTCGACACCGATCACTTCCAGGTTCGGCAGGTGCGCGGCACGCACGTACACGTCTTCGGCGTCGGCAATGGCGATGCCGAACTTGTTCTCTTTGAGACCGGTGGAAATGTACGGGTGGGTGCCGGCGTCGACGTCCGGGTTCACGCGCAGCGAGACCGGTGCGCGAACACCCAGCTCGGCAGCCACGACTTGCAGGCGCTCAAGCTCGTCGGTGGATTCGACGTTGAAGCAGTGCACGCCGACTTCCAGCGCGCGACGCATGTCGTCACGGGTCTTGCCGACGCCGGAGAACACGATTTTGTCGGCGCTGCCGCCAGCGGCGAGTACACGTTCCAGCTCGCCACGGGAAACGATGTCGAAACCGGCGCCGAGACGGGCCAGGACATTCAGAACCCCGAGGTTGGAGTTGGCCTTGACGGCGTAGCAGACCAGGTGCGGCATGCCGGCCAGCGCGTCGGCGTAGGCCAGATACTGGGCTTCGATGTGCGCACGCGAGTAGACATAGGTGGGCGTGCCAAAGCGGTCGGCGATGGCGGACAGCGCCACACCTTCCGCGAACAGCTCCCCGCCACGGTAGTTAAAAGCGTCCATGGCGATCCCTTATTGGTAAACGTCGTGCTTGTGTGCTTTGGACGGCTGCTTTTGCGAAGACTGGGCTTGCTCGGCCGGGTCCTGATCGTCATCCGGCAGGTACAGCGGGCCTTTTTGACCACAGGCCGAAACGAGGCAGGCAACCGCGACGAGCGCAGCAAGGGAAGAGATCAGGCGCTTCATGGCGAAATCCTTGAAAATGCGTTAATTGCGCCGGAGTATACCGGCCACCCGGCAGCTTGCCTATGCGAGGGGGTTCCCGTCCGGCGGGGCTCTGTGAATGCACACAAACCCCTGTGGGAGCGGGCTTGCCCGCGAAGGCGTCGGTCCAGTCGAGAAAAATGCTGGATGTGCCGGCCCCTTCGCGAGCAAGCCCGCTCCCACAAGTGTTGTGTTGGATGTGCCGGCAGGTGCTTGGTCGTTAATCTTTGCAATCGGCCGGCAGCGTCCGTATCTTGCGGCGCTTGAGCCTGATCAGACATTTTTTGAGGTTGCCACAATGAGTTTGTCCGAAGCGCGTTTCCACGATCTGGTCGATGAAACCCAGGAAAAACTGGAGGACATCTTTGACGAAAGCGACCTGGATATCGACCTGGAAAGCTCGGCCGGTGTACTGACTGTGAAGTTTGAAAACGGCACGCAGCTGATTTTCAGTCGTCAGGAGCCGTTGCGTCAGCTGTGGTTGGCGGCGGTCTCCGGCGGTTTCCACTTCGACTACGACGAAGAGAGCGAGCGCTGGATGTGCGACAAGAGCGAAGAGCAACTGGGCGAGATGCTCGAGCGCATCGTCAAGCAGCAAGCCGGCGTCGAATTTGACTTCGAAGGTCTGTGAATTCGTGACTGATAGCGCACCTGTTCGTCCGCCAAAGCCGCTTTACAGCAACATCAGCCCGGCGGTGCCGTCGCCGTGCAGCGGCGTGTGCCGGCTGGATGAACAGAAGGTTTGTCTCGGCTGCTTCCGCCATGTCGAGGATATTCGCGAATGGCGTTCGGCAGACGATCAACGCCGCCGGGTGATCGTCAGCCAAGCCCGACAACGCCGAACTCAGGCCTGACTCGGCCCTGTAGCGAGGGGATTTATCCCCGATGGGTTGCGCAGCGGCCCCAGGCTTTTGAGACTGCTGCGCAGTCTATCGGGGATAAATCCCCTCACCACAAAGTTTCCCTCAGGGCTGAGTGGGGTTTGCCGGGCGGTGACTTGTATATTTTTTGAGCTGTGATAGTGTCCGAACACGCCTCAACCCATCGAGGCCTGGTGAAAACCCCGTCTTTTTTGGCGGGGTTTTGCTTTTTTTGTGTGCAGAAGAAAGGAGTCTGCCCGGATCATGACCGCACCTTCCATCACTCTTACCCGTCTGGACGTGCAACGTCTGGAGCGCTTGATCGACAACCTGAACGAGAAAGACCAGGCTGCGCCGGGCGTGATCGCGCTGCAAACCGAACTGGACCGCGCCGATACGCTGGTCGGCCACGATGAAGTGCCCGCCGATGTCGTGACGATGAATTCCCGCGTGCACTGCCGCGAAGAAGGCAGCGGCAAGGACTATCACCTGACGCTGGTCTATCCCAAGGATGCCAACGCCGACGAAGGCAAGATCTCGATCCTCGCGCCGGTCGGCAGCGCGCTGCTGGGCCTGAAGGTCGGTCAGCACATCGACTGGCCGGCTCCGGGTGGCAAGACCCTGAAACTGATTTTGCTCGAGGTCGAATCGCAACCGATCAAGGGTGGCGATTTTCCGGAGTAACCCGCCTCAGACCTGTTCGAGCGCCTCGTTCAGGGCGCGCTCCAGGTCGGCCTTGTAGCGCAGATACAAATTGCTTGAACTCTGACCATCACCGAGCAGGCCCGAGAGGTCCAGATCGGTGATGTAGCAGCGATAGCGCTCGGTCTCGCGGCGCTGCTCGACGATCTCCCGGGCGACCACGTGGAACAGCTGGTCGCCATGTTCCAGCTCGCTGAATTCCCGTTGATTGCAATACAAGGTGACTTGCACCTCGCCCGGTGCGGCTTTGCCGACGATCGCCTGCACGTCGTAGAACGGTTTGTTGACCGGTGTCTGCGGCACCGGTCGTGGTTCGACCCGGCGCGCCCGCCCGGGGCCGGAAGGCAATAGCTGGTAATACAAGGTGTCGAGGCCGACCGCCGGGCTGCCATCCATCGGCAACAGCGCTTCGCGTCGGTACTGGATCGATTGCAGGAAGCGCTGCAGCGGTACCAGCAGGCTCTGTTCATCGTGATACGGCAGATGCTGTTGCCACAGCGCGTTGAACTCATCCAGCACGTATAGCTCGGCCTGTTGTTCGCTGATCCGGTAGAACACCTGAATCGATTCCGGCTGACCCATCGGCAGGATCAACGCGAGGTCGTGATCCTCCAGCGCCATCGGGTCCAGGTGCAGCGGGCTGTAGCGCGGCTGTTCTTCGCCCAGATAATCGAGCAGCGCCGGCAGTGTGGCGAGTGCGACATGGTTGACCTGGCCCGGCACCAGCTCCAGCACGTGATAGTGCTGTTGTACCTGAATCAGGTAGCGGTGATTGAGCTCGCTGAGCAGCAGGGTCTGCGCGGTGTCGATGACTTCTTCGACGCGCCGGGCAATGAACTGCGCGCGGTTGTGGCAGAAGCAGCGCACCTTCAATGACGGCTGCTGCGCGCCGCGCGGCAGATTGTTGAGGTAGTCGCGCAGGCAATCGAGCAGCGCGTGGGGGCCGTCGAAACGGTTGACCAGCACTTCATTCCAGCTGTTGAGCGTGACCTGATCGAGGGTCAGCACAAGGTTTTCGCGCACCCCGGCGTAACTCAAGGAATCGGTGCGTTCGGTGGTCATCAGGATGTTCAGGTCGCGGTGGTGCTTGAGCGGATCGACACCGACGTTGACCAGCATCAGCACTTCGCTCGGCACCGCAGCGCGCAGCAGTCGTTCTTCGGCAACGGTCGGCAGGGGCAGGGCGATGCACTGCTGCAGGCTGCCGAGCAGGTTGAACAGCTCGAACTCGCTCATGTCGCTGGTGCCGGGGTGCAGCGCCAGGCGCGTACTGCTGTCGATTACGCCGTTGCGATGGCACCAGGTCAGCAGTTCGAGCAACTCGCGGCTGCGCTTGATCGGCGCGAAGTGCTCCCATTCCAGCGCGGTCAGGCTGCCGTTGTACAGGCCCCACTGGGTCTGCCCGGGTTCTTTCTTGTTCGGCGATTGCACCAGCGTCAGGGTGTCTTCGGCCAGATCCGGGGCGATGCCGGGATTGATGAATTCGACCTTGTCGGCCTTGCGTTCGAACGCGGCGTACAAGCGGCGACCGAGCACGTTCAGGTCGCGCTTGTTGATCAGGCTGACGGTCTGTTCGGTGCGGGCGAACTGGGTCAGGAAGCGGTAGCTGTAATTCAGCTCATTGACCAGGGCGCGGCGTTCGGCGCTGACCTGGCGGACTTTCCACTGGCTGCGGCTGTCGAGCAAGGCCAGTTGCCGCTGATCCCAATGCCATTCGTGCGCCAGGCGCTCCAGCAGCGAACGCTGCCAGCTTTGGGTGCGGCTGTTGCCGGTGAGCTTGCGGTTGACCTTGAGGTACAGCGCGCGCCGCACCAGCTCCAGACGCTCCGGCTCGTTGCGGGCGCAGAGGTATTCCTCGATGCGTCGGTACACCACCATGTACGGATCCAGCTCATCCAGATCCAGCTGATTGGCGAACACGGCCTGCTTGTAGCGCAGGCTCAGGCACTGCACTTGCGGGTGTTCGCTGGCGTAGACCTCGGTCAGCAACAGCTTGAGCACCGACTTGTAGGGCGATTCGATGCCCTTGAACAATTGCCACAGGCCGGCACCGATGAACTCGCCCGGCGGAATTGTCGCCAGATGCCCGAGATCAAGCGTCTCGTCGGCGCGAATGAAACGCTTGGACAGCAGAGTGTGGGTGTACAGGTCGTAAGCGCTTTCTTCGTAGACTGGCACCAGCCACCAGATCGGTGTGCGCCCGGCCAGCCAGATCGCGGTGCGATAAAACTCGTCCAGCAGCAGATAGTGCTGCGTGCTGCCGCAGTTTTCGGAGCTGAGCTGGGTGTCGCGTTCGCCTTTGACGAAGCGTACCGGGTCGATCAGAAAGAAGTGCGCCTCGGCGCCTTGGGTCGCGGCCCAGGCTTCGAGGAGCTGGCATTTTTTGCGCAGCTCGGCGAGTTCGTTTTCGCTCAGGTCCGGTGCGTGGCAAACCCACACGTCCATGTCGCTCTGATCGGCCTGGGCCAGGGTGCCGAGGCTGCCCATCAGAAACAGTCCGTGAATCGGCCGAGGCGGGTTGCTGCCATGGCGCGGCTTGTAGGAGAACGAGCGGGTCAGGCGCTGCGCTTCGGCGAGGGCGCTGGCGTCCGGTTCATAGTTGGACAGCCCGGCGGGGGTGCTGCCGGAAACATAGCCCGGCAACAGCGGGTGATTGACGTGGAAGAACAGTGGCAGCAGGGTCAGCACGCCTTGCTGGCGGCTCGACAGACCTTCGAGCGCCCGGCCAAGGCGACCTTCATTGAGTTTGAGAAAGCGCGCACGCAGCTGGCTGAGCACCTTGCGGTCGATTCCCTCGTCCAGATCGGGGCGGATTTCATGGGTGCGCGTCATGTCAGCTCAAACCGGCTCGCAGGCTCGGACGAAGAGGGTCTCGGAATGGGAGGCAGTTTAGCCTTTGAGCAGCGGGACTTTTAAGCTGAATTTGTTTTTTGACGTCAGATTTTTAGCGGTGAGCGATCAAGCGGGCCCGCGGAAATCCCGTGGCAGGAGTTCCCGTGGGCGAAGACGGGAAAAATCAGGCGGTTTCCTGTTCTCTCAGAATGGTCAGCACGGTTTGCACATTTTGCGCGGCATCACGACCCAGGCTGGTCAGATACCCGCCATCGGGCTTGTCGGTGAGGTCTTTCTCGAAGAGGCGTTTGGCGGCGGCGATATGTTTCGGGGCAGCGGTCTGATGAATTTTCAAACCTTCCTGGGAACTGTCCAGGGGAAAGAGTGCGAGGACTTCCAGTTCGGCAACCAACTCAGGGGTAAGCGACATAAGGACTCCAGACTTTCTAGGAATTGGACGACAGCGTCCCTAAGGTGAACCCGCTTTTGCGGCATGTCCAGTGCCGGTGGCCGGGTTTTTCCTTTCGAGGTGGAGTGCAGTGTAGTCAGGGGCCTGGAGATGGTACGGCAGATACGTAACAAACATTGTAGGAGTGAGCCTGCTCGCGATTGCGCCGTGTCAGTCAGCTGATTTTTTGCTGAAAGAACGCAATCGCGAGCAGGCTCACTCCTACAGGATCGGGGTTTACTGCTTTTCCGGTGGCAGCTCGGGCAACTTACGCAGCGCTGCTTCGTACCACTCGGTATCGAACGCGCGGTCTTCGTCGAGCATCGCGTCAATCTCGTAGGCCAGCACATGGGCCATCAGATTAAGGATCTCTTCGCGCTCGACGCCCACCAGGGTCAGCTTGTTGTAGGTCGCCTTGGCCGCTGGCGGGTTGTCGCTTTCGATCTGGTTCTCGATCGCTTCGATCAGCGTCGATTCGGTGAACTCTTCTTCATCATTGTCGATGTCAGTCGGCTCGCTCATGGCAGGCTCCTCAAGGAAAGGCGCCAGTTTACCCGCATTCAGCGGCGTGATGCTGCTGGCAGGATCGAGCCCGGCGATCTATAAACAGTGACTGCCCACCCCGCACGGCCTGGAGGCTATGTGATGTTCAAGCTCTACGGATTCGCTGTCAGCAACTACTACAACATGGTCAAGCTGGCGCTGCTGGAAAAGGGCCTGGCGTTCGAAGAGGTGACGTTCTACCCGACGCCGACCCCGCAATCGCTGGCGATCAGCCCGCGCGGCAAAGTACCGGTACTCGGCGTCGATGCCGGATTTATTAACGAAACCGCGATCATCCTTGAATACCTCGAGCAGACCCAGAAGGGCACGCCGCTGCTGCCGAGCGATCCATTCGAGCGGGCGCAGGTGCTGGCGATCGCCAAGGAAATCGAGTTGTACATCGAACTGCCGGGCCGCGCCTGTTATGGCGAAGCGTTCTTCGGCTCGCCGGTGCCGGAGGCGATCAAGGAGAAAACCAAAGCCGAGCTGCTGCTGGGTTTCGCGGCACTGGGCCGCCACGGCAAATTCGCCCCGTACGTGGCGGGCGACAGTTTGAGCATCGCGGATTTGTATTTCCTGTACAGCGTGCCGCTGGCGTGTGCGGTCGGGCAGAAACTGTTCGGGATCGATTTGTTGGCAGAGATACCGAAAGCCAAGGCGCTGCTGGAGCGGCTTGAGCAGAATCCGCATGTGCAGAAGATTGCAGCGGACAAAGAGGCGGCGATGCCGGCGTTTTTGGCGATGATCGCTGCCAAGAAGTAAGTTTTTTGGCGTTCTGAAGGACGCATTCGCGAGCAAGCCCGCTCCCACTGGGGATTTCGTTGGTCACAATGTTGTGTTCAACATCAATCCAAATGTGGGAGCGGGCTTGCTCGCGAAGCTTTTGACCTTTAGCGGCTGGCGATGACGGCCTGACCGCGAACCACCGCTGCCTTGACCTGCGCCGGCGCCGTCCCGCCGATATGGTCACGGGCATTCACCGAGCCTTCCAGGGTCAGCACGGCGAACACGTCCTGCTCGATCTGGTCGCTGAACTGACGCAGTTCTTCCAGGCTCATCTCGGCCAGATCCTTGCCGGTATCCACGCCGTACTTCACCGCGTGACCGACGATTTCGTGGCAGTCACGAAACGGCAGGCCACGGCGCACCAGGTAGTCCGCCAGATCGGTCGCGGTGGAGAAACCACGCAGGGCCGCTTCACGCATGATCGCGTGTTTCGGCTTGATCGCCGGGATCATGTCGGCAAACGCCCGCAGCGAATCGCGCAGGGTGTCGGCGGCGTCGAACAGCGGCTCTTTGTCTTCCTGGTTGTCCTTGTTGTAGGCCAGTGGCTGGCCCTTCATCAGGGTCAGCAGGCCCATCAGTGCGCCGAACACGCGGCCGGTCTTGCCGCGAACCAGTTCCGGCACGTCCGGGTTTTTCTTTTGCGGCATGATCGAGCTGCCGGTGCAGAAGCGATCAGGCAGATCGATGAACTGGAACTGCGCGCTGGTCCACAGCACCAGCTCTTCGGAGAAACGCGACAGGTGCATCATCGCGATGCTGGCGGCCGAGCAAAATTCGATGGCGAAGTCGCGATCGGAAACGTTGTCCAGCGAGTTGCCGCCCACGGCGTCGAAGCCCAGCAGTTGCGCGGTGTATTCGCGATCGATCGGGTAGGTGGTGCCGGCCAGCGCGGCGCTGCCCAGCGGCATGCGGTTGGTGCGCTTGCGGCAGTCGACCAGACGCTCGTAGTCGCGGCTGAGCATTTCGAACCAGGCCAGCATATGGTGGCCGAAGGTCACTGGCTGAGCAGTTTGCAGGTGAGTGAAGCCGGGCATGATGCTCGCCGCTTCGCGCTCGGCTTGTTCCAGCAAACCTTTTTGCAAGCGGGTGATTTCGGCCAGGATCAGGTCGATCTCGTCACGCAGCCACAGACGGATGTCGGTGGCGACCTGGTCGTTGCGGCTGCGCCCGGTGTGCAGTTTCTTGCCGGTGATACCGATGCGGTCGGTCAGGCGTGCTTCGATGTTCATGTGCACGTCTTCAAGGTCGACGCGCCAGTCGAACTGGCCGGCTTCGATTTCGCCCTGAATGGTCTTCAGGCCGTCGATGATGCTGTCGCGCTCGGCATCGGTCAGCACGCCGACCTTGGCCAGCATGGTGGCGTGGGCGATCGAGCCCATGATGTCGTGGCGATACAGGCGCTGGTCGAAGGTGACGGAGGCGGTGAAGCGGGCGACGAAGGCGTCGACGGGTTCACTGAAGCGGCCGCCCCAGGACTGATTGGTCTTGTCAGTGCTCATGAATTCGCTCGTATCGGCTTGAAGAAAGAAGGCGTGAAACGCTGGCGCGGATAATAACAGGGTTGCCAATCCTGTCGCTGACACCGGTCGATACGTTTTTTTCTCATCTGCTCATTCATAGTCGGCGCCGTCTGCGGGGGATTTGCGCAAGGATATTTTTCGATTGAGCAATATCGGCCCGGCAAGCGTCTACAGTTGGACATAAGGGTCGGCGCGACTGCGGATCGCACAAAGGTCCGGACGCCGACTATAAGAAGAGGGGGTGGGTGGTTTTGTCCTTTGGCATACCCCGTGAAAAACGCAGGAAACAGCGGGCTTTGAGCAGTACGACCCGGACACTGGCAAATATTGCTGGCCGACGTACGGCACTTTTTGGCGCTCGGGCTAGTCTTAGCGTGGATCGCGGTGACGGACGTCACTTCACCTGTCTACGCTATCCTTGTGCGAGACTCACGCAGGAATCCAGCGCAATATGAATGTCCTGATCGTTGATGACGAACCACTGGCTCGCGAGCGCCTAAGCCGAATGGTAAGCGAGCTCGAGGGTTATACAGTCCTGGAGCCCAGCGCCACGAATGGCGAAGAGGCGTTAGCGCTGATCGACAGCCACAAGCCGGATATCGTGTTGCTCGATATCCGCATGCCGGGCCTCGATGGCCTGCAGGTCGCTGCCCGTCTGTGCGAACGCGAAACGCCACCGGCCGTGGTGTTTTGCACCGGCCCCGATGAATTTGCCGTGGAAGCCCTGCAGGCCAGCGCCGTGGGCTATGTGGTGAAACCCGTGCGAACCGAACATCTGCATGACGCCCTGAAACGGGCTGAACGTCCCAACCGGGCGCAACTCTCGGCCTTGACCCGTCCCGCCGCCGAAAGCGGTAATGGCCCGCGCAGTCACATCAGCGCCCGCACCCGCAAAGGCATCGAGCTGATCCCGCTGGATCAGGTGGTCTATTTCATTGCCGATCACAAATACGTGACCTTGCGCCACGAGACTGGCGAAGTGCTGCTGGACGAGCCGCTCAAGGCCCTTGAAGACGAATTCGGCGAGCGTTTCGTGCGTATCCACCGCAACGCGCTGGTCGCCCGTGACCGCATCGAACGTCTGCAACGCACGCCGCTGGGGCATTTCCAGCTGTTCCTCAAAGGCCTTAATGGTGATGCGCTGATCGTCAGCCGTCGGCATGTGGCCGGTGTGCGCAAGATGATGCAGGGCCTCTGACCCGGCCTTCGCGCGCGGTTGCACTTTCTTCTACCGGGCATTGCAGGCCAGGGAGGCCACGCCGTTTCTGATTCAAGTCAAAGTGGATTTGGCTGAGCTGTTATTATCCGCCGTATCTATTCAGTACGGATTGATCCATGTCCTCTCGCGAAATCCGCATCGCCACCCGTAAAAGTGCGCTGGCCCTCTGGCAGGCCGAATACGTCAAAGCCCGTCTGGAAGAGGCCCATCCGGGTCTGCTGGTGACGCTGGTGCCCATGGTCAGTCGCGGCGACAAGCTGCTCGACTCGCCGCTGTCGAAAATCGGCGGCAAGGGCCTGTTCGTCAAGGAGCTGGAAACCGCGCTGCTGGAAAACGAAGCCGACATCGCCGTGCATTCGATGAAAGACGTGCCGATGGACTTCCCCGAAGGCCTTGGCCTGTTCTGCATCTGCGAACGCGAAGACCCGCGCGATGCTTTCGTTTCCAATACCTACGCCAGCCTCGATGCGCTGCCTGCCGGCGCCATCGTCGGCACCTCCAGCCTGCGGCGACAGGCGCAGTTGCTGACCCGTCGTCCTGATCTGGAAATCCGCTTCCTGCGCGGTAACGTCAACACTCGTCTGGCCAAGCTCGACGCCGGCGAGTACGACGCGATCATCCTCGCGGCGGCCGGTCTGATCCGTCTCGGTTTCGAAGAGCGCATCACTTCTGCGATCAGCGTCGACGACAGCCTGCCGGCCGGTGGACAGGGCGCCGTCGGCATCGAATGCCGCAGTGCCGACACGCAGATTCACGCGTTGCTCGCGCCGTTGCACCACGCCGACACCGCTTCGCGCGTGACCGCTGAACGTGCCCTCAACAAACATCTGAATGGCGGCTGCCAGGTGCCGATCGCCTGCTACGCCGTGCTTGAAGGTGAGCAGCTGTGGTTGCGTGGTCTGGTGGGCGAGCCGAGCGGCGGCAAGCTGCTCAGCGCCGAAGCGCGTGCGCCGCGTGCCAATGCCGAAGCGTTGGGCGTGCAGGTCGCTGAAGCGTTGCTCAGTCAGGGTGCCGACGACATTCTCAAAGCGGTGTATGGCGAGGCAGGTCACGAGTGACTGGCTGGCGCCTGCTGCTGACGCGCCCTGCGGATGACTGTGCGGCGCTGGCCGCGGTGTTGGCCGGACAGGGGATTTTCAGCAGTTGCCTGCCGCTTCTGGACATCGCGCCGCTGCCGGTCTCTGACAAGATACGTCAGGCGCTGGCGCAGCTGCCGGGTTGCAGCGCGGTCATCGTGGTCAGCAAACCGGCGGCGCGGATTGCGCTTGATCTGCTGGACGCTCATGGGCTTCAGTCGCTGTCGATGCCGTGGTTCAGCGTCGGTGCGGCGACCGCGCAGATTCTTCGCGATCACGGTCTCGATGTGCACTGTCCCGCCGACGGCGATGACAGTGAAGCCCTGCTGCAATTGTCGCGTCTGCGCGAGGCGGTCACCGAGCCCAGCGCGCAGGTGCTGATCCTGCGTGGCGAGGGTGGCCGCGAGCTGCTCGCCGAGCGCCTGCGCGCGCTTGGTGCTAGTGTCGAGTATCTGGAGTTGTATCGGCGTGACCTGCCGGCCTACCCGCCGCAAGAGCTGCCGCAGCGGATTGCAGCGGAACGCTTGAACGGGCTGGTGGTCAGCAGTGGACAGGGTTTCGAGCACTTGCGCCAGATGGCCGGCGATGCCTGGCCTTCAATTGCGCAGTTGCCGTTGTTTGTGCCAAGCCCAAGGGTCGCCGAGCTGGCACGTGCCGCCGGGGCCCGAACAGTTGTGGATTGCCGCGGCGCGAGTGCCGCGGCTTTGCTGACGGCGTTACGGGAGCATCCCGTGCCCGTTCTCTAATGCAAAGGATGGATACGTGAGCGAAACAGCCTTGCCTAAAGATGATGTCCAGCCTGTGATTGATGCCCAGGTTGAAACTCCACCGCCGGCCAAAGAGCCGCGCCGAGGCAACGGACTGGCCATTGTCGCCCTGTTGCTCGGCGCTGCCGGCGTGGCGATCGGTGGCTGGGGTGTCTGGCAGGTGCGTCACCTGCAGAGCAACACCGCACAGCAGTCGGATCAGGTGCAGGCGTTGAACGATCAGGCGCAGAGCCTCAAACTCAACGAACAGCGTCTGACCGAGCGCCTCGCGCAATTGCCCGGTGCCGATGAACTCGCCGAACGTCAGCGTCTGGTGACGCAATTGCAGGGGGATCAGCAGCGCCTCAATCAGCGTCTGGAAACCGTTCTCGGCGCCAGCCGCAAGGATTGGCGTCTGGCCGAGGCCGAGCATCTGCTGCGTCTGGCCAGCCTGCGTCTGTCGGCCTTGCAGGACATCAGCAGCGCCCAGGCGCTGGTGCAGGGTGCCGACGAAATCCTCCGTGAACAGAACGATCCCGGCTCGTTCGCCGCCCGCGAGCAAGTGGCCAAGACCCTCGTCGCCCTGCGCAGCACCGAGCAGCCGGATCGCACCGGGCTGTTCCTGCGCATCGGGGCCTTGCGCGATCAGGTCATCGAACTGACCGAGCTGGCGCCTGAGTACAAGGATCGCGGCGAGTCGCTGCTGGGTCTGACCGCTGACGGCGATGGCGCCAGTCGCTGGGCGCAGTGGTGGGATCAGGTGTCGCGTTATATCCGCATCGATTTCAATGCCGACAAGAACGTGAAGCCACTGCTGGCCGGGCAAAGTCTGAGCCAGGTGCGTCTGGCCCTGAGTCTCGCGCTGGAGCAGGCGCAATGGGCGGCGCTCAATGGTCAGGCGCCGGTCTACACCCAGGCAATGACCGAAGCGCGGGACGTGCTTAAGGGCAATTTCAACCCGGACAATCCGCAGAGCAAAATCATGCTCGAACAGGTTGCCGAGCTGAGCCAGCAACCGGTCACCGTCAAGACGCCGGACCTGACCGGCACGCTGAGTGCGGTGCAGGCTTATCTGGAGCGCCGTAACGTCAACGCTGAAGAGTCGGTCAAACCGTTCGCCAAACCTGCCGCCAACACCGCGCAGGAGACCACGCCATGAAACGCCTGTATGTGATCGTGTTTCTGGTGATCGCCGCGACGGCGGCACTGGGCCTGGCGATTGCCGAGCACTCCGGGTACGTGTTGATTGCCTACAAGAGCTTCCGCTACGAGGCCAGTCTGTGGGCCACGCTGGGCCTGATCGCGGTGTTGTGGCTGCTGATCTGGGGGATCAAGGCCTTGGTCGAGCTGGTCATGGCCTCCAGTGGCGTGGTCAATCCGTGGTCGCGCCGCAACCGCAGCCGGCGGGTGCAGGTGGCCATCGAACACGGGCAGCTGGATCTGGCCGAAGGTCGCTGGGCCAGCGCGCAACGTCATCTGTCTCGCGCCGCCGAAGCCGAGCGCCAGCCGCTGTTGTATTACCTCGGCGCGGCACGCGCGGCCAACGAACAAGGCAAGTACGAGGAGTGTGATCGATTGCTCGAGCGTGCGCTGGAGCGCCAGCCGCAGGCCGAACTGGCGATTGCCTTGAGTCACGCGCAGTTGCAGACCGATCGTGGTGACACTGACGGCGCCTTGGTGACCCTGCAAGCGATGCACGAGCGGCATCCGCATAACGTACAGACCTTGCGACAGTTGCAGCGTCTGCATCAGCAGCGTGGCGACTGGGCGGCGGTCATTCGCCTGTTGCCGGAACTACGCAAGGACAAGGTGTTGCCGCCGGCCGAGCTGGCGGAACTCGAACGGCGTGCCTGGGGCAACAACCTGTCCCTGGCGGCGCATCGTGACGAGGACGGCAAAGTCGGTCTGCAGTCACTCACGCGTGCCTGGGAGCAATTGACTTCCGCGCAGCGTCAGGAGCCGGCGCTGGTGCTGGCATACGCCGAACAACTGCGTCAGCTGGGGGCTCAGGTCGAGGCGGAAGAAGTCCTGCGCAGTGCCCTCAAGCGCAAGTACGACAGCCATCTCGCGCGTCTGTATGGCCTGGTGCGCGGCAGCGATCCGGCGCGCCAGTTGCAGACCGCCGAAGGTTGGCTCAAGGAACATCCTGCTGACCCGAGCCTGTTGCTGACCCTCGGTCGTCTCTGTCTGCAAGCCAGCTTGTGGGGCAAGGCACGGGATTACCTGGAAAGCAGTCTGCGAGTGCAGCGTAACCCTGAAGCCTGCGCCGAGCTGGCACGTCTGCTTGCGCAACTGGGTGACACCGAGCGCAGTAACCAGCTGTTCCAGGAGGGTCTCGGATTGCTGGATGAGCGTCTGCTGGCCGCGCCGTTGCCGGTGCCGGTTAACGCCTGATATCGCGAGGGAGCATGCTCCCTCGTTAACGTTCAGTGAGCGAAAAATTACCTGTGGCGGGCGTCTTGAGCAAAGTCCTACAACGGACTACACCTATTCCTCTGGCACCTGTCGGGTTTTCCCTACACTTCTGGTGAACTGTCGCCAAGGCCCCGCCTTGAAAGGCTGACAAGCTTTCCTCTACCGTAACTGCCTGTCTCCACTGTTACGGAAAAGCCATGTCGTTGGCCTGTTCACGCTCCTTGTTTTTCACGGCTTTCACTGCAGGGGCCATGGCCCTGGGAGCTTCCTATTATCTCGAGTATGCGGTCGGGCTGACGCCCTGCAGCCTGTGCCTGGCGCAAAGGTTTTTCATGGCGTTGCTGACGTTCTGTTGCGGGTTGGCGGCGGTCCACGGCCCACGGCGTGTCGGCCTGTCGCTGTACTGGGGCGCCGCGCTTGGCCTGAGCCTGGGCGGGACGACGGCGGCCTGGCGACAGGTGTTGTTGCAAAGTGACCCGCTGATGCAGATGACGCGTTGCGCGCCTGATGCCGAAGCGTTGTTCAGCAACCTGCCGTGGTTGTGTGCAACGTTGCGGATGCTTAGAGGCGGTGTAGATTGCGCAGAAATTTCCTGGACGCTGTTCGATTTGAGCATCCCGGAATGGAGCCTGCTGTTCTTTGTGGCGATGTCGATCCTGGCGGTCTATCAATTGCTGCGGCTGGTCTGGAGCGCTCTGCAGCGACCGCTCAGCGGCGAAGCGTCGCACCACACGCTGGTCAGGGATTAAACACTTGTATGAACTTTATCTCCTGCGTACCTTGAAGCCATAGGCGTGCGGGCATAATCTGGCCCGCACGTGTCATTGGATTTATGTTGCTCGATGACGCTCTGCCCGGTCGGCCCCCAAGCGATAACAGCCAGAAGAGGGGCGCGGGTGTAGAGCAGCATGACCCACAAGGGAAGAGAGATCGCCATGCTCGAAAGTTGTCAGAATGCTCAGGAACGCTGGGGTGGAGTTCATCTGCTGATCGACCGCTGGTTGCAAGAGCGTGAAGAACTGATCGGTGCCTACGACAAGCTGGGTGCGCAACCTCAGGCCTTGTCCGAGAGCCGCAAGCCCTTGCAGGAATTCTGCGGTGTGCTGGTCGATTACGTGTCGGCCGGGCACTTCGAGATCTACGAACAGCTGACCGGTGAAGCCAAGGCCTTCAACGACAAGCGCGGCCTCGAACTTGCCGAAACGCTCTATCCGCGAATCGACGTCATCACCGAAAAACTCCTCGCGTTCAACGACCTTTGCGATGAAGGCAAATGCGTCGCCGAGAAGTTCAAGGAGCTGGGTGGCCTGCTGCACGAACGCTTCGAACTGGAAGACTGCCTGATTGAAGTGCTGCACACCGCCCACAAGCAGGAAGATCCGGTTCAGGCTTGATTCGTTTCTCGCATACAAAAAAACGCGGTGCGTCGAAAGCGCACCGCGTTTTTTTATGCCTGCGTGCTGGGTGCGATCAGCTCGTTGCGCCCCGCAGCTCGACCTCAAACACCAGCGGGGTAAACGGCGCAATCAGATCGCCCGCACCGTCAGCGCCGTAGGCCTGATCCGATGGAATCACCAGTCGCCACTTGGCACCCACCGGCATGTTCTGCAACGCAGTACGCCAGCCGGCAATCACGCTGTCGAGGCTGAACCATTGCGGCTGAGTGTTCTGATCGAACACCGTGCCATCCGGCAGTCGTCCGACATACAACACCTGGACTTTTCCATCCGGACCGGCCTTGGCACCGGTGCCCGGCGTCAGTTCGGTCAGCAGGATGCCGTCGGCCAATTCCTTCACACCCGGTTTGGCTTTTTCGGCGGTGAGAAAACGCTGCTCGTTTTCCATCGCGGCATCGCTCGACGGCAGCGATGAGTGCTCGGCGTTTTGCGATTCATGATCGGCGAGGATCTGCTCGATCCGTGCTTCGCTCAGAGCCAGTGGCTTGCCTTGATAGGCCTGCTGCAAACCGTCGACCAGTGCTTGAATCTGCAGTTGCGGCACCTCTTGGCGCAAGCGTTCACCGAGGCTGGCGCCGAGGCTGTAGGCCAGATCGTGAGCATCGTTCGCGGTGGTTTTTTCCTCGGCGTGGGCGGCGGAAAAAATCATCCAGAGGGATAAAAAAAGGTAGCGCGACATGGGCACTCTCCGTCCTGAGATGCGGGCGATTATGCCAGCGCGAAGGTCTGCAACGGTGAACTGCTTTTGTCTTTGTGCAGAACATTTTCGCTTCGTTGCAACGCAACGGTTTCGTTACTGTCAAGATGACCTAGCGGCGGTAACTGCAGAGGTCTAGTATGAGCCGCACTCACGTCAGCCAGGAGGTAAACCATGTCGGCCACCAAGAAGCCTGTAAACACTCCGTTGCACTTACTCCAACAACTCTCGGGCAGCCTGCTCGAGCATTTGGAAAACGCTTGCTCCCAAGCCTTGGCTGATGCTGAAAAACTGCTCGCCAAACTGGAAAAGCAACGCGGCAAGGCGCAAGAAAAACTGCACAAGTCCCGCACCAAATTGCAGGACGCAGCCTCTGCCGGTAAAGCCAAGGCGCAGAACAAGGCCAAGGCTGCCGTCAAAGAACTTGAAGACCTGCTCGATGCGTTGAAGGATCGTCAGTCCGACACTCGCGGCTACATTCTGCAACTCAAGCGCGATGCTCAGGAAAGCCTGAAACTGGCCCAGGGTGTCGGCCGGGTGCAAGAGGCCGCCGGCAAAGCGCTGTCCTCCCGCGCCGCCAAACCAGCAGCAGCGCCTGCGAAAAAAGCGGCAGCCAAACCTGCTGCGGCGAAAGCCCCGGCGAAAACCGCTGCGGCAAAACCGGCAGCCAAACCAGCAGCCAAGGCACCGGCTAAAACCGCCGCCAAACCTGCTGCAAAAACCGCAGTGAAAAAACCGGCTGCGGCGAGCGCTGCGAAACCGGCCGCACGTACTGCCGCTGCCAAACCTGCAGCGGCCAAACCGGCTGCCAAGCCAGCAGCAAAACCTGCTGCGCGCAAAGTCGCTCCGGCAAAAACCGCTGCTGCCAAACCTGCTGCCAAAGTAGCGGTAAAACCGGCTGCCAAACCGGCCGCGAAAACCGCTGCGGCAAAACCGGCAGTCAAGACTGCGGCCAAACCGGTCGCGGCAAAACCTGCTGCCAAGGTTGCTGCCAAGCCAGCGGCCAAGCCTGCCGCTAAAACCGCTGCCAAACCTGCAGCAGCAAAACCTGCGACCGCTGCAGCCAAGCCGGCCGCTAAACCAGCCGCTAAACCAGCCGCCAAACCGGCTGCCAAACCTGCCGCGAAAAAACCGGCCGCTGCCAAACCTGCTGCCGCCAAACCGGCGACTGCACCGGCTGCCAAGCCAACCGCTCCGGCGCCGGCCGCCGCGCCTGCTCCAGCCGCTTCCACCTCGACCACCACGACTGCGCCAACGCCAGCCGCTGCGTCGAGCGCCAGCAGCAACCCGACCAGCGCTTCCTAAGTGCCGGTTGCCGCGACGCGCAGCACTTGCAGCGCGTCGCGGTTCGGGCTGGCGGCCGATCCCGTCAGACTCTCCAGCCACTCCCCCGACGCTGATGCGTCATCGCGCGGCCAATCCTGCGCAACCTGTTCCAGTTGCCACAGCAGATGCCGTTCGGCTTCCAGCTCCAATGCTTTCATTTGTTCTCGCAGACCCTTGAGTACCGGATCTTCCTCGGCCAGGGTTTTCCATTGAGTGCGCAATGCACGCAATGGCTGCACCACCTCCGCATCCCACGGCCCCACCAGCGTTTTCAACTGCTCCAGGCGTTGTTCGTCGCAGGCCACGCCACGTTGTTCCAACCACAGACCGCACAGCAGCAGGCAGACATTGGCCCCCGCCGCTTGCAGTTGCAGGCAGGCAGGTTCCACGCCCGGTCGGGCGTAGATGGCAAGGGAAAAGCTCCACAGGTCAGAGGACATCGTGCTACTCGCGCCAGTTGTGAGCGAAGCTGGTAGACTCCGCCGCCATTATGATCCGACTTCAGAACCTGACTTTACAGCGTGGCCCGCAACGTCTGCTAGAAGACGCCGAGCTGACCCTGCACGCCGGCCACAAAGCCGGCCTCATCGGTGCCAACGGCGCCGGCAAATCCAGCCTGTTTGCCTTGCTGCGCGGCGAGTTGCACCCGGACTCGGGCGATTGCCTGCTGCCGGCCGACTGGCGGATCGCGCACATGCGTCAGGAGGTCGACACGCTCGAACGCCTGGCGGTCGACTATGTGCTCGATGGCGACCTGCGTCTACGCGAAGTGCAACGTGACCTCGCCGCCGCCGAAACGGCCCACGATGGCACGGCTCTGGCCCGTCTGCACGCCGAACTCGACAGCGCCGACGGCTATACCGCCGATGCGCGGGCGCGCAAGTTGCTGGCCGGTCTCGGTTTCACCAATGAACAGATGGATCGTCAGGTAGGAGATTTCTCCGGTGGCTGGCGGATGCGTCTGAACCTGGCGCAGGCCTTGATGTGTCCGTCGGACTTGTTGTTGCTCGACGAACCGACCAACCACCTGGATCTCGACGCGATCATCTGGCTCGAAGAGTGGCTGAAAAGCTACCCGGGCACCCTGCTGCTGATTTCCCACGACCGCGACTTCCTCGATGAAGTGGTCGATCACGTGGCTCATGTCGATCAGCGCAAACTGACCCTCTATCGTGGCGGCTACACCGCGTTCGAACGTGCCCGTGCCGAACGTCTGGCCCAGCAGCAACAGGCCTACGAGAAGCAGCAGGCGCAACGTGCGCACATGGAAAGCTACATCGCCCGCTTCAAGGCCCAGGCCACCAAGGCCCGTCAGGCGCAGAGCCGGATCAAGGCCCTGGAGCGCATGGAAGAGCTGTCGGCGGCCCACGTCGATTCGCCGTTCGATTTCGTGTTCCGCGAGTCGACCAAGATCTCCAGTCCACTGATCGACCTGTCCGATGCGCGCCTGGGTTACGGCGACAAAACCATCCTGGAGAAGGTCAAGCTGCAACTGACCCCGGGGGCGCGGATCGGTCTGCTCGGGCCGAACGGCGCCGGTAAATCGACCCTGATCAAGAACCTCGCCGGCGAGCTTGAACCGCTGGCCGGGCGCCTGACCCGTGGCGAAAACACCGTGGTTGGCTATTTCGCCCAGCATCAGCTCGACTCGCTGGATGCCAAGGCCAGCCCGCTGCTGCACTTGCAGCGTCTGGCGCCGACCGAACGCGAGCAGACCCTGCGCGACTTCCTCGGCGGTTTCGATTTCCGTGGTGCACGCATCGACGAGCCGGTGCTGAATTTCTCCGGTGGCGAGAAAGCGCGTCTGGCGCTGGCATTGATCGCCTGGGAACGGCCGAACTTGTTGCTGCTCGACGAACCGACCAACCACCTCGACCTGGAAATGCGCCTGGCGCTGACCATGGCGCTGCAGGAATTCAGCGGCGCGGTATTGGTGGTGTCTCACGATCGGCACTTGCTCAAGAGCACCACCGACAACTTCTACCTGGTCGCCGATGGCAAGGTCGAAGAGTTCGATGGCGACCTCGAAGACTACGCGCGCTGGCTGGTGGAATACCGTCAGCGCAATGCGCCAGTCAGCAACACTCCGGTCAATCCGGACAAGACCGACAAGAAGGCTCAGCGCCAGGCCGCCGCTGCATTGCGTCAGCAACTGGCACCGCACAAGCGTGAGGCCGACAAGCTCGAAGCCGAACTGGGCAAGCTCCACGAGAAACTCGCCAAGGTCGATGCCAGCCTCGGTGACAGCGACATCTACGAGCCGGCGCGCAAGAACGAATTGCGTGATCTGCTGGCAGAGCAGGCCAAGCTGAAAGTGCGCGAAGCCGAGCTGGAAGAAGCGTGGATGGAGGCACTCGAAACGCTGGAAAGCATGCAGGCGGAGCTGGAGGCGCTGTCCTGATGGAAGCGTTCAAGCTGCCGCTGCCGGCGGTGTGGGTCGAACCGATCTGGCTCGGCGTGCAGATTCTGCTGATCCTGCTGGCCGGCTACTTCGCTCAACGTGTCGTCGCTCGATTCCTCACCCGCCTGGGCGAGCGCTATCCGTTTCCGCCGCAGTTGCTGATGCCCCTGCGTGGCGTATTGCGCTGGCTGATCATGGGCAGCGCGGTTATTTTTGTGCTGGAGCGCCTCGGCGTATCGGCCACGGTGCTGTGGACGGCACTGTCGGGTTTCGTCGCGGTAGCGGCGGTGGCGTTCTTCGCGATGTGGAGTGTACTGTCGAACCTGCTTTGCGCGATTCTGATCTTCACCGTCGGCCCGTTCCGCCTGGGCGATGTGGTCGAGCTGGTGGACACCACCGACAAGCCGGGTGTCAAAGGCCGGGTGGTGGCGATCAATCTGCTCTACACCACGTTGGTCGAAGCCGAGGAGCTCGGGACGGGCAGCGCCATGGTGCAAGTGCCGAACAGCCTGTTCTTCCAGCGTTCGGTGCGGCGCTGGCGCGGGAGTGATGTGTTTCCTTCGAGCGGTTTCGAGAAGTAGTCTTCGGGCGTCTGATCTGACGCCCTCGCGAGCAAGCCCGCTCCCAGATTGGATCTGTGATCGACACAAATCCAATGTGGGAGCGGGCTTGCTCGCGAAGAGGCCCTCAGCCGCGCCCGAACCCTCCAGCAAAAATCGGTAGTCATCCGCGCCAAAGCGCATTAGCTTTGACGTCTGTCACGATTCAGTATCGAGGTGTGCGATGGAGCTTCAAACATGGCTGGCATTCTTTGCCGCCTGCTGGGTGATCAGTCTGTCCCCGGGTGCTGGCGCCATTGCGTCGATGTCCAGCGGTCTGCAATACGGTTTCTGGCGCGGTTACTGGAACGCCCTCGGCCTGCAGATCGGCCTGGCGGTGCAGATCGCGATTGTCGGCGCCGGTGTCGGCGCGATCCTCACCGCATCGGCCACCGCATTCCACGCGATCAAATGGTTCGGTGTGGCGTATCTGGTCTATCTGGCGATCAAGCAGTGGCGCGCGCTGCCCATGGACATGAGCGATGACGCGGCGGTACGGCCGATCGGCAAGCCGCTGGCGCTGGTGTTCCGTGGGTTTCTGGTGAACATCAGTAACCCCAAGGCGCTGGTGTTCATGCTCGCAGTGTTGCCGCAGTTCATCAATCCGCACGCACCGCTGCTGATTCAGTATGTGGTGATCGGCGTGACCATGATCTGCGTGGATCTGATTGTCATGGCCGGTTACACCGGGCTGGCGTCCAAGGTGCTGCGCCTGTTGCGTACACCGCAGCAGCAGAAACGCATGAACCGCACCTTTGCCGGGCTGTTCATCGGTGCGGCGGCGTTCATGGCGACGTTGCGTAAAGCGGCGGTGTAAAAGCTTCGGCCACAAAAAAGGCGACCTCTTGAGGTCGCCTTTTTATTCCTACGGATTTCTCCAGTGAACTCCGTTGTAGCGAGGGGATTCATCCCCGATGGGGCGCGAAGCGGCCCCGCTCTTGACCTGACAAGAAGGGGCCTGCTGCGCAGTCCATCGGGGATGAATCCCCTCACCACAGAGTTATTCACTCAGCCGGTCAGTGCAAAATCACCGGCGCGGTATCGCGCGGCAGATTGTTGCGTTGCTGCGCCTCACGCGGCTGCTCGTAACCGCCACCACCGAGCTGCATGCTCAGTTGCCCGGCCACGTCCTCACCCAGCGCTTTCGACACTTCACGTACCACGCGAGGGCGGTTCAGCGAGATCTTGATGTCGCGGCCGTTCACCAGTTTGGTGTCCTGCGCTTCGCCCATCGCCGTGAAGGCCGAGGTGATCTCGTAGGTCTTGGTGTTGATCAGGCTGAAATCCGCCACCAGCGTCAGGCCCAGCACCGCCGAATAGCTGTCGGTGTGCGCCAGCTCGTTCATGTCCTGGGTGAAGTCGATGTCCGACACGGTGCCGAACAGCACGTAGTCGGCACCCTTGAAGTTGCCGGCCTTGATCCGCTTGATCACATCGTAGACGTCACCCTTGGACGACGCGGTGTACGGCGTGCCCTGCACCAGCTGGAACATGCCGGTGCGGAGGATTTCACCTTTGATGTCGCCGGTGAATTTACGCAGTTCACCCTGCTCGATGTAGCTGGTGGTCGCTTCCAGCTCGTTGTAGTTCGAGGAACCACTGGAGCTGTAGTAACCCTCGCGGTAATTGTTCTGCGCCGAAACGATGTGAATGTACTGCTCCACACGCTCCTGATACGCCAGATCCGTTACCGCGACTTTCGGGGCCGCTTGCACGCTGAACGCGCAAGCCAGGGCCATCATGCCAATCCATGCGCGCATCAATTAACGCTCCGTGGTTTTGCGGATCTCTTTTTCGTCCATCCACTCGGCCAGACCGCTTTCGACGTCGATCAGTTGCAGGCTGAATTTGTAGAAGACGTCCTTGTAGTCGCTGCTGCGCTTGACGATCGAGCTGATCGAGCCTTCCAGACGGTATTTGGCGGCGATCATGTTGCCGGTCTTGGCCACGGTGCTCTTCTTGTACAGGCCGCTCTGGTTCTGCAGCTTGAGTTGGTCGACCTGGCTCTGCATCGCGGTGTTGTCGCTGGCGAAGCGGGCGGTGCCGGACTTCATCAACTGAGTCTTGATGCTGGTGGTGATTTCGCGGGTATCGATGTACTCGCTGGTCTTGTTCTTCACGTCGTAGACCTGCACCACCGGGCGGCCCTGCAGGATGCCGGACTGGGCCAGCGAGCGGGTCATCGATTCGGCGATCATTTGCAGGTCGGTCGAGCCGAATTCGTTGGTAACGGTTTCAACCGCTTTGGTGTCGCCGTAGCTGATGTTCTTGCTGCCCAGGGTCGGCGAGGTGTTGGCGCAACCGGAAGCCAGCAGGGCGAGGACGGCGATCAAGGAAAAGCGTGCAAACATGGGAATGCTCTCTAAAACAGGAATAGGGTGGCGGACTTAAGGCGTCTTGAGTTCGAGACGGAAATCCACGGCTTTCGGGGTCGGGGCGATGCCCTGGATGAAGCTGGTCTGAGCGCCGTACATCATCTGGCTCTTCCAGACTTCTTCCTCGGCGATCGGGAAACCTTCCGCACCGAGCCAGGCGAAACGGTAGTAGAACGTCTTGTTGCTGTTGAGGGTGTTGGTCAACTGCACATTGACGGTCATGAAGCCGTTCTCTCGGGCGACGCGCATGGCGCCGACCGCGATGTGTTTCTGCGGACCCATGGCCACGACCTTGCTCGCGGCGCTGCCCGGCTCAGGAGGTGGCGGGGTGGCGCAGCCGCTGGCCAGCACGGCGAGGGCGGCGATGGCGATGAGTTTGAAGCGCATGCAAAGACTCCGTTCTTAAGGTTGTTTGAGGCTGGCGACGTTGGTCGCGCCGGCGCTCGGAATGACGTGGGCGGCGACGCCACCGGCAAATACCTGATTGCCCACGGCACGCAGGCTGATCACTTGATAACGCTGATCGACGGTGACCTTGACCAGCGAACCGCCGACAGCGCTCGGCAGACTGACTTGATGCTCGCCTTTCTTCAAGCGCAGACGCACCACTTGGGTGTTGTCCGGCAGGGTGCGCCACGTACGGGTATCGGCACCTTCCAGCACAGCTGAAGAAATACCCACGGCCAGACCGGCCAGCGGGTTGGTTTCATTGATCTTCTTCTGCGCCACACCTTTGGTGATTGCGCGCACGGTGGTGCGCACAATGATCCCCGGCATGTCATCGCGCAGGGCGCGGCGCGACATGGCGGTGGTGCTGTTGAGGGCGGTCAGGTTGACCTGCTGGCCATCGACGCCAATCTGCGTGAATGGTGCGGTAGAGGTGTCAGGCTTGATGATCGGGAACGACAGCGGGGTGATCACCACGTTGTTGGAGATCGGCAATGGCAGCGGCACGCGGATAGAATCACGCGAGGGCGCCAGACCACTTTGCACCACGATCAGGATGTCGCTATCGTCGGACTTGGTCGGCTTGTCGAGGTTGACCAGTGCCTGCTCCAGCAGCGGGGTGTTCGGGCGCAGTTCGGCCGCCTTGCGGTAGCCCGGTGCAGCCAGGTCTTTCTCGCCCAGGGCTTCGTAGACGAAACCGGCCAGGTAATGGCTGAACGCACTCTGGTAGCTGTTTTTCAGACTGACCACTTCTGGCGCATCGAGGCTGGCGACCGGGTAGCCTTGCAGATCCTTGTACTGAGTCTTGATGCCTTCTTTCTCGGCCTCTTCCTCACTCTTGAGGTATTCCTTGTCGCGCAGGTCGGCGATCACCGCTTCACGTTCGTGAGTTTTCTTGATCGCGGTGCGGGCGCCATCGAAGTCATTGACTGCCAGCAGGTTGAGGGCCATCTGCGTGGTCAACATGACTTTTTCGTAGTCGTAGCCTTCGTAGCGACGCACCTTGTCGTTGACCAGGAAGCTGCCGAACTGAGCCAGGTATTTACCGGTGTCGAGCTTGACCGAATCTTCCCACTGGCCAACCACCTGATCGGCGCTGGTCCAGGCGTTCTGGCTGCCGGACAGGTCGCCCTTGGCGCGCAGCAACTCACCTTTCTCGAAGTAATAGAGCAGGTCTTTGTCCGGACCGGTGTTGTTCTTTTCCAGCAGGCTCAGCGCGGCGTCGACGTTGCCGGTGGCCAGTTGCTGGTTGGTCTGGGCCAGTTCCGAATCGTAGTTGCGAAACGCCGAACAGCCGGACAGCATGGTGACAGCGCTGAGCGCGATCAAGGTGGGAGTGCGCAATGCCATGGGGGTACTTCTTCCCTGAGCTAGAAACTGCATCAGCCGCCGGTGCTGGTCGGGCTGGTGTGACCCATCGACAGTGGCGCTGGCCTCCTGCCAATTCCTCATAACCAGAGGAGCTTTTATGCCGCGTCGCTATAGCGCGGGCGCGGCATTATAAGCGGGCGATGCTGGCCATGTAATAGCTTTTTAATCGCACTTGTTAGTTTGGTGCCATTACTCCTCTGCATTATCTGACACCTTTCGTTCATGGCGTTTCGGGCAGGACCAATGCCGATCCGATGTAATAGTTCTGGCCCATGAATACCCGCAGGTTGAACACTTGATGGCTGCGGTCGACGCGTACCGTGAATCCGTCTTCTGCACGAAAATACGGAAAGCGCACGCGGTGCAGGCCTTTTTTCAGGCGCAGACGGGCGACCAGGGTTTTGTCCGGCAGCGTGCGCCAGGTTCTAGTGTCAGCCTCTTCAAAAGGATCAGGATCGGTCACCACCAACGACGCCTTGGACGGATCGCGCTCGTTCTTTTGCGCCTGGCTGATGGCGGCCATGTTGGCGCGGAACATGGCGCGAGAGATGATCGCCGGCATGTCATCGCGCAAGGTGCGGATGGCCATGTCCGACACGCTGTTAATCATGGTCAATGGGTGCTTTTTACCGTCGACGAGGATCTGGGTCACGCCAGGTGTGAGGGTGTCGGGCACCATCACCGGGAACGAGATCGGTGCAACAATCGTCAGGTTTTCGTTCAGCCGCACCGGGATCGGCACTTGCACCGAACTGCGTGCCGGGGCGAAACCGGCCTGGACCACGATCAGAATCTCGCTTTCATCGGCTGCCGGTCCGGGTTTGTCCAGGTTGCGCAAAGCGTTTTCGAGCAGCGGCACGCCCGGGCGCAATTCGATCGCCTGTCGATACCCCGGCGCTGCGAGCGCGCGTTCGCCCAGCGCTTCATAAGTGAAGCCGGCCAGATAATGGCTGAATGCACTCTGGTAGCCGTTCTTCAGCTCAAGCACTTGCGGGGCATCGAGGATGGCCACCGGATAGCCTTCCAGATCCTTGTAGTGCAGGGTGATGCCCTGTTGCGTAGCTTGCTCTTGCGCTTCTTCGTATTGCCGCTCCCGCTGGCGGGCGATCAGAGTTTCGCGCTCGTGGGTTTTCTTGATGTCGGCGCGGGCCCCGTCGAAATCGTTTTCCGCCAGTTGGTTGAGGGCCATTTCGGTGGTCAGCATGACTTTTTCGTAGTCGTAGCCTTCGTAACGCTGCAGCTTGTCATTGACCAGCATGGTGCCCATTTCATTACCGAAACGGGTCAGCAACTTCATGCCTGCGGAGGGCACGGCTTCTTCGCGCTGAAAAATCATCCGGTCAGCACTGCGCCACGCTTCCTGGCTTTTTGGCAGGTTGGTGCCGGCGCTGAGGATCGCGCCGCGTTCCATGAAATACAGCAGATCCTTGTCTTCCCAAGGATTGTGCAGCTCCATCAGATAAAGCGCTTCGTTGAGATTGCCCTGCGCCATCTGATCGATGGTCTGCTGCATTTCCTGATCGTAATTGCGGTAAGCGGCGCACCCACTCAGTTGCATGATGAGGCTGAGCAGCAGGTAGAGCGGCAGGCAATGGCGCATGGAGACGGGTTCTTCCTTGAACGGCAAAAGCACGGAGGTGACGCATTATAGGGGCGCTTTGCTGCTGCCGGGTGGACAAGGATTGCGCTAGGCTTGCGCGCTCAGCGCTCAACAGATCCGGGGCTTTAATGAATCAACTGCAAGCCATGCGCGCGTTTCGTTGCATCGTCGAGTGTCGCGGGTTCAGCGCCGCTGCCGAGCGCCTCGACACCACTCACTCGACCATCTCCCGGCAGTTGCAGCAGCTGGAACGCGAGCTGGGCACGCGGCTGATCAATCGCAACACCCGAGGTTTCAGCCTGACCACGGCAGGGCAGCAGTATTACGCGGCGTGCGTGGACATTCTCGAACGCCTCGATCAAGCCGCACTGGCGGTGGGGCAGGCCCATGAAAGCCCCAGCGGTGTGCTGCGCATCAGTGCACCGATGGTGATCGGTACGCTGGAACTGGCGAGCTGGTTGCCGGCGTTTCAGCAGCGCTATCCCGAGATTGAAGTGGACTTGGCCTGCGATGACCGTTTCGTCGATCTGATCGCCGAGGGTTTCGATGTGGCCCTGCGCATCTGCGGACCCTTGGCCGATTCATCCATGGTGGCGCGGTTGCTGACTGTCTCGGACATGTTGCTGGTGGCTTCGCCTGTGTATGTGGCGCGCAATGGTTTGGTGCGCCAGGTGCGCGAACTCGCCGAGCAGCAGTTGCTGGCGTTTGCCGGTGGCAGCGACTGGGTGCTGACCGATACGCGTGGACTCACCACCAGCGTGCGCGTGCAGGGCCGGTTCAAGGCCGATTCGATCAGTTCGCTGCACGCCGCCGCGTTGGCCGGGGTTGGCATCGCCGCGTTCACTCGGGCCACAGTGCAGGACGATCTGTTCAGCGGTCGGCTGGTGCAAATCCTGCCCAACTACAGCCTTGGGCGGCGCCACTATTACGCGCTCTATCCGCATGCCCGGCACGTCGCACTAAAGGTGCAAGTGTTCGTCGAATTCATGCTTGAGCACTACCGCAACACCGCCGCAGCGCTGCGTTAAAACGCCACGAGACGTCGACAAAGCTTGAGTGAAAGGCGTTCGAAGTGAACAATATGTAACTTCGCATTTCCATTTGAGACTCATTCATGACTGCCGCGTCCCGATTCCTGGCCTGGCTGGTGTTCCCGCTGTTTGCCCTGAGCAGTTTCAACCTGCTGGCCGACACCGTGGAAGGCGCCCCGCAGGCGCTGCACCTGCTCGATTACATCAGCGCCGACTATCCGCCGACGGTCGAGGCGGGCAAGGTCGTCGACGACGGCGAATACCGCGAGCAACTGGAATTCACCCAGGTGCTGCAAGGGCTGATCGGCGATCTGCCGGCCAAACCGGAGAAGGCTGCGCTGGAGCAGGGTGTCGAGGCTCTGCACGCCGCCATCACCGCGAAACAGGACGGCGCCGACGTCGCGCGTCAGGCCCGACAACTGGGGGCGAAACTGGCGGTGGCATATGAAGTCAGCCAAGCGCCGATCATCACTCCCGATCCGACCCGGGGCGCGCCGCTCTATGCGCAAAACTGCTCGGTGTGTCACGGCGCCAGCGGTGCCGGCGACGGCCCGGCGGGGCTCGGCATGACGCCGCCGCCAGCCAATCTGCGCGATGCCGCACGCATCGATCACCTGAGCCTGTACGCGATCTACAGCACCCTCGGCCAAGGCGTCGAAGGCACTGACATGCCGGCGTTCGCCGATCAACTGGACGACCGTCAGCGTTGGGATCTGGCGACCTACATTGCCGGTTTCAGTGCCGACCCGGCTGCGGCCAAGTCCGACAAGACCTTCAACATCGCTGATCTGGCGCGCCAGACGCCGGCCGAAGTGCAGGCCGCCGAAGGCCCGCAGGTCGCCGCAAGCTTCCGTGCCCAACGCGCGCAGCCGCCGCAGGTCAAGCGTGGCCCGGCGCAGTTGCTCGATTACACTGCCGCCACGCTGGACAAGAGCCTGGCGGCGTACCGCGCCGGCGAGCACGATGAGGCCTACGACCTGTCGGTGGCGGCGTATCTGGAAGGTTTCGAGCTGGTCGAAAGCTCGCTGGACAACGTCGACGCCAACGTGCGCAAGGACACCGAAAAATCGCTGATGGCCTACCGTCAGTCGTTGCAGGACGGCTTGCCGGTGGCGCAGGCCGAACAGCGTCTGGATGTAGCCAAGGGCAAGTTGAAAGAGTCTGCCGAACTGCTCGGCAGCGATGGTCTGAGCTGGTCGCTGAGCTTTATCTCCGGCCTGCTGATTCTGCTGCGCGAAGGCCTCGAAGCGATTCTGGTGCTGGCGGCGATCCTCGCGTTTCTGCGCAACACCGGCCAGCAGTCGGCGGTGCGCAGCGTCAACATCGGTTGGGGCTTGGCGCTGCTCGCCGGTCTTGGCACCTGGGCGCTGGCGGCGTATGTGATCGACGTCAGCGGCTCGCAGCGTGAACTGCTCGAGGGCGCCACGGCGCTGTTCGCCAGCGTCATGGTGCTGTGGCTCGGCGTGTGGATGCACGACCGGCGGCACGCCGCGGCTTGGCAGGATTACATCAAGCAGAGTCTGGTCGGCGGCGGCGGGCGCTTTGGTTTTGCGATCCTCGCGTTCTTCTCGGTGTACCGCGAGTTGTTCGAAGTGATCCTGTTCTACGAAACCCTGTGGCTGCAGGCCGGCCCCGCCGGGCATGACGCGGTGCTGGCCGGTGGTGCGACGGCGCTGGTGCTGCTGATCGGTCTGGCCTGGGTGATCCTGCGCGGCTCGGCGAAACTGCCGCTGGCGCTGTTCTTCAGCATCAATGCCGGTCTGCTCTGTGCCTTGTCGGTGGTGTTCGCCGGGCATGGCGTGAAAGCGCTGCAGGAAGCCGGGATCTTCGGCACGCGACCGGTGGCGTTCTTTGAATTCGACTGGCTGGGGATTCACGCCGACGCCTATTCGCTGACGGCTCAGGCCGTGGCGATTCTGGCGATTGTTGTGCTGTACGGGCGGAGTCGGATGGCCGAGAAGCGGCGGGTCGTCGCTTAAAAAGCATTCGCTGGCGCTCACATTCGCGGGCAAGCCCGCTCCCACAGGTTTAGCGTTAACCTTGTGGGAGCGGGCTTGCCCGCGATGCTTTTTTGAAGAGGAAAAAATCATGCGTGTATGGATCGATGCCGACGCTTGCCCCCGGGCCGCCAAGGATCTGGTGGTGAAGTTCGCCCTCAAGCGCCAGTTCGAAGTGGTGCTGGTGGCCGGGCAGCCGCAGACCAAGCCGGGGCTGGCCATCGTCAAACTGATCGTGGTGCCCAGCGGCCCGGATGCGGCGGACGATTATCTGGTCGAGCACGCTGTGCCTGGTGAGCTGGTGATCTGCAGCGATATCCCGCTGGCCGACCGGCTGGTGAAGAAGGGGGTGGCAGCGCTGGACCCGCGCGGCAAGGAGTTCGATGCGCAGAACATGGGCGAGCGGCTGGCGGTGCGCAACCTGTTCACCGACCTGCGTGAGCAGGGCCAGATCAGCGGCGGCCCGGCACCGTTCGGCGAGCGCGAGAAGCAGGCGTTTGCCAATGCGCTGGACCGCATCCTCACCCGCCTGACACGCAAACCTTGAAATAATCACCATTCCCCTGTGGGAGCGGGCTTGCTCGCGAAGGCGTCGAATCAGACAACATTGATTTGAATGACACACCGCTTTCGCGAGCAAGCCCGCTCCCACATTTCGCTCTGCATGCAGTCAGAGATCAAACATCATTTTCGTGGGTCAGTTCGAGCACCCGGTCGACCAGTTTGTTGATCCCCGAAGCCGCCTCACTGATGTTCTGCGCCAGCATGTAAGCCGGGGTCGTCACCAGTTTGCGTGCCTTGTCTTCGACAATGTCGGTCACCGCGCAGTCTTCGTGGCTGGCGCCCATCTTGTTCATCGCGGTAGCAGTGTCGGCATCGTTGCCGATGGTGCAGGTCACGCCCGGGCCGTAGATCTTCGCTGCCAGCGCCGGCGAGATGCACATCAGGCCCACCGGTTTGCCCGCTTCGGCAAATGCTTCCGCCAAGGCCAGCACCTCAGGCTGTACTGCGCAACCGGCGCCTTCAACGGCGAAGTTCGAGAGGTTTTTCGCGGCGCCAAAACCACCAGGTACGATCAGCGCATCGAAGTCATCGACGTCGGCTTCGCGGATGTCCTTGATGTTGCCGCGGGCAATGCGCGCCGACTCCACCAGCACGTTGCGCGTCTCGGGCATTTCTTCACCGGTCAGGTGATTGATCACATGCAATTGCGCGATGTTCGGCGCGAAGCACTGTACCTGTGCGCCGCGTTGATCCAGGCGCAGCAGGGTGATGACGCTTTCATGGATTTCGGCGCCGTCGTACACGCCGCTGCCGGACAGGATCACTGCAACTTTTTTGCTCATGGGTTTCTCTCCAGATTCATGGCGCTAAATGTCCACTAATTTATCGCGCGTTGCCATAGGCTAAAGTGGCGGCGGCACCTGCATGGAGCGCTTTCTAAATGGATCGCAACAACGGCGGGGTGTTCATTATTTGCGGTTGCCTGCCTCGTGACGAGCAGGAGATTTTTCGCGTGAGAACGCCGCTGGCGAACGGGAGTCCGCTGGCGCAGAGGGGATAAATGACTAAAAGAGCCGGCCAGCCCGGGCTTTGCGCAGGGCTGTGCGCCAGGCGCCAGCGCGTTATTCGGCTGGCGTCTTCGGTTCGGCAGGTTTGGCCACTTCGGCTTGATTCAGCAGTGCCGCTTTTGCGGCTTGCTCGTCGGCGTAAACCTGCTTGGCCAGACGCGCATTCTTGAAGCGGCGGCGCAGCCACAGACCAACGCCAAGAATCAGCAGCGCACCGAGCACCCACAGCTCGTACTTCTTGATGCTGCCGAGCATGCCTTCGAGCACCGCGCCGAAGTGGTAGGCGGCGGCTGCCAGGGCGGTGGCCCAGATCGCTGCGCCGATGCCGTTCAGCAGCAGATAACGTCCCGGCGGATAACCCGACAGGCCGATCGCCACCGGCATCACCGTGCGCAGGCCGTAAACGAAGCGGAAGCTCAGAACCCAGATGTCCGGATGCTTGCGAATATGTTCCAGCGCGCGGTCGCCCATCATCTGCCAGCGCGGTTTGCGCGCGAGCAATTTGCGCCCGTGCTTGCGCCCCAGGAAGTACCACAGCTGATCGCCGGCATAGCTGCCGAAGAACGCCACGACCACCACCAGGTTGATGTCCATGTATCCACGGAACGCGAGGAAGCCTGCGAGCACCAGGATGGTTTCGCCTTCGAAGAACGTGCCGAGGAACAAGGCAAAGTAGCCAAAGTCATGCAGAAATTGTTGGAGCATTGTCTGGGTGCTGGCGAAATGAACGCGCAGCCTAACCCTTCGGACACATTCATGAAAGTGTCCAAATGTGTCTCGACGTGAACAATTCCTACGCTAACAATGGAATGCGGCTACATGTCACGGGGTACGCACAACTGTAATCTGTTGGTCATAATGCCCGTCTATAACTGTCACGCTCGCCCGTTTGCGCGGGCTCAGGAGTCCGCCGTGAGCTTTACCCCTGCCAATCGTCTGTTTCCCGCCACTCGCCTGCGTCGCAATCGTCGTGATGATTTTTCGCGTCGGCTGGTGCGGGAAAACGTGCTGACGGTCGATGACCTGATCCTGCCGGTGTTCGTGCTTGAGGGTGAAAACCGTCGCGAAGCCGTGGCCTCGATGCCCGGTGTCGAACGCCTGACCATCGACCTGCTGCTTGAAGAGGCGGCGCAATGGGTCGAGCTGGGTATTCCGGCGCTGGCGCTGTTCCCGGTCACACCAACCGAATTGAAATCCCTCGACGCTGCCGAAGCCTGGAACCCGCAGGGCATTGCCCAGCGCGCCACCCGCGCCTTACGTGAACGCTTTCCGGAATTGGGCGTGATCACTGACGTCGCCCTCGATCCGTTCACCACCCACGGTCAGGACGGCATTCTCGATGAAGAAGGCTACGTGCAGAACGACATCACCGTCGACGCACTGGTCAAACAGGCACTGTCCCACGCTGAAGCCGGCGCTCAGGTCGTGGCCCCATCGGACATGATGGACGGCCGCATCCAGGCGATCCGCGAGGCGCTGGAGATTGCCGGTTACGTCAACGTGCGGATCATGGCCTACTCGGCCAAGTACGCCAGCGCCTATTACGGGCCGTTCCGTGATGCCGTGGGGTCGGCGGCGAATCTGGGCAAGGCCAACAAGGCCTCCTATCAGATGGACCCGGCCAACAGCGACGAAGCGCTGCACGAAGTCGGTGCGGACTTGTCTGAAGGCGCGGACATGGTCATGGTCAAACCCGGCATGCCGTACCTGGACATTCTTTTCCGGGTAAAAGATGCCTTCAAAGTGCCGACCTTCGTCTATCAGGTTAGCGGCGAATACGCCATGCACATGGCGGCGATCCAGAATGGCTGGTTGAGCGAGGCGGTAATTCTTGAATCACTGACCGCCTTTAAACGTGCCGGCGCTGATGGCATCCTGACTTACTTTGCTGTCCGTGCCGCTCAATTGTTACGAGAGCAGAAATAGCCCTCCCAGGAACATTCGATGAATACCGAAGGACTCACTGAAGTTGCAGTAAAAGAAGCTCAACCGGTGGTGGAGCAGATCACCGAAACCCCGCCGGAACTCGAGCCTGCGCCACCCGCGCCGGTTACCGAAGCCGTCGCGGCGGCGCCAGTGATTGCGATCCCGGGCCTGGATGACAGCAGCCTGTATATCCATCGCGAGCTCTCGCAACTGCAGTTCAACATCCGCGTGCTGGAACAGGCGCTGGACGAGTCCTATCCGTTGCTGGAGCGGCTGAAATTCCTGCTGATTTTCTCCAGCAACCTCGACGAATTCTTTGAAATCCGCGTCGCTGGTCTGAAAAAGCAGATCACCTTCGCTCGCGAACAGGCCGGTGCCGACGGTCTGCAACCGCATCAGGCGCTGGCGCGGATCAGCGAGCTGGTGCACGGTCACGTCGACCGCCAGTACGCGATCCTCAACGACATCCTGCTGCCGGAGCTGGAAAAGCATCAGGTGCGCTTCATCCGTCGCCGGCACTGGACGACCAAGATCAAGACCTGGGTGCGCCGCTACTTCCGCGACGAGATCGCGCCGATCATCACCCCGATCGGCCTCGACCCGACACACCCGTTCCCGTTGCTGGTGAACAAGAGCCTGAACTTCATCGTCGAACTGGAAGGCATCGACGCCTTCGGTCGCGATTCCGGTCTGGCAATCATCCCGGCACCGCGCCTGCTGCCACGGATCATCAAGGTTCCGGAAGAAGTCGGCGGCCCGGGCGACAACTATGTGTTCCTGTCGTCGATGATCCACGCCCACGCCGATGACCTGTTCCAGGGCATGAAGGTGAAGGGTTGCTACCAGTTCCGCCTGACCCGAAACGCCGACCTGGCGCTCGACTCCGAAGACGTCGAAGACCTTGCGCGCGCCCTGCGTGGCGAGCTGTTCTCGCGGCGCTACGGTGATGCGGTACGTCTGGAAGTCGCCGACACTTGCCCGAAACACCTCTCGGACTATCTGCTCAAGCAGTTCAACCTGAGCGAGACCGAGCTGTATCAGGTCAACGGCCCGGTCAACCTGACCCGTCTGTTCAGCATCACCGGTCTGGACAGCCACCCGGAGCTGCAATACACGCCGTTCACCCCGCAGATCCCTAAGCTGCTGCAGAACAGCGAGAACATTTTCAGTGTGGTGAGCAAGCAGGACATCCTGTTGCTGCACCCGTTCGAGTCGTTCACTCCGGTGGTCGACCTGCTGCGCCAAGCGGCGAAAGACCCGCACGTTCTGGCCGTGCGCCAGACCCTGTACCGCTCCGGCGCCAACTCGGAAATCGTCGATGCGCTGGTGGACGCCGCGCGTAACGGCAAGGAAGTGACCGCGGTCATCGAACTGCGCGCCCGCTTCGACGAAGAGTCCAACCTGCAACTGGCCAGCCGTCTGCAAGCGGCCGGTGCGGTGGTGATTTACGGTGTGGTCGGCTTCAAGACCCATGCCAAGATGATGCTGATCCTGCGGCGTGAGGCCGGCGAGATCGTGCGTTACGCGCACCTCGGCACCGGTAACTACCACGCTGGCAACGCCCGTCTGTACACCGACTACAGCCTGCTGACGTCCGACGACGCGTTGTGCGAAGACGTCGGCAAACTGTTCAGCCAGTTGATCGGCATGGGTAAAACCCTGCGCATGAAGAAACTGCTGCATGCGCCGTTCACCCTGAAGAAGGGCATGCTCGACATGATTGCCCGGGAAACCCAGTTCGCCCTCGACGGCAAACCGGCGCACATCATTGCCAAGTTCAACTCGCTGACCGATCCGAAGATCATTCGCGCGCTGTACAAGGCCAGCCAGTCCGGCGTGCGCATCGATCTGGTGGTGCGTGGCATGTGCTGCCTGCGTCCGGGGATTGCCGGGGTTTCGCACAACATCCATGTGCGCTCGATCATCGGTCGCTTCCTTGAACACACCCGAGTGTTCTACTTCCTCAACGGCGGCGAGGAGCAGATGTTCCTCTCCAGCGCCGACTGGATGGAGCGTAATCTCGACAAGCGCGTCGAGACTTGCTTCCCGGTGGAAGGCAAGAAGCTGCTGACCCGCGTCAAGAAAGAGCTGGAGCTGTACCTGACCGACAACACCCACAGCTGGAGCCTGCAGTCGGATGGCCGTTACATCCGTAACACGCCAACCGGCAACCAGAACCCGCGCAGCGCGCAGGCGACGTTGCTGGAACGCCTGGGCAGCCCGATTCTGCCGGTGAGCAGCTGAGGCCTTGAAGGTCAAAAACCCCTCACCCTAACCCTCTCCCCGAGGGAGAGGGGGCTGACCGAGATGAATGGTCGAGTTACGCCGACCTGAAATATCGGGTCGAAGTCAGGCTTTGAAAACAACACGGATCGGCTCCCTCTCCCTCGGGAGAGGGCTGGGGTGAGGGGCAGGTCCACACCCGCACTCAAGTCGAACCCAATAAAAAAGGCGATCCAGAAGGATCGCCTTTTTTGCACCTGAAATTTAACTCAGTGAACAGTGAGGACAATCCCCACCCGCGTCAGCCAGTCGGCTTCGAGGCCAAAGTCGGCCTGAGTCAGCTGGTTTTCATCCAGCCAGTTCTCCGGGAATTCCACGTCGAGGGTGTTGCCTTTGGCATGCAGCGTCACTTGTGGCATCGCCTGGGTGCCACGGATGTGGTGGAACAGGATCGCGAAGCGCAGCAGCACGCACAGGCGGATCAGCTTGTCGCCGTCGTCACCGAACTCGGCGAACTTGTCCTTGGGGATGTTGCGGCGATGGCCGCGCACCAGCAGGGCGAGCATTTGCTGGTCTTCGCGGGAGAAACCGGCGAGGTCAGAGTGTTCGATCAGGTAGGCGCCGTGCTTGTGGTAGTGGTAGTGCGCGATGTCGAGGCCGACTTCGTGGACTTTCGCTGCCCAACCGAGCAGTTCGCGCCAGATACCGTCATCCAGCTCCCAGTCTGCGGCGACCTGATCGAAGGCGTGCAGGGCTTTGCGCTCAACTCGCGCGGCTTGTTCCAGATCGACGTGATAGCGCTCCATCAGCGAAGTCAGGGTGCGTTCGCGCACGTCTTCGTGGTGATGGCGCCCGAGCAGGTCGTAGAGTACGCCTTCACGCAGCGCGCCTTCGCAGTGATCCATGCGTTGCAGTTCGAGGGCGTCGAAGATCGCTTCAAGAATCGCCAGGCCCGCCGGGAAGATCGCCCGACGGTCAGGCTTGATGCCTTCGAAGTCGATCTTGTCGACGTCACCCAGTTTGAACAGACGACGCTTGAGCCACGCCAGGCCTTCGGCATTCACTTCGCCGGTGCCATGCCCGCCGGCCTTCAGCGCCAGGCCGATGGCGCGGATGGTGCCCGAGGAGCCGATGGCTTCATCCCAGGTCAGGCGGTGCAGGGCGTGCTCGATGCTCATGATCTCCAGCCGTGCCGCCGTGTACGCCTGGGCGTAACGGGCCGGGGTGATCTTGCCGTCCTTGAAATAACGCTGGGTGAAGCTGACGCAGCCCATTTGCAGGCTTTCGCGCAGCAGCGGTTCAAAACGCTGCCCGATGATGAATTCAGTACTGCCGCCGCCGATGTCGGCCACCAGACGCTTGCCCGGGGTGTCGGCGAGGGTGTGCGAAACGCCCAGATAAATCAGCCGCGCTTCTTCACGGCCGGAGATGACTTCCACCGGGTGACCGAGGATTTCTTCGGCGCGGTGGATGAATTCCAAGCGGTTGCGCGCTTCGCGCAGGGCGTTGGTGCCGACGATCCGCACGGCGCCCAGTGGCATGCCGTTGATCAGTTGGGCAAAGCGCTTGAGGCAGTCGAGGCCACGCTGCATCGATTCTTCGTTGAGATGGCGCTCATCGTCGATACCGGCGGCGAGCTGCACTTTCTCTCCGAGGCGCTCCAGGATGCGGATTTCACCGTTCTGGGCCTTGGCCACGACCATGTGGAAGCTGTTGGAGCCCAGGTCGATTGCGGCGATCAGGGACAGATTCTTGGCTTTGGATTGCGGCATGGTCAGGGGGTCTCGGTCGATAACCCCGCCATCGTGCCACGATCAAACGCTGACGCCAACGCGCATGGCTCAAACCGTTGATCCTGCGCATAAAAGCTTGAGACCGCTGCGCGGCCATTCGCGAGCAAGCCCGCTCCCACAGGTGACCGCGTTCCAATGTGGGAGCGGGCTTGCTCGCGAAGAGGCTATTACAGCCACTGCAAATCCTTCAGGCTGTCGTTTCGACCGTCCCAATGAAATTCGCCAGCTCCGCCGTCTGCGGATTGGCAAACAACACCTTCGGATCCCCCACTTCATGCACCTTGCCATGGTGCATGAACACCAGTTTGTCGCCGACTTCCCGGGCAAAGCGCATTTCGTGGGTCACCATGATCAGCGTCATGCCTTCCCTGGCCAGTTGGCGCACCACGGCGAGCACTTCGTTGACCAGTTCCGGGTCCAGCGCCGAGGTGATTTCGTCGCACAGCAGCACTTTCGGCGACATCGCCAGTGCCCGGGCAATCGCTACGCGCTGTTGCTGTCCGCCAGACAACCGATCCGGGAAGGCGTCGAACTTCTCCCCCAGCCCGACGCGTTCGAGCATCTTGCGCGCCAGTTCGGCCGCCTTGGCCTTCGGTACTTTCTGCACCACTTGCGGGGCGAGCATCACGTTTTCGCCGACGGTCAGGTGCGGGAACAGGTTGAACTGCTGGAACACCATGCCGACTTTCTGCCGCAGGCTGCGCAGGTCGGCGCGGGCGGCGTCGAGGTATTCGCCGTCGACTTCGATCACTCCGTCGTTGATTGACTCCAGGCCGTTGAGAGTGCGCAGCAGGGTCGATTTGCCCGAGCCGCTGCGGCCGATGATCGCCACCACCTGGCCTTCCTCGACGCTCAGGTCGATGCCTTTGAGCACGTGGTGATCGCCGTAGTATTTATGCAGGGCGGAAATTCTAAGCAGAGGCATGCAGTCTCCTTTCCAGGTAGCGCGCACTGAGCGACAAGGGGTAGCAGAGCAGGAAGTAGCCGAGGGCGACGAGGCCGTAGACCATGAACGGTTCGAAGGTGGCGTTGGCGAGCATGCCGCCGGTCTTGGTCAGCTCGGTGAAACCGATGATCGAGGTCACCGCAGTGCCTTTGACCACTTGCACCGAGAAGCCCACAGTCGGCGCCACCGCGATGCGTAGCGCCTGCGGCAGGATCACGTAACGCAATTGCTCCAGCGGATTCAGCGCCAGGCTCGACGAGGCTTCCCACTGGCCATTGGGGATCGCTTCGACGCAACCGCGCCAGATCTCCGCCAGATAGGCGCTGGTGAACAATGTCAGGGCAATCGCCGCCGCCATCCACGGCGAGATCTCGATCCCGGCCAGCGCCACGCCGAAGAACACCAGAAACAGCTGCATCAGCAGCGGTGTGCCCTGGAACAGCTCGATCCAGGTGCGGGCGATATTGCTCGGCAACGGGTTTTTCGAGATGCGCATGATCAGAATCAGCAGTCCGACGATCCCGCCGCCAATGAACGCCACCAGCGACAGTGCCAGCGTCCATTGCAGGCCGGTGAGCAGGTTGCGCAGGATGTCCCAGAAGGTGAAATCGCTCATCGGCTGCTCCTCGCGATATAGCGGCGGCCGATCCAGTTCAGCAACTGGCGGATCAGCAGCGCCATGCACAGGTAGATCAGCGTGGTCAGCGCATAGGTTTCAAAGGCGCGGAAGTTGCGCGACTGAATGAAGTTGGCGGCGAAGCTCAGCTCCTCGGTGGCGATCTGCGAACACACCGCCGAACCGAGCATGACGATGATGATCTGGCTGCTCAGGGCCGGCCAGACCTTGCCCAGCGCCGGCAGCAGGACCACATGGCGGAACGCTTCGAAACGGCTCATCGCCAGTGCGGCAGCGGCTTCCAGTTGTCCGCGCGGAATCGCCTGGATGCCGGCGCGGATGATCTCGGTCGAATACGCGCCGAGGTTGATCACCATCGCCAGCACCGCCGCCTGCCACTCGGAAATCTGCACCCCGAGCGAGGGCAGGCCGAAGAAGATGAAGAACAGTTGCACCAGAAATGGCGTGTTGCGGATCAACTCGACGTAGACGCCGAAGAGTGCCGAGAACGGGCGGATGTTCCACGCCCGCACCAGTGCGCCGACGATGCCCACGCCGACCCCGAACAGCGCGCCAATCGCCGTCAGCTCCAGGGTGAACAGCGCGCCGCGCAGCAGCAGGTCGGTGTTTTGCACCACCGGCATGAAATCGAACTGATAAGCCATCGATTGTCTCCCGCGCGACCGATCAGAGATCGGCCGGCAGCGGCTCTTTGAGCCAGGTCTGCGAGTTTTTCTCCAGCGCGCCGTCAGCCTTGGCGGTGGCGAGGATCTCGTTGACCTTGCCCAGCAGCGCGGGCTCGTTTTTGTTCACGCCGACGTAGACCGGCGAATCCTTGAGCTTCACTTTCAGCGCCGGCACGCGTTTCGGGTTCTTCTCGCTGATCGCCACCATCACCACGTTGCCGCTGGCGATCAGATCGACCTGGCCGGCGAGGTAGGCGGCGATGGTCGAGTTGTTGTCTTCGAAGCGCTTGATGGTCACGCCTTCGGGGGCGACCTTGGTCAGCTCGATGTCTTCGATCGCGCCACGGGTGACGCTGATGGTTTTGCCCTTGAGGTCGTCGAGCGTAGTGACGGCGGCATCAGGCGGGCCGAACACCGCGAGGTAGAAAGGCGCGTAGGCGTGGGAGAAGTCGATGACTTTCTCGCGCTCCGGGTTCTTGCCGAGGCTGGAGATCACCAGGTCGACCTTGCCGGTGGTGAGGAACGGGATGCGGTTGGTGCTGTTGACCGGGGTCAGTTCGAGTTTGACCTTAAGTTGATCAGCCAGCAGCTTCGCCGTGTCGATATCCAGGCCACGGGGTTTCATGTCCGGGCCGACCGAGCCGAATGGCGGGAAGTCCTGAGGCACGGCAACTTTCAGTGTGCCGCGTTTGACCACGTCTTCCAGGCCATCGGCGTGGGCGGGGATCTGGCTCAGCATCAGGCTGGAAAACAGAGCGGCGAGGAGGGCTCGGTAACGCAGGGTCATGGCAAATCTCCGGATCGACGGGAAGTGATTTCTGCGATCGGACAGAGCACGGGCCGTGCCAATACCCGGATTTATCCCCGGCAGGCCGCGGGTTTGCCGGGTTTGTTCGGTCTTACTGGTCTGAACAGTCAGGTTGTTTTTCGCACTCCGATGGCGCACCGGCAGCGGGCGCCGAACCCCGCTGGGGCACGACTTGCCGGATCCGGCGAATAGCTTTACAACTAGCCGCACCTTGGCCTGGCTCGTCTGAAAAACCATGAACTCGATCTCCCGCGCCGTACCCGAAGTGGCGCTGCAAGCCATTCGCAAACTGATCACCGAGCAGGGTTTCGGTGCGGGCGATGCGTTGCCGTCGCAACGGGATCTGGCGGTGCAACTGGGGGTCAGTCGGGCGTCGTTGCGCGAGGCGCTGTCGTCACTCAGTGCGCTGGGCGTGGTCAGCATCCAGCCGGGCAAAGGCGTGTTCGTGCAGGCACCGGTGGACATTGCGCAGGGTGACAATGCGCCGGGCTGGCCGTTCGCAGCGCAGGCCTCGCCGCTCGATATCTTTCAGTTGCGCTATGCGCTGGAGGGGTTTGCCGCCGGGCTGGCGGCGGTGACCTTGAGCACGCTTGACCTGGATGCGCTGGAGGACAACGTTGCGGCGATGCGCGAGCAATTGAAGGCCGGCGACTTCGAGGCCGCGGCGAAACTCGACTTCGAATTCCATCGGCGTATTCTGCTGGCCAGCGGCAATCAGGCGATGCTGAGCATCCTCACCGCCAGCGCCGAGATCTTTCTGGAGAGCCAGAAGCTACCGTTCATCCGCGCCGAACGGGCGATGGAAACCTGGCATGAGCACCGCAAGATCCTTCGTGCACTGGCGCGCCGGGCCTCCGCTGCGGCCCAGAAGGCCATGCAGGAACACGTGCGCAACGCCGCCCTGCGCACCGGAATTTCCTTCATTGCCCCCGCCACGGCGTGACTTGGGCTATACCCAAACTCATCGAGTGCCATAGCAAGACTCAATCAACTGCGGCTTCCTGAACAAGGGAAGGGCGGCTATGATGGGCCACGTTTTTTTGCTTACAACCTGGAGAATTCCATGAGCAGCGATCTTATCAAACACGTTAGCGACGCCAGCTTCGAAGCCGACGTACTCAAGGCCGAAGGCGCTGTACTGGTCGACTACTGGGCTGAATGGTGCGGCCCTTGCAAAATGATCGCTCCGGTTCTGGACGAGATTGCCGAGACTTACAAAGGCAAGCTGACCATCGCCAAACTGAACATTGACGAAAACCAGGAAACCCCGGCCAAGCACGGCGTGCGTGGTATCCCGACGCTGATGCTGTTCAAGAACGGCAACGTTGAAGCGACCAAAGTCGGCGCCCTGTCGAAGTCGCAACTGGCTGCTTTCCTCGACGCCAACATCTAAGCGTCGCAGTAAATCGCCGAAAAAAAGCCTCGCAATTTGCGGGGCTTTTTGCGTATTCAGGGCTAGACGCTCCGAAACTCAGGTGGTACATTCGGCCCCGCACTGGTTTCTCCACTGCCCCCTGCTAGCCGTCGCCGACGCACTCCTTTTCGAACAAGTTCGCGATCCTGTCGCCTTCTCCGCGGCGCGGCCTCATTAAGCCAAAAGCTTAATTTCCCCCCTCCATAAATGATTACGTCATTCCTATATGAATCTGACTGAACTCAAGCAAAAGCCGATTACCGAACTGCTCGAATTGGCCGAACAGATGGGCATAGAAAATATGGCCCGTTCGCGCAAGCAGGACGTGATTTTCTCCCTGCTGAAAAAGCACGCGAAAAGCGGCGAGGAAATCTCCGGTGATGGCGTGCTGGAGATTCTCCAGGACGGCTTCGGCTTCCTGCGCTCCGCTGACGCTTCCTACCTCGCCGGCCCGGACGATATCTACGTCTCGCCGAGCCAGATCCGTCGTTTCAACTTGCGCACCGGTGACACCATCGTTGGCAAGATCCGCCCTCCGAAGGAAGGCGAGCGTTACTTCGCTCTGCTCAAGGTCGACACGATCAACTTCGATCGTCCGGAGAACGCGAAGAACAAGATTCTCTTCGAGAACCTGACCCCGCTGTTCCCGACCGTGCGCATGAAGATGGAAGCCGGCAACGGTTCCACCGAAGACTTGACCGGTCGTGTGATCGACCTGTGCGCCCCGATCGGCAAAGGCCAGCGTGGTCTGATCGTTGCACCGCCGAAAGCCGGTAAGACGATCATGCTGCAGAACATCGCGGCGAACATCGCCCGTAACAACCCTGAAGTTCACCTGATCGTGCTGTTGATCGATGAACGTCCGGAAGAAGTGACCGAAATGCAGCGCACCGTGCGCGGCGAAGTGGTTGCCTCGACCTTCGACGAACCGCCGACCCGTCACGTGCAGGTTGCCGAAATGGTGATCGAGAAGGCCAAGCGCCTGGTCGAACACAAGAAGGACGTGGTGATCCTGCTCGACTCCATCACCCGTCTGGCCCGTGCCTACAACACCGTGATCCCGAGCTCCGGCAAGGTGCTGACCGGTGGTGTCGATGCTCACGCCCTGGAGAAACCGAAGCGTTTCTTCGGTGCTGCGCGCAACATCGAAGAAGGCGGCTCGCTGACCATTATCGCCACCGCGCTGGTTGAAACCGGCTCGAAGATGGACGAAGTGATCTACGAAGAGTTCAAGGGTACCGGCAACATGGAACTGCCTCTGGATCGCAAGATCGCCGAGAAGCGTGTGTTCCCGGCCATCAACATCAACCGTTCCGGCACCCGCCGCGAAGAGTTGCTGACCGCCGACGACGAACTGCAGCGCATGTGGATCCTGCGCAAGCTGCTGCACCCGATGGACGAAGTGGCTGCCATCGAGTTCCTGGTCGACAAGCTGAAAACGACCAAGACCAACGACGAGTTCTTCCTGTCGATGAAGCGCAAGTAACATCGCCGGTTGAACCGATAAAAAGGGCGCCCCTTTGGGGGGCGCCTTTTTTTTGCATGAAATTTACCCCGGCAATGGGAGGTTCCTGATCTGGTAAGGTCTGTGATCGGGCAACCCACAAACAGCGCTCGGAGCCTCTGTGATTAAGGCTCATGCTGTACAAAAAACAACCACCTGATTGGCATTAAAGATTTTATGAGCACACTCGCTTATCGAAGGGATATCGACGGCCTGCGAGCAGTCGCGGTGATCGCCGTGGTGCTGTTCCATTTTGGCGTCCCGGGGTTTACCGGCGGTTTTGTCGGCGTGGACGTGTTCTTCGTGATTTCCGGCTACCTCATCACCTCGATCATCTGGAATCAGCGTCAGGCTGGCCGTTTCAGCTTCGTCGAGTTCTGGGCGCGGCGTGCGCGGCGGATTCTGCCGGCGCTGTTCGCGATGATCATTGCGGTGCTGGCGGTGGGCTGGTTCCTGCTGGCGCCCAAGGACTACGAAGAGCTGGGGCGTTCGGTGCGCTATCAGGTGACGTTCGTCTCGAACATCCTGTTCATGCGTCAGGACGGCTACTTCGACGTTGCCTCTGACCTGAAACCGCTGTTGCACACGTGGTCACTGGCGGTGGAGGAGCAGTTCTATATCTTCTTCCCGCTGCTGCTGACGTTGCTCTCGAGCCGCCTGAAACACTGGCGGCTGACGCTGTTCGGCGTGCTGCTGGTGTCGTTCGGGCTGAGTGTGTGGGCGATCCAGCATCATCCGGAGAAAGCCTTCTTCCTGCTGCCGATGCGCGCCTGGGAGTTGCTGGCCGGGGCGATGCTGGCGGTTGCGCCGAAACACGCCTGGCGCTTGAAGCCGCTGGCCGCCCAGGCCTTGAGCCTGCTCGGCATGGGGTTGATCCTGCTGGCGGTGTTTGCCTATGACAAGTCGACGCCGTTCCCGGGTGTCACCGCGTTGCTGCCGGTGCTGGGCGTGGTGCTGCTGATTCTGGCCAACGGTCATCGCGAAACGCTGGTTGGTCAATTGTTGAGCAGTCGGGTGATGGTCGGCCTCGGGCTGATCTCCTATTCCTGGTATTTGTGGCACTGGCCGGTATTCGTGTTTTCCAGCTACGCCAGTGTCGATGAGCCGGGCGCGCTCGACACGGCCGGGTTGATTCTGCTGACCCTGGTGCTGGGTTATCTGTCGTGGAAGTTCGTCGAAACGCCGTTCCGTGAACGGCGCTTGCTCGCCGGTCGTCGGCAGATTCTGCTGGCCGGTTTCTGCGGGATCCTGGTGCTCGGTCTGGCCGGGCAATCACTGCGCTGGACCGATGGCTTGCCATGGCGCCTGTCCGAGCAGGCGCTGCAATATGCCAAGGGCCGCGAGTGGCGGCCGGAGCTGATGGCATGTCTGGCGGACGACAAGACCCCGGACGACAAGCTGTTCTGCCATTACGGCGTGGCGGATCTGCCGACCCGCGCGATGGTCTGGGGCGACAGCCATGCCACGGCGCTGATCCCGGTGTTCGATGACGGTGCCAAAGCTCACGGTGTCAGCGTGATTCTGGCCAGTTCTCCGGGTTGCATTCCGGTCGATGGGCTGGAGCATGACGGGGTTTGTGCACGCTTCAACAAGCGGGTCGAGCAGGGGCTGAAAACCCAGGCGATCAGCGATGTGGTGCTGGTCGCCCGCTGGAGCCTGTACCTGTACGGCGATGCCAAGGGTGATCTCGGGCATGTCTTGAGAACGCCAGATGGTCGTTACGATCGCGCCGAGGCCGAGCAGCGTTTTGCCGAAGGCCTGCGCACTCGCGTCGCACAATTGCGGGCAGCCGGGCATCGCGTATGGCTGGTGAAAGAGGCGCCGTTGCAGGCATTCAGCCCGCCGTATCGGCTGACGCGACTGGCGATGCTCGATCGTCCGGTGGATGACGTCGGCCTGGACGTCGAGGCGCACCACAAGCGTCAGGTGTTCATCAGTCAGTTGTTCGCGCAGTTGGCGCAGAATGATCCGGCGGTGCGCGTGGTCGATCCGGCGCCGCGACTGTGTGATGAAAACGGCCTGTGCCACGCCGAGCTCGGCGGCTACTCGCTGTACACCGATGACAATCACCTGTCCGAAGTCGGTGCGCGGTTTGTGGCGCCGATCCTCGAGCCGCTGTTTATCGGCCTGCAAGGCCGGGAAAACCTTGGCAAAGCGCAGACGAATGCAGCCAAGTAAGCAGCGACAGGCTGCCACAGGGCTGCATAGCAGGTAGGATGTACGCCTATTTTGAGGGTGCCATCGTCAATGAAATTCAAGGATCTTCGGGATTTCGTGCAGCAGCTTGAGCAGCGCGGAGAGTTGAAACGCATCCAGATTCCCGTCTCGCCGGTGCTGGAGATGACCGAGGTGTGCGACCGCACACTGCGGGCCAAGGGCCCGGCGCTGCTGTTCGAGAAGCCGACCGGCTACGACATCCCGGTGCTCGGCAACCTGTTTGGCACCCCGGAGCGGGTGGCCATGGGCATGGGCGCCGAGTCGGTCAGCGAACTGCGCGAGATCGGCAAGCTGCTGGCTTTCCTCAAGGAGCCGGAGCCACCGAAGGGCTTGAAGGATGCGTGGTCGAAACTGCCGATCTTCCGCAAGATCATCTCGATGGCGCCGAAAGTCGTCAAAGACGCGGTGTGCCAGGAAGTGGTCATCGAAGGCGACGACGTCGACCTGGCGATGCTGCCGGTGCAGACCTGCTGGCCCGGCGACGTCGGCCCGCTGATCACTTGGGGCCTGACCGTCACCAAAGGCCCGAACAAGGATCGCCAGAACCTCGGCATCTACCGTCAGCAAGTGATCGGCCGCAACAAGGTGATCATGCGCTGGCTCAGCCACCGTGGCGGTGCGCTGGACTTCCGTGAGTGGTGCGAGAAGCACCCGGGCCAGCCGTTCCCGGTCTCCGTGGCGCTGGGCGCCGACCCTGCGACCATCCTCGGCGCCGTGACGCCGGTGCCGGACAGTCTCTCCGAATACGCTTTCGCCGGCCTGTTGCGCGGTAACCGCACCGAGCTCGTCAAGTGCCGTGGCAACGACCTGCAAGTGCCGGCCACTGCCGAGATCATCCTCGAAGGGGTGATTCATCCGGGCGAAATGGCCGACGAAGGCCCGTACGGCGACCACACCGGTTACTACAACGAAGTCGACAGCTTCCCGGTGTTCACCGTCGAGCGCATTACCCACCGGATCAAGCCGATCTATCACAGCACCTACACCGGCCGTCCACCGGATGAGCCGGCGATCCTCGGCGTGGCGCTGAACGAAGTGTTCGTGCCGATCCTGCAGAAGCAGTTCCCGGAAATCACCGATTTCTACCTGCCGCCGGAAGGCTGCTCGTACCGCATGGCCGTGGTGACGATGAAGAAGTCGTATCCGGGGCATGCCAAGCGCGTGATGCTCGGTGTCTGGTCGTTTTTGCGACAGTTCATGTACACCAAGTTCGTTATCGTCACTGACGACGATATCAACGCCCGGGACTGGAACGACGTGATCTGGGCCATCACCACGCGCATGGACCCCAAGCGCGACACGGTGATGATCGACAACACGCCGATCGACTACCTCGACTTCGCCTCGCCGGTGTCCGGCCTGGGCTCGAAAATGGGCCTGGATGCCACCCACAAGTGGCCGGGCGAAACCACTCGCGAGTGGGGCCGCGTAATCGTCAAGGACGACGCCGTCACCCAGCGGATCGATGCCATCTGGAATCAGTTAGGAATAGATTGATGCGTGTAACCCTGCAGCCCTCCGGAGCGGTGCTTGAGATACGGCCCGGCGAGCGGATTCTCGATGGTGCGCGGCGCCTGGGCTATGAATGCCCGCAAAGCTGCCGCAACGGCAATTGCCACGTATGTGCGGCGCTGCTGGTGGAAGGCCGGGTCGAGCAGGCCGGCAAGGTGCACGACCACGGCGAGTTCTACACTTGCATAGCCGAGCCGCTGGAAGACTGCGTCCTGCTGTGGGATGGCGTGCTCGCGCTGGGAGAACTGCCGGTGCGCAGCCTGTCGTGTCAGGTCATCGAATGCCGGGATGTCGGTGGCGACACCTGGCGCGTGCGCCTGCGTGCGCCGGCCGGCAAGCCGCCGCGTTATCACGCCGGGCAGTACCTGATGATCGAGCGTGAAAACGGCGAGAAGTCGGCGTTCTCCATGGCCTCGGCGCCGCACGGCGGGCGCGATCTGGAAATCCACGTGCTGGCCCGTGAGGCCAGTGCACTAAGTCTGATCGAGCAGTTGCAACGCAACGCGATGGTGCGCGTCGAGCTGCCATTCGGTGACACTCACCTCGCCGAGTTGCCTGACGGGCCACTGGTGTTGATCGCCGCCGGCACCGGCATGGGCCAGATCCACAGCCTGATCGAACACTGCCGCGCCAACGGCTTCAAACACCCGGTGCATCTGTACTGGGGCGTACGCCGTCCGGAAGATTTCTACGACATCGAGCATTGGGACGAATGGCTGAAGCTGCCCAATCTGTTCCTGCACAAAGTCGTCAGCGACCAGTGCGGTTGGGAAGGGCGCTGCGGGATGTTGCACCAGGCCGTGTGTGAAGACTTCGCCGATCTGAAGTCCCTGCACGTCTACGCCAGCGGCTCGCCGGCGATGGTCTACGGCACGCTGGATGCGCTGGTGGAAGCCGGGATGGATGCGCACCAGATGCGCGCCGATGTATTTGCGTATGCGCCGCGCTCTTGAGCCGCGCGAATTGAGCCGAGCTCTTGCGTCCCGCGCCTGAGCCGCGCTTCTAGAAACGTACGCCGCCAGTCACCATCGCCGCATTGGCGCCGAGAAATACCAGCTCGGCGGCCAATGGGCCGTAGTGAGTCCCGACGGACGGAATGATCACCGGCGCAACGCCGTAGCGGTTCAAAGGAATCTTGTCCTTGTAATCACCGTGATAACCCTGCAACAGTCCACCCGTGAGTTTCAGATACAGCGGATATTCGCTGCTGTCATAGCGCTTGCCGACATAGGCGTAGTTCGAGCGCTGGCGGAACGAGTTACGGAAAGTTGCCCCGCCAAATACCCAGCCGGAAGCCTGATTGCGTTCGATGCCGATCAAGTCCTGATGATTATTGTGTTCGGGGTCGGGCGAGTAATGTCGGGTGTAGACACTGGTCTGGGCATACCAGAAGCCTTTGCCTTGCGCATTGTCCTCGGCCAATGCATGGCCGGCCTGAGCCATCAGCAACGCGGCCAGAAGTCTTGGGATTTTCATAGTGCAGCCTCAGTTAAACGGGATGGCTTGCGCCAGAGGAAGGCCGTTATACGTAGGCGTTCAGCGACGGAGAAGAAAGAAAGTCCGACATTTTAGTAGGAAGTTTCCCGCGCCTTCATGAACGAAACCTGAACAAGCGAAGGCTTATGCATATTTCATTCGGGTATTTAAGATATTTCTGCAATGGTATTAGGCTATATAAAGCCGCATAGCCGGGGCTGATAACCCCCAGTTAGCGCTATCGGGCAGGCCATACATCCTTTAGCACTTTTCGTTTTACAGTTACTGCTATATGTTCTATCCAGCGAATTGTGCTTACATCTTGTAATACTTGCGGGGCCGAACACTTCCGTCATGACAGCCATTGAATCTGCTTTTGTGAATCTGGCTTACCCTCCGCGGCTCGATCTGGGGCCGCAGCTGACCCACGAACAACTTCTCGTCTCGATGCAATCGACCATGGCGCGCCACAAGGGCGGCCCGGTGTGGCTGTTCGCCTACGGGTCGCTGATCTGGCGCCCGGAATGTACGGCGGTGGAGCGGGTGCGCGGGCGCGTCCATGGCTACCACCGCGGCCTGTATTTGTGGTCGCACGAGCATCGGGGGACGCCGGAAATGCCCGGGCTGGTATTTGGTCTGGATCGCGGCGGTTCATGCAGCGGCTTCGCCTATCGGCTGCCGGAAGAGAACCTCGACGCTGCGCTGTACGCGCTGTGGAAACGCGAGATGCCGTTCCCGTCCTATCGCCCGCACTGGCTCAACTGCCGTCTTGAGGATGGTAGCCAGGTTCAGGCGTTGGGGTTTGTTTTGGAGCGACACCTGCCCAGCTATGCCGGCAACTTGCCGGATCATGTGCTGAGTCAGGTGTTCGAAAGCGCTTGCGGGCGTTACGGCACCACTCGCGATTATGTCGAGCAGACCGCCCACGCCCTGCGCAGCCACGCCATGCCGGATCGAAATCTGGAGGCGCGGCTCAAGCGCTGTCAGTCAAAAGCCGATCAGGCGACGGCTTCGCGGCTCTGACTGGCGACTTGCTTGTGCCATAGGGTCGGGGCCAGGAAGGCCATCGACAGCAGGCAAGCGCCCACCAGCAGGACAAAACCACCGTTCCAGCCGAAGTGGTCAACGGTGTAGCCCATCGCCGCACTCGCCGCGACCGAACCACCCAGGTAACCGAACAGACCGGTGAAGCCCGCAGCCGTGCCGGCGGCTTTCTTCGGTGCCAGTTCCAGCGCCTGCAGGCCGATCAGCATCACCGGGCCATAGATCAGGAAGCCGATCGAGAACAGCGCGATCATGTCCACCGTCGGGTTGCCGGCCGGGTTCAGCCAGTACACCAGCGTCGCCACGGTCACCAGCGCCATGAACACCATGCCGGTCAGGCCACGATTGCCACGGAAGATCTTGTCCGACATCCAGCCGCACAGCAGCGTGCCCGGAATGCCCGCCCACTCGTAGAAGAAATAGGCCCACGAGGTTTTATCCACGGTGAAACCTTTGGCTTCTTTCAGGTAGGTCGGCGCCCAATCCAGTACGCCGTAGCGCAGCAGGTAAACGAACACGTTGGCCATGGCGATGTACCAGAGCATTTTGTTGCGCAGCACGTATTTGACGAAAATTTCCTTGGCGCTGAATTCGTCTTCGTGGCTGGCGTCGTAGCCTTCCGGGTAATCGTTCTTGTACTTCTCGATCGGCGGCAGGCCGACCGATTGCGGGGTGTCACGCATGGTGATGAAGGCAAACACCGCCACGCCCAGCGCCACCGCTGCCGGAACGTAGAAGGCTGCGTGCCAGTCATTGAACAGGCCCATGCCGATCAGGAACAGCGGGCCGATCAGACCGCCACCGACGTTATGCGCCACGTTCCACACCGAAACCACGCCGCCGCGTTCCTTCTGCGACCACCAGTGCACCATGGTGCGTCCGCTCGGCGGCCAGCCCATGCCCTGGGCCCAGCCGTTGATGAACAGCAGGATGAACATCATGGTCACGCTGGAAGTCGCCCAAGGCGCGAAACCGAAAATGAACATCACCCCGGCGGACACCAGCAGGCCGAACGGCAGGAAATAACGTGGGTTGGAACGGTCGGACACCAGCCCCATCAGGAACTTCGACAGGCCGTAGGCAATGGCGATGGCCGACATCGCCAGACCCAGATCGCCACGGCTGTAGCCTTCGTCGATCAGGTACGGCATGGCCAGCGAGAAGTTTTTGCGCAGCAGGTAGTAACCCGCGTAGCCAAAGAAGATACCGGCGAAGATCTGCCAGCGCAGGCGTCGGTAAGTACTGTCTATTTTTTCTTCAGGCAATGGAGCCTGATGTGCGGCAGGACGAAAGAAAGCAAACATTCAAGAGCTCCAGATTTCTTGTTTTGACTGCGGATGCGAATGTTACAGTTTCGTTACCGAAAATAGCACCGGTTCGCATCGGCAAAACAGCGGAAAATGTTGGAAGTCGCACGTTCTTTTACGAACCTGTCGCTCAGCTGTAAGAACAGGGCGTTTTCACCACTTATCTACATGGAGTGACTTAGACTCGCGGCCCGTTCAGCCGATTGATCAGCCGAGATAAGCAATGTCACTGAAGGTTCGCATGTTGATGCCGAGATTTTTGGTGGCAGCGGGACTTGCCGTCGTGTTGCTGACATTGATCGTCACCGATCATCCTTCGCATTCCGGCCTGCGCAACGCCACGGTGCTGATCATTCGGCATGCGGAAAAACCGGATACAGGATCGGTGCTCAATGCCCGAGGCGAGCAACGCGCCGCCGCCTACGTCGACTATTTCAATCCGCTGAAACTCGACGGCCAGACACTCACGCCCCAGCGTTTGATCGCTGCCGGCGATACCCCGGAAAGTTCGCGCTCACGCCTGACCCTGACCCCGCTGGCCCAGCGCCTGAACCTTGCGATCGAGCAGCCCTTCGTCAATGGCGATCTGCATCAACTGGTCAAACTGTTGCGCAAGAGCAATCAGGCGCAGACGGTGCTGATCGCCTGGCATCACGGCCATATCAATAAACTGCTCAAAGCCTTTGGCGGCGACCCCACAGCCCTGATGGGTCAGGAAAAATGGCCGGATGAGGTCTTCGACTGGCTGATCGTCCTGCGCTTCGATGACAAGGGACGGTTGATTCCGTCGCGCAGCCTGAAGGTGCAGGAGCACCTGTTGTCGGGCGACGCGGCACCATCGCCCGGCGGCTGAAACAGACTACGGTTTCAGCGCACCTGCACCACCACCTTGCCCACCGCCTTGCGCTGGCCCAGATCATTAATCGCCTGCGCCGCATTACTCAGCGGATACACCTGCGACACCAGCGGTTTCAACTTGCCCTCGGCGAACCAGCTGAACAGTTGCTGGAAGTTCGCCGCGTTGTCCTGCGGCTGGCGCTGGGCGAAGGAGCCCCAGAACACGCCGAGTACCGCGGCGCCCTTGAGCAGGGCGAGGTTGACCGGCAGCTCGGGGATGCGTCCGCTGGCGAAGCCGACCACCAGCAGGCGGCCGTTCCAGGCGATGGCGCGGATGGCCTGGTCGAACAGGTCGCCGCCGACCGGGTCGTAGATCACGTCGGCGCCCTGGCCATCGGTGAGGCGTTTGATTTCGTCCTTGAGGCTGGTTTCGCTGTAGTTGATCAGTTCATCGGCGCCAGCGGCCTTGGCCACGGCAAGTTTTTCCGCGCTGCTGGCGGCGGCGATGACCCGGGCGCCCATGGCTTTACCGATTTCCACTGCCGCCAGGCCCACGCCACCGGAAGCGCCGAGCACCAGCAGGGTCTCGCCCGGTTGCAGGTTGGCCCGTTGCTTGAGGGCGTGCATCGAAGTGCCGTAGGTCATGCTGAACGCGGCGGCGGTGTTGAAATCCATCGACGGCGGGATCGGCAGCACGTTGTAACCCGGCACCGCGACCTGTTCGGCGAAGCTGCCCCAGCCGGTCAGGGCCATGACCCGGTCGCCGACTTTCAGGTGGCTGACTTTCTCACCGACGGCGCTGACCACGCCGGCCGCTTCGCCCCCCGGCGAAAACGGGAAGGGCGGCTTGAACTGATACTTGCCCTCGATGATCAGCGTGTCCGGGAAGTTGACCCCGGCGGCGTGCACCTCCAGCAGGATTTCGTTCTTCTTCGCGACAGGACTGGCGACGTCTTCCAGCACCAGCGATTCGGCAGGGCCGAAGGCTTTGCACAGCACGGCTTTCATCAGGGCTATTCCTTTGGGAGTGATGGCCGATAAGTGTAGGTGTGTCAGTCAACGGGTCAACGAGCATGCCCGGCCCTGATAGTCAGCCATAAGCTTGTGCTTGCGCGGCGGGTCGTTATGCTAGGCCGCAAACCGGATAAGGAGCGAATTGTGAAAGCGTGGATCATGTTGTTGCTGGCCCTGTCTCTGCCTGTGGCAGCGCTGGCCGAAGAAGCCAAAGAAGGCGAGGCGCCGAAGGTCAACTACATCACCCTGAGCCCGCCGTTCGTGGGCAACTACGGGCTGGACGGCACGCCCAAGCTGAAGGTCTACAAGGCCGACGTGGCGCTGCGTGTGACCGGCGAAGAGGCGACCAAACTGGTCAAGGCCAACGAGCCGCTGATTCGCAATCAACTGGTGGCGCTGTTCACTCAGCAGACCACCGAGGCGATGGGCAGCATCGAAGGCAAGGAAAAGCTGCGTCAGGAAGCCCTGAAGCAGACCCAGCAAGTGATGAATGACGAGACCGGCAAACCGGTGGTTGAAGATCTGTTGTTCAACAACCTGATCATTCAGTAACCACGCTGGCCGCTGTTCAGGACGCCAGGCTCTTGCGAAAGCGCGCCAACGCGATGACGAAGAACAGCAGGCCGATAGCCGTCAGCGCCAGCAAGTCCGGCCAGACCACGCTCAGCCCGGCGTCGCGAAACAGAATCGCGGCGCTGAGGCTGACAAAGTGTGTGGACGGCGAGCCCTGCATGACCCATTGCAGCCACTGCGGCATGCTGTCCAATGGCGTGCTGCCGCCGGACAGCAGCAACATCGGGATGATCACCGGAATCGCCAGCAGACCGAACTGCGGCGTCGAGCGCGCCAGCGTCGCCAGAAAGATACCCAGCGCGGTACTGGCAAACAGATAAACCGCAGTCACCAGCAAAAACAGACTCATCGAGCCGGCCAACGGCACACCCAACAGGCCTTTGACCACCACCTCCAGCGACAGCCAGGTGCACAACACCACCACCAGCAGGTTGCTCCAGATTTTCGCCAGCATGATTTCCAGCGCCGTCAGCGGCAGCACCAGCAAATGGTCGAGCGTGCCGTGTTCGCGTTCGCGCAGCAGCGCCGTGCCGGTGAGGATGATCGCCAGAATGGTGATGTTGTTGACGATCTGAATCACCGCCAGAAACCAGCCGCCCTCCAGATTGGTGTTGAACAGGGCGCGAGTAGTCAGTTGCACGGGTGCCTTGGCCGCTGCACCGCCCTGACCGGCATAGTCGAGCAATTCGCGCTGGAAGATCCGGCCGATGTAGCCGGCGCCCATGAACGCTTGGCTCATGGCTGTGGCATCGACGTTGACCTGAATCGCCGGTTGCCGCGCCGCCAGCAGGTCGGTTTGAAAGCCCGCCGGAATATTGATCACGAAGGTGTACTGGCCGCTGTCCATCACTTGGTCCAGCTGCGCATAAGGCAACAACACCGGCGTCTGGAATTCCGGCGGCTGCAGGGCCTGGGCCAATTGGCGTGAGAGGGCGCTGTGGTCTTCGTCGACGATGGCCACGCTGGCGTTGTGCACGCCGATCACCGAACCGGCGGCGGGCATGTAGATCGCCACGGTGAAAGCGTAGAACAGGAACAGCAGCAACACGCTGTCATGGCGCAGGCTGGTCAGCTCCTTGAGTCCCAGGCGCAGGATGTGCGCGAACTTGTGCATCAGGCCTCCTGCTTTTTCAGCATGATCAGGCTCAGCCCGGTGAACCCGACAAAGAACCCGAATAGCGCCAGGCACTGCGGCCACAGCTGACGCAAGTCCAGCGCTTTGGTGAACGTACCCACCGCGATGTCGAGGAAGTGCCCCGCCGGAAACAGCATGCCCATCACTGCTGCCGCACCTTCCAGCGACGAGCGCGGCACGATCAGCCCGGAGAACTGGATGGTCGGCAGGCTGGTGATGATCATGGTGCCGAGGATCGCGGCGATTTGTGTGCGGGTGAATGCCGAGATCAGCAGGCCCATGCTGGTGGTCGCCAGCACGTACAGCAGGCCGCCGAACGCCAGCGTCAGCAGGCTGCCCTTGAACGGCACGCCGAACAGCCAGCGATTCATCGCTACCAGCAGCGCGAGATTGACCAGACTGACCAGCAGGTACGGCGCCTGTTTGCCCAGCAGAAACTCCAGACGGGTCAGGGGTGTGGCGTAGAAATTGGTGATCGAGCCCAACTCCTTTTCGCGCACGATGCCGAGCGCCGTGAGCATCGCCGGAATGAAGGCGAGGATCAGCGCCATGACCCCGGGGCCGATGGCGTTGACGCTGACCACGTCCTGGTTGTAGCGAAAGCGGGTTTCCAGACTAGCGGCCGCCGGGTGGGCCAGCGCCGGGCTACTTTGTTCGGCCAGCTGTTGCAGATTGCCCAGGTGCACGGCTTCAACATAGTTACGGCTGGTTTCGGCGCGAAACGGCATGCCGCCATCCAGCCACGCCGCCACGGCGGGTTGGCGCCCGGCGTACAGATCGCGGCCGAATCCGGGGGGAATCTCCAGCGCCAGTTTGATTTCCGAGCGTTGCAGGCGCCGGTGCAGTTCCTGCGGATCATGAATGGCCGGCTGTTCGTCGAAGTACCGGGAGCCGCGAAACGCCTCCAGATAAGCTCGGCTCTGCGGCGTCTGATCCTGGTCGTACACGGCAAACGCGAGGTTTTCCACGTCCAGCGAGATGCCGTAACCGAAGATCACCATCATGAAAATCGCCCCGGCCAATGCGAACGCCATGCGCACTTTGTCGCGCAACAGCTCCTTGCCTTCGCGACTGGCCACGGCCAACAGGCGACCGAGGCTGAAACCGTGACGGGGCAGCGGTGTTGTCGCTGCGCTCGGTGGCGCCATTTGCGGTTCGGCCACAGGCGCTGATGGCTGAGCGCCCTGAGCCTGTTCCAGGCAAGTGACGAAGGCCGCTTCCAGCGTCTCTCCGGCAAACTGGCGTTGCAGCGCCGCCGGGGTGTCGCAGGCGAGGACCTTGCCCGCGTGCATCAGCGAGATGCGGTCGCAGCGCTGCGCTTCGTTCATGAAGTGCGTGGAGAGGAAGATCGTCACGCCCTGTTCGCGGGACAACTCGATCAACAGTCGCCAGAAATCATCACGGGCTGCCGGATCGACGCCGGAAGTCGGCTCGTCGAGAATCAGCACCTCCGGGCGGTGCAGCACCGCCACCGCCAGTGACAGACGCTGGCGCAGCCCCAATGGCAATGCTCCGGATGGCTGGTCGGCGACCGCGAGCAGATTGAAGCGCTGAATCAACGCCTCGATGCGTTGTGCGCTCTCGGTTTTGGGCAGGTCGAACAGCCGCGCGTGCAGTTCGAGGTTCTGCCGCACACTGAGTTCGCCATACAACGAAAAACTCTGCGACATGAAGCCAACCCGCTTGCGCGTGGCCAGATCCTTGGCGTTCACCGGGTTACCGAGCAGCGTCGCACTGCCTTCGCTGGCCGGCATCAGCCCGGTCAGGACTTTCATGGTGGTGGTCTTGCCGCAGCCGTTGGAGCCAAGAAAGCCGAAAATCTCGCCACGCCCAATGGCAAAACTGACGTGATCCACAGCGGTGAAGTCGCCGAAGCGCAGCGTCAGGTCGTGGGCTTCGATGGCGATGTCGCTGCTGTTGCCGGTGCGCGGTGGAATCACCAGCGGTTGAGCGTCATGCTGGCTGTCGCCCTGGAAGTGGGTGAAGGCGTCATCGAGTTTGCCGCTGGGGGTGACGGTCGCCAGCTCACGACTCAGGCCGGTGGCGATCAACTTGCCGGCATCGAGCATCAGGCAATGCTCGAACTGCTCGGCTTCTTCCATATAGGCCGTGGCGACCAGCAGCGTCAGTTGCGGGCGCTGGCGTCGCACATCGTCGACCAACTCCCAGAAGCGCCGGCGCGAGAGTGGGTCGACGCCGGTGGTCGGCTCATCGAGGATCAGCAGATCCGGTTCATGGATCAGCGCGCAGCACAGCCCGAGTTTCTGCTTCATACCGCCGGACAACTTGCCGGCGGGGCGCTCGGCGAACTTCAGCAGATCCGTGGCGAGCAACAGGCTGTGCATGCGCTGCTCGCTTTCAGCCTTGGACAGGCCGAACAGCGTCGAGAAGAACTGGATGTTCTCGCGGATCGACAGCTCCGGGTACAAGTTGCCGCCCAGCCCCTGCGGCATGAAGGCGATGCGCGCATAGAGTGTGTCGCGATGCCGGCGATCCTCGATCGCGCCACCGAGCACCTCCAGTTGCCCTTGCTGCAGGGTCTTCACGCCGGCAATCAATCCCAGCAGACTGGACTTGCCCGCACCATCGGGGCCGATCAGCCCGCAGCGCGTACCGGCGGGCAGGCTGAAGGCGATGTCGCTCAGCGCTTGCTGTTTACCGTAGCGGTGGGCGATACCGGTTGCTTGCACCGCAAGGCCGCTCATTGCAGATTGGCCGGCCATTCGACGGGCGCGATCCGCACGTAGCCGGCCCCCGGCATGCCGGGTTTGGCCTGCGGCACGGCGCTGGGTTGAACCAGGCGCAGCTTGACGCGGAACACCAGTTTTTGCCGCTCGTCGCGGGTCTCGACCTCTTTGGGGGTGAACTGCGATTTGGCCGCGACGAAGCTGATTTTTGCCGGCAGCGGGTTATCGGGCAAGGCATCGAGCAGCACGCGCGCCTCATCGCCCACCGCCAGGCGCCCGGCCACCGCGGCTGACAGATAGAGGTTCATGTACTGGTCGTTGGGATCGATCAGCAGCAAGACCCGGCCACCGGCCCCCAGCACTTCGCCGGGTTCGGCCATGCGCAGCTGGATCACGCCATCAATCGGCGCGCGCAGACTGCTGTCGTCAATTTCACTGGTCAACTGTGCGACTTGAGCCTGTGCCGCGCCAATCGCCGCACTGACAGCAGACACCTGGGCCCGGGCGGCGACAACGGCAGCGTTGCCAGTGCCGATGCGTGACTGCAACTGATCGATGATCTGCGCGCTGACGTAACCGTGCTTGAACAGTGATTGCGAGCGGCCGAGTTCTTGCTGGGCCAGCAGCAGTTCACTCTGGCGCAATTGCACGTTGGCCTGAGCAGCGTTGAGATTTTCCCGAGCGCGCAACACTTCGGCTTCGGCCTGATTGCGCTGGGCTTCGAGGGTGCGGGTGTCCATACGCGCCAGCAGTTGGCCCTTGCTGACCTTGTCGCCTTCGTCGACCAGCACCTCGGCGAGGCGCCCGGGGGTCTTGCTGGCGATCTGCACTTCAGTGGCTTCCAGCCGCCCGTTGCCCATCGACAGTCCTTCGACCAGGCGGCTGCTGATTGACATCCAGTAACCTAATCCGCCAGCGGCGGCGAGTAACACCAGGAGCAAACCGGCGTATAGAAGTGAAGAACGGCTGTGCGTCGACATGGGGGCATCCTGCGGCAGTGGCTTGCAGTCTGACTGTTCAAGCGTTCCATTCGCTTGATGTCAGTCAAATGAGCGCCAAGCCTAGCCCCTTTTGTCGGTAAAAACCGTGACCGGCGAGTTCTCAGCGCAAACCAAGCACCGCGACCCACTGTTCGGCCGTCACCGGCATCACCGACAGGCGACTGCCTTTTTGCACCAGCGGCATTTCGGCCAGCGCAGTCTGCTGTTTCAGGTAATCGAGCTTCAGCACCCGGGCAAACGTCTCGACATGCGCAACATCAATCGCAGTCCAGGCGTTTTTATCGGGTGTGGCCTTCGGGTCGAAGTAATGGCTCTCGGGTTCCAGTGCGGTGGGATCCGGGTACGCCGCCTCGATTATTTTGCCGATTCCGGCGATACCCGGCTCCGGGCAACTGGAGTGGTAGAAAAAGAACTCATCGCCCACCGCCATCGCCCGCAGGAAATTGCGCGCCTGATAGTTGCGAACCCCGTCCCAGCGCGCTTTGCCGAGTTTCTCCAGATCTTTGATCGAGAGTTCGTCGGGCTCGGATTTCATCAGCCAATAGGCCATGTCTTTTGCTCCTCAGCGGTGATTGGGCAGGTTGTCGGGCAATTTTATGACAAACCGACGGTCGGTTGACGTCAGCGTTTGCGCCCGGGTTCACGTTGTCGCAAAATGCCGGCCTTTAAAGCTTGACGCTGCTGCACGGCCTACGAACGGAAACCGCTGCTGTCATCGTGATGATGTGCCTTGAGGGGGGCAATCGATGAAACGCAAACCGGATTTGCTATGGACTTTGGTTATTTTGTTCGGCCTTGGTGTCGTGACCACCGGTTACGCGCAAAGTCTGTGGACGAGCAAGACCGATGCTCCGGTTGAAGTCGCGCAACAGGTCCAACAGTCGACCGCCTTCAAGCGCTGAAACTGCCTTCCCGACGCCGCTGATCTGCGCGGCGTCTATCCCGCGAAATACCACGCCTTATCGGTGACCGTGCCCTGCAACGGTACATCCCAGCTGGCCTGTGCCAGGCGTTCGACCTTCTGACATTCATGGGCCAAGCCCAGCAACGTCGGCTTGCGCCAGTTCTTGCGCCGGCCCAGGTACGCCAGACTGCGATCGTAGAATCCGCCGCCCATCCCCAGACGTCCGCCAACATCGTCAAACCCCACCAGTGGCAACAGCACCAGATCCAGGGTCCAGATCTTGCGCTGATGGGCCAGATTGGCTCGTGGTTCGAGAATGCGGAAGCGGTTGGGCTTGAGCTTGTCGCCGGGGCGAATCCGCTGGAACACCATTTTGGTTCGCGGCCAGGCGCTGAGCACCGGCAGGTAGGTGGCTTTGCCGCGCCGCTGGGCTTCGCGCAGCAGCAGGCGCGGGTCGATTTCACCGTCGGTGGGCAGATACAGAGAGATGTGTTTCGCCCGGCGAAAGTGCGGGTCTTGCGCCAGTTGGCGGAACAGGCCTTTGGCGGCCTGCCGCTGTTCACCGGGAGTCAGTGAACGACGCGCCTTGCGCAGCAGGCGGCGGAGTTGCGGGCGGGGCAGCAGCGCAGGTTCGGTCATGGTTCGGCTTCGGCAGGTGAGGGCGAAAACGCACGCATAAAAAATCCGATGCCGGCAAAAACCGGCATCGGATTCGAATCAGGCTCCCCGGATGAACCGCTGTCAACTTAGCCCTTGAACCCGAAAGTTCAAGGTGGAAGATGCAGTAGACTTTAAGGCTTTCCGTCTGGCGGACATGCACACCAGCCCAACGTGCAACTTCCAGGGTAGTGCGAATCGGCTCAGGGACATCGTCAACTGGCAAGCACCCCAGGGAGTGCGGCGAGTATACCTCAAGCGGCCTGGCGAATCAGCCCTTGCTGATGTCCGGATCGTCGGCCAGCACCAGATCGACACGATCGAGCAAGTCGCGCACCTGTTCACGGGTCGAGCCGCTGGCCTGGATGTCCGGGCGCTCTTCTTTGTGCAAGAGGTCGTGGGTGATGTTTAGCGCGGCCATTACCGCAATACGGTCGGCGCCGATGACTTTGCCGCTGCTGCGGATCTCGCGCATCTTGCCGTCCAGGTAGCGGGCGGCGCTGACCAGATTGCTGCGTTCTTCCTGGGGGCAGATGATCGAATATTCTTTGTCGAGGATCTGCACGGTAACGCTATTGCTTGAACTCATGAGTCTTGCTCCAGGGCCTTGAGGCGCGAAATCATCGATTCGACCTTACGCCGGGCGATTTCGTTTTTTTCAATGAGGTGAGCGCGTTCCTCGCGCCAGGTCTTTTCCTGAGCTAGTAAGAGTGCGTTTTGACTCTTTAGTTGCTCGACTCGGCTAATCAGCTTTTCGAGTCTGGCCATCAGCGCTTGCAGGTCGGTGTCTTCCATTGTGTCCACTGAATTCATCTGATGGGCGGCAGGCGCCTGGCTGGCGGACAGCCTTTAATAGTCTTGGCGAGTCTGTCGATGTAGGATACAAGGCCTTCATTCTAGACATAGCGCCGTCTGGCGCCTAGCTGCCCATGACCATTGCGAATTCCCCGTACCAAGCCTTTGCCACCCTGCTGACTGCCAGCGGCCACAACGTCTCGCCTGCCGAACTGCATGGCCTGCTGCTCGGCCGCAGCTGCGCCGGTGCCGGCTTCAACGCCGACGAGTGGCTGATCGATGCCGCCGAACTTCTGGAAAACGAGCCACAGGACAACGTCCGCAACGCCCTGATCGGCCTGCAAGAGATGGTCAAGGGTGAGTTGACCGGTGACGACGTCACCGTCGTTCTGCTGCTGCCGACCGATGACGCGCCGCTGGCCGACCGCGCCGCCGCACTGGGCCAATGGTGCCAGGGCTTCCTCAGCGGTTTCGGCCTGAACTGCCGCGACAGCAGCATGCTCAGCACCGAAGCCACCGAAGTGCTGCAGGATCTGGCGGCGATCTCCCAGGTGCAAGACGCCCTGGAAGAGTCCGACGACGGCGAAAACGATTACATGGAAGTCATGGAATACCTGCGCGTCGCGCCGCTGCTGCTGTTCTCGGAAACCAAGAAAGCCGACGCGCCGCCAGCCGCCAAGCCGTCGTTGCATTAATCGCGTGCCAGGGAAAGCCATCTGCCCATGATCCATATCCCCAAAGCGGAATACAGCCGTCGCCGCAAGGCCCTGATGGCGCAGATGGAACCCAACAGCATCGCGATCCTGCCCGCCGCCGCGGTCGCGATCCGCAACCGCGACGTCGAGCACGTCTACCGCCAGGACAGCGACTTCCAGTACCTCAGCGGTTTCCCCGAGCCACAGGCGGTCATCGTCCTGATGCCCGGCCGCGAGCACGGCGAGTACGTGCTGTTCTGCCGCGAGCGCAATGCCGAACGCGAGTTATGGGACGGCCTGCGCGCCGGCCAGGAAGGCGCAATCCGTGATTACGGCGCTGACGACGCGTTCCCGATTACCGACATCGACGACATCCTCCCGGGCCTGATCGAAGGCCGCGACCGGGTGTATTCGGCGATGGGCAGCAATCCGGAGTTCGACCGCCATCTGATGGACTGGATCAACGTGATCCGCTCCAAGGCGCACCTCGGCGCCCAGCCACCGAACGAATTCGTTGCCCTGGATCATCTGCTGCACGACATGCGCCTGTATAAATCGGCGGCAGAAGTGAAGGTGATGCGCGAAGCCGCACGGATTTCCGCTCAGGCGCATATCCGCGCGATGCAGGCCAGCCGGCCGGGACTGTACGAATACAGCCTCGAAGCCGAACTCGATTACGAATTCCGCAAGGGCGGGGCGAAGATGCCGGCCTACGGTTCCATCGTCGCCGCCGGGCGCAACAGTTGCATCCTGCATTACCAGCAGAATGACGCGCTGCTCAAGGACGGCGACCTGGTGTTGATCGACGCCGGTTGCGAGATCGACTGCTATGCCAGCGACATCACCCGCACCTGGCCGGTCAACGGCAAGTTTTCCGCCGAGCAGAAAGCGATCTACGAATTGGTGCTGGCCTCGCAGGAAGCCGCATTCGCTGAAATCGCTCCGAACAAAAACTGGAACCAGGCGCACGAAGCCACGGTCAGGGTGATTACCGCAGGTCTGGTCAAGCTCGGAATCCTGCAAGGCGAGGTCGATGAGTTGATCGCGACCGAAGCCTATAAAGCGTTTTACATGCACCGTGCCGGCCATTGGCTGGGCATGGATGTACATGACGTTGGCGAGTACAAGGTCGGCGGCGAATGGCGGGTGCTGGAGGTCGGCATGGCGCTGACGGTCGAGCCGGGCATCTACATCGCCCCGGACAACCAGAACGTGGCAAAGAAATGGCGCGGCATTGGCGTGCGCATCGAGGATGACGTGGTAGTGACCAAGACCGGTTGTGAAATATTGACCAGCGGCGTACCGAAAACCGTCGCCGAAATCGAAGCGCTGATGGCGCAAGCACGGACACACGCGGCATGAGTCGAGTCAATCTGGCAATCATCGGTGGCGGCCTGGTCGGCGCCAGCCTGGCGTTGGCCTTGCAGGCCGGGGCCAAGGCGCGTGGCTGGAAAATCGTCCTGATCGAACCGTTCGCCCCCGGCGACAGCTGGCAGCCGAGCTACGACGCACGTTCGTCGGCGCTGTCCTTCGGTTCCCGGCAGATCTATCAACGGCTGGGCGTATGGCAGGAAATTTCCCGCCGCGCCGAGCCGATCAAACAGATTCACGTGTCCGACCGTGGTCGCTTCTCCACCGCCCGTCTGTCGGCGATGGAAGAGGGCGTGCCGGCCTTGGGCTACGTGGTGGAAAACGCCTGGCTCGGCCAGTGCCTGTGGCAGCACCTGGACAAAGACGTGATCAGCTGGCGCTGCCCGGCGGAAGTCACGCGCATGGAGCCGCTGCCCGACGGCTATCGCCTGACCCTCAACGATGAAACCACCGTCGAGTGCGATCTGGCGGTGCTCGCCGATGGTGGTCGCTCCGGTCTGCGCGAACAACTGGGCATCAACGTGCGCAAGCGTCCGTACAACCAGAGCGCGCTGATCGCCAACATCACCCCGAGCGAATCACACAACGGCATGGCCTTCGAGCGCTTCACCGACGAAGGGCCGATGGCCTTGCTGCCGCTGCCGGACAACCGTTGCGCACTGGTCTGGACCCGCCTGGGCATGGATGCGCAACGCCTGGCAGACCTCAGCGAGCGCGATTTCCTCAGCGAACTGCAAGGCGTGTTCGGCTACCGCCTCGGCACCTTGAAACAGGTCGGTGCGCGGCATCTGTATCCGTTGTCGCTGGTCGAGGCCGAGGAGCAGGTGCGCTCGCATCTGGCCGTGCTGGGCAATGCCGCGCACAGCCTGCACCCGATTGCCGGACAGGGTTTCAACCTGTCGCTGCGTGATGCCGATGCCTTGGCCGCTGCGCTGCTGGCCAGCGACAAACCGCTGGGCGACTTCCCTACATTGCAGGCGTATCGCGAGCGGCAGCGTCTGGATCAGGAGCTCACCGTGGGCTTCTCCGATCAGGTCACCCGACTGTTCGGCAGCACCCAGCCGCTGATCTCGCTGGGCCGCAACATCGGCCTGCTCGGTCTCGATCTGTTGCCACCGGCCAAGCGCTGGTTTGCTCGTCAGGCCATGGGGCTGGGGACGCGGCCGGATGCTTGAGCGGCGGGTCGGCACTTTCACTTTCAGCAGCGCGCCGCCAACTGGCGCGCTCGCTAAAACCCTTTACGGGCGGCGCATGCCGCCAGCGAGACAGGCTTAAAGCATGGAAATGCGCGCAGATCTGCTGATTGTCGGAGCCGGAATGGTCGGCAGCGCCCTCGCGTTGGCGTTGCAGGACAGCGGCCTGGAAGTGTTGCTGCTTGACGGCAGCCCGCTGAGCGTCAAACCGTTCGACGCCGCCGCGCCGTTCGAGCCGCGAGTGAGCGCCTTGTCGGCGGCCAGCCAGCGGATACTCGAACGCCTTGGCGTCTGGGACGGCATCGCCAAGCGCCGCAGCAGCCCCTACACCGACATGCACGTGTGGGACGGCAGCGGCACCGGGCAGATTCACTTCTCGGCGAGCAGTGTGCATGCCGAAATGCTCGGTCATATCGTCGAAAACCGCGTGGTGCAGGATGCCTTGCTCGATCGCTTGCACGATTGCGATCTGGGCATGCTGGCCAACGCACGGCTGGAACAGATGCGCCGCTCCGGTGACGACTGGCTGCTGACCCTGGCCGATGGTCGGCAGTTGCGTGCGCCGCTGGTGATTGCGGCGGACGGCGCCAATTCGGCGGTACGCCGTCTGACGGGCGTCGCCACCCGCGAGTGGGATTACTTGCACCACGCCATCGTTACCAGCGTGCGCAGCAGCAAGCCGCACCGGATGACCGCGTGGCAGCGTTTCACCGATCACGGGCCGCTGGCGTTTCTGCCGCTGGAACGTGACGGGCAGCAGGACTGGTGCTCGATCGTCTGGTCGACCACGCCAAGTGAAGCCGAGCGCCTGATGGCGCTGGATGAAGCGGCATTCTGTCGTGAGCTGGAGCGAGCCTTTGAAGGTTGCCTGGGCGAAGTCGTCAGTGCTGATCCACGGCTGTGCGTGCCGTTGCGTCAACGCCACGCCAAACGCTACGTGGCCGAAGGCCTGGCACTGATCGGCGACGCCGCGCACACCATTCACCCGTTGGCCGGGCAGGGTGTAAACCTGGGTTTCCTCGATGCGGCGGTGCTGGCTGAAGTGCTGTTGCAGGCGGCGGAACGCGGCGAACGGCTGGCGGGTGTGAAGGTGCTGAGCCGCTACGAGCGCCGGCGCATGCCGCACAACCTGGCATTGATGGCGGCGATGGAGGGCTTCGAGCGCTTGTTCCAGGCTGACCCGTTGCCGGTGCGCTGGTTGCGTAATGCCGGGTTGAAGCTGGTGGAGCAGATGCCGGAGGCCAAGGCGTTGTTTGTGCGTGAGGCGCTGGGGTTGACCGGGGATCTGCCGGTACTGGCCAAACCCTGAGGTCTGTTTGAGGCTGATGGCCCCTTCGCGAGCAAGTCCGCTCCCACATTGGAATGCATTTCAAGGGTGGGAGCGGGCTTGCTCGCGAAGGGGCCAGAACCGACGCCATGAATTTCAGCTTGTGCAACATCTGGTAACTCCTTGCCCAAGTGTTCGATTGAGCTGGTAAATGTGAGTCCTTATCATTTGGCCCACATTTTCCGACCGAGAGATCACTCCCATGTTGGCACCCAAGCGTCTCCTGACCGCACTGGCCCTGACCCTGATCGGCAGCACTGCCGCCCAGGCCGCCGACGAGGTGGTGGTCTACTCCTCGCGTATCGATGAGTTGATCAAACCGGTGTTCGACGCCTACACCGCGAAAACCGGGGTGAAGATCAAGTTCATCACCGACAAGGAAGCGCCGCTGATGCAGCGGATCAAGGCCGAAGGCGAAAACGCCACCGCCGACCTGCTGCTCACCGTCGATGCCGGCAACCTCTGGCAAGCCGAGCAGATGGGCATCCTGCAGCCGTTCACCTCGAAGACCATCGACAGCAACATTCCCGCGCAATACCGCTCCTCCAGCCACGCCTGGACTGGCCTGAGCCTGCGCGCGCGAACCATCGCCTATTCCACCGAGCGGGTGAAACCGGGCGAGTTGACCACCTACGAAGCGCTGGCCGACAAGAATTGGGAAGGGCGCCTGTGCCTGCGCACGGCGAAGAAGGTCTACAACCAGTCGCTGACCGCGACCATGATCGAAACGCACGGCGCCGAGAAGACCGAGAAGATCCTCAAGGGCTGGGTCAACAACCTGTCCACCGATGTGTTCTCCGACGACGTTGCGGTGCTGGAAGCGATCAACGCCGGGCAGTGCGATGTCGGCATCGTCAACACCTACTACTACGGTCGTTTGCACAAGCAGAAGCCCGACCTGCCGGTGAAACTGTTCTGGCCGAATCAGGCCGATCGCGGCGTGCATGTAAACCTGTCCGGTATCGGCCTGACCCAACATGCACCGCACCCGGAAGCAGCCAAGGCGCTGGTCGAATGGATGACCACACCTGAAGCGCAGAAGATCTTCGCCGACGTCAACCAGGAGTTCCCGGCCAACCCGGCAGTGAAACCTTCGGAAGAAGTGGCGGCGTGGGGCAAGTTCGTCGCTGACACCTTGCCGGTGGAAGTGGCGGGCAAGCGTCAGGCGGAAGCGATCCGGATGATGGATCGGGCGGGCTGGAACTGAGTATTTGCCGGTCGCTGTGTTCGCTCAAGATCGCTGCCCTCACCCCAGCCCTCTCCCGGGGGGAGAGGGAGCCGATCTCCATGGCTTTCAAGACCGGAGCTCGGCTCGATGTATCAGGTCGGCGTAAATCGAAAGATCACCACGCTCAGTCCCCTCTCCCTCCGGGAGAGGGTTAGGGTGAGGGCAGCAATCTCGAGCTGAAACACCTGAATCAGAACCACCAACCACCCCTCAGAGTCCCAAAAGTGGCCCACCCCGCCCAACGCCGCTGGTACCCCATCGTCCTCGCCATCGCTGCGCTGGTGCTGCTACCCCTGAGTGTCCTGCTGCTGTCGTGGCAGACCATCGATCAGCAGATCTGGTCGCACCTGTGGGAAACCCAGATGCCGCGCCTGCTCGGCAACACCCTGACGCTGGTGCTCGGCGTTGGCGTCGGTGTGACGCTGCTCGGTGTCAGTCTGGCGTGGCTCACCAGCCTCTGCGAATTCCCCGGACGGCGCTGGCTCGACTGGGCGCTGATGCTGCCGTTCGCCATCCCGGCCTACGTGCTGGCGTTCGTCTTCGTCGGCCTGCTGGACTTCGCCGGCCCGGTGCAGACCCTGCTGCGTGAGTGGTTCGGCAGCGGCCTGCGCCTGCCGCGCGTGCGCTCCACCGGCGGGGTGATTGTGGTGCTGGTGCTGGTGTTTTATCCCTACGTCTACCTGCTGGCGCGCACCGCGTTTCTCGCGCAGGGCAAGGGCCTGATGGAAGCGGCGCGGGTACTCGGGCAATCGCCATGGCAGGCGTTCTGGCGGGTGGCGTTGCCGATGGCGCGTCCGGCGATTGGCGCCGGTGTGGCGCTGGCGCTGATGGAGACGCTGGCGGATTTCGGCGCGGTGTCGGTGTTCAACTTCGACACCTTCACCACCGCCATCTACAAGACCTGGTACGGCTTCTTCAGCCTGCCGAGCGCGGCACAACTGGCGAGCCTGTTGTTGCTGGTGGTGATGCTGGTGCTGTACGGAGAGCGACGCGCGCGTGGCGCCAACCGGGCGAGCAACGAGCGCCCCAGGGTCAAGGCGTTGTATCAGCTGCACGGGCTCAAGGCGTTCGCGGCGACCGGCTGGTGCACGTTGGTGTTTGCCTGCGCGTTCGTGATTCCGTTGCTGCAACTGCTCGTATGGTTCTGGCAGCGCGGGCGCTTCGATCTCGATGAGCGTTATGCCGGGCTGATCCTGCACACCCTGTATCTGGGCGGCATGGCGGCGTTGATCACCGTCAGCGTCGCGCTGCTGCTGGCGTTTGCCCGACGTCTGGCGCCGACCCGGGCAATCCGTTCCGGGGTCAGTCTGGCCAATCTTGGTTATGCGCTGCCGGGTTCGGTGCTGGCGGTGTCGATCATGCTGGCGTTCAGTTATCTCGACCGCGAACTGGTGATTCCGCTGTCGGGCTGGCTCGGCGGCGCCGGCAAACCATTGCTGCTGGGCAGTCTGGCGGCGTTGCTGATGGCCTATCTGGTGCGCTTTATCGCGGTGGCCTACGGACCACTGGAAAACAGTCTGGCGCGTATACGGCCTTCATTGCCCGAAGCGGCACGTAGTCTGGGTGTCAGTGGGCCGCGACTGTTTTTCAAAGTGTATCTGCCGCTGTTGCTGCCCGGCATACTGAGCGCGGCGTTGCTGGTGTTCGTCGATGTGCTCAAGGAAATGCCCGCGACCCTGCTGATGCGGCCGTTTGGCTGGGACACGCTGGCGGTGCGGATCTTCGAAATGACCAGTGAAGGGGAATGGGCGCGGGCATCGCTGCCGGCGCTGACCCTGGTGTTGGTCGGCCTGTTACCGGTCATCGGCCTGATCCGCCGCTCGGCGCACCGAAACACTTAGTCGTCAGTCCTGAATCATGCGGCTACAATGCGCGGCATTCGGTGCGGTTCGTCTGACAGACCCGTTCGCTGAAATCGGCTGAAAGCCTTCTATTGCGCGGCTTTCATCCCGTACAGCGGCTGTCCGCACCTTCGCCACGCCCGGAAGGAGAAACCCATGGGACAGCGTACGCCTCTGTATGACCTGCATCTCGCCCTCGGCGCGAAGATGGTCGATTTTGGCGGTTGGGACATGCCACTGCATTACGGCTCGCAGGTCGAGGAACACCACGAGGTGCGCCGCGATTGCGGGGTGTTCGATGTTTCCCATATGACCGTTATCGACATTGACGCCCCCCTGGCCAAGGCCTGGCTGCAGCATTTGCTGGCCAATGACGTCGAACGCCTGCATCGCCCCGGCCGCGCGCTCTACAGCACGATGCTCAACGAACGTGGCGGCATCGTCGACGACATGATCGTCTATCGCCTCGAAGACCGTTATCGTCTGGTGTTCAACGCCTCCACTCGCGACCAGGATCTGGCGTGGATGCAGGCGCAGGTCGCCGGTTACGACGTGCATCTGCACGAGCGTCAGGATCTGGCGATGCTCGCCATTCAAGGTCCGCAGGCCCGGCAGAAGATTGCCGAACTGGTGACCCAGTCCCGCGCCGCACTGATCCAGCACCTCAAACCGTTCGAAGCCGAAGTCGATGGCGACTGGTTCATTGCGCGCACCGGTTATACCGGTGAAGACGGCCTGGAAATCGCCTTGCCGGCCGAGCAGGCGCCGGGATTTTTCAACGATCTGGTCGGTGCCGGCATTTCTCCCATCGGCCTCGGCGCCCGCGACACGTTGCGGGTCGAAGCCGGGATGAACCTCTACGGCCAGGACATTCACCAGGATGTCTCGCCGCTGGCGTCCAATATGGCTTGGAGCATCGCTTGGGAACCGGCTTCGCGGCAGTTCATCGGTCGCTCGGCGCTGGAAGCGGAAAAAGCCGCCGGCGTTGCGCACAAACTGGTGGGTCTGGTGCTTGAGGAGCGCGGTGTTTTGCGCGCCCATCAAGTGGTTCGTATCGCCGATGTTGGCGAAGGAGAGATCACCAGTGGTAGTTTCTCTCCTACGCTAAGCAAATCGATTGCCCTGGCGCGTGTACCGATGGCTACCGCCGACCGCGCCGAAGTGGAAATCCGTGGCAAGTGGTATCCGGTACGAGTGGTCAAACCGACCTTCGTGCGCCATGGTAAAACCTTGATCTGACCTTTTCCGGCGGGCCTGACCGCTGACAATTTTCTTGAGGACACCGAGCATGAGCAATATCCCCGCTGAACTGCGTTTTGCCGAAAGTCATGAATGGGCACGCCTGGAAGCCGACGGCACCGTTACCGTGGGCATCAGCGATCACGCGCAGGAAGCGCTGGGCGATGTGGTGTTCGTTGAACTGGCCGAAGTCGGCAAGGTGTTTGCTGCCGGTGAGGCTGCCGGTGTTGTCGAGTCGGTGAAGGCCGCGTCCGACATCTACTCCCCGATCGGCGGTGAAGTGATCGCGGTCAACGAAACGCTGGCTGACTCGCCGGAAGAGCTGAACAACGATCCGTACGCCGCATGGATCTTCAAGCTCCAGCCAAGCGACAAGGCCGAGCTGGACAAGCTGCTGGACGCTGCTGCCTACAAGGCTGCCATCGGCGAATAAGCAGACTGTAATACTGCAAAAGCCCCGATCTCTCGGGGCTTTTTTGTAGGCGTCGATCAGGCGTCGCGCAATACCGCTTTCACTGCAGCCACCGAACGCTCGACGTCGTCCTTGGTCATGGTGGTGAACATCGGCAATGACACGATCAAGCGTCCAACGCGCTCGGCAACTGGCAACATGCCTTCCTTGAACCCGCGCTCGCGGTACAGGCTCAGCAAGTGGATCGGCGGGTAGTGATAGCCGATGCCGATGCCTTTGGCCTGCATCTGCTCCATGAACGTGGCGCGGGCCGGCAAGCCGTCCTTGCGCTCCGGCAGGACCAGCTGGAACAGGTGCCAGTTGCTCTGGGTGAAATCCGCTGGCGGCAGTTGCGCGCCATAGGTCGCTTCAAAGTCATCGCCAAAACATTTGAAGTAGTGCCGGGCCAGTTCCTGACGATGGGCGGTCAGCGCCTCGATATGGGCGAACTGCCCGAGGCCGATGGTGGCGGCGATGTCGGTCATGTTGAACTTGCCACCGAGCACATCGACGTCCAGACCATCAAAGCCGTTGCGGGTCACGCCCTGCAAGCGGTACTTCTCCGCCAGCCGTGCCTCTTCCGGGGTGTTCAGCACCAGGCAGCCGCCCTCGGAGCAGGTGACGTTCTTGTTCGCCTGAAAGCTGAACGACACGAAATCGCCAGTGGCGCCGATGCGCTGGCCGTTCCAGCTCGACCCCAGGGCCTGAGCGGCGTCTTCGACAATGCGCAAGTTGTGTTTGCGGGCGATGGCGTACAAGCGTTCCATGTCCACCGGCAGGCCGGCGAGGTACACCGGAATCACCGCTTTGGTGCGCGGGGTGATGGCCGCTTCCAACTGGTCCAGATCGATGTTGCGGGTCACCGGATCGATGTCGGCAAACACTGGTGTGGCGCCGACTTCGAGGATCACGTTGGCGGTGGCGACCCAGGAAATCGGCGTGGTGATCACTTCGTCACCCGGCCCGATGCCGGCGATGCGCAAGGCGATTTCCATGGTGCAGGTGCCGGAGTTGAAGGTACGCACCGGGCGCCCGCCGAAGTATTCCGACAGTTGTGCTTCAAAGGCCTGGACCTTCGGCCCGCTGGTGATCCAGCCGGAGCGCAGCACATCGCCGACGGCGGCAATCGTGGCTTCATCAATGACAGGTTTGGAAAACGGCAGGAACGGCAGTTGGCTCATGAGGATTCGATCATCCGAAAGTTGGACGCCTGATGCAGGCGCTACAGCATGCCCCGGAACCCCCTCTGCCGCCAAGCCGTGCGCGTCGGGATCGGCTGCTATGCTGGTTTGACCGTGTTGCATTGACGCCGAGCGCCAGCCAAGAGAGAGCCCGTCATGTCCCAGTTGCCATCCTTGAGCCAGTTACGCGACCCCGAAGCATTCCTGCGTCGCCATTTGGGCCCCGACGCCGCCGAACAGCAGGCGATGCTCGACAGCCTCGGTCTGGGCAGCCGGGTCGAACTGATCGAGCAGACGGTGCCACCGGGCATTCGCCTGAATCGGGCGCTGGACTTGCCGCCGGCCCTTGATGAGCAGGCGGCGCTGGCCAAGCTGCGCGGTTACGCCGAGCAGAATCAGGTGTGGACCAGCCTGATCGGCATGGGCTACCACGGCACGCTCACGCCGACGGTCATCCTGCGCAATGTGCTGGAAAATCCTGGCTGGTACACCGCCTATACACCGTATCAACCGGAGATCGCCCAGGGCCGTCTCGAAGCGTTGCTGAATTTTCAGCAACTGACCATCGACCTCACCGGTCTTGAACTGGCCAACGCCTCGTTGCTCGACGAAGCCACGGCCGCAGCGGAAGCCATGGCCCTGGCCAAGCGTGTGGCGAAGTCGAAGAGCAATCTGTTTTTCGTCGATGAGAACTGTCATCCGCAAACCATCTCCGTGGTGCAGACCCGCGCCGAAGGTTTCGGCTTCGAGCTGATCATCGACGCTGTGGATAACCTCAACCAGCATCAGGTGTTCGGCGCGTTGCTGCAGTATCCCGACACTCACGGCGAGATCCGTGATCTGCGTCCGGTCATCGATCAGTTGCACGCGCAGCAGGCGTTAGCGTGTGTCGCCACCGATCTGCTGAGCCTGTTGCTGCTGACACCGCCGGGTGAACTGGGTGCGGATGTGGTGTTCGGTTCGTCCCAGCGCTTTGGCGTACCGATGGGCTACGGTGGCCCGCATGCGGCGTTTTTTGCCAGCCGCGAGGAGTACAAACGGGCGATTCCGGGGCGGATCATCGGCGTGTCGAAAGACGGTCGTGGCAACGTCGCGTTGCGCATGGCCCTGCAAACCCGTGAGCAACATATTCGCCGCGAGAAAGCCAACTCGAACATCTGCACCGCGCAGGTGCTGCTGGCCAACATCGCCAGTTGCTACGCGGTGTATCACGGGCCGCAAGGCTTGAAACGCATCGCCCAGCGCGTGCACCGCTTGACCTGCATCCTGGCGGCGGGCCTTGAGCGCCATGGTATTGCGCGGGTCAACGCACAGTTTTTCGACACCCTCACGCTGGAGGTTGGCGGCGCGCAGAGCGCGATCATCGATAGCGCCAAGGCTGCGCAGATCAACCTGCGGATTCTCGGCCGTGGCCGAGTCGGCTTGAGCCTCGACGAGACTTGCGATGAAAACACGGTGGCCAAACTGTTCGACGTGCTGCTCGGTGCCGATCATGGTTTGAACGTCGACGACATTGACGCAGAAGCACTGGTTTCCGGCATTCCCGACCACCTGCAGCGCAACACGCCGTACCTGCGCCACCCGGTGTTCAACGCGCATCACAGCGAAACCGAGATGCTGCGCTACCTCAAGCAACTGGAGAACAAGGATCTGGCGCTCAACCAGTCGATGATCCCGTTGGGCTCCTGCACCATGAAACTCAACGCCACCAGCGAGATGATCCCGATCACCTGGCCGCAGTTCGCCAATCTGCACCCGTTCGCGCCACGGGAACAGGCGCTCGGTTACACCTTGATGATCGAAGAACTGGAGCGTTGGTTGTGCGCGATCACCGGGTTCGATGCGATTTGCATGCAGCCCAACTCCGGCGCTCAGGGCGAGTACGCCGGGCTGCTGGCGATTCGCAAATATCACGAGAGCCGGCAGCAGGGCGGGCGGGACATTTGCCTGATCCCGTCCTCGGCTCACGGCACCAACCCGGCCTCGGCGCAGATGGCCGGGATGCGCGTGGTGATCGTCGAGTGCGACGAGGCCGGCAACGTCGATCTGGACGACCTGAAAACCAAGGCTGCCGAGGCGGGGGACAAGTTGTCGTGCCTGATGGCGACCTATCCGTCGACCCATGGTGTGTACGAGGAGGGCATCAGCGAAATCTGCGAAGTTATCCACAAGCATGGTGGTCAGGTGTACATGGATGGCGCGAACCTCAATGCGCAGGTCGGGCTGGCGCGGCCGGCGGACATCGGCGCCGACGTGTCGCACATGAACCTGCACAAGACTTTCTGCATTCCCCACGGCGGTGGCGGGCCGGGCATGGGGCCGATCGGTATTCGCGCGCATCTGGCGCCGTTCGTTGCCAATCACCCGGTGGTGCCGATTGACGGCCCTTTGCCACAGAACGGCGCAGTCAGCGCGGCGCCGTGGGGCAGTGCGAGCATTTTGCCGATCAGCTGGATGTACATCGCGATGATGGGGCCGCAACTGGCGGATGCCAGCGAAGTGGCGATCCTCGCGGCGAACTATCTGGCGCAGCATTTATCCGGCGCATTCCCGGTGCTCTACACCGGGCGCAACGGGCGGGTGGCCCATGAGTGCATTCTTGATCTGCGGCCGTTGAAGGCACAGACCGGGATCAGCGAAGAAGATGTCGCCAAGCGTCTGATGGACTACGGCTTCCATGCGCCGACCATGTCCTTCCCGGTGCCAGGGACGTTGATGGTCGAGCCGACCGAGAGCGAGTCCAAGGCCGAACTCGATCGTTTCATCGGCGCGATGCTGAGCATCCGCGCGGAAATCACCGAAGTGCAGAACGGCAACTGGCCGGCGGAGGACAACCCGCTCAAGCGCGCGCCGCATACCCTGGCGGATGTCACCGGAGTGTGGGAGCGGCCTTACAGCATCGAGCAGGGGATCACCCCGGATGCGCACACCAAGGCGCACAAGTATTGGCCGGCGGTGAATCGGGTGGATAACGTTTATGGGGATCGCAATCTGTTTTGTGCCTGCGTCCCGGTAGACGATTACCGCTGATCTTCAGGCAACACGCAGAGCCATAGTGGGAGCGGGCTTGCTCGCGAAGGCGTCGTGTCAGAAAAATGGATGCGTCTGACCCACCGCCTTCGCGAGCAAGCCCGCTCCCACAGGGGGTCGTGGTGAATTCGACATTACGGGCAAAAAAATGCCGCTCGATCGAGCGGCATTTTTGTTGGCGCCTGGCTTACTCGGAGGCCACTGCGTTCTTCGCCAGAATCGCATTCGCCAGTTCCATGTCCGTGGCCTGCAGGCCCGGATTGTCGGCGCGGACTTTCTGCATCGCTGCTTCCAGGTACGGCCCACGGATGCCGCCATCGCTGGCAACGAAGCTGCCGGCATCGTCCTGTGCGGCAACGATCAGCTTGTGATCCTTGAAGGTCAGGTAGGTCGAACCGGTGGTGGCGCCGGACGAAATGACGTTACGCCAAAAGCTGTCGGCCATCGCTGAACCAACGGGAAGGGACAGCAAGGCAATGGTGGCGACAGCAAGTTTGAGACGCATGATTGAGTGACTCCTGGGGGTTAACTACGGCGTTGGATAACGATTCGCCAATCCGGTTCCGTAGTGGCCTATTTCTGCTCGCTCTGCGGTGTCACCCGCAGCACTTCTTCGAGGGTGGTCAGCCCCGCCGCGACCTTCTGCGCACCCGACAGGCGCAGGCTGCGCATGCCTTCCTTGAAGGCTTGCCGGCGGATGGCGGTGAGGTCGGTGTCCGGGGTGATGAGCGCTTTGAGGCTATCGCTCAACTGCATGATTTCGTAGACCCCGGCGCGTCCGCGATAACCGGTGTCGCGACACTCCAGGCAACCGATAGCGCGTTGCGCATTGCCCGGCAGCGGCGCCTGCCAGGGCCGGGTCAGGGTTTGCCAGTCTTCCTCTTCCAGCGTCAGCGGCGCCTTGCAGTGCGGGCACAGGGTGCGCACCAGACGCTGGGCCATGACCCCGAGCACCGTGGCTTTAATCAGATAGTGCGGCACGCCGAGTTCCAATAGCCGACTGATCGCGCTGGGGGCATCGTTGGTGTGCAGGGTCGACAGCACCAGGTGGCCGGTGAGTGCCGCCTGAATTGCCATTTCTGCGGTTTCCAGGTCACGGATCTCGCCGATCATGATAATGTCCGGGTCTTGCCGCATCAGCGCGCGCACGCCTGCGGCGAAGCTCAGGTCGATGTTGTGCTGCACCTGCATCTGGTTGAACGCCGGCTCGACCATTTCGATCGGGTCTTCGATGGTGCAGAGGTTGATCTCCGGCGTCGCCAGTTTCTTCAGCGTGGTGTAGAGCGTGGTGGTCTTGCCCGAACCGGTCGGCCCGGTGACCAGAATGATGCCGTTAGGCTGGCGGGTCATGTCCTGCCAGCGGCGCAGGTCGTCGGCGGAAAAGCCCAACTGATCGAAGTCCTTGAGCAGCACTTCCGGGTCAAAAATGCGCATGACCATTTTTTCGCCAAACGCGGTGGGCAACGTCGAGAGCCGCAGCTCCACCTCGCCACCGTCCGGGGTCTTGGTCTTGACACGGCCGTCCTGGGGTTTGCGCTTCTCGGCGACGTTCATCCGCCCGAGGCTTTTCAGGCGACTGACGATCGCCATGGTCACCTGCGGCGGGAATTGATAGACGTTGTGCAGCACGCCATCAATGCGGAAACGCACGGTGCCCTGTTCGCGGCGCGGTTCGATGTGGATATCGCTGGCGCGTTGCTGGAAGGCGTACTGGAACAGCCAGTCGACGATGTTGACGATGTGCGCGTCGTTGGCGTCCGGTTCCTGATCACTGGCGCCGAGGTTGAGCAGTTGTTCGAAGTTGCTGAGGTTGCCGTTTTGCTGATCGGCGTTGTTGGCGCCGCTGACCGATTTGGCGAGGCGGAAGAACTCGACGCTGAAGCGCTGGATATCCACCGGGTTGGCGACGACCCGTTTGATCGGCAGCTTCAGCACATGGGTCAGGTCAGCCTCCCAACCGGTGACGTAGGGCTGGGCGCTGGCCACGACCACCGCATCGCGGTCGACCGCCACCGCAAGAATCTTGTGCCGTTGGGCAAAGGCGTAGGACATCAGCGGGGTGATCGCCGCAACGTTGATCTTCAACGGGTCGATGCGCATGTACGGCTGGCCGGCCTGCTGCGCCAGCCACAGGGTCAGGCTTTCCAGGTCCAGATGTTTGCCTGGACGGCTGAGGTCATCCAGTTGCTGGCTGGCGATGAACTCCAGCGGATGTTGCTGGCCGTGGGTCGCGTGGCGGCGCCGGGCGTTGAGCGCCTGCTCCGCCGAGTCCTGGCTGATAAAGCCTTGGGCGACCAGCTCACGCAACACATCGTTGAGATCCAGCCAGCGGTCCTGAGTGGCGAGTTGAACGGACATGCGGGCTCCTTTTGAACGACTGTGCGCAAAGGATAGTCGTGGCCCCGCCGACCGTTGGGCCACTACCCGACAAAGCCGTTGCCGGATTTGTCAGCCGGACGCCTGGGCCGGCGCAGCCCACGCCGTGTCGGCGTCTTGCAGGTTCACCGAGCAGACGCTGATCAGGTTACGAAGTTTTTCCGCAATCACCTGCGCGCGATGCCAGCTCAGACCATCAATGACGATATCGATCGACAGCAGATCGTCGAGCCGCTCGACGTGGACCTGTTGCGGCGTGAGGAATTGCAGCGCAAATAGATTCAGCACCCGCACCAGCAGATCCGGCTCGGCCTCGGCAAGCAACTGATAACGCGCGCAGCAGTGGGCATTGTTGACGTTCCACACATCGGCGCGGGGCGCGGGGGTATTCACGGCTTCGAGGTGAGGCATGTCCGGTCTCCAGAGTCAGTGGAGGAATTTTTACATTCGATGCCGGGCATTTCTTGTCTAAGATGAGCGAATTCGCGGATTGCTCGGCATGAGTAATTCGGAAAATTATCATTTTGAGGATTGATTATGCACAGCGAGCTGGACAGCTACGACCGGCGGATTCTCGCCTTGCTGCAAGAGGACGCGTCACTGTCCAGCGCGCAGATCGCCGAGCAGGTGGGACTGTCGCAGTCGCCGTGCTGGCGGCGGATTCAGCGGATGAAGGAGGAGGGGATCATTCGCGGTCAGGTGACCTTGCTTGATCGCAAGAAGATCGGCCTGAACACGCAGATCTTCGCCGAGATCAAACTCAACGCCCACGGGCGTTCGAACTTCACCGAATTCACCGAGGCGATTCGCGGCTTTCCGGAAGTGCTGGAGTGTTATGTGCTGATGGGTGCGGTGGATTTTTTGTTGCGGATTGTCGCGGCGGACATCGAGGCGTATGAGCGGTTCTTCTTCGAAAAGCTGTCGCTGGTGCCAGGGATTCAGGAGGTGAACTCGATTGTGGCGCTGTCGGAGATCAAGTCGACAACCAGTTTGCCAGTCTTGCGCTGATCCTTTTGTGGCGAGGGGATTTATCCCCGATGGGCCGCGAAGCGGCACCAAAATCTGCAATTGCAGGAATTGGGAGTCCTTCGGCCTCCAGCGGGAGCAAGCTCCCTCGCCACAGTTTTCAGGTGTTGCTGAGCATCACATGCGCAGCAGCATTTTCCACGCACGATTCTGATAAACCGCAATCGCCTGCTGCTTGCGCGCATCGAGCAGTTCGTCAGTGATCGTCGGCTCGTTGGCCAGTTGCGCCAGTTTGTTCAGCTCGCCGTACAGGCGATCCATTTCCGCGATCTCCAGCACGTTACGCGCGTGGTGCAGCCAGACCTGGATGCGTTCGATGCGCGGCAGTTGCTCGGCCAGATCTTCCGGCTGCTGCTGATAGCGCTGCAGTTGCAGGGACGTGGCTTCTTCGCCGAGCATGCGCGGCAGCCAGCTGTGCAGTTGCGCGGCGCCCTGACGATTGCCGCGAGTGTTGCGCTCGGCGGCCCAGGTGCGGGCCAGCAGCCAGCGCGAAACAGTCAGCGAAAACAGGCCCCAGCGCGGGTCTTCCAGTTCTTCAAGGAATTGCTCCGGCGCCGCCTTGCGTACGTCTTCGTCTTCGATACCGACCTGAACCAGTGGGCGCCAGTCTTCCAGCAGTGCATCCAGCGCCACGCGCAGGTCGTGGGTGGCCGGACGCGGTGCGGCCTGGCCGAGGCTGCTGAGCAGGGCGCGCATTTCCGCGAGGTTCTCGACCCAGTCCTGCAGCAGGCGCCAGTGGCCGTTGAAGCGATATTGTTCGGCCAGTCGCTGGCTGCTGCCGAGCAAGTGCCAGGCCAGTGCGGCGAAGGCGTCGTCGAGTTGGGTTTCCGGCGTCAATTGCGGCGCCGGCAGGCTCAGCGAGTAGCTGTTGGCGTCGTACAGACGGTAGCCGCGCTCGGCCTTGCTGATGTCGCACGGCATCAGGGCCAGGGTTTCGGCCAGTTCGGCGGCCAGTTCCAGCAACGCGGCAGGCTCACCTTCGCGCAGTTCCAGTTCCAGCTCGCAGATTTCTTCTTTCTGTTTGCCGACCACCACGTGACCGAGGTCCAGCGCGGCTTCGATCACCACTTTGGCCTTGCCGCGGCCCCAGGCGATTTCCGCGCGCTCGCGGACGAAATCGGTGGTGAAGATCGGCTTCAGGGTTTTCTTGTCCAGCTCGGCCAGCGACTCGGGCCAGCATTCGCCGTCGAGTTTCTTCACGTCGAGCTTGGCTTTGGGCAATTTCCAGTCGTACTCGTTACGCTCGGACAGACCGGCCACGCTCTGGCCGCGGGTCTTGAGGGTCTGAATCACTTCGTCACCGTCCTTGCGCAGGCGCAGGGCGACTTTGGCCTGAGCCAGATCGCGCTCGGGGGTGTCGAAGTACTGGTTCATCAACTCACGGCGTTCCCAGCCATTTTTGTTGCGTTTTTTCAGTAGCGGGTGCTCGCGCAGGGCAGCGAGGGTTTCGCGGCTGACGCGGAGTTTGATTTCGGTTTCTTTCTGCATGGCCGGAAAATCCAGGATCGGGAGCGCAGCCGGGGGAATGTGTGGCTGCCAAGGCCGTGCAGTGTACAGGACTGATCCGTCCTACGCCCTGCGGCGGTTTATTCCGAGCGCCGGATGGCTCTATGATGGACTTCAAATCGGGAGTTGGAGTCAGCGATGCCTTTGCCATCCATGCAAGACCAGTTCGCTGCACTGATCGCCGCACCGTCGGTCAGTTGCACCCAACCGAGCCTGGATCAGTCCAACCGGGCGGTGATCGACTTGCTTGCCGGCTGGCTGGGGGATCTGGGCTTCAGCTGCGATATCCAGCAGGTCAGCCCCGGCAAATTCAACCTGCTCGCCAGTTTTGGCAGCGGGCCCGGCGGTCTGGTGCTGGCCGGGCACAGCGACACGGTGCCGTACGACGATGCGCTGTGGCAGACCGATCCGCTGAAACTCACCGAAGTCGATGGCCGCTGGGTCGGGCTGGGCAGTTGCGACATGAAGGGTTTTTTCGCGCTGATCATCGAGGCCGTGCAGCCGCTGCTCGACCAGCCGTTCAAGCAACCGCTGCTGATCCTCGCCACCTGCGATGAAGAGAGCTCGATGTCCGGTGCCCGCGCGCTGGCCGAGGCCGGCAAGCCACTGGGCCGTGCGGCGGTGATCGGCGAGCCGACCGGGCTCAAACCGATCCGCATGCACAAGGGCATCATGATGGAGCGCATCGATATCCTCGGGCAGAGCGGCCATTCGTCGGATCCGCGCCTGGGCCACAGCGCCCTCGAAGCGATGCACGATGCCATTGGCGAGCTGCGCGGTTTGCGTCTGCTATGGCAGCGTGAATTCAACAACCCGCAGTTCAGCGTTCCACAGCCGACTATGAACTTCGGCTGTATTCATGGCGGCGACAATCCGAATCGCATCTGCGGCCAGTGTTCGCTGGAGTTCGATCTGCGCCCGTTGCCGGGCATGGACCCGAAAGTCCTGCGTGCGGAGATTCTGCGCAAGCTCAATCCGGTTGCGGAACGTCATCAGGTGAAGATCGACTATCAGCCGTTGTTCCCGGAAGTGCCGCCATTCGAGCAGGCCGAAGACGCCGAATTGGTGCGCATTGCTGAAAAGCTCACCGGCCACAGTGCCGAAGCAGTAGCGTTCGGCACCGAAGCGCCTTATCTTCAGCGCCTTGGCTGCGAAACCATCGTGCTCGGCCCTGGCGACATCGCCTGTGCACACCAGCCCGGCGAATACCTTGAAATGTCACGTTTGCAGCCTACCGTGCAGCTATTGCGGCAGTTGATTGAACATTACTGCCTGAACCCGGACAAACGATGATGTCCACCTGTGGGAGCGGGCTTGCTCGCGAAAGCGCTGTATCAGGTACATCGATGTCGACTGACTCACCGCTTTCGCGAGCAAGCCCGCTCCCACAGGGGGGACGGTGTTTTGTCAGACCAAACGCTGTAAATTGCCAGCACCCCAACCCGTATTCATGAGGAGAGCGCGCGTGTCGCCAAGCCTGTTCCGACGATAACCATCAGCCCGCTGTGCGTTTTCCGTTTCGCCCTTATTTCCGGCTGCTATTTATTACAGGCCCAGGTTCATGCCCGAATACGTCAATTGGCTTCGTCACGCGTCCCCTTACATCAATGCCCACCGCGACTGCACCTTCGTCGTCATGCTGCCCGGCGACGGCGTGGAGCATCCGAACTTCGGCAACATCGTCCACGACCTGGTGCTGTTGCACAGCCTCGGCGTGCGCCTGGTGCTGGTCCACGGTTCGCGCCCGCAGATTGAAACCCGCCTCGCTGCGCGCGGCCTGACCCCGCACTACCACCACGGCATGCGCATCACTGATGCGGCGACGCTGGAGTGCGTGATCGACGCGGTCGGTCAGCTGCGTATCGCTATCGAAGCGCGGCTGTCGATGGACATGGCCTCGTCGCCGATGCAGGGCTCGCGCCTGCGGGTGGCCAGCGGCAACCTCGTTACCGCCCGGCCGATCGGTGTGCTTGAAGGTGTCGACTATCACCACACCGGTGAAGTGCGCCGGGTCGATCGCAAAGGCATCAATCGTCTGCTCGACGAGCGTTCGATCGTGTTGCTGTCGCCGCTGGGCTACTCGCCGACCGGGGAAATCTTCAACCTAGCCTGCGAAGACGTCGCCACCCGCGCCGCCATCGACCTCGGTGCCGACAAGCTGCTGCTGTTCGGCGCCGACCTCGGTCTGATCGACGAGAACGGCAAACTGGTGCGCGAACTGCGTCCGCAACAGGTGCCTGCGCATCTGGCGCGTCTGGGCAACAACTATCAGGCGGAACTGCTGGATGCTGCTGCCGAGGCTTGCCGTGGCGGTGTCGCGCGCAGCCATATCGTCAGCTACGCCGAAGACGGCGCGCTGCTGACCGAACTGTTCACCCGCGACGGTGGCGGTACGCTGGTCGCTCAGGAGCAATTCGAGCTGGTGCGCGAGGCGGCGATTGAAGACGTCGGTGGTTTGCTCGATTTGATCAGTCCGCTGGAAGAGCAGGGGATTCTGGTACGTCGTTCGCGCGAGGTGCTGGAGCGCGAGATCGAGCAGTTCAGCGTGGTCGAGCGTGAAGGCATGATCATCGCCTGTGCGGCGTTGTACCAGATTGCCGATTCGGATGCCGGTGAGCTGGCGTGCCTGGCGGTGAATCCGGAGTATCGCCACGGTGGTCGCGGCGATGAGCTGCTGGAGCGCATCGAGACCCGTGCCCGGGCGCAAGGGTTGAAAACCCTGTTCGTCCTCACCACCCGCACGGCGCACTGGTTCCGCGAGCGCGGGTTCGAACCTAGCAGTGTCGAGCGTCTACCGGCGGCGCGGGCGTCGCTGTACAACTATCAGCGTAACTCGAAGATCTTCGAAAAGACCCTCTGAAGATACCGAGGGATTCTTGTGGTGAGGGGATTCATCCCCGATGGGCCGCGCAGCGGCCCCGCTTCACCAAAAGCAGGGGACTGCTGCGCAGTCCATCGGGGATGAATCCCCTCGCCACCTATTCAATTGTTTTCGGTTACAAACTTCGCACTGACGTACGGCGAGTAGTCCGGCAGCACCGTCTCGACCTTGCCTTGTTCCTTCAAAAACTTCGCCGTCTCACCAATCGCCTTCGCCGTACCGCCTTCCAGCAGTGCAGTTGATTGCTGCGCCTTGGCATCAGGGAACGCCGAACCGGCGAGCAATTCCGGCACGTCGGCGGCGTTGGCACCGGTCAATTTGGCGATTTTCTGTACCGGCGCCGAGTCGGCCGTCCAGCTGTCTTTATGGCTGGCGTAATCGGCAAACGCGTCTAGAGTGACCTTGGCAAATTTGGCTACCACCTCAGGATGTTTCTCGGCGTAGTCCTTGCGCGCGACCCAGACTTCGAAGGTCGGTGCGCCCCACTGGCCGACTTGAGCGGCATCGGTCAGGGTCTTGCCGGTCTTGCGGATTTCACCCAGTGCTGGCGACCAGACAAACGCGCCATCGATATCCCCACGCTTCCAGGCTGCGGCGATTTCCGCCGGTTGCAGGTTCACCACTTTGACTTTCGAGGTGTCCAGGCCCCAGTGCTTGAGTGCGCCGAGCAGGCTGTAATGGGACGTGGAAACGAAGGGCGTGGCGATGGTCTTGCCGACCAGATCCTGCGGGCTATTGATGCCGCTGCCATTACGCACCACCAAGGCCTCGGCGGCATTGATCTGCGCTGAAACAATGAAGGCGACGATCGGCAGATTGCGTGAAGCGGCCGCGGCCAGAGGGCTGGAGCCGAGGTTGCCGATCTGCACATCGCCGGAGGCAATGGCTGTCACAACTTCCGGGCCACTATTGAAGCGTCGCCAGTCGATCTTCTGGCCGATGGTTGTTTCGTAAGTGCCGTCGGCCTGGGGGACTTTGCTGGGGTCGATCCCGGTTTGATAACCGATGGTGAGGTTGGCAGCCTGCGCGGAAAAACAAATCAGCGTCGACACACAAACTGTAACAAATTGACTAGATAGTGCGCGTTTAGCCATCATGGCGTCGCCTTTTCGATAGGGTTTGACGAATTGGGGTTGCGCCAAAGCTAATCGATATAAAAAAAGGCTAACAAATACCATTTAGGAATGAGCTTAGTCGCCGATACGTTGTATCCGGGCGAAGATGGCTAGATAGTGGCCATATTCCCGAATGATATGAAAAAGAATGAATAAATTCTTTTTGGGTTTATCAGGAAATCTTTACTCTGCACGGACCAAATCACTGCGATTAGACCTTGGTCGTAGACACACAAGGTTACGATTGACTTGTCAGTCACGGTCTGGCGCTAATCGCGCATCTTAGGATCCAGGGCATCAGACCCCGGGCCAGGAACACAAGAATTAGAAACGAGAGGAGCTTTACATGAACAAGTCCACCTTGGCCCTGGCTGTGGCCGTAGGGGTTATGGCGCAGCAGGCAGGCGCCGCCGGTTTCATCGAAGACAGCAAGGCCACTCTGGGCTTGCGCAACTTCTACATCAACACTGACAACCGTGACTCCGGCACCAAAGCGGCTGGCGCGCAGAACAAGAACGAAGAATGGGGCCAAGGCTTCGATCTGCGTTTCATCTCCGGTTACACCCAAGGCACCGTAGGCTTCGGTATCGACGCCATCGGCCTGCTGGGCGTGCGCCTGGATTCGGGCGGCGGCACCAACGGTGCAACCTCGACTTCCTACGGTGGCACTGTGTTCCCGAGCAAGTCCAACGGCGAAGCTGTTGATAACTTTTCGAGCCTGGGCCTGACCGCCAAGGCCAAGATCTCCCAGACCGAACTGAAGCTGGGTACCCTGCAGCCGAAGAACCCGGTCATCGTGACAAACGACGGTCGTCTGCTGCCACAAACCTGGCAGGGTGGCCAGATCACTTCCGGCGAGATCAAGGACCTGACCCTGGTCGCTGGTCAGATCGAAGCAGTGAAAGGTCGTAACTCCAGCAACAACGAGAACCTGTCCGTTGGTGGTGCGAACGCTCGCGTTGCCAACAGCAACAAGTTCTACTACGCCGGTGGTGACTACAAAATCACCAAGGACCTGACTGCCCAGTACTACTACGGCAACCTGGAAGACTTCTACAAGCAACACTTCCTGGGTCTGGTTCACAACTGGGCAATCGGCCCGGGCGTGCTGAAGTCTGACTTCCGCTACTTCCACAGCAGCGACGACGGCGCCAATGGCAACACCGCAGCCTACTTCGGCAACGGTAACTACGTCGGCAACGTCAGCGGCAAAGGTCCGATCGACAACAATCTGTACAGCGGCCTGTTCCTGTACACCGTTGAAGGCCACACCTTCGGTGGCGGCTACCAGGTTTCCAACGGCAGCTCCGACTTCCCTTGGCTGAACCAGGGCGACGGTTCGTCGAACTACACCATCACCGACATGCAGATCCAGAAGTTCGGTCGTGCCGGCGAGAAAACCTGGCAAGCACGCTACTCGTATGACTTCGCCAAAGTCGGCCTGCCTGGCTTGACCGCCGGTTTGGTCTACCTGCGTGGCGATGATATCGACACCGTTGGCTCCAACCGTCGTGAGAACGGTACCGGTGCTTCCGAGTGGGAACGCGATCTGACCATCGGTTACGTTATTCCTGAAGGCCCGGCCAAGAACCTGGGCTTCATGTGGAAAAACGCTACCTGGCGCAACGACATCCCAGGTCAACGCGACCAGGACGAAAACCGCCTGATCGTCAGCTACTCGATCCCGCTGCTGTAATAGCGCGTTCAAGCTGTTGATGTAAAAAAAGCCCCGTCCGGCATCGCGCCGGACGGGGCTTTTGCATTTTCGGGTCAGGGCTCACCCCCGTAAGCCTGGCCCGAAATTCCCCTCTTTTGCAGCTACTCAAGGCCTTCTCGAACCTTGAGGGCGATGTTCGTCGCGATGCCGGTGAGCGTCCAGTGAACGATATTTAATATTCCTTTAGATTCTAGATATCTATTTATTTATTCTTTTTCATGATGTCGAATCCCGAGCTACAGTTGAGTTCTCCAATAACTCATCAGGAGCAGCACCATGAGCCTCAGACTCGGCGACATCGCCCCCGACTTCGAACAGGATTCCAGCGCCGGCAAGATTCGTTTCCACGAGTGGCTGGGCGATAGCTGGGGCGTGCTCTTCTCCCACCCGGCCGACTTCACCCCGGTATGCACCACCGAGCTGGGCTTCACCGCCAAGCTAAAGGATGAGTTCGCCAAGCGCGGCGTGAAAGCCATCGCGCTGTCGGTCGACCCGGTGGACTCGCACCACAGGTGGATCGAAGACATCAACGAAACCCAGAACACGATCGTCAACTTCCCGATCCTGGCCGATGCCGACCGCAAGGTTTCCGACCTTTACGACCTGATCCACCCCAACGCCAACGACACGCTGACCGTGCGTTCGCTGTTCGTCATCGATCCGAACAAGAAGATCCGCCTGACCATCACCTACCCGGCGAGCACCGGGCGCAACTTCCACGAGATCCTGCGGGTGATCGATTCGCTGCAGCTCACCGACAACTACAAGGTGGCAACTCCGGCCAACTGGCAGGACGGTGAAGAGGTGGTGATCGTGCCGTCGCTCAAGGACGTGGAAGAGATCAAGCGGCGCTTCCCCAAAGGCTATCGCGCGGTGAAACCATACCTGCGCCTGACGCCGCAGCCGAACAAGTGAATCAGTGAAATTTGGGCTGTAGCTACCGCCGCCTTCGCGAGCAAGCCCGCTCCCACATTTGGAATGCGTTCCCCTGTGGGAGCGGGCTTGCTCGCGAAGGCGTCGGCCAAGCCGACACAAAATCCAGAACCACAAAGCAGGGGATTTCAGGCCGTTTTCACGGCCTGTTTTTTTGCCCGGAACAAAGCAAATCGCATATCTCTTAAACGCATAACCAAATGAATAAATATGATTTATGGATATATAAATCAGCTGGTAAGGTCACTCCCATCGAAGCGAGATCGCAACCCGCGAATCGCCTGTAACGCTTAAGGAATTGTCTCAATGCTGGTCGTCTCACTCGGTGGCAGTCCTAGCCAGCGCTCCCGCTCAGGAGTGTTGCTTGAGCGCTCGCAACGCTGGTTGCAGGCGCAAGGGGTGGAAGTGGTGAGTTATCAGGTGCGGGACTTCCCGGCCGAAGATTTGCTCCACGCCCGCTTCGACAGCCCGAAGGTGCTCGACCTGCTGGCGCAGATTGAAAACGCTGACGGTCTGCTGATCGCCACGCCGGTGTACAAGGCGTCGTTTTCCGGGGCGCTGAAGACCGTACTCGATCTGCTGCCCGAACGCGCCTTGAACCACAAGATTGTTCTGCCGATGGCCACCGGCGGCAGCATCGCCCACATGCTGGTGGTCGATTACGCGCTCAAGCCTGTGCTGTCGGCATTGAAGGCCCAGGAAATGCTTCAAGGGATTTTTGCCGAGGACAGCCAGATCGCTTACGGCGAAGGCAGCGCCCAGGCGCAACTGGCGCCAGCGCTGGAACAGCGGCTGCATGAAGCGCTGGATCAGTTTGTCAGTGCCATGGCTCGCCGGCCGAAACCGCTGGAGCCGGGCCTGTTGAATGAACGTTTATTGAGTGCTCGCTGGAGCATTTGAGCCTTACCCGAATTTGCTCCACTCACCTTACTCAGCCGCTAACGGCCAAGCAGGTGCAGCCAAAACCCAACAGCAAAAAGGAGAGCGCTATGCGCACTGTATTTTTGCGTCGCGGTCTGGTCGCTCTGTTTGCTGCGGCTGTGTCCTTCGGCGCCATTACTCAAGCTCAGGCCGAGACCTTGCGGATCGGTTATCAGAAGTACGGCACGCTGGTGCTGCTCAAGGCCAAAGGCACTCTGGAAAAGCGTCTGGCCGCACAAGGCGTGGACGTGCAATGGACTGAATTCCCCGGCGGCCCGCAACTGCTCGAAGGCCTGAACGTCGGCTCGATCGACTTCGGCGTGACCGGTGAGACTCCGCCAGTGTTTGCCCAGGCTGCCGGCGCTGATCTGCTCTACGTCGCTTACGAACCGCCAGCGCCGAACAGCGAAGCGATCCTCGTACCGAAGGATTCGCCAATCAAATCGGTAGCGGATCTGAAGGGCAAGAAAGTCGCCCTGAACAAAGGCTCCAACGTGCACTACCTGCTGGTGCGCGCACTGGAAGATGCCGGTCTCAAATACTCCGATATCCAGACCGTGTTCCTGCCGCCGGCCGATGCCCGCGCTGCGTTCGAGCGTGGCAGCGTCGATGCCTGGGTAATCTGGGATCCGTACCAGGCCGCTGCCGAGAAACAGCTGCAAGCGCACACCCTGCGTGACGGCAAAGGCATCGTCGACAACCATCAGTTCTACCTCGCGACCAAACCTTACGCGCAGAAAAATCCCGAGGTGATCAAGACCCTCGTCGAAGAAGTGCGCGCCGTCGGCGAGTGGTCCAAAGCCAACCCTGAAGACGTGACCCAGCAGGTCGCGCCGCTGCTCGGCCTGCCGGCGGACATCACCCTGACCTCGGTGAAACGCCAGGGCTACGGTGCGCTGTTCCTGACCCCGGACGTGGTCGCCGCGCAACAGAAAATCGCCGACACCTTCTACCAGCTCAAGCTGATTCCCAAGCCGTTGAGCATCAAGGATGTGATCTGGACACCACCGGCCGCTGTGGCCCAAAGCTCGGTTACCCAAGCCCAGTAAATCGAATCCCCAAGGAGACCACTCCATGAGCCTCAACATCTTCTGGTTCCTGCCTACCCACGGCGACGGCCATTACCTTGGCACCGCCGAAGGCGCACGCGCCGTTGATCACGGTTATCTGCAACAGGTCGCACAAGCGGCGGATCGTCTGGGCTTTGGCGGCGTGCTGATTCCCACCGGCCGTTCCTGCGAGGACTCGTGGCTGGTCGCCGCGTCGCTGATCCCGGTAACTCAGCGTCTGAAATTCCTTGTCGCCCTGCGCCCCGGGATCATTTCCCCGACGGTCGCGGCGCGGCAGGCAGCGACCCTGGATCGTCTGTCCGGCGGTCGCGCACTGTTCAACCTGGTGACCGGTGGCGACCCGGAAGAGTTGGCTGGTGATGGTCTGTTTCTCAACCATGAAGAGCGTTATCAGGCCTCGGTGGAGTTCACCCGGATCTGGCGTCGGGTGCTGGAAGGCGAAACCGTCGATTACGACGGCGAACACATCAGCGTGAAGGGCGCCAAACTGCTCTATCCGCCGATCCAGCAACCGCGTCCGCCGCTGTTCTTCGGCGGCTCGTCGGAAGCGGCGCAGGATCTGGCTGCCGAACAGGTCGAAATGGTACTGACCTGGGGCGAGCCGCCAGCCGCGGTGGCCGAGAAGATCGAACAAGTGCGCGCCAAAGCCGCCAAGCTCGGGCGTACTGTGCGCTTCGGCATTCGTCTGCATGTGATTGTGCGCGAAACCAACGCCGAAGCCTGGCAAGCGGCAGACCGGCTGATCTCGCATCTGGACGATGACACCATCAAACGTGCGCAAGCATCGCTGGCGCGCTTCGACTCGGTCGGTCAACAACGCATGGCCGCGCTGCACGGCGGCAGTCGTGACAACCTCGAAGTCAGCCCCAACCTGTGGGCCGGCGTCGGTCTGGTGCGTGGCGGTGCCGGTACCGCGCTGGTCGGCGATGGTCCAACCGTGGCGGCCCGCGTGAAGGAATACGCTGATCTGGGTATCGATACTTTCATCTTCTCCGGTTATCCACACCTCGAAGAGTCGTACCGCGTCGCTGAACTGCTGTTCCCGCACCTCGACATCGAGCGCCCGGAACTGCCGAAAAGCGCCGGTTATGTCAGCCCGTTCGGCGAGATGGTGGCCAACGACATTCTTCCCAAAGCCGCGTCGCAGAGCTGAGGCGCGCCATGAAGAAAATTATCCACAGCCTCGCGCCCTGGGCGTTGCCGGTGCTCCTGCTGGCGGTGTGGCAGTTGTCGGTGTCGGCCGGTTGGTTGTCGACGCGGATCCTGCCGGCACCGGTGGCGGTGATCGAGGCCGGTGTCAGCCTGGTGCGCAGCGGCGAGATCTGGACGCACCTGGCAATCAGCGGCTGGCGCGCGGCGCTGGGCTTCACCATCGGCGGCAGCATTGGCCTGGTGCTGGGCTTCATCACCGGCCTGTCGAAGTGGGGCGAACGCCTGCTCGACAGCTCGGTGCAGATGATCCGCAACGTGCCGCACCTGGCGCTGATTCCGTTGGTAATTCTGTGGTTCGGCATCGACGAGTCGGCAAAGATTTTCCTGGTCGCGTTGGGCACGTTGTTCCCGATCTACCTCAACACCTATCACGGCATCCGTAACGTCGATCCGGCGTTGGTGGAGATGGCGCGCAGTTATGGCTTGAGCGGTTTCAGCCTGTTCTGGCAGGTGATCCTGCCGGGCGCGCTGCCTTCGATTCTGGTCGGTGTGCGCTTCGCGCTGGGCTTCATGTGGCTGACGCTGATCGTTGCCGAAACCATTTCCGCCAGCTCCGGCATCGGCTATCTGGCGATGAATGCCCGCGAGTTTTTGCAGACCGATGTGGTGGTGCTGGCGATCCTGCTTTACGCGGTACTCGGCAAGCTTGCTGATCTCGCCGCCCGTGCTCTTGAGCGTGTGTGGTTGCGCTGGCATCCGGCTTATCAGGTTGCCAAGGGAGGTGCGGCATGACCGCTCAACAACCTCCACGCCTGCTGCGCGGGATTCCGCTGGTGGTGCGCAACCTGCAGAAAACCTTTGGTGCGCGGCAAGTGCTGCGCGACATCGACCTGCACATTCCGGCGGGGCAATTCGTCGCCGTGGTCGGACGCAGCGGGTGCGGCAAGAGCACCTTCCTGCGCTTGCTCGCCGGCCTCGACCACCCGACTGGCGGCGACCTGCTGGCCGGCGCCGCGCCGCTGAGCGATGCGCGGGAAGACACCCGGCTGATGTTCCAGGAAGCACGGCTGCTGCCATGGAAAAAGATCATCGACAACGTCGGCCTCGGCCTTAAAGGCAACTGGCGCTCGCAAGCTCTGGAGGCGCTGGAAGCGGTGGGTCTGGCCGATCGCGCCAACGAGTGGCCGGCCGCCTTGTCCGGCGGGCAGAAGCAGCGTGTGGCGCTGGCCCGGGCGCTGATTCACCAGCCGCGCCTGTTGCTGCTCGACGAGCCGCTGGGTGCGCTGGATGCGCTGACCCGCATCGAGATGCAGCAACTGATCGAACGACTCTGGCAGAAGCATGGCTTCACCGTGCTGCTGGTGACCCATGACGTCAGCGAAGCGGTGGCGATTGCCGACCGGGTGATTCTGATCGAGGACGGCGAAGTCGGCCTCGACCTGCAAGTGGAGCTGCCACGCCCGCGAGTGCGCGGATCGCATCGACTGGCGGCGCTGGAAACCGAAGTGCTCAACCGTGTTCTGTCCCTGCCCGGCGAGCCGCCGGAGCCGGAGCCTGTTTCACCACTGCCTACGCAATTGCGTTGGGCTCAATAACTCAAGTTACATCCAACGACAGGAATCAAAGCCATGACTATCAAAGCCATCAACGTGCGCAACCAGTTCAAAGGCTCGATCAAGGAGATCGTTCTCGGCGACGTGCTGTCGGAAATCGACGTGCAAACCGCTTCCGGCATCGTCACTTCAGTGATCACCACCCGCTCGGTCAAGGAGCTGGAACTGGCGGTGGGCAGCGAAGTGATCGCCTTCGTGAAATCCACCGAGGTGTCGATCGCCAAGTTGTAAGCCAGTGAGTAAAAAACAACCCCGAAAGGCGTGAGCCCTTCGGGGTTTTTCTTTTTGTGCACGGATTTGAATCGGCGGCGCTGCCATCGCGAGCAGGCTCACTCCTACATTTGGAATGCGTTCCCCTGTGGGAGCGGGCTTGCTCGCGAAGGGGCCGGTGAACTCGCTAGAGAACTCTTTTGGGTAGATACGGCGGCAGATACAGGCCGATATAGGCATCAAACACCCGCATCCCTTCCTCGGCCATGCGCGGTGTGATCTGCCCGTGCTGCTGCACCGAGCGCGCATACACGCGGTCGCCCAGTTCCATCGCCAGCGCGAACACATCGACATCGCTTGGCAGGCGCGGCAATTCGAAGTGATGGTCGAACAGCTTGTGCATCAGGTCGCCGAGTTCGATGTCGTGCTGGCGGTCCGCCTGGGTCACTTCGGTGAGGCCGTGCTGGGCGAGGATCAGCTGGCGAGCGGCGGCGTCTTCGTCGTAGATCTCCAGCATGCGCTGCTCGACCAGTCGCGACAGGTCACGCCAGTCGCGCAGCGCCTCGTGGTCGATCGGCGCTTGCAGGCAGGCGCGAAACGCCGCATGCACGTCGGCGGTCAGCGCTTCGAGCAGTGCCGGGACGCTGGCGAAGAAGTGGTACACGGAGGAGGGCGGAATCTGCGCGCGTTCGGCGACGCTGTAGATCGACAGGCTGGCCACACCCTCGGCGGCCAGCAGCGTACGCGCGGCGTCGAGTATCGAATCGATCCGCGCCTGGCTGCGGGCACGGGGTTTGCGAACGGGGGCGGGACGCGTCATGGAAGTCTCCTGCGGGGCAGCGGGCATTGTACGAGCCGAGCCGTGTGTTGTCTGCCAGGACGCCTTCGGGAGCAAGCCCCCTCTCACAGTTGATCTTCTGCGTACAAACGATCCCCATTCGCTGAGGCCCCCTGTGGGAGGGGGCTTGCTCCCGAACCGCCGCAGGCGGCCATTCAGATCAAAATCGGGCCATAAAAAAACGCCGCGGGCTACGACAGCCGACGGCGTTTTATCTGATTGCAATCCGCTTACACGGTATGCAGATACCAGTTGTACTCAAGGTCGGAGATGGAGTGTTCGAACTCCTCCAGCTCGCTTTCCTTGCAGGCGACGAAGATATCGATGTATTTCGGATCGATGTACTTGGCCATCACCTCGCTGTCGTCCAGCTCGCGCAGGGCATCGCGCAAGTTGTTCGGCAGGCTTTGTTCGTTCTGCTCGTAGCTGTTGCCTTCGACCGGAGCGCCCGGTTCGATCTTGTTCACCAGACCGTGATGCACACCGGCCAGGACCGAAGCCATCAGCAGGTACGGGTTGGCGTCGGCACCGGCCACGCGGTGTTCGATACGCACGGCATCGGCAGAACCGGTCGGTACGCGGATCGCCACGGTGCGGTTGTCCAAGCCCCAGCACGGCGAGTTCGGCACATAGAACTGCGCGCCGAAGCGACGGTACGAGTTGACGTTCGGGCAGAGGAAAGCCATCTGCGCCGGCAGGGTCTCGAGCACACCGCCGATCGCGTGACGCAGCGCGGCGTTCTGCTCGGGATCCTCGCTTGCAAAGATGTTCTTGCCATCTTTGTCGAGCACCGAGATGTGGACATGCAGACCGTTACCCGCCTGGCCCGGATACGGCTTGGCCATGAAGGTGGTGTCCATTTCATGGTCGTAGGCGATGTTCTTGATCAGACGCTTGAGCAGGACTGCGTAGTCGCAGGCCTTGATCGGGTCGGCGACGTGGTGCAGGTTCACTTCGAACTGCGCCGGGGCACTTTCCTTGACGATGGCGTCGGCCGGGATGCCTTGCTCTTTGGCGCCTTCCAGAATGTCCTGGAGGCAGTCGACGTATTCGTCGAGGTCGTCGATCAGGTAGACCTGAGTCGAGTGTGGGCGTTTGCCGGAGATCGGCGAGCGTGGCGGCTGTGGACGGCCGTTCACGTTTTCCTGGTCGATCAGGTAGAACTCCAGTTCGAACGCGGCGCAGATGGTCAAGCCCAGCTCGTCAAACTTTGCAACAACTTGACGGAGCACTTCGCGTGGATCGGCGAAGAACGGGTCACCCTCGAGTTCGTGCATGGTCATCAACAGTTGCGCGGTAGGGCGCTTCTGCCATGGCTCGTTGCACAGGGTATCGGGGATTGGATAGCAGATCCGGTCGGCGTCGCCGATGTCCAGACCCAGGCCGGTGCTTTCCACCGTAGAGCCATTGATATCCAGAGCAAATAGGGAGGCCGGCAGGTTGATGCCTTTCTCGTAAACCTTGTGGAGGCTGGTGCGTTCGATGCGCTTGCCGCGCACCACACCATTCATATCCGCAATCAGAAGGTCAACGTACAGAACCTCAGGATGTTCCTTAAGGAACGCGTTCGCTTCGTTAAGCTGAACGGCACGCGGGGGTACCGACATGATGCAACACCTTTGTTGTTAAAAATATCAATCATTGATCTTTTCTGGTTTCAGTCAACCCGAACGGCCTGCCGAAGTCAAGCGAGGCCTTTTTTGCCCTAAAAAAGCGCTGCAAGGGCATTTATGGGGCACTTTGGGGCAGTTTTCTGTCCTTGGGACGCTTGGCACCCGCGGGCTTGAGCAGGCCGTGTTGTATTTTTTACGGGGGTGTTGTGTAAAAAAATGAACAAGGCTAAGCTCCGACCAAACCCATAACAGCAATAATACCGGGGTGCTTCATGTCTCGCCTGCCGTTAATCGGCATCACCGACTGCTCGCAACAGTCCGGTCTGCATGCTCATCACATCAGTGGCGACAAATCCGTCCGTGACGCGGCCAGCATGGCTCGTGGCGGGTCGACGAGGTTCTCGTGCGCATCAGGCCCAACGGCAACGTCCGATATTCTGGACGCACGGGACAGCATCCTGTTTATGGCGTCTCCTTCCAATATAGATCCCTTTGAGTCCCAAAGCCTGTGCCGCTCCCAAAGCCGTGCTCATGATTCTGCACGCCTTGAATGTGCACAGGAAATGCAACGCCAGCGTAAAGGGCAGGTAAGCTCCTCTTTCATTGTCTATGCGCGGTGCCAGGCGTAAGCCGGTACTGCGCGCAAGCAAGCTCCCTTTAACGCGACGCCACGGCGTCAAACTTTGCCTGACACGATGTCAGGAGACTCAGCCCAGAGGCATTTATGAGTAACAACCTCGACCAGCTCACCGATTGGTTGAAAGACCACAAGATCACAGAAGTCGAATGCATGATCGGCGACTTGACCGGTATTACCCGGGGCAAGATCTCGCCGACCAACAAGTTCATCGCCGAAAAGGGCATGCGCCTGCCAGAAAGCGTTCTGTTGCAGACCGTGACCGGCGACTACGTCGAAGACGACATCTATTACGAACTGCTCGACCCGGCCGACATCGATATGATCTGCCGTCCCGACCAGAACGCCGTGTACCTGGTGCCATGGGCGATAGAGCCGACCGCTCAGGTGATCCACGACACCTACGACAAGCAAGGCAACCCGATCGAGCTGTCGCCGCGCAACGTCCTCAAGAAAGTCCTGAAGCTCTATACCGATAAGGGCTGGCAGCCAATCGTGGCGCCGGAGATGGAGTTCTACCTGACCAAGCGCAGTGACGACCCCGACTATCCGCTGCAGCCGCCGATCGGCCGCTCGGGCCGTCCGGAAATCGGTCGTCAGTCGTTCTCCATCGAAGCGGCGAACGAATTCGACCCGCTGTTCGAAGACGTCTACGACTGGTGCGAACTGCAGGAACTGGACCTCGATACGCTGATCCACGAAGACGGTACGGCGCAGATGGAAATCAACTTCCGTCACGGCGACGCGCTGTCGCTGGCCGATCAGATTCTGGTGTTCAAACGCACCATGCGCGAAGCCGCGCTCAAACACGACGTGGCCGCGACCTTCATGGCCAAGCCGATGACCGGCGAGCCGGGCAGTGCCATGCACCTGCACCAGAGCATCATCGACATCGAGACCGGCAAGAACGTGTTCTCCAATGAAGACGGGACCATGAGCCAGCTGTTCCTGCACCACATCGGTGGTCTGCAGAAACTGATCCCGGAATTGCTCCCGCTGTTCGCACCGAACGTCAACTCGTTCCGCCGCTTCCTGCCGGACACCTCGGCGCCGGTAAACGTGGAGTGGGGCGAAGAGAACCGCACCGTGGGCCTGCGCGTTCCGGATGCCGGCCCACAGAACCGTCGCGTGGAAAACCGCCTGCCGGGCGCCGACGCCAACCCGTACCTGGCGATTGCCGCGAGCCTGCTCTGCGGTTACATCGGCATGGTCGAGGGCCTCAACCCGAGCGCGCCAGTGGTCGGTCGTGGCTATGAACGCCGCAACCTGCGCCTGCCGCTGACCATCGAGGACGCGCTGGAGCGTATGGAAAACAGCGCGACCATCGAGAAATACCTGGGCAAGACCTTCATCACCGGCTACGTCGCGGTCAAGCGGGCCGAGCATGAAAACTTCAAGCGCGTGATCAGTTCCTGGGAGCGTGAGTACCTGCTCTTCGCCGTCTGATACGCCGGGCGCGGCTGGCAGCAGCCGCGCCTTCACCGATAACAAGGAGAATTGGCATGACCAGCAACAACCCGCAAACCCGTGAGTGGCAAGCCCTGAGCAGCGATCACCACCTGGCCCCGTTCAGCGATTTCAAGCAGCTGAAAGAGAAGGGTCCACGGATCATCACCAACGCCAAGGGCGTGTACCTGTGGGACAGCGAGGGCAACAAGATCCTCGATGGCATGGCGGGTCTGTGGTGCGTGGCGATCGGTTATGGCCGCGATGAGCTGGCTGACGCCGCCGCGAAGCAGATGCGCGAACTGCCTTACTACAACCTGTTCTTCCAGACCGCGCACCCACCGGCGCTGGAACTGGCCAAGGCCATTGCCGACGTGGCGCCGGAAGGCATGAACCACGTGTTCTTCACCGGTTCCGGCTCCGAAGGCAACGACACCATGCTGCGCATGGTTCGCCATTACTGGGCAATCAAGGGCCAGCCGAACAAGAAAGTCATCATCAGCCGCAAGAACGGCTATCACGGTTCCACCGTGGCCGGCGCGAGCCTCGGTGGCATGACCTATATGCACGAGCAGGGCGATTTGCCGATTCCGGGCATCGTCCATATCGCGCAGCCGTACTGGTTCGCCGAGGGCGGCGACATGTCGCCGGAAGAGTTCGGCATCTGGGCGGCCAATCAGCTGGAAGAGAAGATTCTCGAAGTCGGCGTGGACAACGTCGGTGCGTTCATTGCCGAGCCGATTCAGGGCGCCGGCGGCGTGATCATTCCGCCAGAGACTTACTGGCCGCGCATCAAGGAAATCCTCGCCAAGTACGACATTCTGTTCGTCGCCGACGAAGTGATCTGCGGTTTCGGCCGTACCGGCGAGTGGTTCGGTTCGGATTTCTACGACCTGAAGCCGGACATGATGACCATCGCCAAAGGCCTGACCTCCGGCTACATCCCGATGGGTGGCCTGATCGTTCGTGATGAAGTGGTGAAGGTGCTCAACGAGGGCGGCGATTTCAACCACGGCTTCACCTACTCCGGGCACCCGGTGGCGGCGGCGGTGGGGCTGGAAAACATCCGGATTCTGCGCGACGAGAAAATTATCGAGAACGCGCACAACGAAACGGCACCGTATTTGCAGAAACGTCTGCGCGAACTCAACGATCACCCGTTGGTGGGTGAAGTGCGCGGCGTCGGTTTGCTGGGGGCGATCGAACTGGTGCAGGACAAGGCCACTCGCAAGCGTTACGAAGGTCGGGGCGTGGGCATGATCTGCCGGCAGTTCTGCTTCGATAACGGCCTGATCATGCGCGCCGTGGGCGACACCATGATCATTGCGCCGCCGCTGGTGATCAGCAAGGCGGAGATCGATGAGCTGGTGACCAAGGCACGTAAATGCCTGGACCTGACCCTCAGTGCGTTGCAGGCCTAAGTGCTAGGCTTCGAGCGGGGGAGCTGCGGCGCTCTCGCTCGAAGGTGTCAGAAAGGTTGGCCTTTTCTTGAAAGACCGCCTCCGATCTTGCCAGACTAGCCGCGGTTCCAGTTGTCCGGGTTCGGCCGCTGAACAAAGTGGTTCAAAAAAGAAAAATTTGGAGCATGACGCATGAAGGCATTAGGTAAAAAGCTTGCTGGCAAGACTCTTCTCGCTTTGTCCGTTGCGGGCATGATGGCGGGCGCGGTCCACGCGGACGACAAGGTATTGCACGTCTACAACTGGTCCGACTACATCGCTCCGGACACCATTGCCAACTTCGAGAAAGAGTCCGGGATCAAAGTCGTCTACGACGTATTCGACAGCAACGAAACCCTGGAAGCCAAACTGCTGGCGGGCAAATCCGGTTACGACGTCGTTGTGCCGTCGAACAACTTCCTGGCCAAGCAGATCAAGGCGGGCGTTTATCAGGAGCTGGACAAGTCCAAGCTGTCCAACTACGGCAACCTGAACAAATCGCTGCTCAAGGCCGTTTCGGTCAGTGACCCGGACAACAAGCACGCCTTCCCGTACATGTGGGGCTCGATCGGCATCGGCTACAACCCGGAGAAGGTCAAGGCTGCACTGGGCGTCGACACCATCGATTCCTGGGACACTCTGCTCAAGCCGGAGAACATCGCCAAGCTCAAGAGCTGCGGTGTGAGCTTCCTCGACTCGCCGACCGAAATGCTCCCGGTCGCGCTGCACTACTTGGGCCTGCCAACCGACAGCCAGAAGAAAGAAGACATCAAGAAAGCCGAGGAACTGTTCCTCAAGATTCGTCCTTCGATCACCTACTTCCACTCCTCCAAGTACATCTCGGACCTGGCCAACGGCAACATCTGCGTAGCGGTCGGCTACTCGGGTGACGTGCAGCAGGCCAAGTCCCGTGCCGCCGAGGCCGGTGACAAGGTCAAGGTCAGCTACGCCATTCCGAAGGAAGGTGCCGGCAGCTTCTATGACATGGTCGCGATTCCGAAAGATGCGGAAAACATCGACGGCGCCTACAAGTTCATGAACTACCTGCTGCAACCGAAAGTGATGGCCGAGATCACCAACGCTGTGCGCTTCCCTAACGGTAACGCCGAAGCGACCCAGTACGTGAACAAGGACATCACCGCCGATCCAGGCATCTACCCGCCAGCCGACGTGCAGGCCAAGCTGTATGCGATCGCCGACTTGCCGGCCGCTACCCAGCGTGAACTGACCCGCAGCTGGACCAAGATCAAATCCGGTAAATAAGCCGGTTTGACGCAGCAACCGCTGGCCGTCGTCGCCGCGACGGCGGCCAGCGGATCAATTAAATGACAGGAAGTTTTGCAGGAACGGTTTTTCGAGGGTAAGTTGCGCGCCGGTTTGGTTGCCGGGCAGCCATGGCTGTCATGTAACGCGGGGCAACTTGGGCCCAACTAATTTAGAGGACCTCCACTTGCCTATTTTTTCTTCTTTGCGCAAAGCCCTGCTGGCCACTGCCGGCCTGACGATCGCTGTCGGAGCCCAGGCCGCCGGTACGGTGCATATTTATAACTGGTCGGATTACATCGGCGAGACCACCCTGGCCGACTTCGAGAAAGCCACCGGGATCAAACCGGTGTACGACGTGTTCGACTCCAACGAGACCCTGGAAGGCAAGCTGCTGGCCGGGCGTACCGGTTACGACGTGGTCGTGCCGTCGAACCATTTCCTCGGCAAGCAGATCAAGGCGGGCGCGTTCCAGAAGCTCGACAAGTCGCAGTTGCCGAACTACTCGAACCTCGATCCGGTGCTGCTCAAGCGCCTGGAACAGAACGACCCGGGCAACCAGTACGCCGTGCCGTACCTGTGGGGCACCAACGGCATCGGCTACAACGTCGAGAAAGTCAAAGCGGTGCTCGGCATCGACAAGATCGACTCCTGGAGCGTGCTGTTCGAGCCGGAGAACATCAAGAAGCTGCACAGCTGTGGCGTCGCGTTCCTCGACTCGGCCGATGAAATGATGCCGACCGTGCTCAACTACATGGGCCTGAACGCCAACAGCACCAATCCGAAGGACTACGCCAAGGCCACCGACAAACTGCTGGCCGTGCGTCCCTACGTGACCTACTTCCACTCGTCGAAATACATCGGTGATCTGGCCAATGGCGACATCTGCGTGGCCATCGGTTTCTCCGGCGATATCTTCCAGGCCAAACACCGTGCCGAAGAAGCCAAGAAGGGCGTGAACATCGCCTATTCGATTCCGAAAGAGGGCGGCGCGTTGTGGTTCGACATGCTGGCGATTCCGAAGGATTCGTCCAACGTCAAAGAGGCCCACGCCTTCATCAACTATTTGCTGAAACCTGAGGTGATCGCCCAGGTCAGTGATTACGTCGGTTACGCCAACCCCAACCCGGGGTCGGACAAGCTGATGGAGCAGTCCATTCGCACCGATGAAGCGGTTTATCCACCGCAAGCAGTCCTCGACAAGACTTACGTGTCGGTCGAGTTGCCACCCAATATTCAGCGTTTGATGACCCGTAGCTGGACCAAGGTCAAGTCGGGCAAGTAAGGCACAAACTATCCTGGGTTCGTCCGCATGGGGCGAACTGCACTGTTTTTTTCTGGGAGTTTCGTAAATGGCAGTTGCCTCCGGCGCCTATAAGAAAGCCCTCGAGGGCGACCAGACACCTAAGCAGGTGTTGGTCAAAATCGACCGGGTCACGAAGAAGTTCGACGAGACGATTGCCGTGGACGATGTGTCCCTGGAAATCAAGAAAGGCGAGATCTTCGCCCTGCTCGGCGGCTCGGGATCGGGCAAATCCACGCTGCTGCGGATGCTGGCAGGGTTCGAACGGCCCACGGAGGGGCGCATTTTCCTCGACGGCGTCGACATCACCGACATGCCGCCGTACGAGCGACCGATCAACATGATGTTCCAGTCGTATGCCTTGTTCCCGCACATGACTGTGGCGCAGAACATCGCCTTCGGCCTCAAGCAGGACAAGATCCCCAACGCCGAGATCGACGCTCGCGTGGCCGAGATGCTCAAGCTGGTGCAGATGAGCCAGTACGCCAAGCGCAAGCCGCATCAACTGTCCGGCGGTCAGCGCCAGCGTGTGGCACTGGCGCGCTCGCTGGCCAAGCGGCCGAAACTGCTGCTGCTCGACGAGCCGATGGGCGCACTGGACAAGAAACTGCGTTCGCAGATGCAGCTGGAGCTGGTGGAAATCATCGAGCGCGTGGGTGTGACCTGCGTGATGGTGACCCACGACCAGGAAGAAGCCATGACCATGGCCGAGCGCATCGCGATCATGCACCTGGGGTGGATCGCCCAGATCGGCAGCCCGATCGACATCTACGAAACCCCGACCAGCCGTCTGGTCTGTGAATTCATCGGCAACGTGAACATCTTCGAAGGCGAAGTGATCGACGACGCCGAAGGCCACGCGACCATCACCTGCAAAGACCTCGACCGGCAGATCTACGTCGGCCACGGCATCAGCACTTCGGTACAGGACAAATCCGTGACCTACGCGATTCGTCCGGAGAAGCTGCTGGTCACCGCCGAAATGCCGACCTGCGAATACAACTGGTCCAGCGGCAAGGTGCATGACATCGCCTACCTCGGCGGCCACTCGGTGTTCTACGTCGAATTGCCGAGCGGCAAGCTGGTGCAGTCGTTTGTCGCCAACGCCGAACGTCGCGGCCAGCGTCCGACCTGGGGCGATCAGGTTTACGTGTGGTGGGAAGACGACAGCGGCGTGGTACTTCGCTCATGAACATGCGCAAGTTCAAACGACGGCTCAACCGAATAATTCCCAATGGCCGGCAACTGGTCATCGGGGTTCCGTTCATCTGGCTGTTCCTGTTCTTCATGCTGCCGTTCTTCATCGTCCTGAAGATCAGCTTCGCTGAAGCCGACGTGGCCATCCCGCCGTATACCGAGATCTACACCTTCGCCGAGCAGAAGCTGCAACTGCTGCTGAACCTGGGCAACTACGCGATGCTCGGCGACGACGAGTTGTACATCGCCGCCTACCTCGGCTCGCTGAAGATGGCGTTCTTCAGCACGCTGCTGTGCCTGCTGATCGGCTACCCGATGGCCTACGCCATCGCCAGTGCGCGCAAAGAGCTGCAGACGGTGCTGGTGCTGCTGATCATGATGCCGACCTGGACTGCGATCCTGATCCGTGTGTATGCGTGGATGGGCATTCTCAGCAACAACGGCCTGCTCAACGGTTTCCTGATGAGCATGGGCTTTATCGACGAGCCGCTGCAGATCCTCAACACCAACCTCGCGGTGTACATCGGCGTGGTTTATTCGTACCTGCCGTTCATGATCCTGCCGCTGTACGCCAACCTGGTGAAGCATGATCAGAGCCTGCTGGAAGCGGCGTCCGACCTCGGTTCGAGCACCTTCAACAGCTTCTGGAAAATCACCATTCCGCTGTCCAAGAACGGGATCATCGCCGGCTGCATGCTGGTGTTCATCCCGGTGGTCGGCGAGTTCGTGATCCCGGAACTGCTTGGCGGCCCGGAAACCCTGATGATCGGTAAAGTGCTCTGGCAAGAGTTCTTCAACAACCGTGACTGGCCGGTGGCGTCCGCCCTGGCGGTGGTGATGCTGGCGATCCTGATTGTGCCGATCATCCTGTTCAACCGCAGTCAGGCCAAGGAAATGGAGGGCAAAGAATGAAACGCATCCGTTTCTCCAGCCTGATGCTGGTTCTGGGTTTGTTGTTCATCTACCTGCCGATGCTGATCCTGGTGATCTACTCGTTCAACGCCTCGAAACTGGTGACGGTGTGGGGTGGCTGGTCGATCAAGTGGTACGTCGGCCTGCTCGACAACACGCAACTGATGGGCTCGGTGGTGCGCTCGCTGGAAATCGCCTGCTATACCGCCGTTGCGGCGGTGGCGCTGGGTACGCTGGCAGCGTTCGTGCTGACCCGCATCACCCACTTCAAGGGCCGCACGCTGTTCGGTGGCCTGGTGACGGCGCCGTTGGTAATGCCTGAGGTGATCACCGGTCTGTCGCTGTTGCTGCTGTTCGTGGCCATGGCGCAGATGATCGGCTGGCCGCAGGAACGTGGCATCGTCACCATCTGGATCGCCCACACGACGTTCTGTGCGGCGTATGTGGCGGTGGTGGTGTCGGCGCGTCTGCGTGAGCTGGACCTGTCGATTGAAGAAGCGGCGATGGATCTGGGGGCGCGGCCGTGGAAGGTGTTCTTCCTGATCACCATCCCGATGATCGCGCCGTCCTTGGCAGCGGGCGGCATGATGTCGTTCGCCCTGTCGCTGGACGATCTGGTACTGGCGAGCTTCGTTTCCGGCCCGGGTTCGACCACGCTGCCGATGGAAGTGTTCTCGGCGGTGCGTCTGGGCGTGAAGCCTGAGATCAACGCCGTGGCCAGTCTGATTCTGCTGGCGGTTTCGATCGTGACGTTCATGGTGTGGTTCTTCAGCCGCCGCGCCGAAGAAGCGCGCAAGAAAGCCATCCAGCAAGCCATCGAAGAAGGCGCCGCCGATTCGTGGAAGCAACCGGACGTGCGCCGCGCGCCTGCGCCGGAAGCGGCTTAAAGCAAAATCGGGTTGGCCCCTTTATCAAGGCCAACCCAAATCCAACTGTGGGAGCGGGCTTTTGTGGTGAGGGGATTTATCCCCGATGGGTTGCGAAGCGGCCCCCTCTCTTGATTCAAAAAGAAAGGGACTGCTACGCAGTCCATCGGGGATAAATCCCCTCACCACAGGGCACACCCCCACAGTTGGTATTAGGCAGTCCAGGGAGATTGGCGGATGACTTCAACAAAGTTCATCGGCTTGAACCCCGGCTCCTGATCCACCAGCACATCGGTCTTCACGTTGCCGAACGTGGTCTGCGGACGATGGCGCAAGCCGTCGGCAAACGCGCAGATGATGCACTCCTTGAAACCTTCCCCGCGTGGATGCGCATGCACCACCGCCTCGCGCTGGGTGCTGCTGAACGCCGCGTAATCCATGCCCAACACGTCCATCTCGACACCTGCCGTCACCAGCGCCACGGTCGGCCGCAGATGTTTGGGCACGCCCGGCGTGGTGTGCAGGGCAATCGACAGCCAGACTTGCTCGATGTCGTCATCGCTCAGTCCGTACGGTTTGAGAAACGCCGCGGCCGCGTTGGCGCCATCCACTTCGAAGCGCTCGTCGGCACTGCGATAGCCCTCGACCAGACCGAGGTCGTGGAACATCGCGCCGACGTACAGCAGCTCCGGGTTGTAGGCCAGTTGCTGGCGCTCGCCGCTCAATGCGCCGAACAGAAACACCCGGCGCGAGTGGTGGTAGAGCAGGTCGGATTCGATGTCGCGAATGTACTCGGTGGTGGCCCGGGCGAGGGCGCTGTCGGGGATCTTGATGCCGGCAATGGTCGTGCTCATGAAGGTATCCTCATCGAAAACGCCGTCGTGGCGCTGATGGGCAAAGTCTGTTCCCCGAGGCACTAAACGGACAATCAACGCATGGCTGCGATCCTTGCCAATCGACCTGCAAATCGTGCCAACTCACGGCTTGAGCGCTTATCGCGCTCCTCTGTGGTGAGGGGATTTATCCCCGATGGACTGCGCAGCAGTCCCAAAACCTGCTGTTTCGGTGTATCAGGTAAACCGCGCAGTGAGGATCTACGACTGCTGCGCAGCCGATCGGGGATGAATCCCCTCGCCACAAAGATTCCCCAGGAGGCTTATGAACAAAACCATCGCCATCGTGGTATTTCCCGGCGTGCAGGCGCTGGATGTCAGCGGGCCGATGGATGTGTTCGCCGAGGCCAACCGGTTTCTGCCGCCCGAGGATCACTACCAGCTGGAGGTGATCGGCCTCGAACGTGGGCCGATGGCTTGCTCCAATGGCCTGAACCTCAGCGCTCACCGACACTTCAGCGAAGCGCACGATGCTTATGACCTGCTGCTGGTGGCCGGCGGGCCGCAGTTACCGTTCATGGATTTCGGCAAGCCTTTCGACACCTGGCTGCGCGAGGCCTGCACCCGTGCCCGGCGCTTTGGCTCGATCTGCAACGGCGCGTTCATGCTGGCGCGGGCGGGACTGCTGGAAGGGCGCACCGTGACCACCCACTGGAACGATGCCGAAGCCTTGGCACAGTTGTGTCCATCGACTCAAGTCGAGGCCGATCGCCTGTACGTCGAGGACGGTGCGCTCTACACCTCGGCCGGGGTCACCGCCGGGATCGATCTGTCGCTGTACCTGCTGGCCCGTGATTGCGGCGCTGAAGTGGCGCTGAGCGTGGCCAAGCGGCTGGTGGTGTTCACTCAGCGCTCGGGCGGGCAATCGCAGTTCAGCCCGTTCCTCACACCGCATGCGGAGTCGACGTCAGCGGTGGCGATGGTGCAGTTGTATGTGCTGGCCAACCTCACCGGCGATCTGACGATTGCCGATCTGGCGAACGCGGCGAACATGAGTGCGCGCAATTTCTCCCGGGTGTTCGCCCGCGAGGCTCGGGTCACCCCGGCGGAGTTCGTCGAAAGTGCGCGAGTGGATGCGGCGCGGGTGCTGCTGGAAAGCACTACGGCACCGCTGAAGACCGTGGCCTATCAGTGCGGGTTTCGCGATGCGCAGCACATGCGCAGTGTGTTCAACCGTCGATTGGGCGTGACGCCGCAGCAGTTTCGGCTGAATTTTGCCGGGCTGGTTTGAGTTCCAGTGTTGTTCTTGAGGGCCCCTTCGCGAGCAAGCTCGCTCCCACAGTTGAAATACACTCCCCTGTGGGAGCGAGCTTGCTCGCGAAGGGGTCAGCGCAGAAAGTACAAAACTATCGCGCAGCCCGCGCCGGCAACAGCTTCAAGGTACTACGGGTATTGGCCGTCACCTCTTCCTCGCTGAAGTGCGCCTGCACATACATCCCCTCGACGTACTCCTCGGCCTGATCGTCATAGTGGCTGTCGAACGGCACACCGCTCTGGCCGACCGGGTTGATGGTCAGGCTGTGCGCCGGGTCGGCGAAGTCGACCAGCCGCCGCGTCGAAGGCCCGTAGGTCACCGGCCATGGCGCCGGGCCGAGCTTGGCCGAGAGATTGTTCGGCACTTCATGACTGCCGGGCGCAGCGAACGGCCCGACATTGAAGATGTGATCCAGCGGCTTCTGCTGACCCAACGGATGACCGTGGGTCAGGGTGTGCGCCGTGCCCCATTGCCAGTCGGACGGATTGTCGCCGAGGGTCTGTTTCAGGTGCGCCATGCTCGCCTGCCACGCCGCTTTGACGACGTCGGCGCGAGTCTCCCTGTTCGGCGTGTTGCGGTTGTCCCACCACAGTGAATCGGCATTCGCCGCCAGGCGCGGCAGGGCGGCATCGATCACCCGGGTCGACAGCAGCGTCTCGAAGAAGTCGTTGCCCAGCTCATCGCGCATTGCCGCATCGGCGAGGTCGTAGAGGAACTGGTTGAACACTGTGGCGTTGACCGAATCCAGCGGATAGTCGCCTTGCCACTGCGCCAGTTGCTCGACCAGTTTCAGCTGCGCCGGATCGCTCACCACTTCCCGCAACACCGGCAGCAATGGCGCCAGGGTACGCGGGCCGTAGGCGGTGGTGGTGCCCAGTTGCAGCTTCTGGTTGGCCTCGTTGCTCCATTTCACGCTCTTGTCGCTGAGCTGGCGGTTGAGCTGCTGGCCGCGATCGGCGAGGTTGTAGTAACCGGGGATTTCCATTCCGGTCGGCGACAGCGGCTGGAAGTTGGCCGAGACGATGTAGCCGCGCGCCGGGTTTTCTTCCTGCGGGTTGGCGCTGAACGGGTAGTAGCCGTCCTTGTCCGCCTGATTGCTGCTGCCGTCGAGGATGAACTCGGGCTTCACCCCGGCCGGGCGTTTCGGCAACAGCGCCGAGGCCCACCAGGCGATGTCACCCTTGGCGTTGGCGTAGACGATGTTCAGCCCCGGCGCCTGCACCTTGGTCGCAGCGGCCCGGGCCTTGGCCAGGGTGTCGGCGCGGTTGAGCTGGTAGAAACCTTCGAGAATCGGATTCGGCGTTTCGAGGAACGCCCACCACATGGCGATCGGTGTCTTGCCGGCGGCAGTGCCGAGCGCATCATTGACGATCGGACCATGGGGCGACTGGCGCAAGGTCAGCGTCACCGGCGTCTGGCCCTTCACGGCGATCTGCTGCTCGGAGCTGACCAGATCGGTCCACTGGCCGTGGTACCAGACCTGATTCGGGTTGTCCGGGTTGACCTTCTCGGCGATCAGATCCAGATCGTCGTTCTGGAACATGGTCAGGCTCCAGCCGAAATCGAGGTTGTGCCCCAGGAACGCGAACGGCACCAGCGCCTGATGATGGCCGTACAACTCAAACCCCGGTGCCGACAGTTGCGCCTCGTACCACACCGACGGCACCGAGAAGCGAATATGCGGATCACCGGCCAGCAGCGGTTTGCCGCTCTGGCTACGGCTGCCGGCGATCACCCAGGCGTTGCTGCCTTCGAATTGCGGCAGGCCGTTTTCAATCAGCGCCTGCTCGCTGAGACGGGCGAGGGCATTGAGGTCTTTCCAGTCGCCGGCGGCGAGGGCCGGGGTCTTGTTGGCGTGACCTTTGGCGAGTACGCCTTTGGGCTGCCAGTCGAGGTCGAAGACGTTGAGGTAATCGGCGCCGAGTTGATCGCGCACGTAGGTCAGCAGTGGCTCGGTGCGAAACGCGGCGGCAAAACTGTAGGCCATGTAACCGGCGACGCTGATGCTGTCTTCGGCGGTGAACGGCCGCTTGGGGATGCCTAGCACGTCGAACTCGACCGGTGCGGCGTGGCTGTCCTGATATTGATTGATGCCGTCCAGATAGGCTTGCAGGGCCTTCCACGCCGGTGACTGCTTATCGAGACTGGCGACATAACTGGCGGCGCGTTCGCGGATGCGCAGGCTGCGGAACAGTTTGTCGGTGTCGAGCAGCTTCGGCCCCAGCACTTCGGCCAGTTCGCCACGAGCGAGGCGGCGCATGGCTTCCATCTGGAACAACCGGTCTTGAGCGTGCACGTAGCCGAGGGCGCGATACAGATCGGATTCGTTCTCGGCACGAATATGCGGCACCCCGCGTTCGTCATAGCGCACGGTCACCGAACCTTGCAGATTGCGCAGCTCTACCTGGCCCTGACGCGTCGGTTGCTTGCTATAGACGTACCCGCCGACTCCGGCGAGCAGGACAACGATGAGCAAGGCAAGAACGGTGAAGACGCGTTTCATGGTGACTCCTTGTGCATGCGGGATTGCCGCCCGTCGGGCTGCAAACAATTAGCACAGACCTTCCGTGCCGTGCATCGCTGTCCTCGAAAAGTCCGGAATGCCTTACTGCGCCAGCACCGGCCACGGGCAATAACACCCGACCGCCAAAGTGTGCGTGGCGTTGACCGGGCGATCTTCGGTCAGGGCATTGAGGATCGGTTCGATAAAACTGTTGCTGGAATTGCAGGTCAGCCCTTCACTGTACGGCCCGAAGTACGCCAGTTTGCCGCTGCGATCCCAGATCGCCACGGCGGGGCTGGCCGGGATCTGCTCGGAACCGGGCAATACCGCGATGGTTTTCAGATTGCTCAGGGTGGCGGGTAACTGGCCGTGGGAGCCGGCGCGCTGCACGGCGAAGAATTCCACACCGCGCGCGCCGTACTGCTCGACCATCTCGGTCAGGTGCTGTTGATTGCCGACGTTGCATGGGCAGGCCGGGTCCCAGAAATGCACGAGACGGATTTTGCCGGGGCCGGCCAGTTCATCCGGCAGGCGCAACGGATCACCGGAAAACACCGCGGTGTGCTGACTGAACGCGCGCAGATAGCGCCCCTGAAACCAGTCGTACGCCGCCCACAGCACCCCGGCACACACAAGCGCGAGCAGGCTGGCAAACAGTGCGGTGCGGTAGGGCGAGCGCATGGTTTTTCGATCCTCGAAGGGGGGCTAGCTTGCCATGCTTGCCGCAACAGATGAATATCGCAGGCCGATAAAGTCTGTTTACCGCTTTGGAATACCCGCATGCCTGACACTTTCGATGCCGATCATTTACGCGCCAGCCTCAAGCCTTTGGCCCAGTGGCAGCCGTTGTCGGACGAGGCGAAGGCGTATCAGCGGTTCTATCAGACCGACTTTCCCGAGCGCGATGTCTGGCGGGGCATGGGCCGTTTCGAAGTCGATGGTTATGAACTGGTCAGCCATTGCTGGTGGCCGGAAAAGGTCAAGGGCACGCTGTTTCTGCTGCACGGTTTTTACGATCACACCGGGCTGTATCGGCATGTGATCGAGTGGGCGCTGGATCAGGATTTTGCCGTCATCGCCTGCGACTTGCCGGGTCATGGTCTGTCGAGTGGGCCGCGAGCGAGCATCCGTGATTTCTCCGAATATCAGGACACCTTGCAGGCGTTGTTCGCTGAAGCCAGTTCGATTGCCCTGCCGCAACCCTGGCATCTGTGCGGACAAAGCACTGGCGGCGCGATCGTCGTCGATCATGTGCTCAACCATGGCGAGAACAGTCCGGCGCAGGGTCAGTTGATTCTGCTAGCGCCGCTGGTGCGTCCGCGCGCCTGGGGCTGGTCGCAGCTCAGTTATTACTTGCTGAGGCCTTTCGTGCGGGGCGTCACCCGGCGCTTCAGCGAGAACTCCAACGACCCGGATTTTCTGCCGTTTCTGCAGGCCGACCCGCTACAGCCCAAGCGCTTGCCGACGGCGTGGGTCGGTGCGCTGTCGCGCTGGATCATCCGTGTGGAACACGCGAAAAAAAGTCCGCGACGGCCGCTGATCATTCAGGGGCAGGCGGACATGACCGTGGACTGGCAGCACAACTTGCAGGTGCTGAAGTGGAAGTTCGACCGGCCGCAGATTCTGCTGCTGCCGGAGGCGCGGCATCATCTGGCGAACGAGACGCTGGAAATGCGCGAAGAGTATTTCGAGTTTCTGAACAAGCGAATCAGGGGCAGAAATTTATAGTGTTTGTAAGGGCCTCTTCGCGAGCAAGCCCGCTCCCACATGAAACCGCGATCAACTGTGGGAGCGGGCTTGCTCGCGAAGGCGGCCGGTCAGGCAATAAAGATCACTGACCAAGGTTCGAGGAGCTTTGCCCCACCGCCAACCCCGCCCGAATCGCCGCCAGCGCCGCCTGGTAATACGCCTTGCCCTCGCTGGATTCGGCAAATGTCGCGAACTGCTCCAGTTCGTCATCCGACAGATCGCGATAAACGTAAAGCAGCGTGTTGTTCAAATCGGCACCGATCTGCTCCATCAGGCGCTGGCGCTGGCCGTTCAACATGCCTTGCGCCTGACCGCCGCCGAGCAGGCCGGGGATCATCGAACTCAGACTGTCCGCCGCCACCCCGGCAATCGCCAGGCTGACCTCGGCACCGGCCTCGCGCGCCGGCAGCGCTTGCGCCAGATGGCCGATGATCAGCAGGCGGCTGTCGCTGGCCTGCATCTTCGGCAGGCCCTTGGCGTTCTTCGCCAGTTGATCGCGACGGGTGGCGAGCAATTCAGCGGCGACGATTTTCTTGCCCAGCGGCGATTGAAAGAAGGTCAGTGCCGGTTGTGGATCGGCAAGGTGCTGGCGCAGTTGCGCTTCGGCACGCTGATCCATGGCCTGGGGAGCGAAGCGCTGGTTGCTGTTGTTGACCAGGGCTTGAAAAACCGCCGGCGGCAGGTTGTTCTGGTAGCGCTGCTGCGCGGCACTCAGGGCATCATTGAAATGCGCACGTTGATCTGGCCAGCCGGCGATCTTGTACAGCTGATCGTGGCCGTCCGCCCAGGCGGGCAAAACGCAGAACATCAACAGTGAAAAAAGCAAACGGCGCATAGGGACTCCTGTCAGCAGCGGACTATTCTCCGTGCGGTGCCGGGACTTGTCGAGAATTCGTAGCAAGCCGCTGCGTGGCTCTGTCGGATTTCTTGCCGCCGGCATACTATGCGCGCCATGCAAATATCCTCTGAACACCCGCTGCTGTTACGCATCGTCGACGACCTGGCCGAACACGGCTGGTCGCAGCAGAACATTTTCCTGCCCGCAGGTTTGACCCGCGAGCTGGCGGCCGAGTGCCGCAAACGTGAGGCCGAGGGTGAACTGGCGCCGGCGGGGGTAGGCCGTGGGCCGTTTTCGGAGATTCGCGAGGGCATTCGTGGCGACCACATCCAGTGGATCGACCCGGGCCAGGCCGAAGCCAGCGACAGTTATCTGAACCTGATGGAAAGCCTGCGCGAGGCGCTCAATCGCGGGCTGTTCCTCGGGCTCGAGGATTTCGAGTGCCACTTCGCCCTGTATCCGCCGGGCGCGTTTTACCGCAAGCACGTCGACCGTTTTCGCGACGATGACCGGCGCATGGTTTCGGCGGTGGTCTATCTCAATGACGCGTGGTTGCCGGAAGACGGCGGTCAGCTGCGCATGTACCTGGACGATGAGCGCGTCCACGACGTGCAACCCACCGGCGGCTGTCTGGTGGTGTTCCTCTCCGGCGAGGTGCCGCATGAAGTGCTGCCGGCGCACCGCGAACGCCTGTCGCTGACCGGCTGGTTCCGTCGCCGTGGCAACGAGCCGTTCTGATATGCAGAAGATTCTGGTCAGCCGCTGCCTGTTGGGCCACCGCGTGCGTTACGACGGCGGGGCCAGCGGGCCGTTCGATCTGCTCGAACAGTGGATCGCCGAGGGTCGCGTGGTACCGCTGTGTCCGGAAGTAGCTGGCGGTTTGCCAACCCCGCGGGCAGCGGCGGAGATCCCGGGTGGGCAGGGCGCGGAAGTGCTCGATGGCCAGGCGGCGGTGATCACCAGCGAGGGCGAGGACGTCAGCGCGCAGTTTCTCGATGGTGCGCGGCAAGCGCTGGAGCTGGTGCAAAAGCACGGCATCCGCGTCGCGGTGCTCAAGGCCAACAGTCCTTCCTGCGGAAACTTGCTGACCTATGACGGGACGTTCAGTGGGGTGAAGGTCTCGGGAGAAGGCGTGACGGCGGCGCTGCTTAAACGCCATGGGGTTGAAGTCTTCAGTGAACTCGAACTGCCACAAGCCGCGCTGGCCCTGGCTGCTTTGGACTGATCCGCAATTGTTGCCCTCACCCCAGCCCTCTCCCAAGGGGAGAGGGGGCCGACCGAGGTGTCTGGCGCTGTCCATCGACCTGAAAGACCTTGGCGATTGTGGATTCGGCAAAGCAATGGCCAGTCGATTTCGGATCGATACATCCATTTCAGGTCGGCGTATTTCTGCAACATTCCCCATTCAGTCCCCTCTCCCTCCGGGAGAGGGCTAGGGTGAGGGGCTTTTAAGGTTTAAACCACTTCTCGGACAACGCCGCCAATCGCCCATCCGCCTTGATCCGCTCCATCGCGCTCGCAAGACTGGCCTGAAACGCCGGATTACCCTTCTGAAACGGAATCGCCAGCTCCACCGGGGTCGCCTTCGGCTTCTCCTCGGTCAGCGCCTGTACCAGCACCATCGGTCGCGGCTGCTCATCCTTCTTCGCCAGCAGCTGCGAATCGACCTTGCCGTAAGGCTCGCTGACGTCGAAACGATCCTTGAGTTCAGGTGTCAGTGCTATGTGGTTGAGCGCGACGTCGTACTTGCCGCTTTCAACGCCCTGGAGCAGGTCGGCTTCGTCGGTGACGATGAAGTCGGCGCGCACATCCAGCTCGTTGGCCAGCAGTTGCCCAAGCTCGACCTCGAACCCCGTGAGTGTGTCGCCATCCTTGAAATTGAAGGGCGGTGTATTAGCCTCAAGGGCAATGCGCAACTCGCCACGGTCGTTGACGTCATCAATCAGTTCGGCGTGAGCCAGCGGGCTCAGAAGGGGTAGCAGGCAGATCAGGCCAGGCAGAAAACGCATGGTCACTCCTTTGAAATCATTATCGCGATGCTCTGAGTCAGGCTCGCTTTGCTATGGTTGTCGAGTGCCTTCGACAACGAATGGTCATGAAGTTGTCATGACCGCGCGGATTTTACGAAAAAACTGGAGAAGAGAATGAAAACGTTTATGTCACGAGCAGCCTTGGCTGGCCTGTTGATGGGTGTTTCAGTGCTGGCCAGTGCAGCGACCCCGGCACCCAAGGGCGCCGAAGTGTTCATCGTTTCTCCCGAAGACGGGGCCACGGTTTCTCAGGAGTTCAAGGTCAAGTTCGGGGTCAAGGACGTTGCGCTGGCACCGGCCGGTGACGTCACCAAGAACACCGGGCACCATCACCTGCTGATTGATGCCAAGGAAATCGTTCCGGCCGGTTCCATCGTGCCGACCGACGCCAACCACATGCACTTCGGCAAGGCACAGACCGAGGCCACGATCAAACTGGCCCCGGGCAAGCACACCTTGCAACTGGAGCTGGGCGACAGCGGCCACATGGCGTTCGATCCGCCGATCGTGTCGAAAAAGATCACCGTCAACGTCGAATGACGTTTTCGCACGCATGAAAAAGGGAGCCCGAAGGCTCCCTTTTTTTGTCGCTCAGCGTCGGATCAGAACAGCACGCGGCTACGGATAGTACCGTTGACGTGTTGCAGCTTCTCTTGCGCCAGCTCCGAGTACTCGGCGTCGACGTCGATCACCACGTAACCGACTTTCTCGTTGGTCTGCAGGAACTGACCAGAGATGTTGATGCCGTTTTCGGCGAAGACCTTGTTGATCTCGCTCATCACACCCGGGATGTTCTCGTGGATGTGCAGCAGGCGGTGCTTGCCAGGGTGAGCCGGCAGGGCCACTTCCGGGAAGTTCACCGACGACACCGAAGTACCGTTGTCGCTGTACTTGACCAGTTTCTCCGCCACTTCCAGACCGATGTTGGCTTGCGCTTCGGCAGTCGAACCACCGATGTGCGGGGTCAGGATCACGTTGTCCAGGCCACGCAGCGGGCTTTCGAACTCTTCGTCGTTGGAGCGTGGCTCCACCGGGAACACGTCGATGGCCGCGCCGATCAGGTGCTTGTCCTTGATCGCGTCCGCCAGGGCGTCCAGCTCGACCACGGTGCCGCGCGCGGCGTTGATCAGGATGCCGCCCTTTTTGATGGCGCGGATTTCCTTCTCGCCGATCATCCACTGGGTCGCAGCGGTTTCCGGAACGTGCAGGGTGACGATGTCGGACATGCCCAGCAGTTCGTGCAGGTTGCCGACCTGAGTGGCGTTGCCCAGCGGCAGCTTGGTCACGGTGTCGTAGAAGAACACCTGCATGCCCAGACCTTCAGCCAGAACCGACAGCTGCGTACCGATCGAACCGTAGCCGACGATGCCGAGTTTCTTGCCACGGATCTCGAAGGAGTTGGCTGCGGACTTGATCCAGCCGCCACGGTGGCAGGAAGCGTTTTTCTCAGGGATGCCGCGCAGCAGCAGGATCGCTTCGGCCAGCACCAGTTCCGCGACGGAGCGGGTGTTAGAGTACGGCGCGTTGAACACGGCGATGCCGCGCTCGCGGGCAGCACTCAGGTCAACCTGGTTGGTGCCGATGCAGAAACAGCCGACCGCGACCAGCTTCTTCGCGTGATCGAAGATCTCTTCGGTCAGTTGGGTGCGCGAACGAATGCCGATGAAGTGAGCGTCAGCGATCTTTTCCTTGAGCTCGGCTTCCGGCAAGGAGCCTGTCAGGTATTCGATGCTGGTGTAGCCCGCCGCCTTGAGGACGTCGACAGCCGATTGGTGGACGCCTTCGAGAAGAAGGAACTTGATCTTGCTCTTATCGAGAGAAGTCTTGCTCATCTGCGTAAACCTGTATCCCGGAGAAAAATGGCAGGAAATGGTCAACAGACATTGACCTGGACGACAAGAAAGCCGTCACCGCAGAACTGGCCTTGGGCACTGGCCTGCGGGGTCGGTATGCTAGCATAGCCACCCCGCTAAACACTCATTCCTGCGACGTGAAGCGTCTTCAGGATGACCATGAATTGTTCGAGAGTTCTGTCGATGACCAATCCTGCCCTGATTGATGAACTGAAGACCCTGGTCGAGCCTGGCAAGGTCCTGACCGACGCCGACTCCCTGAACGCGTACGGCAAGGATTGGACCAAGCACTTCGCGCCCGCCCCGAGCGCCATCGTGTTTCCCAAGACCATCGAACAGGTGCAGGCCATTGTCCGTTGGGCCAATACCCACAAAGTGGCGCTGGTGCCGTCGGGCGGGCGCACCGGGCTGTCCGCCGCCGCCGTTGCCGCGAATGGCGAAGTGGTGGTGTCGTTCGACTACATGAACCAGATTCTCGACGTGAACCTCACTGACCGCACCGCCGTGTGTCAGCCGGGCGTGGTCACCGAGCACTTGCAGAACGTCGCCGAAGAAAACGGCCTGTATTACCCGGTGGACTTCGCGTCGGCCGGTTCCAGTCAGATTGGCGGCAATATCGGCACCAATGCCGGCGGGATCAAGGTGATTCGCTACGGCATGACCCGTAACTGGGTCGCCGGCCTGAAAGTGGTTACCGGCAAGGGCGATGTGCTGGAGCTGAACAAGGACCTGATCAAGAACGCTACCGGTTACGACCTGCGCCAGTTGTTCATCGGCGCCGAAGGCACCCTCGGCTTTGTGGTCGAAGCGACCATGCGTCTGGATCGCGCACCGAAAAACCTGACCGCCATGGTCCTCGGCACCGCCGACTTCGACTCGATCATGCCGGTGCTGCACGCCTTCCAGGGCAAGCTTGATCTGACCGCGTTCGAATTCTTCTCCGACAAGGCCCTGGCCAAAGTACTGGGCCGTGGCGATGTGCCGACGCCGTTCGAGACCGAGTGCCCGTTCTACGCATTGCTGGAATTCGAGGCGACCAGCGAAGCAGTGGCCAACACGGCGCTGGAAACCTTCGAACACTGCGTCGAGCAGGGCTGGGTGCTGGACGGTGTGATGAGCCAGAGCGAAACCCAGCTGCAGAACCTGTGGAAGCTGCGCGAGTACATCTCCGAGACGATCTCGCACTGGACGCCGTACAAGAACGACATCTCGGTCACCGTGTCGAAAGTCCCGGCATTCCTGCAGGAAATCGACGCGATCGTCGGCGAATACTACCCGGACTTCGAAATCGTCTGGTTCGGCCACATCGGCGACGGCAACCTGCACCTGAACATTCTCAAGCCGGATAATCTGAGCAAGGACGAGTTCTTCGCCAAGTGCGCGACCGTCAACAAGTGGGTGTTCGAAACCGTCGAGAAGTACAACGGTTCGATTTCCGCCGAGCACGGCGTGGGCATGACCAAGCGCGACTACTTGACCTACAGCCGTTCTCCGGTCGAAATCGAGTACATGAAAGCGGTCAAAGCGGTGTTCGACCCGAACGGCATCATGAACCCGGGCAAGATCTTCGCGGTTTGATTGGCAATCCCTGATGAATCAATGAAGGCAGGAGTCGGTAAATGAGCTATCAGCACCAGTACGTCGACGGCACGCGCATTCACTTCCCGATCGGGAAGGTGGTGTGCATTGGCCGCAATTACGCCGAACACGCCAAGGAACTGGACAACCCGGTGCCTACCGAGCCGTTGCTATTCATCAAGCCAGGCAGTTGCGTGGTGCCACTGGAAGGCGGTTTCAGCATTCCGACCGAGCGCGGTTCGGTGCACTACGAAGCGGAAATCGCCGTGTTGATCGGCAAGCCGCTGTCGACTAAGCCGAGCCGTGAAGAAGTGCTCGACGCGATCTCCGGGTTCGCCCCGGCGCTGGACCTGACCCTGCGTGACAAGCAGGCCGAGCTCAAGTCCAAGGGCCTGCCGTGGGAAATCGCCAAGTCGTTCGACGGCGCGGCGGTGATCGCGCCGTTCGTGGTCGGCAGCACTTTCCCTGACCTGACCGACATCGGCATTCGCCTGACCATCAACGGCGAAGTACGCCAGGACGGCAACAGCAGCGCGATGCTCAACCCGATCGTGCCGATGATCCAGCACATGGCCGGCTGCTTCTCGCTGCAGGCCGGCGACGTGATCCTCACCGGCACGCCAGTGGGCGTCGGCCCGCTGAATGTCGGCGACGACATCGTGCTGGAACTGGTTGGCGCGAGCAGCTTCAGCAGCAGCGTGCGCTGACCGCGAAACTGCAACACCCTGTGGGAGATAGCCTGTTGTGGTGAGGGGATTTATCCCCGATGGCCTGCGCAGCAGTCCCAGCTTTGGGGCCGCTTCGCAGCCCATCGGGGATAAATCCCCTCACCACAGGGCTCACTCCTACATTGGCTCTGTGTCGCGGCTCGCAAAGCCGCACGACAATCCCGTCATTTGCCGTTTTTTTCACATTCTGTCCGGATAATTCCTCTCATTCTGGCGTCTGAGCCGGCCTCTTTGTGCTATTACCCATAGCCTGAATATTCGGAACGCGTCCCTGATGTCCGCTCAAACTCAGCTCAAAACTTCCCGTCGTTCACGTTTTGCCCTGCGCTGGTATGTCTGGCTGTTGCTGGTGCTCGCTGTCGTTTATGGCGTGGCGCATATCATGCATTGGGACGACCGTGGTCTGCTGTGGCTGCGCGAGCGACTCGAGACTCAGGCCGAGCAGAAGGCAAGCATCTGGTTGCCGGATTATCGGGCGGTGATCGACGGCAAACTGCTGCCGGGCATGGAAAAGGACGAGGCCTCGGACCTATCCTACAACCCGCAGACCAAAACCCTGTTTTCGGTGATGGGCAAGAATCCGTTTCTGGTCGAACTGACCCTGCAGGGTGATGTGCTGCGCAAGATGCCGCTGGTGGGCTGGAGCAATCCGGAGGGCGTGACCGTGATGGAAAACGGCCTGATGGCGATCGTCGATGAGCGCGAGCACCTGCTGACCATCGTCAAGGTCGATGCCAACACCCGCGAGCTGAATATCGCCGACTTTCCGAAATACGACCTCGGCCCGTCGAAAAACCAGAACAAAGCGTTCGAGGCAATCACCTGGGATCCGCGCAACCAGCAGTTGCTGCTGGGCGAAGAGCGGCCGCCGGCGCTGTTCACCTGGAAAAGCGACGGCAGCCAGATCCTCAAAGGCGACAAGCAGAAGCTGGCCAATGATGAACTGGACATTCGCAACCTCTCGGCACTGGCCATCGACCCACGTACCGGCCACACCCTGGTGCTGTCCGCCGATTCGCACCTGTTGCTGGAACTGGACGAGAAGGGCGAGCAAGTCAGCTTCATGACCCTGCTTGGCGGTTTCAACGGATTGAAGAACACCATTCCCCGTGCCGAAGGCGTGACCATGGACGACGCCGGTACGCTGTACATGGTCAGCGAGCCGAACCTGTTCTATCGCTTCGAAAAGCAGAAATAACCACCTTTCACTAATCCTCATGTAGGAGCTGCCGCAGGCTGCGATCTTTTGCTTTTGTTTTTCAAGATCAAAAGATCGCAGCCTGCGGCAGCTCCTACACAGGGTCGTCTTGTGGCCTGAGGCAAGTGGCCATTAAGCTTCAGTTCAGACAGGCGTGATATTTCATCCGCCTGTTTTGATCCCGAGCCTGCCTGAATGCGTCGACTTGCCCGCCCCAAGCCTCTGTTTATCATCCTGTCGGTTGTTGTCCTGATCGTGTTGATCGCGATCGGCCAATACCTGCGCCTGTTCGAGCGCGCCTGGTTCAATCTGCATACCTTGTGGCAGCCGTTGAGCAGCGAGGCCATTGGTCTGGATCAATACCGGGTCGAGGTCGAGGCCAGGATCATCGACGGCCTGAACGACGATGTCTCGGCGCTGACCTACGATCCGGTGCGCAAAAGCCTGTTCACCGTGACCAACAAGAATGCCGAGTTGGTCGAGTTGTCCCTCGACGGCAAAATCCTGCGGCGCATCGCGCTGATCGGCTTCGGCGATCCTGAAGCGGTGGAGTTCATCAGCGCCGACACCTATGTGATCACCGACGAGCGCCAGCAACGCCTGATCAAAGTCCATTTGGAGCAGGGCACCACGTTCCTCGATGCGGCGGACGCTGAACAGATGACCCTGGGCGTGCACATGAGCGGTAACAAGGGCTTCGAAGGCCTGGCCTATGACTCGGTGGGCAAGCGCCTGTTCGTCGCCAAGGAGCGTGACCCCATGCTGATTTATGAGGTGCACGGTTTTCCGCACTTCAATCCGGAAAAGTCCTACGCGGTACACGTGATCAACAACCCCAAGCGCGATGCCGGGATGTTCGTGCGCGATCTGTCGAGCCTGCAATACGACGAGCGCAGCGGCCATTTGCTGGCGCTGTCCGACGAGTCGGGGCTGATTCTGGAACTGGACGTGGACGGGCGGCCGTTGAGCACACTGTCACTGAACAAGGGGCGGCAGGGTTTGCAGAAGAGGGTGCCGCAGGCCGAGGGCATCGCGATGGATGACGATGGGACGTTGTATCTGGTGAGTGAACCGAACTTGTTTTACGTCTTCAAGAAACCTGCGCAAAACTGACTGACACCCCAAAAAACCAAATGTGGGAGCGGGCTTGCTCGCGAATGCGGTGTATCAGACAAAATAATGTATCTGACACACCGCATTCGCGAGCAAGCCCGCTCCCACAGGGGGTGATGCAATTACTCTAAGAATGGGGCGGCCGGGCTTACTCAGCCTTCAGGGTTTTCACACCTTCGCTGGTGCCCAGCAACAGCAGATCCGCCGGACGCGCCGCGAACAGGCCATTGGTGACCACGCCGACGATCGCGTTGATCTGCGCTTCCAGCTCCACCGGGTTGGTGATCTGCAGGTTGAACACGTCGAGGATGATGTTGCCGTTGTCTGTCAGCACGCCTTCGCGGTACACCGGGTCGCCGCCCAGTTTCACCAGTTGGCGGGCGACGTGGCTGCGAGCCATCGGGATCACTTCGACCGGCAGCGGGAACTCGCCCAGTACCGGCACCAGTTTGCTGGCGTCGGCGATGCAGATGAAGGTCTTGGCCACGGCCGCGACGATCTTCTCGCGAGTCAGGGCGGCGCCGCCGCCCTTGATCAAGTTCAGGTACGCGTCGCTCTCGTCGGCGCCGTCGACGTAGAACTCCAGGTCGCTCACGGTGTTCAGTTCATACACCGGAATCCCGTGGCCCTTGAGACGCGCGGCGGTGGCTTCGGAGCTGGCGACCGCGCCATCGAACGCGCCCTTGTGTTGGGCCAGCGCATCGATGAAGCAGTTGGCGGTGGAGCCGGTGCCGACCCCGACGATGCTCTTGTCGTCGAGTTTCGGAAGGATGAAGTCGACGGCGGCCTGAGCCACTGCCTGTTTGAGTTGATCCTGGGTCATGCGGGCTCCGGAAGCGGGCAAGGTGAGAACGGAAAGGCCGGCATTATAGGCCCCGCGACAAGGCAGGGGGAAACACTCCTGTGGTGAGGGGATTTATCCCCGATGGAGGGCGAAGCGCTCCCCAGCACTCCTCCCAAATATTGCGCTCTCAGGTTGACGACGGTTGCGCCGCCGATCGGGGATAAATCCCCTCACCACAATGAGGTTTACATCACAAACTGTTCGCCCCAGCTAAAACCCCCTGTTCAGTGTGGTCGTGCGCCCAAAAGCCGGGTTAGACTCGTCGGTCCCGCCCAATCGCCAGTGATGCTTTCCGATGCTCGAACAGTACGTCAAAAAGATCCTCACCTCGCGCGTTTATGACGTTGCCGTAGAAACCCCGCTGCAGAACGCTCGCCAGCTCTCCGAGCGGCTGGGCAATGACATTTGGCTCAAGCGCGAAGACTTGCAGCCGGTGTTCTCGTTCAAGATTCGCGGGGCGTACAACAAGTTGACCCAACTGACCGACGAAGAGCGCGCCCGTGGCGTGGTCACCGCGTCGGCGGGCAACCATGCGCAGGGTCTGGCGCTGGCGGCGAAAGTGCTGGGCGTGAAAGCGACCATCGTGATGCCCAAGACCACTCCCGAGATCAAGGTCGAAGGCGTGCGTTCGCGCGGCGGCAAAGTGGTGCTGCACGGCGATTCCTTCCCGGAAGCACTGGCCTACTCGCTGAAACTGGTCGATGAAAAGGGCTACGTCTACATCCACCCGTACGACGATCCACACACCATTGCCGGGCAGGGCACCGTGGCGATGGAAATTCTGCGTCAGCACCCGCAACCGCTGGACGCGATTTTCGTGCCGGTCGGCGGTGGCGGTCTGATTGCCGGTATTGCGGCGTACGTGAAATACCTGCGTCCGGACATCAAGGTCATCGGCGTCGAGCCGGACGACTCCAACTGCCTGCAAGCGGCCATGGCCGCCGGTGAGCGCGTGGTACTGCCGACCGTGGGCATCTTCGCCGACGGCGTGGCGGTGGCGCAGATCGGCCAGCACACATTTGATATCTGCAAAGACTATGTCGACGAAGTGATCACCGTCAGCACCGACGAGATCTGCGCGGCAATCAAGGATATCTACGACGATACCCGCTCGATCACCGAACCTGCCGGCGCCTTGGGCGTGGCCGGGATCAAGAAGTACGTCGAGTTGCGCGGCGTCAGTGGCCAGACCTTCGTCGCCATCGACTCCGGGGCCAACGTCAACTTCGATCGCCTGCGCCACGTCGCCGAGCGCGCCGAGCTGGGCGAGGGTCGCGAAGCGATCATCGCCGTGACCATCCCGGAGCAGGCCGGCAGCTTCAAGGCGTTTTGCGAAGCGATCGGCAAGCGCCAGATCACCGAATTCAACTACCGCTACAACACCGGCAGCGAAGCGCACATCTTCGTCGGCGTGCAGACTCACCCGGAAAACGACCCACGCAGCGCACTGCTGGCGAGCCTGACCGAGCAGGGCTTCCCGGTACTCGACCTGACCGACAACGAACTGGCCAAGTTGCACATCCGCCACATGGTCGGCGGCCACGCGGCGCACGTGATCGACGAAGTGGTGTTCCGCTTCGAATTCCCGGAACGTCCGGGCGCGCTGTTCAACTTCCTCAACAAACTCGGCGGGCGCTGGAACATCTCGATGTTCCACTACCGCAACCATGGTGCGGCAGACGGGCGGGTGGTCGCGGGCCTGCAAGTACCGCATGACGAGCGTCATCTGGTGCCGGCTGCGCTTGAAGAAATCGGTTACCCGTACTGGGATGAAAGCGAAAACCCGGCCTATCAGCTGTTTCTTGGCTGAGCGGCTACGCTGATGGGCAGGCCATAAGGAAATCGAACAATGGAAACGTTAACTGCCCTGAAAACCGCGCACATGGTCGCCACCGTGGTGTTGCTGGCCAGTGCGCTGGGTTTGGGAGTCTGGGTTTTTCTGGCGCGCCGCAAAGGTGATGCAACGGCTGGCAGCCGCACCTTGCAACGGCCACGGGTGTTCATCTGGCTGTTGATGGGCCTGGCGCTGTTGAGCATGCCGTTTACCGGCTGGGGCATGGTGCATCTGGTCGGCTGGCCGCTGGGGCAGACCTGGCTGCTGGCTTCCAGCGTGCTGTACACCGTGGCGGCGCTGGCGTGGTTCTGGTTGCTGGTGCGGTTGAATCGCTTGCGCAAGGCGCCGGGCGGGGTTGGCAAGTTCACCTTTGCCTTGGCGTTGTTCAGTTTCGTCTGCTTTATCGCCATTGCCGGGTTGATGGGCGCCAAGCCTGTTTAAGGCTTCACACCGCGTTGGCCCATTCGGGAGCAAGCCCCCTCCCACATTGGATTGGTGTTGTGAACACCATCTCCTGTGGGAGCGGGCTTGCTCGCGAAGGCGTAATCAGTCGCGCAACGAAATCACTGGCCACCCGCGCTTCTCGGCCTCGGCCCGCAGATTCGGATCCGGATCCACCGCCACCGGGTTCGCCACCTGCTCCAGCAGCGGCAAATCATTCATCGAATCGCTATAGAAATAGCTGTCATCCAACGAATACCCAGTCTCCTCCAGCCAGCGATTCAGGCGCGTCACCTTGCCTTCGCGGAAGCACGGAATGTCGGTGCTGCGCCCGGTGTAGCGGCCATCGACCATCTCGCACTCGGTGGCGATCAGGGTTTCAACGCCCAGGCGCACGGCAATCGGGGCGGTGACGAAGCGGTTGGTGGCGGTGATGATCACCAGTTTGTCGCCGGCGTCGCGGTGCTGTTTGAGCAGTTCCAGCGCCTTGGGCAGCACGATCGGCTCGATGCAGTCGCGCATGTAGTCGTTGTGCCACTGTTCAAGCACGGCCATTTCGGTGCGGCCGAGGATTTCCAGGCAGAAGTTCAGGTACGCGGCGTTATCCAGTTGGCCGGCCAGGTAATCCTGGTAGAACTCGTCGTTGCGCTGCTTGTATGCAACCGGGTCGAGGAAGCCGCGTTCGCACAGATAGTCGCCCCAGGCGTGATCGCTGTCGCCGCCCAGAAGGGTGTTGTCCAAATCGAATAGAGCCAGGCGCATTGCAGTTACCCGCTGAAAAGTCAGTAAAAAGGCGACAAGAATACGGTCTTTTCACAAGAGTGCACATAAGGTAGGAACCTTCGTTGCCGCCTTATCAAGCTTTGTGGAACAATGCGGCGACATGCGTTTGCGAGGTTGTTGCCGTGATCGACCCCGATGGTTTCCGCCCCAATGTCGGGATCATTCTGACGAATGACGCCGGCCAGGTGCTATGGGCTCGCCGTATCAATCAAGATGCCTGGCAGTTTCCACAAGGGGGAATCAACCCCGAGGAGACGCCGGAGGACGCCTTGTACCGCGAGCTGAACGAAGAAGTTGGCCTGGAACGTGAAGATGTTGAAATACTGGCCTGTACTCGTGGCTGGTTGCGCTATCGTTTGCCGCAACGTCTGGTGCGTACCCACAGCCAACCGCTGTGCATCGGCCAGAAGCAGAAATGGTTTCTCCTGCGCCTGATCTCCAACGAGCAGCGGGTGCGGATGGATTTGACCGGTAAACCGGAGTTCGATGGCTGGCGCTGGGTCAGTTATTGGTATCCGTTGGGCCAGGTGGTGACATTCAAGCGCGAGGTGTATCGACGCGCCCTCAAAGAGCTTGCCCCGCGCCTTTTAGCGCGCGACTGACGACGGAGTTCGACCCCGAGCCATGCTCAATACGCTGCGCAAGATCGTCCAGGAAGTTAACTCCGCCAAGGATCTCAAGGCGGCGTTGGGGATTATTGTGTTGCGCGTCAAAGAGGCCATGGGCAGCCAGGTCTGCTCGGTCTACCTGCTTGATCCCGAGACCAACCGCTTCGTCCTGATGGCCACCGAGGGCTTGAACAAGCGCTCGATCGGCAAAGTCAGCATGGCACCCAACGAAGGTCTGGTGGGTCTGGTCGGCACGCGTGAAGAACCCCTGAACCTCGAAAACGCCGCGGATCACCCGCGCTACCGCTACTTCGCCGAGACCGGCGAGGAGCGCTACGCCTCCTTCCTCGGGGCGCCGATCATTCACCACCGCCGCGTCGTCGGCGTGTTGGTCATCCAGCAGAAAGAACGCCGCCAGTTCGATGAAGGTGAGGAAGCCTTCCTCGTGACCATGAGCGCGCAGCTCGCCGGCGTTATCGCCCACGCCGAGGCCACCGGCTCGATCCGTGGTCTGGGCAGACAGGGCAAGGGCATTCAGGAAGCCAAGTTCGTCGGCGTACCGGGCTCGCCGGGTGCGGCGGTCGGTACCGCGGTGGTCATGCTGCCGCCGGCGGACCTGGACGTTGTGCCAGATAAAACCATCACCGACATCGACGCCGAGCTGGCGCTGTTCAAGACCGCCATCGAAGGTGTGCGCGCCGACATGCGCGCGTTGTCCGCCAAGCTCGCGACCCAGCTGCGCCCGGAAGAGCGTGCGCTGTTCGACGTCTACCTGATGATGCTCGACGATGCCTCGCTGGGCAGCGAAATCACCACCGTGATCAAGACCGGCCAGTGGGCCCAGGGCGCGCTGCGTCAGGTGGTCACTGAGCACGTCAATCGTTTCGAACTGATGGACGACGCCTACCTGCGCGAGCGTGCGTCGGACGTCAAAGACCTCGGCCGCCGCCTCCTGGCCTACCTGCAGGAAGAGCGTCAGCAGAACCTGGTCTACCCGGAAAAAACCATTCTGGTCAGCGAAGAGCTGACGCCGGCGATGCTCGGCGAGGTGCCGGAAGGCACGCTGGTCGGTCTGGTGTCGGTCCTCGGTTCGGGTAACTCCCACGTCGCGATCCTGGCCCGGGCCATGGGCATTCCGACGGTGATGGGTCTGGTCGACCTGCCGTACGCCAAGGTCGACGGCATCGAGGTGATCGTCGATGGCACCCGCGGCGAGGTCTACACCAACCCCAGCGATGTGCTGCGCAAGCAGTTCGCCGAGGTGGTCGAAGAAGAGAAACAACTGGCGCTGGGCCTCGACACCCTGCGTGATCTGCCATGCGTGACCCTCGATGGCCACCGCATGCCGCTGTGGGTCAACACCGGGCTGCTGGCCGATGTGGCGCGGGCGCAGAAGCGCGGCGCCGAAGGTGTCGGCCTGTACCGCACCGAAGTGCCGTTCATGATCAACCAGCGTTTCCCGAGCGAAAAGGAACAACTGGCGATCTACCGCGAGCAACTCGCCGCGTTCCACCCGCAACCGGTGACCATGCGCAGCCTGGACATCGGCGGTGACAAGTCGCTGTCGTACTTCCCGATCAAGGAAGACAACCCGTTCCTCGGCTGGCGCGGGATTCGCGTGACCCTCGACCACCCGGAAATCTTCCTGGTGCAGACCCGCGCGATGCTCAAGGCCAGCGAAGGCCTGAACAACCTGCGGATCCTGCTGCCGATGATCTCCGGCACCCACGAACTCGAAGAAGCCCTGCACCTGATCCACCGGGCCTGGGGTGAAGTGCGTGACGAAGGCACCGACGTGCCGATGCCGCCGATCGGGGTGATGATTGAAATTCCGGCTGCGGTGTACCAGACCAAGGAGCTGGCGCGGCAGGTGGACTTCCTGTCGGTCGGCTCCAACGACCTGACCCAGTACCTGCTGGCCGTCGACCGCAACAACCCGCGAGTGGCCGACCTCTACGACTACCTGCACCCGGCGGTGCTGCAAGCCCTGCAAACCGTGGTGCGCGACGCGCATGCCGAAGGCAAACCGGTGAGCATCTGCGGCGAAATGGCCGGTGATCCGGCAGCGGCGGTGCTGTTGATGGCGATGGGCTTCGACAGCCTGTCGATGAACGCCACCAACTTGCCGAAAGTGAAGTGGATGCTGCGCCAGATCAACCTGAGCAAGGCCAAGGATCTGCTGGCGGAACTGATGAAGATCGATAACCCGCAAGTGATCCACAGCTCGCTGCAACTGGCGCTGAAGAATCTCGGGTTGTCGAAGATGAATCCGCCGGCGGTCAACAAGGCCCTCTAAAACCTTGTGGGCCTCTTCGCGAGCAAGCCCGCTCCCACATTTGACCGAGTTCTACCTTTGGAATGTGGTCGAATGTGGGAGCGGGCTTGCTCGCGAAGGCGTCAGTTCAAACGCTGCTAAACAGCAATCTCCACCTCGCCCAAATGCCCGCCATACGGCCCAAAGCTGCGCTCGACCATTCGCCGCGTGCCGTCCGCCTGCACAATCAACGCCGTACTCGCCCGCGTCCCGTAACTCTGGCTGGCAATGAACACGCTCGACAGCAGTGATTCGGTCGCCAGCCCGACCCCGGTATCTGGCAGTTCGGCAAACGGTGCGGTCTGCGCATCGCTCAATAACTCGAGCAGTCGCGCAGGCTGCGGATCATCCAGCACCGCACTCAGTGCAGCCTTGGCCTTGAGCAACTTCGGCCACGGTGTATCCAGCCCGGCATTCGACAGCCCGTAAACCCCGGGTTGGAGCATCACCGGTTCGGACGTCCGCGCATTGAAGTGCCACAGCTCGTGGGCATTGCCCAGCAGCAGGTTGAACCCGGCGTACTCCGGCGAGCGCGCGACCACATCGCTTAAATAATCATCAATCGACGCATCGCCCGTGAGAAACCGCGCCACCAGCTCGCCCCTTGATTTACGCGGCGGAGGCTGGTGCGGATCGCGGATATTGGTCAGCGCGGCGAAGCGCCCATTGGCGCCGATCCCCAGCCAGGTGCCGCCAGCCTCAAGATCGCGCCCGGCATGCACGTGCGGCGCGTCGGCCCATGGCGCCAGCGGCAGGCTCGGGCGGGCATAGAACTCGTCACGGTTGGCCGCGACGATCAGCGGCTGGGCATGGCCCGGGCGCCAGGCGAAAACAATCAGGCACATAAGGTGGTCCTTGTGTGTTTTTTGCTCACTCTACGCAGTCAGCGTCCGTGCATCCATCGCCAGTTCCGCCAGAGGGTGTGCATCCGTTACCATGCCGCTCCGGTTTTGGGGATGCGTCTGGGAGACGGCCGTGGAATTTCTGCTCTATCTGGCGTTGGGCGCCTGTGCGGGCGTGCTGGCCGGGCTGTTCGGGGTGGGCGGCGGGATCATTATTGTCCCGGTGCTGGTGTTCAGTTTTACCTTGCAGGGTTTCGATCAGTCGATCCTCACGCACTTGGCGGTAGGGACATCGCTGGCGACCATCATCTTCACTTCGGTCAATGCCGTGCGTGAACACCATCGACGTGGTGCGGTGCGCTGGCCGATCTTCATGTGGATGACCGTGGGCATTCTGCTCGGCGCCGGTTTTGGGGCGCTGACGGCCGAGGCGATTTCCGGGCCGAACCTGCAAAAGATCATCGGCGTGTTCGCCTTGGTCATTGCCGTGCAACTGGCGCTGGAGGTCAAACCCAAGGCCAGTCGAACGGTGCCGGGCAAACTCGGTCTGACCGTGGCCGGCAGTGTGATCGGCTGGGCCTCGGCGATTTTCGGGATCGGCGGCGGTTCGCTGACCGTGCCGTTCCTGACCTGGCGCAGCGTGCCGATGCAGCAGGCGGTGGCAACGTCGTCGGCCTGTGGCTTGCCGATTGCTGTGGCGAGTGCATTAAGTTTCATGATTCTGGGCTGGCATGATCCGCTGTTGCCGCCGCATAGTCTCGGTTTTGTGTATTTGCCGGCGCTGCTGGGCATTGCCCTGACAAGCATGGTTTTCGCCCGTCTCGGCGCACGCCTGGCACACAGATTGTCGCCGCGCTTGCTGAAACGGCTGTTCGCCGCTTTGCTGTTCTGCGTGGGCCTGAATTTCCTGCTCTGACCCGCTGGGTCAGAGCGGGCCGCAATCCTGGCTTAATCCTGAGGTGGCAGCGTCGCCCGGGAATTTTGGTTTCAACTCTAACGAGGAGTCGCAATGCTGCCTTACCCGCAGATCGACCCGGTGGCCCTGGCCATCGGTCCGCTGAAAATCCACTGGTACGGCCTGATGTACCTCGTCGGCATCGGCGGCGCATGGCTGCTGGCGTCGAGCCGGCTCAACCGTTTCGACCCGACCTGGACCAAGGAGAAGCTCTCCGATCTGGTGTTCTGGCTGTCGATGGGGGTGATTGTCGGTGGACGTCTGGGTTACGTGCTGTTCTATGACCTGAGCGCCTACATCGCCAACCCGACGCTGATTTTCGAAGTGTGGAAGGGCGGCATGTCGTTCCACGGCGGATTCATCGGGGTGATGCTCGCCGCACTGTGGTTCGGCAAGCGTAACGGCAAGACCTTCTTCCAATTGATGGACTTCGTTGCGCCGATGGTGCCGATCGGTCTGGGTGCCGGGCGTATCGGCAACTTCATCAACGCCGAGCTGTGGGGCAAGCCGACCGACGTGCCGTGGGCGATGATCTTCCCGCCGTTCAGCGATCCGGCGCAGCTGCCGCGTCACCCGTCGCAGCTGTATCAGTTCGCGCTCGAAGGCGTGGCGCTGTTCCTGATCCTGTGGTTGTTCTCGCGCAAGCCGCGTCCGACCATGGCGGTATCGGGCATGTTTGCGCTGTTCTACGGCATCTTCCGGTTTATCGTCGAGTTCGTCCGCGTACCGGACGCGCAACTGGGCTACCTGGCCTGGAACTGGCTGACCATGGGTCAGGTGCTGTGCGTACCGATGATCGTCGGCGGGCTGTTCCTGATCTGGCTGGCCTATCGTCGTGCGCCGGCAGCGCCGCTCGCGCCGACCGCTTAAACTACGAACCCCGGCGCGCGACGCCGGGGCTCAAAGGACACAGGTAACTCATGAAGCAATATCTCGAACTGGTCTCGCACGTCATTGCGAACGGCACCAAACAGGCCAACCGCACCGGCATCAACACCATCAGCTTCCCGGGTGCGATGCTGCGTTTCGATCTGCAGGAAGGTTTCCCGGCGATCACCACCCGCAAGATGGCCTTCAAATCGGCCATCGGCGAGATGTGCGGTTTTCTGCGCGGTGTGAACAATGCTGCTGAATTCCGTGCGCTGGGCTGCAAGGTCTGGGATCAGAACGCCAACGAAAATGCGCAATGGCTGGCCAACCCGTTCCGTCAGGGCGACGACGACCTCGGCGAAATCTACGGCGTGCAATGGCGCAAATGGCCGGCGTACAAGCAAATCCCGCTGAGCAACACCGCCGCCATCGAACAGACCCTGAGCAACGGCTACAAGCAGATCGCCCAGGGCGAAGAAGACGGCCAGGCCTATGTGGTGCTGTACAAAGCCATCGACCAGGTGCGCCAGTGCGTCGACACGATCATCAAGGACCCGGGCAGCCGCCGCATCCTGTTTCACGGCTGGAACGTCGCCCAGCTCGATGAAATGGCCCTGCCGCCATGCCATCTGCTGTACCAGTTCCACCCGAACGTCGAGACCAAAGAGATCTCCCTGACCCTGTACATCCGCTCCAACGACCTGGGCCTGGGCACGCCGTTCAACCTCACCGAAGGCGCTGCGCTGCTGAGCCTGATCGGGCGCCTGACCGGCTACACGCCGCGCTGGTTCACCTATTTCATCGGTGATGCGCACGTCTACGAGAACCACCTGGACATGCTCAACGAACAGCTCAAGCGCGAGCCGTTCGCCATGCCGAAACTGAAAATCTCCGACCGCGTGCCGGAGTTTGCCAAGACCGGTGTGTATCAGCCGGAGTGGCTGGAGCTGGTCGAGCCGAGCGATTTCTCGCTGGAAGGCTATGAGCACCATGCGCCGATGACCGCGCCGATGGCGGTCTAGAAACTTCACGCAATACCCTGTGGGAGCGGGCTTGCTCGCGAATGCGGTGTATCAGTTAACGATGATGTCGACTGACACTCCGTCTTCGCGAGCAAGCCCGCTCCCACATTGGGTTCTGTGTAGGCCTCAGTGGCCGTGGCTGCGGCCTACATGGGAGTGTTCGACTTCGGTAGCGACGACTCCGCCACTCACCTCCAGCCGCTGCAAGATCCCGCACTGATCCGCCCCCGGCCCTTCGCCACAGCGTTGGCGCAGGTCGAGCAGTTGTGTCTGCAACGCCAGCAACCCGTCAATCCGCGCTTTCACATGCTGGATGTGCTCGTCGATCAGCGTATTGACGCTTGCACACTGATCCTGCGGGCTGTCGCGCATGGCCAGCAGGCTGCGGATTTCTTCGAGGGTCATGTCGAGGGTGCGGCAGTTGCGGATGAAGGTCAGGCGTTCGGCGTGGGCCTGGGTGTAAACGCGGTAGTTACCGTCGCTGCGCGCCGGCTCCGGCAGCAGGTTTTCGCGCTCGTAATAGCGGATGGTTTCCACGGCGCAGTCGGTGAGTTTGGCCAGTTCTCCGATCTTCATGACGGCAATCTCCAAAAGGGTGCTTGACCCTATAGTGGCTACAGGGTCTTTACTTGGCAACAGGCACCTTCATGGACGCGACCAATGAGCGATTCCCAGCACACTCACAAGCCCGGCGACGGGCACGATCATAGCCACAGCCATAAATTGCAGCCTGTGCATAAGCATGACCACGGTGGCGATTCCTGCTGCGGGTCGAAAGCCGCAGCACCGGCACCGGTTCATTCGCACGAAGATTCTTGCTGCTCGTCGACAGCTGGCGCGCCTGCGTTGGTGCAACTGAGCGAGAAAACCAGCGCTGACGCCCGACTGAGCAGTTTCCGCATTGAAGCGATGGACTGCCCGACCGAGCAGACGCTGATCCAGAACAAACTCGGCAAACTGGCCGGCGTGCAGCAGTTGGAATTCAACCTGATCAACCGCGTGCTCGGCGTGACCCACAATCTGCCGGACACCGCGCCGATCACCGAGGCGATCACCTCGCTGGGCATGCACGCCGAGCCATTGGAGGCGGGCGTCGAAGCCCCGACCCCGGCGCCGGTAAAAAAACACTGGTGGCCCCTGGCGCTGTCCGGCGTCGGTGCGCTCGCCGCCGAGGTGATCCACTTCACCAACGCTGCACCGACCTGGGTGGTGGCGATCATTGCGTTGGTGTCGATCCTCAGCGGCGGCCTGACCACCTATAAAAAGGGCTGGATCGCCCTGAAAAACCGCAACCTCAACATCAACGCGCTGATGAGTATCGCGGTGACCGGTGCGGTGCTGATCGGGCAGTGGCCGGAAGCGGCGATGGTGATGTTCCTGTTCACCGTGGCCGAGCTGATCGAGGCGCGCTCGCTGGATCGTGCGCGCAATGCCATCAGCGGCCTGATGCAGATGACCCCGGAACAGGCCACGGTGCAGCAAGCCGACGGCAACTGGCTCGAACAAGAGGTTAAAAGCGTCGAACTCGGCGCCCGCGTGCGGGTAAAACCCGGCGAGCGCATTGCGCTGGACGGCGAGGTCGTCAGCGGCAGTTCGACCATCGATCAGGCGCCGATCACCGGTGAAAGCCTGCCGGTGGAGAAAACCGTGGGCGACAAAGTCTTCGCCGGCACCATCAACCAGGCCGGTTCGCTGGAATACTCGGTGACTGCGGCGGCGAACAACTCGACCCTGGCGCGGATCATCCACGCCGTCGAGCAGGCTCAGGGTGCGCGGGCGCCGACGCAGCGCTTCGTCGATCAGTTCTCGAAAATCTACACCCCGGTGGTGTTCGTGCTGGCGCTGGCGGTGGCGATCATCCCGCCGCTGTTTATGGGCGCGTTGTGGTTCGACTGGATCTACCGTGCGCTGGTGCTGCTGGTGGTGGCGTGTCCCTGTGCACTGGTGATTTCCACCCCGGTGACCATCGTCAGCGGCCTCGCGGCAGCGGCGCGCAAAGGCATTCTGGTCAAGGGTGGCGTGTACCTGGAGGGCGGCTTCAAGCTCGACTATCTGGCGCTGGATAAGACCGGCACGATCACCCACGGCAAACCGGTGCAGACCGATTACCTGTCGCTCGACCCGACCGCCGACGCCACAGCCCCGGCGATTGCCGCCGCGCTGGCCGGGCGTTCCGATCACCCGGTGTCGCTGGCCATCGCCAATGCGGCTGTGGATAAAAACCTCGCCGTGCTGACTGTGGATAACTTCGAAGCGCTGGCCGGTCGTGGCGTGAAGGGACAGGTCAACGGCCAGACCTATCACTTGGGCAACCATCGTCTGGTCGAGGAGCTGGGCCTGTGCTCGCCGCAACTCGAAGAGAAGCTGTTTGCGCTGGAGAAACAGGGCAAATCCGTGGTGTTGCTGCTCGACAGTTCTGGTCCGCTGGCGCTGTTCGCCGTAGCCGACACGGTCAAGGAGTCCAGCCGCGAAGCGATCCGCCAGTTGCACGCGCTGGGCGTGAAAACCATGATGCTCACCGGTGACAACGTGCACACCGCGCAGGCGATTGCCGCGCAGGTCGGCATCGATCAGGCCAAGGGCGACTTGCTGCCAACCGACAAGCTGCAAGCCATCGAAGCGCTTTATGCACAGGGTCATCGGGTGGGCATGGTTGGCGACGGCATCAACGACGCCCCGGCACTGGCCCGCGCCGAGATCGGTTTCGCCATGGCGGCCGCCGGCACCGACACCGCGATTGAAACCGCCGATGTCGCCCTGATGGACGACGATCTGCGCAAAATTCCCGCGTTCATCAGCCTGTCGCGTGACACCGCGAGCATCCTGAAACAGAACATCGCCTTGGCACTGGTGATCAAGGCTATCTTTCTTGGGGTAACCTTCGCCGGACTCGCCACCATGTGGATGGCGGTGTTCGCCGACATGGGCGTGAGCCTGCTGGTGGTGTTCAACGGTTTGCGCCTGCTGCGCAAATAAACGATGAGGGATGGTTGTGCTGAGTGCCGAGCTGAAAGCGTTTTATATGGTCGCCCGCCTGGGCAGCATTACGCTGGCGGCGAAAAAGCTCGGCCTCAGCCAACCCACCGTGACCACGCAGATCCGTAATCTGGAAAGTCAGTATTCGGTGGAGCTGTTCTACCGTGGCGGCCGACGCTTGAGTGTCAGCGACGAAGGCGCGCGGTTGCTGCCGATGGTCAAGGCGCTGTTGCAGCAGGAGGCCGACATCGAGTTCTTCCTGCGCAACAGCGGTCAGGTGCAGGGCACGTTGCGCATCGCTGCCACTGCGCCGTATTACATCCTCGATCTGGTGAAGACCTTCCGCGAGCGTCTGCCGCAGGTGGAAGTATCGGTGGAGATCGGCAACTCGCAGCAGGTGCTCGAAGCGCTGGAGGATTACCGGGTCGATGTCGCCGCGTCGTCGCAGTTGCTTGAGGATGCGCGCTTGATTCGCCGGGTATTGGGCAGCGATCCACTGGTGCTGGCGGTGCATCGCAATCATCCGCTGGCGGCGCAGGAGCATGTGGCGTTGAGTGCGCTGGCCGGGCATACGTTGTTGATGCGCGAGTCGGGTTCGACCACCCGCCGTTTGACCGAGGAGTTGCTGGAAAGCGCCGGGGTCAGTTTCGGGCCGCTGCTGGAAATTGGCAGCCGCGAGTCGATCCGTGAGGCGGTGCTGCGCAATATCGGCATCAGCATCATTGCTCGTCAGGAAGTGCCGCACGATCCGCAGTTGCGGGTGCTGACCATCGAGAATGCGCCGCAGATTCCCGAGTACCTGTATTGCCTCAAGGAGCGCAAGGGTGCGCGGTTGCCGGCGGCGTTTCTTGGCTTGGCTCAGGAAATGTCTCCGGCCTGATTTCTTCAGTGCCCATGCCGGCCTCTTCGCGAGCAAGCCCGCTCCCACATTGGATGTGTGTTGTGAACACTGTCCCCGTGTGGGAGCGGGCTTGCTCGCGAAGGCGTCAGACCAGGCAACCCATGACTTGAAACCTGAACCAAAATCCCCGAATACCACTATCAGCCGTTTTTGCCTCACTGCCACATGACGGACGCATTACAACTCTAGGATTGGCCCCATCAGCTTGATGAGGTCTGTCCATGAATCCTGCAATCGCAACTGCCCTGACCAACCCCGGTGCGCCGATGAAAGTGCGCGGCGTGCAGAAGCGCTTCGGCGCCTTCACCGCACTGGACAATGTCTCGCTCGATGTCGCGGCCGGTGAGCTGGTGTGCCTGCTCGGCCCGTCGGGCTGCGGCAAGACCACCCTGCTGCGCTGCATCGCCGGTCTGGAAAAACAGGACAGCGGCGAGTTGTACCTCGGTGATCGCGACGTTTCCCACCTCGCACCGCAAGCCCGGGACTACGGCATCCTGTTCCAGTCCTACGCGCTGTTCCCCAATCTGACCGTCGAAGCGAACATTGCCTACGGCCTCGCCGGCAGTGGTCGCGACGAAGTACGCCGTCGCGTCGGGCAGATGCTGGAACTGGTCGGCCTCACCGGCAGTGAGAAAAAGTACCCGGGTCAATTGTCCGGCGGTCAGCAACAAAGGGTCGCACTGGCTCGCGCCCTGGCCCCGGCGCCGTCGCTGCTGTTGCTTGATGAACCGATGTCGGCCCTGGACGCCCGAGTGCGCGAGCATCTGTGCACCGAACTGCGCCAACTGCAGCGCAACCTCGGCATCACCACCCTGATGGTCACGCACAATCAGGACGAAGCCATGCTGATGGCCGACCGCATCGCCGTGATGAACAACGGCCGCGTCGAGCAGTACGCCTCCCCGCAGGAAATCTACAACCGCCCGGCCACGCAGTTCGTGGCCGAGTTCGTCGGGCAGGGCAACTGGCTGCCGTTCCAGCGCAGCAGCGCCAGTCACGCCCGGGTTGGCGGGATGGATGTGCGTCTGGCCGATGGTAGCGTCAGCGGCGCCTCGGGCCGACTGTTCTGCCGTCCGGAAGCAATCAGCGTCAATCCGTTGGTGCACGAAGAAAACCTGTTCCCGGCCAAGGTTCGCGAGATCACTTTCCTCGGCAACCGCTGCCGCATGAGTTTCGAACTCGATCAACTGCCGGGCCACGCGCTGCTCGCTGAACTGGCGCCGGAAGCCATGCCACGCCTTGGCGCCCAGCAGATCATGGTCGCCTTGCCACCGCGCAGCCTGCAGGTGTTTGCCTGATGAGCGCGAACATCGCACTGCCGCTACCGCACAAGCAGGCGCGGCGAGTGTCCGGGGCCGAGGTCGGTGACCGGATCTTCGTCCTCGGCGGCAAACTCCTGCTGCTATTGCTACTCGGTGTCGCTGTGCTGCTGCCGTTGCTGGCGATCTTCTGGCGCGGCTTCAGCAGCGAGGCCGGGCAGGGCGGTGGCTGGCTCGCCGCCAAGGAACTGGTGAGCAGCGCGAATTTCCACTGGCTGCTCGGCAACAGCCTGAAAGTTTCCCTCAGCGTCGCGGCCATCGTCGTACCGCTGGCCTACCTGTTTGCCTACGCCCTGCAACGTACATTGATTCCAGCCAAGGGCATCTGGCGCGGGATTTCCCTGCTGCCATTGATGGCGCCGTCGATGCTGCCGGGGATTGCGCTGGTGTATCTGTTCGGCAATCAGGGCATGTTGCGTGGGCTGCTCTCGGACAATATCTACGGGTTCTGGGGGATTGTGCTGGGCGAGGTGATCTACACCTTCCCCCATGCGCTGATGATTTTGCTCTCGGCGCTGTCGCTGGCGGATGCGCGGCTGTTTGATGCCGCGTCGAGCATGGGCGCCAGTCCGGCGAAAGCCTTTCGCAGCATCACCTGGCCGGCGACCCGGCAAGCGGTATTCGCTGCGTTCTGTCTGGTGTTCACCCTGACCATCACCGATTTTGGTGTGCCCGTGGTGGTTGGTGGCGACTATCAAGTGCTGGCACTGGAAGCCTACAAAGCGGTGGTCGGCCAGCAACAATTCGGGCGCGGCGCGTTGATCGGCATGGTGCTGTTGCTGCCGGCGCTGTTCAGCTTCGGCGTCGATGCCTGGTTGCGCCGCCGTCACGGCGATTCCATGTGCGGCCGCGCCCAGGTGTTCAAACCGGCGCCGTCGAAGCGGCGCGATGCCTGCTATCTGGCGATTGTTTTGTTGATCAGTGCGGCGTTGCTGCTGGTGTTCGGCATGGCGGTGTTTTCGTCGCTGGTGAAGTTCTGGCCTTACAACCTGTCGCTGTCGCTCAACCACTACCAGTTCAACGAGACCGCCGGCGGTGGCTGGCTGGCTTACGGCAACAGCTTGAAGATGGCGCTGGGCACGGCACTGATCGGCAGCTTGCTGATTTTCACTGGCGCTTACCTGATGGAGAAAACCCGCAGCCAACGCGGCCTCAACCTGACGTTGCGCATGCTCAGTTTCGTGCCGATGGCGGTGCCGGGGCTGGTGCTCGGCCTGGGTTACGTCTTCTTCTTCAACCTCAGCGGCAACCCGCTGCACGTGCTGTACGGCACGATGACGCTGCTGATCGTCTGCACCATTGCGCACTATTTGACCACCGCACAAATGACCGCGACCACTGCGCTGCGCCAGCTCGACGCCGAATTCGAAGCCGCCGCGCTGTCGCTCAAGGCGCCGCTGTACCGCCACTTCCTGCGCGTCACCGTGCCGATCTGCCTGCCGGCGCTGCTGGACATCGTGCGCTACCTGTTCGTCTCGGCGATGACCACGGTGTCGGCGGCGATCTTCCTCTACAGCCCCGACACCATCCTCGCGGCGGTGGCGGTGCTGAACATGGATGACGCCGGCAACGTCGGCGGCGCGGCGGCGATGTCGACCCTGATTCTGTTCACCTCGGCGGGCGTGTCCTTGCTGCTGGCGTGGGCTTCGCGCGGCTTGCTGCGCCGTTCCCAGGCCTGGCGGCAAACCGCGCCCGGTCACTGATTTTCCCAACCTCAACTCAAGACAGGAAAACGATCATGTTCAAGCCTATGGCCCTGGCCGCTGCTGTGCTCGCTACTTTCAGCCTGAATGCCTTCGCGGCAAAAACCGAGTTGACGGTGTACACCGCCCTCGAAGCCGAGCAACTGACCGCTTACAAAGCCGCGTTCGAGAAGGCCAACCCGGACGTCGAGATCAAGTGGGTGCGTGATTCCACCGGGATCATCACTGCCAAACTGCTGGCCGAAAAGGCCCGTCCACAGGCTGACGCGGTCTGGGGCCTGGCCGCTTCGAGCCTGGCGATCCTCGATCAGCAGGGCATGCTGCAAAGCTACGCACCGAAGGATCTGGGCAAGATCGGCGCGAACTACCGCGATGCTGCCAACCCGCCAGCCTGGGTCGGCATGGACGTGTGGGCCGCGACTATTTGCTTCAACACCGTGGAAGCCGAGAAGCAGGGCCTGAGCAAACCGGTGAGCTGGCAGGACCTGACCAAGCCTGAGTACAAGGGCAAGATCGTCATGCCGAACCCGGCGTCGTCCGGCACCGGTTTCCTCGACGTCAGCGCCTGGCTGCAAACCTTCGGTGAGAAACAGGGCTGGGCCTACATGGACGGTCTGCACCAGAACATTGGCCAGTACGTTCACTCCGGTTCCAAGCCTTGCAAATTGGCCGCTGCGGGCGAATTCCCGATCGGCATTTCCTTCGAATATCCGGCGGTACAGCTGAAACGCCAGGGCGCGCCGCTGGACATCATCCTGCCGAAAGAAGGCCTGGGCTGGGAGATCGAGGCGACTGCCGTGATCAAAGGCACCCCGCATGAAGATGCGGCGAAAAAACTCGCGGATTTCTCCGCCAGCGCCGAGGCAATGGATCTGTACAAGGAGAACTTTGCGGTTCTTGCGCAGCCGGGTATCGCCAAGCCACAGACCGAACTGCCGGCCGACTACGAGCAGCGCCTGATCAAGAACGACTTCGCCTGGGCCTCGAAGAATCGCGACGAGATCCTGACCGAATGGCGCAAGCGTTATGACGGCAAGTCCGAGAAAGTTGTCGCCAAGTAAGATCTTTATCGACTGACAGGGCCTCTTCGCGAGCAAGCCCGCTCCCACATTCGACCGAGTTCCACCGGAAGGAATGCGATCAAACTGTGGGAGCGGGCTTGCTCGCGAAGGCGGTCTCCCATTCAGGGAAAATCTCCATGACTCAACACAAAGACCTGCTGATCGTCGGCGCCGGCATCCTCGGCCTGTCCCACGCCTACGCCGCCGCCAAACGCGGCCTCAAGGTCAGCGTTTTCGAACGCACCGCCACGCCCCTCGGCGCTTCGGTGCGCAACTTTGGTCAGGCGCTGGTCACCGGTCAGCCACCGGGGCCGATGCTTGAACTGGCCAAGGCCAGCCGCGAGATCTGGGGTGACTGGGCGCAACTCGCCGGTCTGCAGATCAAGCGCAACGGCTCGTACCTGTTCGCCCGCAGCGAAGCCGAAGAACACTTGCTCGAAGCTTTCTGCAACGGCCGCGCCGTGGAGCACGGGTACAACGTCGCTTTGCTGCGTGGCGCCGCCCTGCGTGATCTGTATCACGGTCAGTTCAGCCACCACCGCGCGGCGCTGCACGGCATGGACGATCAACAGCTGTACTCGCGTGAAGCGATTCCGGCGTTGATCGACTATCTGCGCCGCGACCTCGGCGTCGAGTTTCACTTCAGTACGCTGGTGCGCGACGTCGAACCGGGGCACCTGCACAGTACCGCCGGCAGCTTCACGGCAAAGCAAATCATCGTCTGCTCCGGCCACGATTATCAGACCCTGCTGGCCGAACCGATTGCCGCGCTCGATCCGCAGATCTGCCGCCTGCAAATGCTCCGCGCCAAACCGCAGATCGAGCTGAATCTGCAACACGCCTTGCTCACCGGTTTGAGCTGCGTGCACTACGGCGCCTTCGCCGATTTGCCAGAAGCGGCGGCGGTGCAGGCGCAGATCCTGCGCGAACAACCGCACCTGCACGACAACGGCATTCACCTGCTGATCAGTCCGACGCCGTATGGCGAGCTGATCATCGGCGACTCGCACCATTACGGCAGCGATCCGTCGCCGTTCAACGCCGAGCAAGTGGACAACTGGATGCTCGAACTGGCCGAGCACACGCTGGGCTGCAAGGTGCAAGTGGTCGAGCGCTGGCAGGGCGTCTACGGTGCCCGTGGGCCGGGGCCGTTCTCATTCCTGCGCCCGGCACCGGGCTTGAGTGTGGCGCTGATGCACACCGGCGTCGGTATGAGCGTCGGTCCGGCACTGGCCGAGCGCAACGTGGCGCAATTGCTGGAGGAAATGTGATGGCGGGGCATGCGCAAGTCGTTGACCGGGTGTTTGCGCTGTATGAACGCTTTGGTGCTAGTGATTACATCGGTGAGCCGGTATCGCAGATCGAGCACATGTCCCAAGCTGCTGAACTGGCGATCGCCGAAGGCTTTGATGATGAAGTGGTGCTCGCCGCGTTCTTCCACGACATCGGTCATTTGTGTGCCGAAGGCGCAGAGAACATGGGCGGTTATGGCGTGGTCAGCCATGAGCGGCTGGGGGCGAATTATTTGCGTGAGGCGGGATTCAGTGAGCGCCTGGCGCGGCTGGTGGAATATCACGTGCAGGCCAAGCGCTATCTGACCTTGCGTGAGCCTGGGTATTTCGAGCGCCTGAGTGAAGCGAGTCGCCGCACGCTGGAATATCAGGGCGGGGTGATGACGGAGGCTGAGGCGGACATGTTTGAGCGGGATCCGTTGTGTGCGGTGAGTTTGCGGATGCGGCAGTGGGATGAGTTGGCCAAGGAGAGGGAGGTGCCGGTGATGGATTTGGGTGTGCTGAAGCGCAAGGCTGAGGTTTTGTTGTCGGCTGAGTGATTGCAACCCTCACCCCAGCCCTCTCCCGGAGGGAGAGGGAGCCGACCGTGTTGTTCTTGGGCCCTACATCGATCTGAAATATCCAGTCGAACTCAGGTTTTGAAAAGCCAGAAGATCTGCTCCCTTCCCCCTCTACCCCTTGGGGGAGAGGGCTGGGGTGAGGGGGTAGCGATCTAAAGCTCAAGCACCCGATCAACCAACGCCTCAATCTGCTCCTGCCGCTCCGCCTGATTCAACTTCGCATGCGGATTGAGTGAAGACCACTGCGGATGCGCCCGCGCCTTGCTCAGCGCATCCGGCAACTTGCCTTCGCGCCAGGTCTTGTCCTGCGGGGTGGCGACCTGAACCGCCTCCATCGCCGCATGCCCGCGCTGATCCAGCGCCAGCAACAGTTGGCGCTGCCGCAACGCCAACAGCCGCAACACCCCGTCATCCACGGTCAACTCCCGCTGGCCCCTGATCTTGCCGAGCAGGCGGCTGCCATAACTGCGCGCGGTTTGCAGCGCACCACCGGCAATCGCACCGGCCAAAGCCGCCGCACCGAGGGTAATCCCGCCCACCAGCAAATCCACGCCAGCCCCTGCCGCAGCGCCTGCCGCAATCCCTCCGCCCACCCGCACGCCGAGTTGCTTCAGGGTTTCCGGGTTGAACAGATCATCGCCCCAACGCCCATCGAGCAACGGCAGATCACTGGCCGCCGCATCCTGCGGGCGAAACGCATAGAGCTTGAGCAACGCTTCGACGCATTTCTGTTCACGCTGGCGCACGGCTTCGCGCAGTTCGCTGATCGCTTGCTGTTCCTGCTCGGCCTCGCTGACCACACTGCGTCGGCACGCGGCGCAGTCGATCAGCAATTCGGCGATCAAACGCGCCGCACTTTGTTGGCGCGCCAGGCGCTGGGCCTGTTGATCGGCGATCAAGCGCTCCAGTTGCGGACGGGCGTTTTCCAGCAACAGCGCAAGGCTTTCGTACAGGCGCCGCTCGCCATCTTCCGGCGGCGCAACGCTGTCGAAGCGCACCAGCGCATGCAGGCCGAGCCGCGCCAACGCTTCGCGCCAGTCCGGCTCGCGATGGTTGGCGCTGCTGACGAAATTCAGCACCGGCAACAGCGGCTTGCCGCAACTGGCCAGCACTTCGAGTTCGTCACGATACTTGGCCAGCACCGGTTCGCGGGCGTCGATCACATACAGACCGGCGTCGGACGCGAGTAGCTGTCGCAGCACTTTCGCCTCCTGTTCGAAACGCTGACGTGCTTCGCTGCCGTCGAGAAACCGCGCCAGTCGCGCCGGGCCGTCGAGACGTTCGCCGGGGCGCTCCAGACGCTCGAGGAAATCCAGCAGGGCGATGGCATCTTCCAGCCCCGGCGTGTCGTAAAGATCGAGCAACGGCTCGCCGTCCACCGACAACCGCGCACCCTCGACATGTCGAGTGGTGCTCGGCCGGTGCGAGACTTCGCCGAAGCCGACGTCGCGGGTCAGGGTGCGCAGCAGCGAAGTCTTGCCGACGTTGGTGTGGCCGACCACCGCGAGTTTCAACGGGGCTTTGCGGGCATCAGTCATGACCGCTCTCCAGCCAGTTCATCGGCGCGCAATCGGCGAACGGCAACTCCAGTTGTTGCAGCGCAACGTGCCAGTCGCCGAGACGGGCACTGTCCAGCGCTTCGCCGGGCGGTGCTTGCAGCAGCCAGACCCGGGTGGCGCTGGCGTTGCGCGCCAGTTCGGCGATCAGCGCGAGGCTGCCGCGATCCGGCGAGCGTCGCGGGTCGCAGGCGATCAGCAGGCGCGCCGGAGGGAAACGGCTGAGCTGTTCGAGCAGTTTGTGCCGTGATTCGCGGCTGTCGAGGATTCCGGCGTTGCTCACGGTTTTCGGCAGAGCTGGTGGCCATGGGCGCTGATCGTCGAGTTCGATGGCGACCAGCAAAGCACCCTCGCTGGCCTGTTCGCTGACGCTGCTTTCGACCCGATGCAACTGCTCCGGCGCGGCGTCGTTGATGCCGAGGCGTTCGCTGGTCGGCATCAGCCGTTCGCGCAACTGGGCGTAACCGGGCAGGTTCAAGTCCAGGGTCAGCGCGGCTTTGCCGCGATTCCAGCGCCAGAAACAAAACGCGGCCAGCAGCAGGCGCGGCAGCACGCCGTAGACCACCAGCACGCCGACCAGCCAGGTTGCCCAGGCCTGTCGTGCGCTTTCGATATCCAGCGCTGCGCCGCCGCTGGAGCGGATCATCTCCACGGTGGGCACGTTGAAGCCAAGCAGCGCCGGCAGCGCGCCGAGGGCTTGAGTCAGGTTGATGAAGGTGTCGGCGCCGAGAATCGTGGTTTCCCAGACGAAGCCGTAGCGCCGGGTCGCCATCAGCAACAGCAACAGCACCAGTGCGCTGAGCATCGCCAGCAACCACAGGCCATTGACCAGTGTGCCAAGTGCCCAGCGATTGAGTTTTTTGCGTTGCAGCATCAGCAGCAGGGCCGGTGCCAGTTGCGCAGCTTTCGCGTCACGGGCGAGTTTTTCACTGAGCCACAGCCACAAGCGCCCGAGGGTGGCGCCGTGTTCGCCGGCAAAGATCAGCCCCAGCGCCCAGCTCAGCAGCAGAATCAGGTTCAGTCCGAGCAGACTGCCCAAGGCCCAGAACACATTGACCGGCGTCTGGCTCAGCGCGGCGAAGGCCAGACCGGCGCCGCTCAGCAGCGCGAAAATCACCAGCAGCACCAGTGCCAGACGCGCGCCTTGCAGCCAGTGCTTGAGTGCTGCGCTCAGCCCGTCGCGCTCGGCCAGCCACACGGCGCGGCGCTGAATACGGCCCGGCAGATCGCCGCCGGCCGTGCGGGCCAGACGATTGGCTTCCAGATCTTCCAGGGGACCTGCGTGTTCTTCGCGCAGGCGGATGGTTTCAGTCAGCCAGAGGTTTTGCAGGGGAGTCAGTTCAGTCACGCGCCATTCCGTTGCTCGATTGAGCAGTGAGCATAACCGCTGTGGCGCTTATCGGGTCAAGCGAGGCTCTGGTATCCTCGCCGGCATGACTAAATCACTCCCCCTCAGCCTGATCGCAGCCCTCGGTGAAAACCGCGTGATCGGCGTCGACAACAGCATGCCCTGGCACCTGCCGGGGGACTTCAAATATTTCAAGGCCACGACCCTCGGCAAGCCGATCATCATGGGCCGTAAGACCTGGGACTCCCTCGGCCGTCCGCTGCCGGGCCGCTTGAACATCGTGGTCAGCCGTCAGCCGGATCTGCTGCTGGAAGGGGCGGAGGTGTATCCGTCGCTGGAAGCCGCCGTGATTCGCGCCGAGGAATGGGCGAAAGCGCAGGGTGTCGATGAATTGATGTTGATTGGCGGCGCGCAGTTGTATGCACAGGGGCTGGCGCAGGCGGATCGTTTGTATCTGACCCGAGTGGCGCTGAGCCCGGAAGGCGATGCGTGGTTTCCGGAGTTTGACCTGAACCAGTGGAAGCTGGTGTCGAACGTGCCGAATCCGGCTGAGGGCGACAAGCCCGCGTACAGCTTCGAAGTCTGGGAAAAAGCTTAAAAGCTTCGCGAGCAAGCCCGCTCCCACATTGGATTTGTGTCGATCACAGATCCAATGTGGGAGCGGGCTTGCTCGCGAAGAGGGCAGGTCAGGCAAAGAAGAATTTAAGCCTGAGCCAGCTCCGCATGCTCATCCGCATCCAGCAGTGCTTTATCGGTCTGCTGCATCACTTGGCTGGTAATCGCACCGGCGGTGATCGAACCACTCACGTTCAACGCCGTACGACCCATGTCGATCAGCGGCTCAACCGAAATCAGCAGGGCCACCAGTGACACCGGCAAGCCCATCGCCGGCAGCACGATCAGTGCGGCAAACGTCGCGCCGCCACCGACCCCGGCCACACCGGCCGAACTCAAGGTCACAATCGCCACCAGCGTCGCGATCCACAGCGGGTCCAGCGGGTTGATGCCGACGGTTGGCGCAACCATCACCGCCAACATTGCCGGGTACAGGCCGGCGCAGCCGTTCTGGCCGATGGTCGCACCGAACGAGGCGGCGAAACTGGCGATCGACTGCGGAATGCCCAGGCGACGGGTCTGCGCTTCGATGCTCAGCGGAATGCTCGCCGCGCTGGAGCGGCTGGTGAACGCGAACGTCAGCACCGGCCAGATCTTGCGGAAGAAACGCAGCGGGTTGATCCCGGCGGCCGACACCAGCAGGCCATGCACCACGAACATCAGGCCCAGACCGAGGTACGAAACCACAACGAAACTGCCGAGCTTGATGATGTCCTGCAGGTTGGAACCGGCGACCACTTTGGTCATCAGCGCCAGCACGCCGTACGGGGTCAGCTTCATCACCAGACGCACCAGACGCATCACCCAGGCTTGCAGGGTGTCGATGGCATTGATCACTTTCTGACCTTTCTCGGCATCATCCTTGAGCAGTTGCAGCGCCGCGACCCCGAGGAACGCGGCGAAGATCACCACGCTGATGATCGAGGTCGGCTTGGCCCGGGCCAGGTCGGCGAACGGGTTCTGCGGAATGAACGACAGCAGCAGCTGCGGCACATTCAGGTCGGCGACCTTGCCGGCGTAGTCGGTCTGGATGGTTTGCAGGCGGGCCATTTCCTGCGTGCCGGCGACCAGACCTTCGGCGGTGAGACCGAACAGGTTGGTCAGGCCGATACCGATCAGCGCCGCAATCGCGGTGGTAAACAGCAGGGTGCCGATGGTCAGGAAGCTGATCTTGCCTAGCGACGAGGCGTTGTGCAGACGCGCAACCGCGCTGAGGATCGAGGCGAACACCAGCGGGATCACGATCATTTGCAGCAACTGCACGTAGCCGTTGCCGACCAGATCGAACCAGCCGATCGAGGCTTTCAGTACCGGGTTGCCGGCACCGTAAACAGTGTGCAGGGCAACACCGAAGGCTACGCCGAGCACCAGCGCGAGCAGGACTTTTTTTGCCAGGCTCCAAGTGGTGTGGCGGGTTTGCGCCAGACCGAAGAGCAGGGCGAGGAACACCAGCAGATTGAGGATCAGCGGCAGATTCATGAAGACTCCGATAAGACTTGTGCCAGTCACCTTCTCGGGCAACTGCGAACCGGCAAGCCTAACAGTTTGATTTCCAATGAATTAATACCGAAATCGCAGGTTGTCCGTCGTTTTTGGAATAAGCACTTGTCGCTCTCGGCAATGCAACTGGCGTTGAGGAGACGTAAGCGGTCGCTGACAGACGAGGACTGTCACACTTATTTGTTAGCGTCGATGTCTTTCAGTCAGGGAGAAAACGCCGATGAAGTTCGCACCGAAAATGCTCGCTGTGGTTCTTGGATTGGGCTTGGCCGCTCACGCATTCGCCACCGACCTGAAGCACTGGCCGGCGGATCAGGCCAAGGCACTGGACGCGATGATCGCCGCCAATGCCAACAAGGGTAACTACGCGGTGTTCGACATGGACAACACCAGTTACCGCTACGACCTCGAAGAGTCGTTGCTGCCGTTCATGGAAAACAAGGGCCTGATCACCCGCGACAAACTCGATCCCTCCCTGAAACTGATGCCGTTCAAGGACACCGCCGACCACAAGGAAAGCCTGTTCAGTTACTACTATCGCCTGTGCGAAGTCGACGACATGGTCTGCTACCCGTGGGTGGCGCAGGTGTTCTCCGGCTTCACTCTCAAGGAACTCAAGGGCTACGTCGATGAGCTGATGGCGTCGGGCAAACCGGTGCCGGCCACTTACTACGAAGGCGATGTAGTGAAGAACATCGATGTGCAGCCGCCGAAAGTCTTCACCGGCCAGGCCGAGCTGTACAACAAGCTGATGGAGAACGGCATCGAGGTTTACGTGATGACCGCCGCCTCCGAAGAACTGGTGCGCATGGTCGCGGCCGATCCGAAGTACGGTTACAACGTCAAACCGCAGAACGTGATCGGCGTGACCACCTTGCTGAAGAACCGCGAAACCGGCGAGCTGACGACCGCACGCAAGCAGATCACCGCCGGCAAGTATGACGAGAAGGCCAACCTCGGCCTCGAACTGACCCCGTACCTGTGGACCCCGGCAACCTGGATGGCCGGCAAACACGCGGCGATTCTGACCTATATCGACGAGTGGAAAAAACCGGTGCTGGTGGGCGGCGATACCCCGAGCAGCGACGGTTACATGCTGTTCCACGATGTGGATGTGGCCAAGGGCGGCATTCACTTGTGGGTCAACCGCAAGGACAAATACATGACCCAGCTCAACGGCATGATGGCCAAGCATGCGGCGGCGCAGGCCAAGGAAGGGTTGCCGGTGACGGCGGACAAAAACTGGGTGATCGTCAAGCCTGAAGAAATCCAGTAAGCCCCCAATCCCTGTTGGAACTCAGATTCCAGAATCACTGACAGTCCCTTGTGGGAGCGGGCTTGCTCGCGAAGAGGGAGTGTCAGGCGGGAGATTTTTTGACCGGTAGACCGCTTTCGCGAGCAAGCCCGCTCCCACAGTTTTGATCTTCATTGTTTTTGGATCAGGCAAAAAAATGCCCCGCACTTTGGCGGGGCATTTTTGTTTTTGCGATTGACGCTTACAGCCCGTCGAGCATCGCCTTGTTACGCACCGCACCCTTGTCGGCGCTGGTCGCCAGCAGGGCGTAGGCCTTGAGCGCAGTGGTCACTTTGCGTGGACGTTGCTCGACCGGTTTCCAGCCTTTCTTGTCCTGTTCGACCCGGCGCGCAGCCAGTTCTTCATCGCTGACCAACAGGTTGATCGAGCGGTTCGGGATGTCGATCAGCACTTTGTCGCCGTCCTGCACCAGACCGATCGCGCCACCGGCCGCAGCCTCTGGCGAAGCGTGGCCGATCGACAGGCCGGAAGTACCGCCAGAGAAACGACCGTCGGTGAGCAACGCACAGGCTTTGCCCAGACCTTTGGACTTCAGGTACGAGGTCGGGTAGAGCATTTCCTGCATGCCCGGGCCGCCTTTCGGGCCTTCGTAGCGAATGATGACGATGTCGCCTTCCTTCACTTCGTCGGCGAGGATGCCGCGCACCGCGCTGTCCTGGCTTTCGAAGATCTTCGCGTTGCCTTCGAAGACGTGGATCGACTCGTCGACGCCGGCGGTTTTCACCACGCAACCGTCGAGAGCGATGTTGCCGTACAGCACGGCCAGGCCACCTTCTTTCGAATAGGCGTGTTCGAAGCTGCGGATGCAGCCGTTTTCACGGTCGTCGTCGAGGGTTTCCCAACGGGTCGACTGGCTGAACGCGGTCTGGGTCGGGATGCCCGCCGGGCCGGCCTTGAAGAAGTGGTGCACGGCTTCATCGTCGGTCTGGGTGATGTCCCACTTGGCGATGGCTTCTTCCATGCTGCGGCTGTGCACGGTCGGCAGGTCGGTGTGCAGCAGGCCGCCACGGGCCAGCGAACCGAGAATGCTGAAGATGCCGCCGGCGCGGTGCACGTCTTCCATGTGGTACTTCTGGATGTTCGGCGCGACCTTGCACAGTTGCGGCACGCTGCGCGAGAGACGGTCGATGTCGCGCAGATCGAAATCGATCTCGGCTTCCTGGGCAGCAGCCAGCAGGTGCAGGATGGTGTTGGTCGAACCGCCCATGGCGATGTCGAGCATCATTGCGTTCTCGAACGCCTTGAAGTTGGCGATGTTGCGCGGCAGCACGGACTCGTCGTTTTCGCCGTAGTAGCGCTTGCACAGCTCGACGATGGTGCGGCCGGCCTGCAGGAACAACTGCTCGCGGTCGCTGTGGGTCGCGAGGGTCGAACCGTTGCCCGGCAATGCCAGGCCCAGCGCTTCGGTCAGGCAGTTCATCGAGTTGGCGGTGAACATGCCGGAGCATGAACCGCAGGTCGGGCAGGCGCTGCGCTCGTACTCGGCAACCTTCTCGTCAGAAGCGCTGGAGTCGGCGGCGATCACCATGGCGTCGACGAGGTCGAGGCCGTGGGAAGCGAGTTTGGTCTTGCCGGCTTCCATCGGACCGCCGGAAACGAAGATCACCGGAATGTTCAGGCGCAGAGCGGCCATCAACATGCCCGGGGTGATCTTGTCGCAGTTGGAGATGCAGACGATGGCGTCGGCGCAGTGGGCGTTGACCATGTATTCGACAGAGTCGGCGATGATCTCGCGGCTCGGCAGCGAATAGAGCATGCCGTCGTGACCCATGGCGATGCCGTCATCCACGGCGATGGTGTTGAATTCTTTCGCTACGCCACCGGCGCGTTCGATTTCCCGGGCAACCAGTTGACCGAGGTCTTTGAGGTGCACGTGGCCCGGCACGAACTGGGTGAAGGAGTTGGCAATGGCGATGATCGGCTTCTTGAAGTCGTCATCTTTCATCCCGGTGGCGCGCCACAGTGCGCGGGCGCCGGCCATGTTGCGGCCGTGGGTGGATGTTTTCGAGCGGTAATCTGGCATGGAGCACTCCGGGCGGCTAATCAGGTATCAAAAGGGAGTGAGCTTCTATTGACGTCTGGAACACTCAGAAATGGCCGTGTGTCCCGGATGTTGCCGATGACTTTGCGGGATCGCCGCTTGCCTCAGCCTGAGCTCATAAACCCGCCGGGGGATGAATGGCGATGAATCAGCCGATTCTACACCGCTGGCGTCTGGAGGGAATGGCGCAAAGCGTTGTTCCAGTGCTGACGGTGCGTATGGCATGACGACCGGCAGGCTCAATCGCTGCCAGAGGGCGTGACGGCGCCGTTTTCGATGACGCTGGCGCGATGGCTGATCCTCTTGTTCAGCGCCAGCGCGATGCAACTGAGCAGGACAAAACAGTAGCCGAGAGTGGCTTGCAGGTTGCCTGGACTCAGGCTGATCAGCGCACTGATCAACCCGCCGCAGATGAAGATGATCGTGCTACCGGCCGAGGCCGAAGTACCGGCGTTCTCCGGGAACAGGCCCATGGCGCGTGAGGTGGCGGCCGGGCGTGCAATGGTGGTGCCGGCGGTGCAGATCAGCATCGGGATCAATACCGTGACGGGCGAGAGTGCGAAGTACTGCGACAGGAATAGCATCACCAGCCCTGCCAGCAGAATCAGGCTCAACCCGGCCACGATCTGTTGCGCAGAGCTGATGCGCCGGCTCAACAGCGTGGCGGCAATCCCGCCGGTCACATAGGCCGCACCGTAGATCAGCAGGATCAGTGAGAAGTCATAGGCTGAGAGCTGCAACTGATCCATGAAGATCAACGGCGAAATGACGATGAACGAGAAGTGGCAGGCGAACGCGAAAGCCGAGATCAGCCAGTAGCCGACGAACTCGAAATCCGCCAGCACTCGCCGGTAGGCGCTGAGGAAGTTGAGCGGTGTGCCTTTGGCGACTGGCCGACCGCCGTCCAGAAACAGCCAGGCCTTGAGCAACACCACCGCCGCCAGTGCGATGAACAGCCAGAAGCTGCCACGCCAGCCCAGGGTCGCCTGCAGAAAGGTTCCGGCCAGCGGTGATATGGAGATGAAGATCCCGGTGGCGGTCACCATCAGGATCCGCAGGCGATCGCGCTCTGCGCCCTCGAACAGATCCTGCACCAGCGCCTGTGACAGGACGAAACAGCCACAGCCGATGGCCTGCACGATGCGAAAGGCCATGAACAGCGTGTAGTCATTGGTCATTACGCAGCCGATGGCGCCGAGGATCGAGACAGCCATGCCGGCGAGCAGCAAGCCCTTGCGCCCGATGACGTCGGACAACGGCCCGATCAGCAGTTGGGCAAAGGCGATGCCCACCGCGAACAGGCTGATCGACAGGGCGATGTCGGTCGGAGTGCTGGCGAAGTGTTCGGCCAGCGCCGGGAACGACGGCAGCAGGACGTCCAGCGGAAACACCCCCAGCAGCACCATGGCCAAAAGCAGGCTGATCGCCCCGCGTCGTTGTCGGGTCGTTACCACCGTTCTTCCTTCAAGCATCGATCAGTCCTGCCTTGGCGAAAAGTTTGCGGTTGTTGGGTAGCGCGAAGAATCCGGCTTTTTCGAGTGCAGCAAGCGTAGCCGTGGCTCCGGATCGGGCACGCTGGCGGCTGGCCTGTTCGTTGGTCAGGCTGTCGAGGATTTCCTTGATCGCACCTTCGCCAATGCCAGCGCGGCGCAGGCTTTGGTGCAGCCATTGCTCGTCGACTTCGAAGAAGGTCGCCAGGGTCTCCAGCAAGGTTCTGGCCGCAAAGGCGCGCTGGCGGCTGTTCAGGGTCAACCAGAGGTAGTGAAAGACCTCGGAAAAAAAACGGCTGTGGCGCGCTTCATCAGCGAGGTGGTCGCGCAGCATGTCGTTCACGCTGCTGACCAGCGTTTCCCGACACACATCCAGCAACTCCCGGGCAATGATGGTTTCGGAGACGAAGCCGAGCAGAAACCATGCCAGCGGGCGTTTGCTCTCCGGCGTTCGGGCGATCTGACCCGTCAGACGGGTGATGCGCAGCGGCATCTGTGGACGACCGGTGAAACCATGCAGTTCGGCGATCTGTTCAGCCAGATGATGGGAGAACAGTGCGTGATAACCCTCGTCGGTATAGAGCTGCAGCGCGGCGGTTTTCATCCTTGACGGAATGTACGCGGGCAACTCGCCGTGGACGATGGTTTCCACGGCGCGGTTGACGATACGGTGTTCAAGCAGCGTGGTGTAGTCGAGAAAGTGCACCAGGTGGTTGGCAGCCAGCCGATGCATGACCCTGCTGCCTGCGGCTTCGATGGCCGGGTGGGACAGATACGGCAGGAATGCCGGCGGAAACCAGAAGCGGGTTTGCAGTTGCAATTGCAGGTCTGCCGGCAACTGGTAGTCGTGCCGGCTGGTGCGTACCGAAGCGTGGTTGTTCCAGTCGCCGAGGGTGAATCGAAGCGCCCAGGACTCTGGCGCTTCGGGCTGATCCACGGTTGATGCGCTCATTTGCGCGTCTCCTGCAACAGGTCGCGCATTTCCTGGCACATCGCCTGACCGTCGCTGGCGCCGCAGCCGACAAAGAACAACGGTTGTTCAGCGCTGCCTTCGAGTTTGAGCAGGGCTTCGACCTGGCGGTCGGCAAATGCCCCGGTCAGCCACGTTCCCAGGCCCAGCGCTGTGGCCACCAGTTGAAAGGTTTGCGACAGATGACCCGCCTCGACAAACGCCATGCGATAGGCGCGTGAGTGTTCATACTTCCACCAGAGCTTGTCGAAACGAGCGGTGATGAACAGACCCAGTGGCAGGTTATTGATGAAGTGCTGACCCGCCAGCAAATGACCCAGCGCGGGGTCGGGCAAAGGATTGACCCGGCTGAGTGCGTGTTCTGCCGGGTGATAGGCGTAGACACCCGGTTCGAGGCCCTCGATATTGCGTGCCAGAAGAAACCCTTCACAGGCATTCAATCCTCCACCCGACGGGCTGCTGCGCCGGGCACCGAGGCCTTCGGCGATGCTCTCGTCGCGGTCATTGTCGCGATGGCGAAGAAAGCCCAGCGAGAGGTACAGCAGTGTACCGACATCATTGAGGGTGATCGCTGCGCCAGTGAAAGAGCGGCAGGTTTTTCTCAGGCGCAGGACATTGCCCAAGCTGGCAACGGTCAGGGCCGCGGAGGCGGGCAGGGCGATTCGAGGTTCGTCTTGAGGTGTCGACCGATCTAGTGCAGGGGCCGGTGTAGTCAGCACCGCGTTGCAATGGTTCAGGTATTGCCTGGACCACTCGTGAATATTCTGGGGTATCTGTTCGCAGGGAATGTTCTGGGTGCCAATATGATAAATCTTCGACAATTCATCCCAGCCCCATGGCGGACTGTCTATTTTTGCAACGGTTAATATGCCCGCGTTCAGAAGTTGTGAGTCTATGATGTTACGTCTGTCGAACTGTTCCGGATTGTTGATAAGTTGTGCAAGTCGACAGGAGTAAGTCAGATCAAGTTCATGTTGGGTGTGGTCTTTATAGTTCCAGACTATTTGTCCGGGCGTGCGCGGCAATATGAATAAATAGGGATTGATATGCATGTTGTGTTCATCGCTCTGGAACGGGTCGGAAGAACGCTGGGGTGCCGGCAATCCCCAGCGTTCTGGCTCACTTAGCGGGCTTTAGGCGCAACCAGGAAGGCCAGGTTTGCGATTTGGTTGGTTTCCAGAGTAATTGCTTTCATAAGTATGAACTCCTTGTTCATTGAGAGTGAATGTCACCGTCGTGGTGACAACTTAATAATAGGTTGTAATGAATTATTGGCAAGCGATACTTGGGTAGGAAATTTCTATTAATTTTGTCGGAGTGGGCGTGCTGCAAGGGCAAACTTGTAAGTATTAGATGTTGAAATGTAATTCGCAGGGAAATGTCCTGCATGCATGTAGGAAGTTAGTTGTAGGAAAGAGGAAGAAATTCGACGACATTGCATCGCCGTAAAGCCAACGGGAAGCCCGCAGGCTCCCCGTTTCATGGGCCGATCAGCTGTTAGGCAGCAGGCGGCAGGTGATGCTCTTGATGTAGCGAGTCTCGGCGATGGCCGGGTGTACCGGGTGGTCCGGGCCCTGACCGCCGCGCTCGAGCATCTGGATGTTGCGGTCCAGGTGACGGGCGCTGGTCAGCAGGATGTTTTGCAGATCGTCCTCTGGCAGGTGCATGGAGCACGAAGCGCTGACCAGAATGCCGTCCTTGGTCAGCAGGCGCATGGCTTGCTCGTTCAGACGACGGTAGGCGCCTTCACCGTTCTTCATGTCTTTCTTGCGCTTGATGAACGCTGGCGGGTCGGCAACGATCACGTCGAAACGTTCTTCACTCGCCTTGAGTTCCTTCAACGCTTCGAAGACGTCGCCTTCGATGCAAGTCATCTTGTCGGCGAAGCCGTTCAGCGCGGCGTTACGCTCGACGCCGTCGAGGGCGAAGCCCGACGCGTCGACGCAGAACACTTCGCTGGCACCGAACGCCGCAGCCTGCACGCCCCAGCCACCGATGTAGCTATAGAGGTCGAGGACGCGTTTGCCTTTGGCGTAGGGGGCGAGGCGGGCGCGGTTCATGCGGTGGTCGTAGAACCAGCCGGTTTTCTGGCCGCCGATGACCGGTGCTTCGAATTTCACGCCGTTCTCTTCCAGGGCCACCCACTCCGGCACCAGACCGAACACGGTTTCGACGTAGCGGTTGAGGCCTTCGGCGTCACGGGCGGCGGAGTCGTTCTTGAACAGGATGCCGCTTGGCTTGAGCACTTGGGTCAGTGCAGCGATCACGTCATCTTTGTGCGCTTCCATGGTTGCCGAGGCAATCTGCACCACGAGGATGTCGCCGAAACGGTCGACCACCAGACCCGGCAGCAGGTCGGAGTCGCCGTAAACCAGGCGGTAGAACGGCTTGTCGAACAGGCGCTCGCGCAGCGACAGGGCCACGTTCAGGCGGTGTACCAGCAGCGACTTGTCCAGTGCCAGTTTGATGTCACGCGACAGCAGACGCGCGCAGATCAGGTTGTTCGGGCTCATGGCGACGATGCCCAGCGGCTTGCCGCCCGCGGCTTCGAGGATCGCCTGATCGCCGGCCTTGAAGCCGTGCAGTGGCGTGGCGGCCACATCGATTTCGTTGCTGTAGACCCACAAGTGGCCGTTGCGCAGGCGACGGTCGGCGTTGGCTTTGAGGCGCAGGCTAGGCAGGGACATGACGTCGCTCCGGAAAAAAGAGCGGGAGTATACCGTGTTGCTCGGCCCGATTGGCTGGTGAGTGGACATGTGGCAAGTCATTGCCGGTGGAAGACATTACCTGTGGCGAGGGGATTTATCCCCGATCGGCTGCGCAGCAGCCGCAAACCCCCAACGCAGTTTTCTGACTGACCGCGTAAGTCGATTTGGGACAGCTGGGCTGTCCATCGGGGATAAATCCCCTCACCACATAAATTCACTAGCCCACAGATCAGGCTGACAGGGCGCTGATCAACTCCTTGTTGAACGCTGGAATATCATCCGGCTGACGGCTGCTGATCAGGTGGCCGTCTTTGACCACTTCTTTATCCACCCAGTTGGCCCCGGCATTGACCAGGTCATCCTTGAGTGTCTTGAAACTGGTCATGGTCTTGCCATTGACCAGCCCGGCGGAAATCAGCAGCCAGCCGCCATGGCAGATCACTGCAATCGGTTTGCCGGCGGAGGCGCCGGTCTTGACCAGATGCTGGGCATCCTGGTCGATGCGGATGGTGTCGGAGTTCTGCACGCCGCCCGGCAGGACGATCGCGTCGTACTGCTCGCTGCTGGCGCCTTGAAAGGTCTGATCGACCTTGAAGTCATCCGCCGGTTTGTCGTGGTTCCAGCCTTTGACCTTGCCGGCCTCGGCCGAAAGGATGTCGACCTGGGCGCCGGCCTGCTCCAGTGCTTGCTTGGGCCCGGTCAGTTCGACCTGTTCGAAACCGTCTGTTACTAAAATGGCGACGCGTTTGCCAGTGAGGGAAGTAGCCATCGATAAGCTCCTGAGTCTGCGGGAAAATACCGCCGAGCCGGTGCTTGATTGTCCGGTCGGCCTTACAAAGTCCGAAGCCTGAGCGTGAATGAAAGTTCCTGACAATTGCCCACTGGTGTGTCTTCGTGCGGTTTTTAGAGGTTAGAATCGCCGCCTGTCCCAGAGTGTGTACTTATGTCCCAAGAGCTGACCACCGAACAGATTCAACAATCCCTGCAAGGCATCAGCGTGCCCGCGCAGCCGCAGATCATGGTGGATCTGCAGATGGAGCAGTACATGCCCGACCCGGACCTGGAGGTGATCGCCAAGCTGATCGCCCAGGATCCCGGTCTGTCCGGTTCTCTGCTGAAAATCGTCAATTCGCCGTATTACGGCCTGAGCAACAAGATCACTTCGATCCAGCGTGCGGTGAACCTTTTGGGCAGTCGGTCGATCATCAACCTGATCAACGCGCAGTCGATCAAGGGCGAGATGAACGACGACACCATCGTCACCCTCAACCGTTTCTGGGACACCGCCCAGGACGTGGCGATGACCTGCCTGACCCTGGCCAAGCGCATCGGCACTCAGGCCGGCGACGAAGCTTATGCCTTGGGGCTGTTCCACGACTGCGGCGTGCCGTTGATGCTGCAGCGCTTCCCCAATTACATGTCGGTACTGGAAAAGGCTTACGCCAATGCCAGCGCCGAATGCCGGGTGGTGGACACCGAGAACGCCGAGTTCAATACCAACCACGCCGTGGTCGGCTACTACACCGCCAAGTCGTGGCGCCTGCCGGAACACGTCAGCACGGCGATCGCCAATCACCACAATGCGCTGGCGATCTTCAGCGACGAATCCTCGCGCAACAGCCAGATGAAGAATCTGCTGGCGATCTTGAAGATGGCCGAGCACATCTGTGCGTCTTATCGGGTGCTGGGCAACCAGACCGAAGACCACGAGTGGAACAGCATTGGCCCGCTGATTCTCGATTACGTGGGCCTGTCGGACTACGATTTCGAAACCCTCAAACAGACGATCCGCGACCTCGGCGCGCATTGATTCGAGGACACCATGCCTGAACTGCCGGAAGTCGAAACCACCCGCCGGGGCATTGCTCCGCACCTGGAAGGCCAGCGCGTCAGCCGGGTGATCGTGCGGGATCGTCGGCTGCGCTGGCCGATCCCCGAAGACCTCGATGTGCGTCTTTCCGGGCAGCGCATCGTGCTGGTCGAGCGGCGGGCCAAGTATCTGTTGATCAATGCCGAAGTCGGCACGTTGATCAGTCACTTGGGCATGTCGGGCAACTTGCGGCTGGTGGAAGTCGGGTTGCCGGCGCTCAAGCATGAGCACGTCGATATCGAGCTGGAATCCGGTCTGGCGCTGCGCTACACCGATCCGCGCCGCTTCGGCGCGATGCTGTGGAGCACCGATCCGCTCAATCACGAACTGCTGATACGCCTCGGGCCGGAGCCATTGACCGATCTGTTCGACGGTGAGCGCCTGTTCCAGCTGTCGCGCGGGCGTTCGATGGCGGTCAAGCCGTTCATCATGGACAACGCGGTGGTGGTCGGCGTCGGCAACATTTACGCGACCGAAGCGCTGTTCGCCGCCGGGATCGATCCGCGCCGCGAAGCCAAAAGTATCTCCCGGGCGCGGTATCTGAAGCTGGCGATCGAGATCAAACGCATCCTCGCCGCAGCCATCGAGCGCGGCGGCACCACGTTGCGGGATTTCATCGGCGGTGACGGGCAGCCCGGCTACTTCCAGCAGGAACTGTTTGTCTATGGTCGCGGTGGTGAGCACTGCAAGGTCTGCGGTACTGGCCTGCGGGAAGTGAAGCTGGGGCAACGGGCCAGTGTGTTCTGTCCGCGCTGCCAGACCTGAGGCAAAAATCTGAAAAAGTCCTACGGTCTATAGTGAGTGGTCTCACTGTTCAGCCCGAAGGATCGTGCCATGAAGTCCTTGCAAGTCCTCTTTGCCACACTGTTGCTGTGTTCCAGCCTGGCCGTTCAGGCCGCGGAGCATGGCAGCGGTGATCCGCGCTACACCATCCAGAACCCTCCCGCCTACGCCATGATCGGCGATTTGCTGATTGCCCGACCTTTATTGGTGGTGGCAACGGTGCTGGGTGCGGGGGTGTTTGTAGTGTCATTGCCGTTTACCGCGCTGGGTGGCGGGGTAGGTGATGCGGGGCAGGCGCTGGTGGTGGATCCGGCGAAAGCGGCGTTTGTGCGGTGTCTGGGGTGTACGGGGGAGGGGTTTGAGCAGCGCGAGTGAGCTGATCAGGGTTTTGCGCTGCTGCTGATGGCCCTTTCGCGAGCAAGCTCGCTCCCACATTGGAGCGCATTTCAAATGTGGGAGCGGGCTTGCTCGCGAAGAGGCCCGGAAGAGCGCTACAAAACGTTCAGATCAGGCCTTGCCGGTAATCTTGCGGTACTTTTCCATCAACTGTTCTTCAGTCTCAGGATGCGCCTCGTCCAGCGGAATGCAATCCACCGGGCAGACCTGTTGGCACTGCGGCTCGTCGTAGTGGCCGACGCACTGGGTGCACAGGTTCGGGTCGATCACGTAGATCTCTTCGCCTTGGGAAATCGCGGCGTTCGGGCACTCGGGTTCGCAGACGTCGCAGTTGATGCAATCGTCGGTGATGATCAGGGACATGCTAACTCCAGCCGGGGCGGCAGGCCCGGGCGCTATAAATCAATGCGCGCAATTGTGCCGCATTGGCGCCCGCAGTGCACGCGGGCGCCGTTTGAACGGTCGTTACTTCTTGAAGCGCAGGGTCAGGGCATCGGCCACGGCCGGGTGCACGAACTTGCTGATATCGCCGCCCAGCGCGGCGATTTCCCGCACCAGCGTCGAGGAAATGAACGAATAACGCTCGGACGGGGTGAGAAACAGGCTCTCGACGTCCGGGGCCAACTGGCGGTTCATGTTGGCCAGCTGGAATTCGTATTCGAAGTCCGACACCGCACGCAGGCCACGCAGGAACACATTGGCGTTCTGCTCCTTGGCGAAATGCGCCAGCAGCGTCGAGAAGCCGACCACTTCGACGTTGGGCAGGTGTTTGGTGACCTCGCGAGCCAGCTCAACCCGTTGTTCCAGCGGGAACAGCGGGTTTTTCTTCGGGCTGGCGGCGACCGCAATGATCACGTGATCGAACAGGCGCGAGGCGCGTTCGACCAGATCGCCATGCCCTTTGGTAATAGGGTCGAAGGTACCTGGGTACAACACTCGGTTCATCGCGTCGTCCTGGCGGGAGTCCGTTGGGGAGTCGGATGGTATCGCAGCCGTCCCGGTCGGCCAAGTCGCCTGTTGGGTAAGAAAGCACTATAGACGACGCGATAAACCGGTTTTTTCACGGATTTCTCAGCCGATCGGCGAGGGCAGTCGCCAATTGTGCTGTCAGCCCATACACCGACAATTGCGGGTTGGCGCCAATGCTGGTGGGGAACAGCGAGCCATCGTGGATCGACAGATTGCTCAGTTGATGATGCCGGCCAAGGCTGTCGGTGACCGCGTTTTTCGGCTCTTCGCCCATCGCACAACCGCCCATCACGTGGGCACTGCCCAGGCGCGTGCGGTACAGCTCAAGGCTCAAACTGTCGATCAAAGTGCGGGCTTCGGCCAGGGTTTTCACGTAGCGCGCATCCGCGTGCATCGGCATCACGGCTTTGGCGCCGCCGGCAAACTGGATCTCGGCCATGCTGTGAAAGGCGCGGCGCAGGCCCTCCCAGGCATAAGGCGAGACTTGATAGTCGAGCACCGGCGAGCCATCACCGCGCAATTCGACACTGCCGCCGGGGCTGTCCGGATGGAAACCGTCGCGCAGCAACGCGAGCATCGCGTGGGTGTGCGGCAGGTCGGCCATGTGTTCGGCATTCTGCTGGCCGAAACCGCCGAGCAAGGTCGCGGCCAGTGCCGGTTGCAGCGGTGGCACTTCGAGTTTGTAGCCCATCGGCCCACTGGTGCCGTCCTTCCACTGGAAATGATCCGAGTAGATCGACTGCGGCGCGCCGTAGAACGGATTGATCACCTCGTCGAAACGCCCGGCGGACATGTTCACCAGATGCAGGAACGTGCGTTTGCCGAGGCGCTGATGCGGATCCGGTGCATCCGAGCGCAGCAGCAGTGCCGGGCTGTTGATGCCACCGCCGGCCAGCACGTAATGCCGGGCCTTGACCGTGATGGTGTGGCCGGTCGGCGCGACGCAACGCTCGTCCATCGCCACGCATTGCAGGCCAGTGATCTTATCGCCACTGATCAGCAGTTTTTCCGCGCGGGCCAGGTACAGCAACTCGCCGCCCTTTTCCAGGGTCGCCGGGATGGTGGTGACCAGCATCGACTGCTTGGCGTTGGTCGGGCAGCCCATGCCGCAGTAGCCGATGTTCCAGCAGCCACGCACGTTGCGCGGGATCACGTGCCAGCTGTAGCCGAGCTGTTCGCAGCCCTTGCGGATCACGTCGTTGTTGGCGTTGGGCGGGACCATCCACGGCGCGACGCCAAGACGCTGTTCCATTTTTTCGAACCACGGCGCCATCTCGGCCGGGCTGTGGCCTTTGACGTTGTGCTCCTTGGCCCAGTGCTCGAGGGTCGGCTCGGGCGTGCGGAAACTCGAGGTCCAGTTGATCAGCGTGGTGCCGCCCACCGCACGGCCCTGGAGGATGGTGATCGCGCCGTCCTTGCTCATGCGGCCGATGCCTTCCTGATAGAGACTGCTGTAGGCCTGGTCTTCGAGCATCTTGAAGTCGGCACTGGTCTTGAGCGGGCCTTCTTCGATCAGCAGCACTTTGTAGCCGGCGGCGCTGAGGATTTCTGCCGTGGTGCCGCCACCGGCACCGCTGCCGATGATCGCCACATCGGCTTGCAGCGTCAGGTCGCCGGTCAGTTGGGCGCCGTTGTAGGTTTTCCAGCCACGGGCGAGGCCTTCGCGGAACGGGTCGGGTACGGGCATTGATCAGGTTCTCTTTATTATTCTGGGAGCGGTGGTGTGGTGGCTGGCGCCTTCGCGAGCAAGCTCGCTCCCACATTGAAATGCATTCCCTTGTGGGAGCGAGCTTGCTCGCGAACGGCGCGACTCGATTTCAGACGGCAGGCGGGCCGGGGTAGCCGCAATGGCCCCAGGACTCGGCGCGGGTGTACCAGGCCATCATCACCATCTGCTGCAATGAGCTGTGGCCCATGCGCAGCAGGCTCAATGAACTGTTCTGCCAGCGCTCGAGGAAGTGGCGCATCGCCTCGGGGCTGGCGTTTTCCCAACTGCCCCAAATGCCCGTGAGCGGGCCACGGGTGACCGCCATGCCGAGCACGTCGAACAATTGCCGGGTGAGTTTGAGCATTTCCGGCGACAGGTGATCGAGGCTGTAGTCCAGCGACTTCAGGGTGCCATCCACCGCACCGGGCATTTTCTCGGCGGCCACGGCGCCTTCGAGCATCACCGGAATCAGTGCGCGCAGAAACAGCAGGTCGCCGTCGCGCAAAGTGACGAAGCCGTAGGCCGCGACACTCGATGAACAGCCACTGAGGCTGGCGCCGAGGCCGGCGGTGGCGAGAAACGCTGTGGCGCCAAGGCTGAACTTCAGCAGGCCACGGCGCGACAGGGCAGGTGTTTCGGTCAGGCTTGGGTGCATTGTTGTTATTACCCGGCGGTGACGACGATTAGCGGATGAACAGCTTCTGGATCAGTTTCTGAATCGATTTGCCGTAGGGCGGGTAAATCAGCTTCGCGGCATTGAAGCGCTGTTTGATCAGCACACCCTTGGCCTTGCTGAAGGTCAGGAAGCCTTCGTGGCCGTGGTAATGACCCATGCCCGACGGGCCGATGCCGCCGAACGGCATGTCGTCCTGCGCCACGTGCAGCAGGGTGTCGTTCAGGCACACGCCGCCGGAGTGGGTTTCGTGCAGCACGCGGTTCTGTTCGCGTTTGTCGTAGCCGAAGTAGTAAAGCGCCAGAGGACGCGGGCGCTGATTGATGTAAGCAAACGCCTGATCCAGATCCTGATACGGCACGATCGGCAGCAACGGGCCGAAGATTTCGTCCTGCATCACGGTCATCTCGTCAGTGACATTGAGCAGCAGGCTGTGCGGCATGCGCCGGCCCTGGCCCTGTTCGAACAGCGGGATCAGCAGCGCGCCCTTGCTCGTGGCGTCGCTGACATAACCGTTGAGCCGGGCCAGTTGGCGCTCGTTGATGATCGCGGTGTAGTCCGGGTTGTCGGCGAGGGTTGGATAGAAATTGTTCACCACCTGACGATAGGCTTCGACGAACGCGCCGACGCGGTCTTGCGGCACCAGCACGTAATCGGGGGCGACACAGGTCTGGCCGGCATTCAGGGTTTTACCGAAGGCGATGCGTTCGGCGGCGTCCTTGAGCGGCACGTCGCGAGAGACGATGGCCGGGGACTTGCCGCCCAGTTCGAGAGTCACCGGAGTCAGGTTTTCCGCCGCAGCGCGCATCACATGTTTGCCGATGCTGGTGGCGCCGGTGAACAGCAGGTGATCAAAACGCAGCCGGGAGAACGCCACGCCGATGTCGGCCTCGCCCAGCACCACGCAGACCAGATCTTCGGGGAAAATCCGTCCCAGCAGGGTCTTGAGCAACTGGCCGGTGGCCGGGGTCGATTCGCTGAGCTTGAGCATCACCCGGTTGCCCGCTGCCAGCGCGCCGACCAGTGGACCGATGGCCAGATACAACGGGTAGTTCCACGGGACGATGATGCCGACCACGCCAAGCGGCTGGTACACGACTTTCGCCGACGCCGGCTGAAAGGCAATGCCGACTTTGCGCCGCGACGACTTCATCCAGCCTTTGAGGTGGCGGCTGGCGTAATGGATCCCGTGCAGGCTGGGCATCAATTCGGCGAGCAGGGTTTCATCGGCGCTGCGATGACTGAAATCCGCGCTGATGGCCTCGACCAGCGCCTGCCGCTCATGGCTGAGCAAGTCGCGCAACGCCTTGAGCCATTGCTGGCGCTGATCTGCCGGTGGCATCGGGTTGGCGGCATAGGCGGCGCGCTGTGCCGCGAACAGCCGATCCAGCTCTTCCAGGGGCTGTTGCAGCGTTTGCAGATAAGCAATGTCGGCAGTCATCGTCGGCTCCGGATTTATTGTAGTGATGACGTTCTAGAGTCTATGCTCTAGAAAGTCAAATGACTTCCCGACACAGCTTTGTTTTATCCCATTCCGGTTAGGTCGTAAGATGCTCCTCACCGCACTCTGAATTAAAGCTCAAGCCATGGCCCCACGAATAAAAACCAGCGAGCGCATCGTGCAGAACAGCCTCGAACTGTTCAATCAGCAGGGCGAGCGCAGCATCAGCACCAATCACATCGCCGCCCACATGGAGATTTCTCCGGGCAATCTGTACTACCACTTCCCGAACAAGCAGGCGATCATCGCCGTGCTGTTCAGTGAGTACGAGACGCTTGTGGACAGCTTTCTGCGCCCGCCGCAGGGGCGTGCCGCCACCGTCGAAGACAAGCGCTATTACCTCAAGGAGCTGCTGTCGGCGATGTGGGGCTACCGCTTTCTGCATCGCGATCTCGAGCACCTGCTCGACAGCGACCCGGACCTGGCCGCGCGCTACCGGCGCTTTTCCCAGCGCTGCGTGATTCAGGGCATGGCGATCTACGAAGGCTTCGTCGCCGCCGGCATCCTCAAGATGGATCGGGTGCAGATCGAATCCCTGACGATCAATGCCTGGATCATCCTCACCTCGTGGGTGCGCTTTCTGTGTACCACCCGGGAAAACTCCAACCACCTCAGCGAACAGGCCATCAAGCGTGGCGTGTATCAGGTGCTGGTGCTGGAAGCCGGGTTCGTCACCGATCAGGCGCGCGAGGAGGTCAATGCCTTGTTCGACGAGTTCTACGTGCCGCTGGCCCAGGCCCTCGAGGAAGGGCGGTAACCCATTTCGAAGTCGCTCACAGGAGTCCGTTATGCCGATTGCGCAACTGCTCAGCCCGAATGCACTGGATGCCCGCAAGGAGCAGCCGGGGCTGGTGATTCTCGATTGCCGTTTTGCCCTCGAAGACCCGGACTACGGGCAGCGCAGCTATGCCGAAGGGCACATTGCCGGCGCCCGCTTCGCCGACCTTGAGCGTGACCTCAGTGGCAAGGTGGTCAAAGGCGTCACCGGACGTCACCCGTTGCCTGAGCCTGCGGCGCTGATCGAGCGTCTGCAGGCGTGGGGCATCAATGCCGACAGCGATGTGGTTTTGTACGACGACGGCCCCGGTGCCTATGCGGCCCGCGCCTGGTGGTTGCTGGCGTGGCTGGGCAAGCGCGATGGGGTGTTCATTCTCGACGGCGGGCTGAAGGCCTGGCACGCGGCGGGTCTGCCGCTGAGTCTGGATGCGCCGTCGGTCAGCCGGGGCAATTTCAGCGGTCAGCCGGACATGAAACTGCTGCTGAGCGCCGAACAATTGCACAAGCGCCTCGGTCAGCCGTCCCTGACCCTGATCGACGCCCGGGCCTTGCCGCGCTTCAAGGGTGAAGTGGAGCCGATCGATCCGATTGCCGGGCACATTCCCGGCGCGCAATGTGCGGCGTTTACCGAAAACCTCGGCAGCGACGGACGCTTCCTGCCGGCGGAGCAGCTCAAGCAGCGCTTTGCGGCGAAACTAGGTGATCGTTCGCCAACGGAACTGGTGGCTTATTGCGGCTCCGGGGTGACGGCGTGTCACAACCTGTTTGCGTTGTGCCTGGCGGGGTATCCGCTGGGTTCGCTGTATGCCGGGTCGTGGAGTGAGTGGATCAACGAGCCTTCCCGAGGCATCGCCACGGGCGAATAAAGTCACCATACCCCCAATGTGGGAGCGGGCTTGCTCGCGAAAGCGGTGTGTCAGTCAACCATGATGTCTGCTGAAACATCGCTTTCGCGAGCAAGCCCGCTCCCACAGGGGTTAATCGTCACCGATAGATTGTCGGGCACTGCGATACGCCGCCGGCCCCACGCCATACACCTGCTTGAACTGCCGGCTCAGATGACTCTGGTCGGCAAAGCCCAACTGCATGGCGACTTCCACCGGCAGGCAACCGTGCTGCAATAAACCCCGGGCCGTGGCGATTCGCTGTTGCATCAGCCAGGTGTGTGGCGGCATGCCGGTAGCGCGGCGGAACACCCGGGCGAAGTGGAAGGGCGACAGATTCACTGCGGCCGCCAGCTCTTCCAGCGACGGCGGCGCAGCGAGTTGCGCATGTAGCAGCTCCTTGGCCATCACCACCGCGCGGTGTTCTTTTCCCGGTTTGCCGTTGATCTGCACCGCCGCATGCCGCTGCAACAGCAGCATCATCATCTCGCGCCATACCGTTTGCTGTTGCAGCGCGGTGGCGGGGCTTTCCAGCAAGCGATGCAACTGACAGAAACCGTTGACCAGATCCGGGTCGCGGTACAGCGTCGCGCCAAACGCCGGCATCGGTGCGGTGGGCAGTTCCAGTTCTTCGAGCAGTGAAACGATCTTTCCGGTATCGGGATAAAACGCCCGGTACAGCCAGCCGTCCTCGGTGCCCTTGTGCCCGGTGTGCAATTCGTCCGGGTTGATCAGCACCAGCGTGCCGCTGCCGGCCAGGTGTTCGGCACCGCGATAGCGATAACGCTGGGCACCGGCCATGATCATGCCGATCACATAGCCGTCGTGGACGTGCGGGGCGAAGCGATGCTCGATGTAGCGCGCCGACAGCAACTCGACCCCGGCCAGCGGCGCGGTTTGCCAGAACCGGATCGACTCGCCCTGATCGCTCATGACGTCACACGGGCCAGCCATTGCGGGATGCGCCGTTCCAGGTAGTAACCGGGCTGGCGCAACGTGCCATCGACAAACCCGACATGCCCACCCTTGGCCTGCAGCTCGAACCGGGTGCTGGCGGACAGCTCTTCGGCCGTCGGCAAGCTGTGGGGGAACACGAACGGATCGTCAGCGGCCTGAATGATCAGGGTCGGGGTGCGGATCTCGCCGAGAAAGTAGCGACTCGACGCCCGGCGATAGTAATCCTCGGCATCGGTAAAGCCGTGCAGCGGCGCGGTGACCCGGCCGTCGAAGTCCCAGAAAGTCTGCATGTTCTCCAGCGAGCCGAGCGCCGCCAGAGCCGCCAGGCCATCCTCGCGTCCGTCATGCTGGAACTGGCGTTGCTTGTTCTTGATGTAGGCGACCATCTCGCGCATGAAGTGCGCCTGATAAACCTTGGAAAATCCCTTGCCAATGCGGTCTGCACACTGATCAAGACGAAACGGCACCGACACCGCCACTGCACCGAGCACGCCGCTGTCGCTGCCGGTCTCGCCCAGATGCTTGAGCAACACATTGCCGCCGAGGGAATAACCAACCGCATACAGCGGCGCCAGCGGGCGCTTGGCGCGCAGGTGTCTGATGGCTTCGGCGAGGTCTTCGCTGGCGCCGGAGTGGTAACTGCGCGGCAACAGATTCGGTTCGCCGGAGCAGCCGCGCCAGTTCAGCGCGACACTGGCCCAGCCTTGCGTGGCGAGTGCTGCCTGAATCCCGGCGACGTAAGGCGAATTTGAAGAGCCGGTCAGCCCATGCAGCACCAGCACCAGCGGCGCCTCGGCGCTGTGCGGGCCATGCCAGTCGAGGTCGAGGAAATCTCCGTCGTCCAGCCACAGGCGTTCACGCTCGCGATCAAGGTGGACGGTTTTGCGCCACAGCGGCCCCCACAAGGTTTGCAGGTGCGGATTGCCGAGGCCGAAGGCGGGGGTGAAGCGTTCAGTTTCCAGAGGGCACACACCTTTTGTGGCGAGGGAGCTTGCTCCCGCTGGGGCGCGAAGCGGCCCTTTTTGGGGACTGCTGCGCAGTCCAGCGGGAGCAAGCTCCCTCGCCACAGGGTTGTTCAATACGTTCAGTTGACTGCCATACGTTGCCACAACGCGTAGTACACCCGCCCGGATTTCTGCTCGCGGTGCAGGCGCCAGTTGCCCGGCAGACCCAGCGTCGAAGGCGCGGTCTCGCTTTCAGTGTAGATCCACGAATCCGGCGCCAGCCATTGGCGCTCTTCCAGCAGGGTGCAAACGGCCGGCAGCAGGTTCTGGTTGAACGGCGGATCGAGGAACACCAGGTCGAACGGCGTGGCGACCTGGGTTTCCAGATAGCGCAGCGCATCGGCGGTCTGCACCTGACCATTGGTGCAGCGCAGGGTGCCGAGGTGTTCCTTCAGGCTCGATACCGCTACGTGGCTGGCATCCAGCGCCTGACCCATGGCTGCGCCACGCGACAGTGCTTCAAGAAACAGCGCGCCGCTGCCGGCGAACGGATCCAGCACCTTGGCCCCGGCCACATGCGGCGCGAGCCAGTTGAACAGGGTTTCGCGCACGCGATCCGGCGTCGGGCGCAGGCCGGGGGCATCGGGGAAGCTCAGTTTGCGGCTGCGCCATTCGCCGCCGATGATGCGCAGCTGGTTCACACCATTGTGGACGTTCTGCGCAGGTTTTTTAGGGCGAGTAGCCATTAATGCTCCGGAACCCCGAGCGGTTGCTCGGCAGGTTTATCAGATGGGGCCGGTAACGGCTTTTGCGGCACGGTCGGGCCAGCGCTGACGATGACCAGTTTGTCCGTGCTCAGGTGTTTGTTCATCGCGTCTTTGACTTGCTCGACAGTCAGGCTCTGGGACTGACGCATGAAGTCATCCAGATAGCTCAACGGCAGATTATAGAAGCCCATGGCGCCCAGTTGGCCGACGATATCGGCGTTGCTTGCGGTGGACAGCGGGAAGCTGCCGGCCAGTTCGCGTTTGGCGTCGTCGAGTTCTTTCTGGGTCGGGCCGGTCTTCAGATAATCGGCGAGCACGTCCTGCACCAGTTTCAGCGTGCCTTCGCTCATTTCCGCGCGGGTTTGCAGGTTGATCATGAACGGGCCGCGAGCCTGCATCGGGCTGAAACCCGAGTACACGCCATAGGTCAGGCCGCGCTTCTCGCGCACTTCGCTCATCAGGCGGGTGCCGAAACCGCCGCCACCGAGGATCTGGTTACCCATCGACAGCGCCGCGTAATCCGGGTCGTCACGGTCGATGCCCAGCTGCGCGAGCAACAGGTTGGTCTGCTTCGACGGGAACTCGATGTGATTGACACTGGCTTTCGGTTCCTGCGGCTGGGCGATTTTCGACAATGCCGGGCCTTTAGGCAGGGCGCCGGAGACCTGATTGGCAATCGCCTCGGCTTCGGCGCGAGACAAGTCACCGACCAGCGCGATCACCACGTTGCCCGCGGCGTAGGCCTTGGCGTGGAATTCACGCAGTTGCGCCAGAGTGATCTTCGGCACGCTCTGCGCATTGCCGTCACTGGAGTGCGCGTATGGGTGATCGCCGTACAAACGCTTCATCAGCTCGAGGCTGGCGAGTTTGCCGGGGTTCTGTTTCTGGTATTCGAAACCGGCGAGCATCTGGTTCTTGATGCGCGCAAAGGAATCGGCCGGGAAGGTCGGTTTGCCCACCACTTCTGAGAACAGCTTCAGCGCCGGCTCGCGCTGGTCGGCGGCGCTCAGACTGCGCAGCGAAGCCAGCGCCATGTCCTTGTAGGCACCATTGCCGAAATCCGCACCGAGGCCTTCGAAGCCTTGGGCGATGGCGCCAACGTCCTTGCCGGCCACGCCTTCGTTGAGCATGGCGTTGGTCAGGACTGCCAGGCCCGGTGCATTGCCGTCCTGACTGCTGCCGGCGGCGAAGATCAGGCGCATGTCGAACATCGGCAGCTCATGGGCTTCGACGAACAGCACCTTGGCGCCTTCGGCGGTGTTCCAGGTCTGCACGTCGAGCTTGCGGCTGGCCGGGGCCTTGCCGTCGAGTTCGGCCAGCGATTGCAGCTTCTGGCTGGTCTTGGCGTTGTCCAGTGCTTCGCTGGCGTCGGTTTTGACACCGGGCATCAGATAGAACGCGGCGGAGCCGATGACCGCCACAGCGATCAGACCAAGCAACAGGCGTGGGGATTTGCGCTCACTCATGAGTCGTCTCCAGTGGCAGGACATGGGCGACGCTGAGACGTTCGCGGGTGAAATACAGCTTGGCGGCGTTCTGGATGTCTTGCGGGGTCACGCTTTCCAGATCGGTGAGTTCGGTGTCCATCAACTTCCACGACAGACCGACCGTTTCCAGTTGGCCGATGGCGGTGGCCTGACTGGTGATCGAATCGCGTTCGAACACCAGACCAGCGATCACTTGTGCCCGCACGCGCTCGAGTTCTTCGGCGGACGGTGCGGTGGTTTTCAGCTGTTCCAGCAGTTTCCACAGACCGGCTTCAGCTTGCGCCATGGTCTTTTTCTTCTGCGTGTTCGGCGTCGCCGACAGGGTGAACAGGCTGTCGCCACGGGTGTAGGCGTCGTAGCTCGACGAACCGCCCGAGACCAACTCTTCACCGCGCTCCAGTTGCGTCGGGATGCGCCCGCTGTAACCGCCGTCGAGCAGAGCCGAGATCAGGCGCAGGGCGTTGACCGAGCGCTTGTCTTCAGCGGTGGCGATGCTGGGCACGTTGAAACCGAGCATCAGGCTGGGCAGTTGAGTCTGCACATGCAGGGTGATCTGGCGCTCACCCGGCTCGGCCAGTTCCAGCGGTTTCTTCGCCGGTGGCACGTCGCGCTTGGCAATCGGCCCGAAGTAGCGTTGGGCGAGGGTCTTCACTTCATCGGGGGTGACGTCGCCGACCACTACCAGCGTGGCGTTGTTTGGCACATACCAGGACTGATACCAGTGGCGCAGCTCTTCGACCTTCATCCGATCGAGGTCGGCCATCCAGCCGATGGTCGGTGTGTGGTAGCCGCTGGCCGGGTAAGCCATAGCCTTGTAACGCTCGTAAGCCTTGGACATCGGCTTGTCGTCGGTGCGCAGGCGACGCTCTTCCTTGATGACTTCGATTTCCTTGGCGAACTCGTCAGCTGGCAGGCGCAGATTGGCCATGCGGTCGGCTTCCAGTTCGAAGGCCACGCCCAAACGGTCGCGGGCCAGCACCTGGTAATACGCGGTGAAATCGTCGCTGGTGAAGGCGTTTTCTTCGGCGCCCAGGTCGCGCAGGATCAACGAGGCTTCGCCGGGGCCGACTTTCTCGCTGCCCTTGAACATCATGTGCTCGAGCGCGTGGGACAGGCCGGTCTGGCCCGGAGTTTCGTAGCTGGAACCGACCTTGTACCAGACCTGCGACACCACCACCGGCGCGCGATGGTCTTCGCGCACGACGACCTTCAGGCCATTGTCGAGGGTGAATTCGTGGGTCGGTTGCGGGTCGGCCGCCAAGGCCGAAAGGGGCAGGCAGACTGTGCTGAGCAGCAGGCCTGCAGCGCGGCGGGCTAGAGCATTCATTCGTTTTTTAACCTGTTGGGCTGCCCGCTTGGTCTTAGCGTCGGCGGGCGAGAGGGTGCTAGGATACTGATCCGTTTTACCGGCGACCACGCCTATCAGGTTTTCAGGCCTGATGCGGTTGTATAGGTTGGCGGCAGAAAGCTGCGGTTTATCGACTAGACTTCGCTTTTTCGCCGATTTTGCCGGTTTAGTCCTTCGTTAATACGAATCTTTGGGGTGCCGCTGGCGCCTCGACAAAATGTTGCGCGTGAACAAGCTGGATGAAACACAGTCTGTTCTGCATCGAATATTTATTTGCCGGGGCGCCCTTATGGCGCGTCGCTACCGTGAGATAGCCGTCCTCCATGTTTGGTTCCAACGACGACAAGAAGACCCCAGCTGCGGCTGGCGAGAAGAAAAGCCTGTTCGGATGGCTGCGTAAGAAACCGCAGGAACCCGTCGTCGAACAGCCGCCCGCGATTCCTGAACCGGCTCCGACGCCAGCGCCTGCTATAGAAGAAGAGCCGGCGCCGATCGTGCTGCCAATTGCCGAGCCGGTGCTGCAACCGGTCGAGCCCGAGCCCGAATCTGAAACCCCGGTGGCGGCCGAGCTGCCATTGACTCCGGCGGCCGAGCCGTGGCTGACCTTGCCGGTGGCGGAAGAGCCGGTGGCTTTGGTCGAAGAGGCTGCGCCGCATGTGACGCCGCCGATTCCTGCACCTGCCGCGTTCGTCCCTGAAGTCGCTCCGGCGCCAGTGGTTGAGCCGGTTGTCGAGCCTGCGCCGGCTGTTCCCGAGCCAGTGACCCCGGTGGTCGTCGCCCCTGTTGCGCCGGTCGCTCAGCAGCCCGAGCCTGCACCTGCACCTGCACCTGCACCTGCACCTGCACCGGTCGTCGCTGCTCCGGTGGTGCCGGTAGAAGTGGTTGCTGAAACGCCAGTGGAAGCCCCGCGCAGCGAAGAAACCAAAGTCGGCTTCTTCGCCCGCCTCAAGCAAGGCCTGTCGAAAACCAGCGCCAGCATCGGCGAGGGTATGGCCAGCCTGTTTCTCGGCCGTAAAACCATTGATGACGACCTGCTCGATGAGCTGGAAACCCGACTGCTGACCGCCGATGTCGGTGTCGAAGCCACCACGCAGATCATCCAGCGCCTGACCCAGAAGGTCGCCCGCAAAGAATTGGCCGACGCCGACGCGCTGTACAAGTCGTTGCAGGCCGAGCTGGCGGCGATGCTCAAGCCGGTCGAGCAGCCGCTGAAAATTGCCTCGCAGAACAAGCCGTTCGTGATTCTGGTGGTCGGCGTCAATGGCGCTGGCAAGACCACCACCATTGGCAAACTGGCGAAGAAGCTGCAACTGGAAGGCAAGAAAGTCATGCTCGCCGCCGGTGACACCTTCCGTGCCGCCGCCGTTGAGCAGCTGCAGGTCTGGGGCGAGCGCAACAAGATCCCGGTGATCGCCCAGCACACTGGCGCCGACTCTGCTTCGGTGATCTTCGACGCCGTGCAGGCCGCAAAGGCCCGTGGCATTGACGTGCTGATCGCCGACACCGCCGGTCGTCTGCACACCAAAGACAACCTGATGGAAGAGCTGAAGAAAGTTCGCCGGGTGATCGGCAAGCTCGACGCCGACGCACCGCACGAAGTGCTGCTGGTACTTGATGCCGGCACCGGTCAGAACGCGATCAACCAGGCCAAGCAATTCAACCAGACCGTCGAACTGACCGGCCTGGCGCTGACCAAGCTCGACGGTACCGCCAAGGGCGGGGTGATTTTCGCCCTGGCCAAGCAGTTTGGCCTGCCGATCCGCTACATCGGCGTCGGTGAAGGCATCGACGATCTGCGTACCTTTGAAGCCGAACCCTTTGTCCAGGCACTGTTTGCCGAACGGGAGCGTTCATGATTCGTTTCGAACAGGTCGGTAAACGCTACCCGAACGGTCACGTCGGCTTGCATGAGCTGAGCTTTCGAGTCCGTCGTGGCGAGTTTCTGTTTGTCACCGGTCACTCCGGTGCCGGTAAGTCCACGCTGTTGCGCCTGTTGCTGGCGATGGAGCGTCCGACCAGCGGCAAACTGCTGCTGGCCGGGCAGGACCTGAGCACCATCAGCAACGCGCAGATTCCGTTCCTGCGTCGGCAGATCGGCGTGGTGTTCCAGAATCACCAGTTGCTGTTCGATCGCACGGTGTTCAACAACGTCGCGCTGCCGCTGCAGATTCTCGGCCTGTCCAAGGCCGAGATCGCCAAGCGCGTGGATTCGGCGCTGGAGCGCGTGGCGCTGTCGGATAAAACCGATCTGTACCCGGGCGACCTGTCCACCGGTCAGCAACAGCGCGTCGGCATCGCCCGCGCCATCGTCCACCGTCCAGCCCTGCTGCTGGCGGACGAACCGACCGGTAACCTCGACCCGCGTCTGGCGGCCGAGATCATGGGCGTGTTCGAAGACATCAACCGGCTGGGCACCAGCGTGCTGATCGCCAGTCACGACCTGGCCCTGATTGCGCGCATGCGCCACCGCATGCTGACCCTGCAACGCGGCCGACTGATCGGCGACGGGGAGGCCGGCGTATGAGTGCGACACGCAGTCCGAAGGTTTCCGAGCGCGTGGCCCCGAAGGCCGCCGACCCGCAACCGCCAAAGAAGAAAAAACACGACGATGACGACGGCCCGGACTTTTCCACGCTGTTGCGTTCGTGGATCGAAAGTCACCGCGCCAGCCTGCTCGACAGCCTGCGGCGCCTCGGCAAGCAGCCGATCGGCAGCTTCTTTACCTGCATGGTGATGGCCGTGGCGTTGAGCTTGCCGATGGGCCTGTCGCTGCTGATCAACAACGTCGAGCGTCTCGGTGGTTCGTGGCAGCGTGCGGCGCAGATTTCGCTGTACCTGCAACTGGACGCCACGCCCGCGCAGGGTGAATCATTGCGCGAGCAGATCAAAGGCATGCCTGGCGTGGCTGATGCCGAATATGTCGGTCGTGATCAGGCGCTGGAAGAGTTTCAGCAGCAGTCCGGTCTGGGCGAAGCCCTGCGCGAGCTGCCGGAGAACCCGCTGCCGGGGGTGGTGCTGGTGACCCCGAACGAGGTCGACAAGCCGACTCTGGAAGCATTAAGACAAAAACTTTCCGAGCTGCCGAAGGTACAACAGGCGCAACTTGATCTAGTCTGGGTCGAGCGTCTGGCCGCCATCCTCAAGCTCGGTGACCGTTTTGTCTTCGGTCTGACGGTGCTTTTGGTGTCTGCATTACTTTTGGTGATAGGCAATACCATTCGTCTTCATATTGAAAACCGCCGCACAGAGATAGAAGTAATTAAACTCGTCGGCGGCACTGACAGTTATGTGCGTCGCCCCTTCCTTTATATGGGCGCGTTGTATGGCTTCGGTGCGGGGGTTCTGTCCTGGGGTGTGCTGGCGTTCGGCCTGAACTGGCTGAACGACGCGGTGGTTGGGCTGGCCGGCTTGTACGGCAGTGATTTCGCGCTGGCCGGAGTGCCAGTTGCCGACGGTCTGTCGCTCTTGCTTGGCGCGGTGCTGTTGGGTTATATCGGTGCATGGATTGCAGTCGCACGTCATCTCAGGGAGCTGGCGCCGAAGTAGAATCTTTTTTGCGCGTGATTGACCTTGCGGTTTTTTTGGGAACTTGTACTTGAATTCCCGGTCAATTTTTCGCAGTGCCGAGAGGCACGAGTATGTAAGTGGGAGGTTTTTTCGCATGACCAATTCTTTGCAACCTGCGTACGCGTTGGTTCCGGGTGCGAACCTGGAAGCCTATGTGCACACCGTCAACAGCATTCCATTGCTGACGCCGGAGCAGGAGCGTGAACTGGCCGAGAGTCTCTACTATGAGCAGGATCTGGGGGCGGCTCGGCAGATGGTGCTCGCCCACCTGCGATTTGTCGTACACATTGCCCGTAGCTATTCCGGCTACGGTCTGGCTCAGGCTGACCTGATCCAGGAAGGCAACGTCGGTCTGATGAAGGCTGTTAAACGCTTCAACCCGGAAATGGGTGTGCGTCTGGTGTCGTTCGCCGTGCACTGGATCAAGGCGGAAATTCACGAATTCATCCTGCGCAACTGGCGCATTGTGAAGGTCGCGACCACCAAGGCCCAGCGCAAGCTGTTCTTCAACCTGCGCAGCCAGAAGAAACGTCTGGCGTGGCTGAACAACGAGGAAGTCCACCGTGTGGCGGAAAGCCTTGGCGTCGAACCACGTGAAGTGCGCGAGATGGAAAGTCGCCTGACTGGCCATGACATGGCCTTCGACCCGGCTGCAGAAGCTGACGACGACAGCGCTTTTCAGTCGCCGGCCAACTACCTGGAAGACCACCGGTACGACCCGGCGCGTCAACTGGAAGATGCCGACTGGAGCGACAACTCCAACCACAACCTGCACGAAGCGCTGGAAGTGCTGGACGAACGTAGCCGCGACATCCTCTACCAGCGCTGGCTGGCAGAAGAGAAAGCCACGCTGCACGACCTGGCGCAGAAGTACAACGTGTCGGCCGAGCGAATCCGTCAGCTCGAGAAGAGCGCGATGAACAAGCTCAAATTGTCGATTGCCGCCTAACCGGTGCCTCGGCAAACAAAAAACGCCCCGATCAGCGATGATCGGGGCGTTTTCATTTCTGTTTCAACACAAATCCCTGTGGGAGCGGGCTTGCTCGCGAAGGCGTCGTGTCAGTCACCGACAATGCTGGCTGACCCACCGCCTTCGCGAGCAAGCCCGCTCCCACAGTGATTGATGGTGTCTGAATGATTGAATGTGGTTATTCGGCCCAAGGCGCCCGACGCGAATCATCAAGCCCTAGCAGATAGCTGGTCCCGCCCAACTGACTCATCTGCTGGCGAATCCACCCGGCCCGGCGCGATACATAAGCCGTAGGATGGCTGGCGCTCCACACTCGCGGGTTGGGCAGCACCGCCGCCAGATAACTCGCCTGCTGCCGCGACAGTGACTTGGCGCTCACACCAAAGTGATGACGTGCTGCGGCTTCGGCACCAAACACCCCGTCGTCCCACTCGACGCTGTTCAGGTAAACCTCAAGAATCCGCTGCTTGGGCCACAACACCTCGATCAGTGCGGTAAACCAGGCTTCCAGGCCTTTGCGCAGATAGCTGCGACCGGACCACAGAAACAGGTTCTTCGACACTTGTTGGCTCAAGGTGCTGGCACCGCGAATCGAACCGCCGAGTTCGTTGTGGGCCAGCGCAGCCTGAATCGCGCCGAAGTCAAAACCCCAGTGCTCGGGAAACTTCTGATCTTCGCCGGCCATGACCGCGACCTTGAGGTCGTCGGAGATCTCGTCCCACGGCTTCCAGGTGCGCTGCAGGTCAATCGGCTCGCCGTCGACCCAGGATTCGATCTTGCGCTCGACCATCAGCGCCGTGCCCGGCGGTGGCACGAAGCGAAACAGCAACACCAGCAATACACTGCCGCCCGCGAACCAGAGCAGGGCCTTCGTGAGACGACGCAAAAGTGAACGCAGCATAGAGATGGCTTGGCCGAACCGATAGAGCGGGCCATTATACAGACCCTGCCGAACGAGTCTGACTGGAGTTCCACATGCTGCGTGGCTTTCTGATGCTGGCCGCTTTCTTTGGTTTTACCGGTGTGGGCCTTGGCGCTTTCGCCGCGCATGGCCTGAAAAGCCGCCTGACCCCCGAGTATCTGGCGATTTTCCACACCGGCGTGACCTATCAACTGGTGCACACCCTGGCGCTGTTCGGCGTTGCGCTGCTGGCCACGCAGATTCAGGGACGGCTGGTGACCTGGGCTGGTATCTCGTTCGCCGTCGGCATCCTGTTGTTCTCGGGCAGTCTGTATGTGCTGACCACCACAGGCATCAGCAAGCTCGGCATCATCACTCCGTTCGGCGGTCTGGCGTTTCTGGTTGGCTGGCTGTGTCTTGGACTTGCCGCCTGGCGCCTGCAGTAAACCGCTTGACGCTTGGTGCTGACCTTTAGGTCATGATCGGGCTAGAATGCCACCCCCTAAAAATGATGGCGGCCAGGCGCATGCGCATTCAGTTGAACGGCGAATCCCTTGAACTGCCCGACGGTGAAACCGTTGCGGCCCTGATTGCCCGTATGGACCTGACCGGTCGCCGGGTGGCAGTCGAACTCAATCTGGATATCGTCCCGCGCAGCCAGCATGCCGACACCATCCTCAACGACGGCGACAACGTCGAAGTGGTGCACGCCATCGGCGGCGGCTGATCGCCGGCCCGCAAGGGCACAGAATTCTGCAAGACCCTCACCCCTAAAGAGGATTCCCCATGAGCATCGTTCGCAGCGACAAGCCTTTTGTTCTGGCCGGTCGTACTTACCAGTCGCGTTTGCTGGTCGGTACCGGCAAGTACCGTGACATGGAAGAAACCCGTCAGGCCATCGAGGCCTCGGGTGCCGAGATCGTCACCTTCGCCGTGCGCCGTACCAACCTCGGCCAGATCGAAGGCGAGCCGAACCTGCTCGAAGTGCTGTCGCCGGATCGCTACACCTTCCTGCCGAACACCGCCGGTTGCTACGACGCTATCGAGGCCGTGCGCACTTGCCGCCTGGCCCGTGAGCTGCTCGATGGTCACAACCTGGTGAAGCTGGAAGTGCTGGCCGACCAGAAAACCCTGTTCCCCAACGTGATCGAAACCCTCAAGGCGGCGGAAACGCTGGTCAAGGAAGGCTTCGACGTGATGGTTTACACCAGTGATGACCCGATCATCGCTCGCCAACTGGCGGAAATCGGCTGCATCGCGGTCATGCCGCTGGCCGGTCTGATCGGTTCCGGTCTGGGGATCTGCAACCCGTACAACCTGCAGATCATCCTCGAAGAAGCCAAGATTCCGGTGCTGGTGGATGCCGGTGTCGGTACCGCCTCCGACGCCACCATCGCCATGGAACTGGGCTGTGACGCGGTGCTGATGAACTCGGCCATCGCCCATGCTCAGCAACCGGTGATGATGGCCCAAGCCATGCAACACGCGATCGTCGCAGGCCGCTTGGCCTACCTCGCCGGCCGCATGCCGAAAAAACTCTATGCCAGCGCCTCTTCGCCGCTGGATGGTCTGATCAAGTAAGAGCCATTGATGACTGAATCGAACGACACGCCTATCCAGACGGAAGAGGGCGACGAGCGCCAACACCGCCGCATCAAGAGCTTCGTGATGCGCGCCGGGCGCATGACCGAAGGCCAGCAACGGGGTCTGGACCAGGGCGCGCCGCTGTACGTGCTGCCGCTGGCCGACGCGCCGGTGGATTACGATCAAGTGTTCGGCCGTTCGGCACCGCGCTCGCTGGAGATCGGTTTCGGCATGGGCCACTCGCTGCTGGAAATGGCTGCGGCGGCGCCGGATCAGGACTTCATCGGTGTTGAAGTGCACCGTCCGGGTGTCGGCGCGCTGCTCAACGGCGTGCTGACTCAGGGCCTGACCAACCTGCGGGTCTACGATTGCGACGCGATTGAAGTGCTCAACCGCTGCATCGCCGACAACAGCCTTGATCGCCTGATGCTGTTCTTCCCGGATCCATGGCACAAGAGCCGTCACCACAAGCGTCGCATCGTTCAGGCGTCCTTCGCCGAGCTGGTGCGCAGCAAGCTGAAGGTCGGCGGCATCCTGCACATGGCCACCGACTGGGAACCGTACGCCGAGTACATGCTGGAAGTGATGAACGTCGCCCCGGGCTACCGCAACCTCGCCGAAGACGGCAAATGCGTACCGCGCCCGGCCGAACGGCCGATCACCAAGTTCGAACGCCGCGGCGAACGTCTTGGGCATGGCGTGTGGGATCTGAAGTTCGAGAAAATCGCTTAAGCAACATGCAATAAAAACGGTGGGAGCGAGCTTGCTCGCGAATGCGATGGATCATTCAACGCTGAGTTGACTGACACTACGCCTTCGCGAGCAAGCTCGCTCCCACAGTTGTTTTGGGTGTTCGAGGAATTACAGGGTAGAGATGAAGCGCACCGGTACATGCTCTGTCAGCCAAACGCCGTTTTCGGCCTGATAGAACTTCAAACCCTGTTCTTCCATCTGCCGTGCGGCGACTTGCAGAATCACCACGGTGCCATAGCGCTGCCCGACGGCCGAAGCGGTGTCGATGTCTTGGGAAAGGTGCACGTGATGGCGTGATCCCGGGATCAGGCCTTGTTCTTTGATTGACTCAAGAAAGCGCGTCGCTGTGCCGTGATACAGCGTTTGCGGTGGCTGTTTCTGCTCGAACTGCAAATCCACGCTTTTCGTTGAGTGGCCCTGAACCGCACGAATCAGTTGGCCGTCCTCGGAAATCGAGAAGCGCTTCTTGTCGCTACTTGTCACGACCGCTTCAATCAGTTCGCGATCCAGTTTGCGACCGTCACGCGCAGCACCGTTGATCAGTTCTTCGATATTTGCCCAGCCTTCAGAGTCCAGCGTCAGACCGATCGCCTGAGGTTCGTGGCGCAATACGAAGCTGAGAAATTTGCTTGTCTCGTCCAAATTTTTTTTGCTCATGAACTTCCCTGTCATTGCGATCAACTGTGGGAGCGGGCTTGCTCGCGAAAGCGGTGAACCATTCAACGTTGATGTTGACTGATATCACGCCTTCGCGAGCAAGCCCGCTCCCACAGTTGTTTTTGGTGATGGCTGAAAGTCAGCGGCGGTCAGCGACTACGCCGATAAGCACCAGCACCACCAGCAGCACCGGTGCCAGGCTGTAGTTGTTGAACTGGCTCAGGCCCTTGACCACCCACGGCGTCGCATAGATCAGTGCGGCGCCGCTGCCGATCACGCACAGCAGGGCCATCAGTGGTACGCGCAGGGCACCGGCGATGCTGCCCAGACGCTGCTCGACCCAGCCCTTGAAGTCGGCGCCGAACAGCACCAGCAGGCAGCCCACCAGCGCCAGGGCGATTTCCGAGAGGTTGCTGCGGCTCCAGCGGGACACGGTGGCGAGCAGATCGAGTATCAAATCCATGCGGTTTTCCTTGGGGCGGCCGTTAGGGCTCAGCTCAGAAATTTCTGCAGCAAGTCGTTGAGAAACAGTTGTCCGCGCTCGGTGGCCGCCAGACGTGACGGTTCGACCTGCATCAGGCCACTTTGTTCGGCCTCGCGGCGGTGTTCGGCGAGACTTTCCAGCGGCAGGCCGGTGCGTTCGGGATACAGGCGTGATTCCACCCCGGCAGTCAGGCGCAAAGCGTTCATCAGGAACTCGAACGGCATCTCGTCGTTGGTCAGGACTTTCTCGCCGGCCTGGAAACTCTTGGCGGGGTTGAGATAGTCCTTCGGCAGGCGTGTCTTCCAGGTGCGGACGATGCGCCCGTCCGGATGACTGAGCTTGCCGTGGGCGCCAGCACCGATGCCGATGAAGTCGCCGAAACTCCAGTAATTGAGGTTGTGCCGCGCCGGCCGCCCGGGCTGGGCATAGGCCGAGACTTCGTATTGCGCGTAACCGTGCGCGGCGAGCAGCGCTTGCCCGGCTTCTTGAATGTCCCACAGCGTGTCGTCTTCCGGCAGCACCGGCGGCTGGTTCCAGAACACCGTGTTCGGCTCCAGTGTCAGCTGATACCAGGAGATGTGCGTCGGTTTCAGTTCGATGGCCTGACGCAGGTCGCTCAAGGCATCGTCCAGCGACTGATCGGGCAGGCCGTGCATCAAGTCGAGGTTGAAGTTATCGAAGCCGGCCTGGCGCGCCATACCCGCCGCGCGCACCGCTTCGTCACCGTTGTGGATACGCCCGAGGGCTTCGAGTTTCTGCTGCTGGAAGCTCTGGATGCCGATCGACAGGCGATTGATCCCCAGCTTGCGGTACGCAACGAACTTCTCTTGCTCGAAGGTGCCGGGATTGGCTTCCAGGGTGATCTCGATGTCGTGGGCGAACGGGATGCGCTGCTCGACGCCTTTGAGCAAGCGCCCGAGGGCTTGCGGGCTGAACAGGCTCGGCGTCCCGCCACCGAAGAAGATCGAACTGATTTCACGGCCATGCACCGCGTGCAGGTCCTGATCGAGGTCAGCCAGCAACGCGTCGACGTATTCCTCTTCTGGCAGCACCGGGCTGGCAGTGTGCGAGTTGAAATCGCAATACGGACATTTGCGCACACACCACGGAATGTGGATGTACAGCGCCAGAGGCGGTAGCGTAGGCAGCGGCGCCCGAGGCGAAGAGGCGGCGCCGCCGATGATCAGCGACGACGCGGGGTGGCTGTGGGTCATTTCAGGCCCAGACGCTGGCGCAGCAGATCCATTGCACGGGCGCGGTGGCTGATCTGGTTCTTGTCGGCCGGGCTCAGTTCGGCGCTGGACACGTCTCGCTCCGGCACCCAGAACAGCGGGTCGTAGCCGAAACCGTGCTCGCCGCTGGCGGCGGTCAGGATGCGCCCGTGCCACAGGCCTTCGCAGAGGATCGGCAGCGGATCATCGGCATGCCGCACCAGTGCCAGCACGCAGACGAACTGCGCGCCGCGCTCGGCTTGCGGCACGTCTTTGAGGGCCTCGAGCAGTTTGGCGTTGTTCGCCGCGTCGCCCTTGCCGTCGGCATAGCGCGCCGAGTAGATGCCCGGGGCGCCGCCGAGGAAATCCACCGCCAGACCGGAATCGTCGGCCAGCGCCGGCAGGCCGGAGATGCGCGCGGCATTGCGCGCCTTGAGGATCGCGTTCTCGACGAACGACAGACCGGTTTCCTCCGGTTCGACCTTGCTCCATTCGCCGATCGAGCGCAGTTGCACCGAGTCGCCGAGCATGGCCTGGAGTTCCTTGAGTTTGCCGGCGTTATGGCTGGCCAGTACGAGTTGCGTGAGGTTCATCATTCGCCGGGGAAAAGTTCTTGGTTGAAGTTGATGGTGTTGATCTTGTCACCGTTCTGCACCTTGATTTCAAAGGTGCGGGTTTCCTGCTGCTCCACCGGGTACTGGGCGATGTAGTAGATCGCACCCTGTTCGGTGACCTGGCGGAAGTTCAGCGGCACGCTCTGGCTGGTCAGGTCTTTGACCGTGCCGGTGACGTTGGCGATCAGCGGTTTGCCGTCCTTGATCACCGAGACGTTGATCACGCCCTGGTTCTTGCTGCGGATCAGCTCGGCTGCTTTGGCGATGTCGGGTGTCAGGAAGGTCGAGTTGAAAGTGTTGTAGTGCACGGTAACGTCGCCGAACACTTCCTTGCGTTCGCCCTTGATGGCATCGGCGGCCACCGCCGACAGACTCAGGCAGGCGGCCAATAGCACAGTAATCAAGCGACCCATGATCGTTCTCCTCGAAATGTCGTGGTTCAGACCGCGACCCGATGATCTGCAAGCACCGGGCTGCTGACGCGGTAGATACCAATCTCACCTAACAGATTAGGCCATAGCTTACTGGCCCACCCGTGACGGTGCTGTTGATCCACGGCAAGCCGATCAATGACCTTCGCATCACGTTCGCGACAAAGTTCTTCAAAGTCTTCGAAGGTGCAGAAGTGAATGTTCGGCGTGTTGTACCAGGTGTACGGCAGAAATTCCGACACCGGCATCCGGCCCTTGCTCGCCAGGTACCAGCGGCAGCGCCAGTGCCCGAAGTTGGGGAAGGTGATGATGCACTGACGACCGACCCGCAGCATCTCGTCAAGGATCTTGTCCGGGTAGTGCACGGCTTGCAGGGCCTGGGTCATGACGACGATGTCGAAACTGTTGCTGGCGAAGTTGCCCAGCCCCTTGTCCAGGTCCTGCTCGATGACGTTGATACCCTTGGCCACGCACTCGGCGATGTTGTCGGCGTCGTTTTCCAGGCCATAACCGGTGACGTTCTTGTTGTCGCGCAGCCAGGTCAGCAGTTCGCCGTCGCCGCAACCGAGGTCGAGCACGCGGCTGCCGGCGGGGATCCATTCCTGGATGATTTCCAGATCAGCTCTCATGGCTTGTTCACACCGTAATTCGGTTCATGTAATTGCCGAACGCCTGCAAATAGCGCGGGATCGGAATCAGGAAGGCGTCGTGGCCCTGGGGTGCATCGATTTCCAGATAGCTGACGTCTTTGCGTGCCGCCATCAGCGCGTCCACCAGTTCTCGCGAGCGAGCCGGGGAGAAGCGCCAGTCGGTGGTGAACGACATCACGCAGAACTTGGCGGTGGCGTTTTCGAAAGTTTTCGCCAGGTTATCGTCGAAGTTCGCCGCCGGATCGAAGTAATCCAGTGCCTTGGTCATCAACAGATAAGTGTTGGCATCGAAGCGCCCGGAGAACTCTTCGCCCTGATAGCGCAGGTAGCTTTCGACCTGGAACTCGACACTGTGGAAGTCGTAGTTGAGTTTTTCGCTCTTCAGGCCACGGCCGAATTTCTCGCCCATCGAGTCGTCGGACAGGTAGGTGATGTGCCCGACCATCCGCGCCAGCATCAGCCCGCGCTTGGGGATCACGCCCGCTTCCTGGAACGAACCGCCGTGGAACTCGGGGTCGGTGAGGATCGCCTGGCGCGCCACTTCGTTGAAGGCGATGTTCTGCGCCGACAGCTTGGGGGCCGAGGCGATGGCCAGGCAGTGGCGCACGCGATCCGGGTAGGTGATGGTCCATTGCAACGCCTGCATGCCGCCGAGGCTGCCGCCGATGACGGCGGCGAACTGGCGAATGCCGAGCAGGTCAGCCAGACGCGCCTGACTGTGCACCCAGTCTTCGACGGTGAGCACCGGGAAATCTGCGCCGAATGGCTTGCCGGTCTCCGGGTTGATACTGCTCGGGCCGGTGGAGCCGTTGCAGCCGCCCAGATTGTTCAGGCTGACCACGAAGAACTTGTTGGTGTCGATCGGTTTGCCGGGGCCGATGCAACTGTCCCACCAACCGGGCTTGCGGTCGTCGGGGCTGTGATAGCCGGCAGCGTGATGATGACCAGACAAGGCGTGGCAGATCAGCACGGCGTTGCTCGCCTGTGCGTTCAGCGTGCCGTAGGTTTCGTAGATCAGGTCGTAGGCAGGCAGCGAACGGCCACAGGCCAGAGCCAGAGGTTCACTGAAGTGCGCCGTTTGCGGCGTCACCAGACCAACAGAATCGGGGGGAAAGGCAGCTGGCATCGACCCTGCTCTCGTTGAAATGAGGCGTAAGTCTAAAGACCGGGGGGGTTAGCGGCAAGCGGCCCTCACCCTAGCCCTCTCCCAGAGGTAGAGGGGACCGACCGAGGTGTTCTTTTGAGCTACACCGACCTGATCTATCCGGGCTGAACTCAGTTTCTGAAAACACCCTGGATCGGCTCCCTCTCCAGGGGGAGAGGGCTGGGGTGAGGGGTACAGGCGCCGCAAAACTCAAGACAAGCGCCCAAACAACCCTGGCAACTCCGGCAGCTTCTTCGGCGCACAGATCTTCACCCGTTTCTGCCGGTTCAACTCGCCACTGAGCAAACTGACCTGACTCTTGGACACCCCAAACGCCTTGGCCAGAAAGCCCATCAGATACGCATTGGCCTTGCCCTCGACCGGCGGCGCGGTGAGGCGGATCTTCAGGCGGTCACCGTGCAGCCCGGCGAAATCATCGCTGCGGGCTGCCGGTTGCAGATGACATTCGAGGATCAGATCGTCGCCGTCCCAGCGAAACCAGCTCACATCAGCAGGCGCAGGATTTCCGGCATCATGGTCATTGCCGCCAGATTGTTGATCACCAGCATGTCGATCAGCTTCAGCGCCAGAAAGGCGAAGATCGGCGACAGGTCGAGACCGCCGAGGTTCGGCAGGATGCGGCGGAACGGTGCCAGCGCCGGCTCGCAGATCTGGTTCACCAGTTCAGCGCCCGGGTTGTGGCTGCCCGGAGCGACCCACGACAGGATCACGCTGATGATCAGGGCGAAGAAGAAGATCTTCAGGAACAGCGCGGTGACGCCGATGATCGACCAGATGAACAGTTGCAGCGGGTTGCCGGTGGTGCCGTAGGTCAGCAGCAGTGTCAGGGCCATCAGGGCCAGTTGCACCAGAATCGCCAGCACCAGCGAAGACATGTCGAGGCCGAAGATGCTCGGGATGATCCGGCGCAGTGGCTTGAGCAGTGGCTGGGTAGCCTTGACCACGAACTGGCACAGCGGGTTGTAGAAGTTTGCGCGCACCAGTTGCAGGACGAAGCGCAACAGCACGATCAGCAGGTACAGGCTGCCGAGGGTTTGCAGCACGTAAACCGCTGCGGTGTTCAATCCAATCATGTAAGGCTCCTTATTTGCCCAGTTGTTCGGCCATTTCGGCCGAGCGGTGCGCGGCGGCGCCGAGTGCTTTTTCTACCAGGGCTTCGAAGCCGTTAGCCTGGAATGATTTGATCGCGGCCTCTGTGGTGCCATTTGGCGAGGTCACGCGGCGGCGCAGCTCGGCAGCGTCGACATCGCTGGATACCGCCATGTGCGCGGCGCCCAGAGCCGTTTGCAGGGTCAGTTGCTCGGCGATTTCCTTTGGCAGGCCGAGTTTGACGCCAGCGGCGGTCATCGCTTCGATCAGCAGGAAGAAGTACGCCGGGCCGGAACCGGAGACGGCGGTCACCGCATCGAGTTGCTGCTCTTCGTCCAGCCACAGCGCGATACCCACGGCGGACAGCAGCTCTTCAGCCTGCTGACGCTGCTCGGCGGTCACTTCGCTGGTGGCATACAGACCGCTGACGCCCTGACGCAACAGCGCCGGGGTGTTCGGCATGCAGCGCACGATCGGCTGCTCGCCAAGCCACGCAGTCATGCTCGCGCAGGTGATGCCGGCGGCGATCGACACCACCAGTTGCTGCGATTTCAGACTTGGGCGGATGGCTTCGCACACGGCTTTCATCGCCTGTGGCTTGACCGCCAGTACGATCACGTCGACGCCGTCGATCGCCTGGGCGTTGTCGGCGAAGGTTTCGATGCCGTGTTCGGCGCTGACGCGCGTTCGGGTTTCTTCGCCCGGATCGCTGGCGCGGATGTGGCTGGCTTGCAGACCCTTGGCCCGCAGGCCGCCGATCAGGCTGGCGGCCATGTTGCCGGCACCGATAAAGGCAATGCGTGTGTTGCTCATGTCAGGTCCTTTTTCAGATGGCTGTCGGTCATTGCTGACCGTAATCTCTGGCGCCAAACAGCGCGGTACCGATCCGCACCCACGTGGCGCCTTGGGCGATGGCCGACTCGAGGTCGTGGCTCATGCCCATGGAAAGTGTGTCGAGCGGCAGATTCAGGCTGGCCTGCAAACGTTGCACGGCAGCAAAAGCGGCATCTTGTTCGGCGCGATCTTCGGTCGGCTCGGGAATCGCCATCAGCCCGCGCAGTTTCAATCGGGGCAGGGCGCTGATGGCCTCGGCCAGCGCCGGCAGGTCGGCCGGGGTGCAGCCGGACTTGCTGGCCTCACCACTGACGTTGACCTGAATGCAGATGTTCAGCGGCGGCAGCTCGGTCGGGCGCTGCTCGGACAGGCGTTGGGCGATTTTCAGGCGATCCACGGAGTGCACCCAGTCGAAATGCTCGGCGATGGCGCGAGTCTTGTTCGATTGAATGGGGCCGATGAAGTGCCAGATCAAGGGCAGGTCGGCCAGTTCGAGCTGTTTGCCCAGGGCTTCCTGCAGATAGTTCTCGCCAAAGTCACGCAGGCCGGCGGCGTAGGCTTCACGCAGGTCCTGCGCCGGTTTGGTCTTGCTCACGGCCAGCAACTGAATGCTGTGTTCATCGCGGTTTGCAGCTTTGGCCGCTGCCTGGATACGCGAACTAACCTGAAGAATGTTGTCTGCTATCGTGGACATCAAGAGGCGCCGGCGGTCTGAAGGTTCGCGGCATTCTACTGGAATTGAGGGACGCTATGGATATCACTGAACTGCTGGCGTTCAGCGCCAAACAGGGCGCTTCCGACCTGCACCTGTCGGCCGGTCTGCCGCCGATGATCCGCGTCGATGGCGATGTGCGGCGGATCAATCTGCCGGCGCTGGATCACAAGCAAGTGCACGAATTGATCTACGACATCATGAACGACACCCAGCGGGTCGACTTCGAGAAACACCTCGAAACGGATTTCTCGTTCGAAGTCCCCGGCGTGGCGCGCTTTCGGGTCAACGCGTTCAACCAGAACCGGGGCGCCGGCGCGGTGTTCCGCACCATTCCCTCGAAAGTGCTGAGCATGGAAGACCTCGGCATGGGCGACGTCTTTCGCAAGATCACCGATGCGCCGCGCGGGCTGGTGCTGGTGACCGGGCCGACCGGGTCCGGCAAATCCACCACGTTGGCGGCGATGATCGATTACCTCAACACCCATCGTCACCACCACATCCTCACCATCGAAGACCCGATCGAGTTCGTCCACGAATCGCGCAAATGCCTGATCAATCAGCGCGAAGTCCATCGCGATACCCGCAGCTTCGCCACGGCGCTGCGCTCGGCACTGCGCGAAGACCCGGACGTGATTCTGGTGGGCGAGATGCGCGACCTGGAAACCATTCGCCTCGCACTGACTGCCGCTGAGACCGGGCATCTGGTATTCGGCACGCTGCACACGACGTCCGCCGCCAAGACCATCGACCGTGTTGTCGATGTGTTCCCCGGGGACGAGAAGTCCATGGTCCGCTCGATGCTTTCGGAGTCGTTGCTGGCCGTGGTGTCGCAGACGCTGATCAAGAAGATCGGCGGCGGGCGGGTCGCGGCCCACGAGATCATGCTGGGAACGTCGGCGATCCGGAACCTGATCCGCGAGGACAAGGTGGCGCAAATGTATTCGGCGATTCAGACCGGAGGGTCGTTGGGGATGCAGACACTCGACATGTGCCTGAAGGAGCTGGTGACCAAGGGCCTGATCAGCCGCGAGCATGCGCGGGAAAAGGCGCGTACGCCGGATAATTTCTGAGAGAGGCTTGTGTTGCTTTCACTGGCCTCTTCGCGAGCAAACCCGCTCCCACATTCGAATGCATTCCAATGTGGGAGCGGGCTTGCTCGCGAAGGGGTCAGTACTGCTTGAGCAGATTCCGGATCAGTCGACTCAGCGCTGAACCACACGCATCTGTTTGCCAGCCGGTTCTTTCGGCAGCACACGCTTGGCAACCACGTAATGCTGTTCCCAGTACGGCTTGTTCAGCGTATCGATGCTCACCGCTTTGCCACGGCGTGGTGCGTGGATGAAGCGGTCGTTGCCCAGGTAGATGGCAACGTGGTTGACCCGACGGCTCTTGATGTTGAAGAAAATCAGGTCGCCCGGCTTCAGATCCTTGCGTTCGACTTTTTCGCCATGCCCGCTGGCCATCGCGTTGGAGGTGCGTGGCAGGTCGAACGTGGCGTCGTTGAACGCATATTTCACCAGCCCGCTGCAGTCGAAGCCTTTACTTGGGCTGCTGCCGCCCCAACGGTAGGGAGTACCGAGGACGTTCACCGCACGGCTCAGGACGTTGCTGCTTTCCTTGTTGGCCATCGGTGGCACCAGCTTGCCGTGATTCTTGCTGGCGAGCGTGGTGTGTTTCGTTTGTTTGCTGCTCTTGCTCGAAGGAGCCGAAGCATGGGATTTAGGGGTGAAACCGTTAACGTTGGGAAGACGTTGCTCACGATTGGTGGCGTGGGCGGCCAGTGGCATTAATAGGCAAATAGTTAGCCATGTCTTGAAAAATGGTCGCATTAGGCGTGGCTCTTATGTGTTAGCGCGCAACTTTATAACAGCTTTTTTGTCCCTTCCGAGGCCGTTGGTCGATTCCATCGGAGGGCAACGGAACCAAACAAGCGGCAAACCGACGCAATTGTCGGACAGAAGTCCGGTGCTATAAGGCTTTGACGGACGACACGGTAACATTTGCCGTACGTCGGCTACATGTAAAAAAGTCACAAAGAATTAAAGAAAATTTATCTATCGAGTGAATCGAGGTCTTCATGATCCGCTATCAGCAGGTTGCTGCACCGCAGGATACGCACAGCAAAATCATCGGTTATCTGCTGTGGATTTTTGGTTTCACCGGCGCTCACCGCTTCTATTACGGCAAACCGGTGACCGGGACGATCTGGTTCTTCACCTTCGGTCTGCTGGGCATTGGCTGGCTGATCGACGTGTTCCTGATCCCGGCAATGGATCGCGAGGCGGATCTGCGCTTCACCGCAGGGCCGATCGAATACAACGTGGCGTGGATTCTGCTGACGTTCCTGGGCGTGTTCGGCGTGCACCGGATGTACCAGGGCAAGTGGATCAGCGGGTTGCTGTATCTGCTGACCGGCGGGTTGTTCTTTATTGGCGTGCTGTATGACTTCTGGACGCTGAATGATCAGGTGTCGGTGCGCAACGCGCAGAATCGCGGCGCCTTTCAGTAACCTGTGGCGAGGGGATTTATCCCCGATGGGGCGCGTAGCGGCCCTAAAACATTCAACCGCGGAGGAACTGAATCACCGCGGTTGTAGATTGAGGGCTGCTGCGCAGCCCATCGGGGATAAATCCCCTCGCCACAATGTCCCTCAGCAGCCGGTTAGGCCTGGTGACTGATCCGCCCATCCACCAAGGTGTAGCGAACCACACCCGGCAGGGTGTGCCCAAGGAACGGGCAGTTCTCGCCCTTCGACAGCCAGCCTTCACCGGCCACGGTGGACGCCTTCGGATCGAACAGCACGATATCCGCCGCACCGCCCACCGCCAGTTTGCCCGCCGGCAGACGCAGCGCGTCCGCAGGCCCGGCACTCAGGCGCGCCAGCAGGGTCGGCAGATCCAGCAAACCATCCTCAACCAGCGTCATCGCCAGCGGCAGCAGCAATTCCACACTGCTGATGCCCGGCTCGGTCGCGCCGAACGGTGCCAGTTTGGCGTCGCGTTCGTGCGGCTGGTGATGGCTGGAGATCGCCGAAATCACCCCGGACTTCACCGCTTCACGCAGGCCGTCGCGGTCGGCGCGGGTGCGCAGCGGCGGTTGCACGTGATACAGGCTGCTGAAGTCGATCAGCGCTTCATCGGTGAGGATCAACTGATACAGCGCGACATCCGCCGTCACCTTCAAACCACGGGCCTGCGCCTGAGCGATCAGGGCCACGCCGCGCGCGCTGGTCAGTTGGCTGAAGTGCGCGCGCACGCCGGTCTGCTCGACCAGCAGCAGATCGCGAGCCAGAGCCACGGTTTCCGCGGTTTCCGGAATCCCCGGCAGGCCGAGGAAACTGGCGACCGCGCCTTCATGGGCCAGACCGCCATCCGCCAGATCGTGATCCTGCGAATTGAAAATCACTGTCAGGTCGAAGGTCGCCGCGTATTCCAGCGCCCGGCACAGGGTGCGGGTGTTGCGGAAACTCTCCAGACCGTTGCCGAACGCCACACACCCGGCGTCGCGCAGCGCCACCAGTTCTGCCAGCTGCTCGCCATCCAGCCCTTTGCTCAGCGCGCCAATCGGAAACACCTTGGTGTTGCCGGCCTCGCGGGCGCGGTCGAGGATCAGTTCGGCCACGGCCGAAGTGTCGAGCACCGGTTTGGTCTTCGGTGGGCAGCACAGGCTGGTCACGCCGCCAGCCGCCGCCGCGCGGGTTTCGCTGGCGATGCTGCCTTTGCGGCTGTAGCCCGGCTCGCGCAGAGCCACGTTAAGGTCGACCAGGCCCGGTGCTGCAACCAGACCGCTGGCGTCGATGGTTTCCACAGCGGTGAAACCGGCCGGTGCGGCGCCGAGGGCGACGATCTTGCAGGCTTCAACGTGGATGTCGGTGATTTGATCCAGGCCGCTGCTTGGATCGATGACGCGGGCGCCGAGAATGCTGAGCTTCACTGGGCGTTCTCCTGCTCGAATTGACGTTGCGCTGTTTGCCCGCTCATGGCCATCGACAGCACGGCCATGCGGATGGCGATGCCGTAGGTGACTTGATTGAGGATCACCGAGTGCGGGCCGTCGGCCACCGCGGACTCAATCTCTACCCCACGGTTGATCGGCCCTGGGTGCATGACGATGCAATCGGGTTTGGCCCCGGCCAGACGCGCGGTGGTCAGGCCGAACAGGCGGTAGAACTCGCCTTCGCTCGGCAGCAGGCCGCCGGTCATGCGCTCGCGCTGCAGGCGCAGCATGATCACCACGTCGACGTCTTTCAGGCCTTCGTTCATGTCGGTGTAGACCTTGACGCCGTACTGCTCGATGCCGATCGGCAGCAGGGTCTTCGGCGCGATCACGCGGATGTCCGGGCAGCCGAGGGTCTTCAGGGCGAGCATGTTCGAGCGCGCCACTCGCGAGTGCAGGATGTCGCCGACGATCGCCACCGAGAGGTTTTCGAAACCGCCCTTGTGCCGACGGATGGTGAGCATGTCGAGCATGCCCTGGGTCGGGTGCGCGTGCCGGCCGTCGCCGCCGTTGATGATCGCCACCTGCGGGCAGACATGCTCGGCGATGAAGTGTGCGGCGCCGGAATCACCGTGGCGCACGACGAACATGTCGGCGGCCATGGCTTCGAGGTTGCGCAGGGTGTCGAGCAGGGTTTCACCTTTGCTGGCCGACGAGGTCGACACGTTCAGGGTGATCACGTCCGCCGACAGCCGCTGGGCCGCCAGTTCGAAGGTGGTGCGGGTGCGGGTGGAGTTTTCGAAGAACACGTTGCACACGGTCTTGCCGCGCAGCAACGGGACCTTCTTCACCGCCCGGGCACCGACTTCGAGGAACGAGTCGGCAGTGTCGAGGATTTCCGTCAGCAACTCGCGGCGCAGGCCGTCGAGCGAGAGGAAGTGGCGCAGCTGGCCCTGATCATTGAGCTGCAGCGGGCGCTTGGTATCTAGAGGCGTCATCGCGAGGGGGACTCTCAATAAGGGCGGGTTAGGAATTCAGGTCTTGCAGTTCGAGCGTCAGCGGCTCCGGGCCGGACAGCTTGACCCGCTCATTGGCGGCCAGCGACAGCGTCGCGCCGACCACGTTGGGGCGGATCGGCAGCTCGCCGGCGTCCAGGTCGAGCAGGCAGACCAGGGTCACGCTGGCCGGGCGGCCGTAGTCGAACAGTTCGTTCATGGCGGCGCGGATGGTCCGGCCGCTCATCAATACGTCATCGATCAGCACCAGGTGCTGGCCTTCGATCTCGAAGGGCAGGGCCGAGGGGCGCACTTGCGGGTGCAGGCCGTTCTGGCTGAAGTCGTCGCGGTAGAAGGAAACATCCAGCGTGCCCAACGGTGCGTCGCTGGCCAATTCCTTGAGCAGGGCCTGCGCGACCCAGATGCCGCCGGTGCGAATGCCGATGTAACGCGGTTCGCTGATATCACGCTGTGCAAGGTGCGCCTTGAGGCGGGTCGCCATCTGGCTGATCAGATCGGCGGGATTGGGCAGGCTCATGGATGCTCCTTCGTGATTCCGAGCCGCGTCCTGCCGGACGTGGCTGGGTTTATAACCAAAAGAAAAGCGCCGAAGCGCTTGTCAGGATTCAAACAATGCAGTGTTTTCATCGAGCCAGCCCTGCAACAGCAGGGCGGCGGCGATGGCGTCCACCGGGTTGTCGCGGTAACTGCCTTTCTGCCCGCCACGCACCAGTCGCTCACCCTTGGCTTCAAAGGTGGTCAGGCGTTCGTCGTGGGTATAGAAGGGCACATTGAAACGGCCATTGAGACGGCGGGCGAATTTCTCCGCGCGCAGGCACATCTCGCTGGGCGTACCGTCCATGTTCAGCGGCAGGCCGACCACCACGGCGTCGGGTTTCCATTCCTTGAACAGCGCTTCGACCTGATTCCAGTCGGGCACGCCGTTCTGCGCTTTCAGGGTGCACAGCTCGCGGGCCTGGCCGGTAATCACCTGGCCGACCGCAACGCCGATCTGTTTGGTGCCGTAGTCGAAGCCGAGAATCAGGCGCAGGGCCATCAGGCGTGCCCTGCCTGGCTGGTCAGCAGGCTGAGGTTGATCCCCAGGTGCCGGGCCGCCGCCTCAAGACGCAGTTCGCTGCTGGTGTTGAACAGGATGTCGGCGTCGTACGGGCAGGTCAGCCAGGCGTTGTCGGCCAGCTCGGCCTCCAGTTGCCCGGCTTCCCAACCGGCATAACCAAGGGTGATTACGCTTTTCGCCGGGCCTACGCCGTCGGCGATGGCGAACAGCACGTCCTGCGAGGTGGACAGCGCCAGATCCCCGTCCAGCTCGACGGTGGCCTGAAAGGTTTTGCCCGCCGGGTGCAGGACGAAACCGCGATCGGTCTGCACCGGGCCACCAATGAAGATCGGCACATGCTGGCACAGCGCTGGCGGATCGATGTCCGGGCGCAATTGTTCGAGAATGTCAGCCAGATTCAGCTCTTGCGGTCGATTGACCACCAGCCCCATGGCGCCATTGGCCGTGTGCTCGACGATGTAGGTCAAGGTGTGGGCAAAGTTCGGGTCGGCCATGTGTGGCATGGCGATCAGGAAGTGATGCTTGAGGTAGCTGGGGCTGACGTTTTTCATGAGCGATAGTGTGGCGTTCAAGGGGCGAACTGACAAGCTGAGGATCAGAGAACAACGCAGATCCATTGTTGAAGCTGAACCTTTGTGGTGAGGGGATTTATCCCCGATGGGGCGCGAAGCGGCCCTGAATCCATTGACGTGATATGCCTGACATACCGCGCATGCTGGTTTTGCGACTGCTTCGCAGCCGATCGGGGATAAATCCCCTCACCACAAAAAACCTGTATGCCGGCGGTCAGTTGCTGGAGAGCTTGTCGCCCCGGGCGAATTTCCAGGTGCGGATGATTTCCAGTCGGTCGATATCCGACAGATCGCCGGTAAACGGTGCAAACGGTGCCGCCAGCCGGACGATGCGCTGCGCCGCCTGATCCAGCAACGGCTGGCCGGACGATTCCAGCACCAGCACTTCATACAGCGAGCCGTCGCGGTTGATCGAGACCATCAGCCGCAGGTTGCCGTAGATCTGCTTGCGCCGAGCTTCCTCGGGGTAATTGAGGTTGCCGATGCGCTCGACTTTCTTGCGCCAGTCATCCTTGTACCAGGCGCCCTTGTCGCGCATGGTCGAGGCCGCGCTCAAGCGGTGAATCCGCGGGCGCTTGGCATACAGCTGTTGTTCGTTGGCCAGTTCCGCTTCGAGGCTGGCGATGTCGCTGGACAGCTGCGAACTGTCAAAGGTCGGCGCATTGACCGCAGGTTTGGTCTCGGTTTTGGTTTCTTCTTTCTTGGTCGGCGCCTTTTGCTGTTTCGGCGCCACCGTGGTCACCGCAGCCTTTGGCGCGGCTTCACGCACTTCCGGTTTGGCGGCCGGGGGCGGGGTGACCTTCTTGACCTGATTGTCCTGGAACGGCGCGACCTCGGTGGTCTTGGGAATCGCCTTCTTGTCGAGGGTGCCGCTGCCTTCCTGGTTTTCCTGAGCGAGGAAGTCAGCCTTTTTCGGCTTGGTTTCGCTCTTGAAGGTGGCGAGGGTGATTTCCAGGGTTTTGCTGATCTGCTTGGGCTCGACCATGGTGAAGCCAACGCCAAGCAGCAGCGCCAAATGAATCAGCGCCGCGAGAAACAGGGTAAATCCGAGGCGATCGGCCGGGCGCACGCCACGGTGGGCGAGTTCTGCGGGCAGATCGGACGGGAGGGTCATGACAAGAAAACCAACATCGCGTTTTTCAGAGGCTGCGCATGATAACGCAATGTTGGTTTCGCGCCTTGGGCTTCACGCTTCAAGCGACAAGCTGCATGTGACACACGTCAAGCTTGCGGCTTTTTGCCGGCGGCTTGCAGCTTCTTGTCGATGGCATCCATCAGCATGCCGCCGATGTCGGTGCCGAATGCGTTGTCGATTTCGCGGATGCAAGTCGGGCTGGTCACGTTGATTTCGGTGAGGTTTTCACCGATCACGTCCAGACCGACGAACAGCAGACCTTTCTCGCGCAGGGTCGGGCCGACCTGGGCGGCAATCCAGCGATCCTTGTCGGTCAGCGGCCGCGCTTCGCCACGACCACCGGCCGCGAGGTTGCCACGGGTTTCGCCTTGAGCCGGAATTCGCGCCAGGCAGTAATCCACCGGCTCGCCGTCGATCATCAGGATGCGTTTGTCGCCGTCCTTGATTGCCGGCAGGTAGGCCTGGCCCATGATCTGCTGATTGCCGAGGGCGGTCAGGGTTTCCAGAATCACCGACAGGTTCGGGTCGCCGGCGCGGTGACGGAAAATCGAAGTGCCACCCATGCCGTCCAGCGGCTTGAGGATCACGTCGCCATGCTTGGCGGCGAATTCACGCAGCACATCGGCGCGACGGCTGACGATAGTTGGCGGCGTGCACTGCGGGAACAGCGTGGCGAACAGTTTTTCGTTGCAGTCGCGCAGGCTCTGCGGCTTGTTCACCACGAGCACGCCGGCGGTTTCGGCCTGTTCCAGCAAGTAGGTGGAGTAGACGAACTCCATGTCGAACGGCGGATCCTTGCGCATCAGGATCACGTCGAGGTCGCTCAGCAGGTTGTCCTGCTCGGCGTCCAGTTCGAACCATTTTTCCGGGTTGGCGAAGACTTTCAGCGGCTTCATGCGCGCCCGGGCCTGACCTTCGGCCTGATACAGGTCGCGCTGCTCCATGTAGAACAGTTCCCAGCCACGTTTCTGCGCGGCCAGCAGCATGGCCAGCGAGCTATCCTTTTTATAGGAAATGCTGGCGATAGGGTCCATGACAATCCCGACGCGAACGCTCATTGGGGTTTCCTCGAAAATTGGCTACCGGATCGGTATTGAAAAAGTGCCGCCAGAGTGGCGCTGGCAGGGTTTTCGGTCAAGGAAAAACCCGTCGATAGATTGCATCTGGAGACTGTGCTAAAAAGGCTGGCATAGCGTGCTGGCCCTTGAGCATCAAGGGTTTCCAGCCATTACTCATCGCAAAACGGACAATTTGATTCGCAAAGGCGACGGTAGAGCCCTCTTATGGAACAGCAGTCCAGCGCCTTGAAGGTCATGGTGATCGATGACTCGAAAACGATTCGTCGCACCGCCGAAACGCTGTTGAGAAATGTGGGCTGCGAAGTCATCACGGCCATCGACGGTTTCGACGCGTTGGCCAAGATCGCCGATCACCACCCCGGGATCATTTTTGTCGACATCATGATGCCGCGTCTGGATGGTTATCAGACCTGCGCTTTAATCAAGAACAACAGTGCGTTCAAGGCCACGCCGGTGATCATGCTGTCGTCGCGTGACGGGCTGTTCGACAAGGCCAAGGGGCGGATTGTCGGTTCTGATCAATTTTTGACCAAGCCTTTCAGCAAGGAAGAGCTGCTTGACGCGATTCAGGCCCATGTTCCGGGCTTCGCCGCCGTTTTGCCGCAGTAAGACACGTACAGTGACGCTCGGCCAGCGGGCCGGGTGTCGACAAGAAAAATGGGGAAGACCATGGCACGTATCCTGATCGTCGATGATTCGCCGACTGAAATGTACAAACTCACCGGCATGCTGGAAAAGCACGGCCATGAAGTGCTCAAGGCCGAAAACGGCGCCGACGGCGTAGCCCTGGCCCGTCAGGAAAAGCCTGACGCGGTCTTGATGGACATCGTCATGCCTGGCCTCAACGGCTTCCAGGCCACCCGGCAACTGACCAAGGATGCCGAGACCAGCCATATTCCGGTGATCATCATCACCACCAAGGATCAGGAAACCGACAAGGTTTGGGGCACGCGCCAGGGCGCGAAGGATTACCTGACCAAACCGGTCGAAGAAGACATGCTGATCAAGACCCTGAACAACGTGCTGGCCGGTTGATCGCGCGGCCATGAACCAGTCGCTGACCGCGTTCGAGCTGCTGTGGCAGATCGACCAGCGCTGCCGTCTGCTGGCGGCGGACCTGCCGTCGCAGCCCGGCCGTCAGGATCGCTGGAGCGGCATCGGTTTTCGCCTCGGCGAGCATTGGTACGTGACGCCGATGGGCGAAGTCAGCGAAGTGCTGCACGAACCGCGCTGCACTCAGTTGCCCGGGGTCAAGCCGTGGGTCAAAGGGGTGGCTAACCTGCGTGGGCGCTTGCTGCCGATCATGGACCTGTGCGGCTTCTTCGGTCACGAGCTGTCGCCGTTGCGCAAACAGCGGCGTGTGTTGGTGGTGGAGCACAACGACGTCTTCGCCGGGCTGCTGGTGGATGAGGTGTTCGGTTTGCAGCACTTCGAGCAGGACAGCTTCGAACCGATCTCGATCAGCAAGCGCCAGGGCTCCAAGGCCGAGTTCGTCAAAGGCTATTTCCGGCGTGAGCAGAACTGGCGGGTGTTCAGCCTGTTTGCGCTGGCCAAATCGCCGGTGTTCATGAGCGTCGCGATATAGCCGAAGCACCAGATATCTATGGGGTGGGGGTCTGTGGCGAGGGGATTTATCCCCGATGGTTGGCGAAGCCAACCCAAAACCTGCATTCGCGATGTGCCAGATACAACTCAGTGTTGGGGCCGCTGCGCGACCCATCGGGGATAAATCCCCTCACCACAAATCCCACAGTGGACCGTGGCAGGTTTCATAGGCGAGGACCGATGACAAAGGCAAAAACAGGCAAATCGGCGGAAGGGTCGCGCAGTCGCTCGCAGATCATCGTGCTGTTCATCGCACTGATCGTGTTCATCATGCTGCTGTTCGCCAACTTCGCCTACCTCAACACCCAGGCCAACTACGACAAGCAGTACATCGGCCACGCCGGTGAGCTGCGCGTGCTGTCGCAACGCATCGCCAAGAACGCCACCGAAGCCGCCGCCGGGAAGTCGGCAGCGTTCAAGCTGCTGAGCGATGCGCGCAACGATTTTGCCCAGCGCTGGGGTTACCTGAAGAAGGGCGACCCGGCCACCGGCCTACCACCCGCGCCGGCCACCGTGCGCCCGGAAATGCGCGCGGTGCAGCTGGATTGGGAACGCCTGCTGAAAAACACCGATGCGATTCTCTCCAGCGAACAGACCGTGCTCTCGCTGCATCAAGTCGCCGCGACCCTGGCCGAAACCGTGCCGCAGTTGCAGATCGAATACGAAAAAGTCGTCGAGATCCTCCTGCAGCGCGGTGCGCCAGCTGCGCAGGTGGCGATGGCCCAGCGCCAATCGCTGCTGGCTGAACGCATTCTCGGCGCGGTCAACACCGTACTGGCCGGCGACGAGAATTCGCAGCAGGCTGCCGATGCGTTTGGCCGCGACGCCACCCGTTTCGGCCAAGTCCTCAACGGCATGTTGCAGGGCAACCCGACCCTGAAAATCAGCCAAGTCGAAGACCGTGATGCCCGTGCGCGGCTGAGTGAAATTTCCGAGCTGTTCCAGTTCGTCTCCGGCTCGGTGGACGAAATCCTCGAAACCTCGCCGGAGCTGTTCAAGGTCCGGGAGTCGGCGAGCAATATCTTCAGCCTGTCGCAGACCCTGCTCGACGAAGCCTCGCACCTCGCCAGCGGTTTCGAAAATCTTGCCGGCGGGCGCAGCACCGACACCATCGGCGGCTACGTGCTGGGCTTGCTGGCGCTGGCTTCGATCATCCTGATCGGCATGGTCATGGTTCGTGAAACCAACCGCCAGTTGCGCGAGACCGCCGAGAAGAACGAACGCAATCAGAACGCGATCATGCGCCTGCTCGACGAGATCGAAGACCTCGCCGACGGTGACCTGACCGTAACCGCCTCGGTGACCGAAGACTTCACCGGGACCATCGCCGATTCGATCAACTATTCCGTCGACCAACTGCGTGATCTGGTTGCCACCATCAACCTCACCGCCGGCCAGGTTGCCGCAGCGGTGCAGGAAACCCAGGCCACTGCCATGCACCTGGCCCAGGCCTCGGAGCATCAGGCGCAGCAGATTTCCGAAGCCTCGACAGCCATCAGCGATATGGCCCAGTCCATCGATCAGGTCTCGGCCAACGCCGCTGAATCCTCGGCGGTGGCCGAGCGCTCGGTGGAAATCGCCAACAAGGGCAACGAGGTGGTGCACAACACCATCCACGGCATGGACAACATCCGCGAACAGATTCAGGACACCGCCAAACGCATCAAGCGTCTGGGCGAGTCGTCGCAGGAAATCGGCGATATCGTCAGCCTGATCGACGACATTGCCGACCAGACCAACATCCTCGCGCTCAACGCGGCGATTCAGGCCTCGATGGCCGGGGATGCCGGGCGCGGCTTTGCCGTGGTCGCCGACGAAGTGCAGCGACTGGCCGAACGTTCGTCCGCCGCCACCCGGCAGATTGAAACCCTGGTGCGGGCGATTCAGACCGACACCAACGAAGCGGTGATTTCCATGGAGCAGACCACCACCGAAGTGGTGCGCGGCGCCCGACTGGCGCAGGATGCCGGGGTGGCTTTGGAAGAAATCGAAGGCGTTTCGAAAACCCTCGCCGCGCTGATTCAAAGCATCTCCAACGCGGCGCAGCAGCAGACCTCGTCGGCCGGGCAGATCTCGCTGACGATGAACGTGATCCAGCAGATCACCTCGCAGACCTCGTCCGGCTCCACCGCCACCGCCGAGAGCATCGGCAATCTGGCGAAGATGGCCAGTCAGCTGCGCCGTTCGGTATCCGGTTTCACCTTGCCGTCGGCGTCCGCGACGGACAAGGCGTGAGTGGAGTGGTTATGGGTGACCGGCACGACTACGTGGCCCTCGAATGGGTCAAGGGTGAAATTGCCGAAACGCTGAGGCAGGCGCATCAGGCAATTGAAGCCGTGCTCGATGACCCGCAGGCCGCGCCGGGGCTGGATGAATGCCTGGTCTATATCCATCAGGTGCACGGCAGTTTGCAGATGGTCGAGTTCTACGGCGCGGCGTTGCTCGCCGAAGAAATGGAGCATCTGGTCGAAGCCTTGCAGCAGGGGCGCGTCGCCCATCGCGATGAAGCCCTGCACTTGCTGCTGCAAGCCCTTGGGCAATTGCCGATCTATCTCGATCGGGTGCAGAGCGCCCGCCGCGACCTGCCGCTGGTGGTGCTGCCGCTGATCAACGATCTGCGCAGTGCCCGCGGCGACAGCCTGCTCTCGGAAACCAGCCTGTTCAGCCCGCCACTGCCGGACTTGCCGCCGTTGAGCGCAGAAGCGCTGGCCGCGCTGGAGCCGGCCGAGTGGCCCAACATGCTGCGCAAGTTGCGCCAGATGCTGCAAATGGCGCTGGTCGGTTTGCTGCGCGAGCAGGATGACCAGACCCACCTCGAATACCTGGCGAAAGTTTTCCAGCGCCTCGAAGCGCTGAGCTTTGACGCGCCGTTGAGTCCGCTGTGGCAGGTCGCTTCCGCGCTGGTCGAAGGCATGCGCGAAGGCGCCATTGCCAACAGTCCGGCGTTGCGCAGCCTGTTCAAGGACGCCGACAAGGAACTCAAGCGCCTGCTCGAACAAGGCCCGCGCGGCCTTAATCAGCCGCCCCCGCCGGAGTTGCTGAAAAGCCTGCTGTTCTATATTGCCAAAGCCGAACATCCCACCGGGCAGATGCTGACCATGAAAGATCGCTACTCCCTGGACGACGCGTTGCCCGACAGCGCGATGGTCGACGAAGAACGCGCGCGTCTGGCCGGCCCCGACCGCGATGCGATGCGCTCGGTGCTGGCGGCGCTGTGCGAAGAATTGGTGCGGGTCAAGGAACGCCTCGACCTGTTCGTCCGTAGCGACCGTCAGCACACCTCCGATCTGGAGAGTCTGCTGGCGCCGTTGCGGCAGATCGCCGACACCCTCGCGGTGCTCGGTTTCGGCCAGCCGCGCAAAGTCATCATCGATCAACTGGCGGTGGTGCTCAGCCTCGCTCAGGGCCAGCGCGAACCGAATGACGCGACCCTTATGGACGTTGCCGGCGCGCTGCTTTACGTCGAAGCCAACCTCGCCGGCATGGTCGGCACCGTCGAGCCGGAAAGCCCCGAAGACGCGCGCCTGCCGACCACCGACCTGACGCAGATTCATCAGATCGTGATCAAGGAAGCACGCATCTGCCTGCAACAGGCCAAGGACATGATCGTCGATTACATCGACGCCGACTGGGATCGCCAGCAACTGCAGCCGCTGCCGGAGTTGTTGACCCAGGTGCGCGGTGCGCTGGCGATGATTCCGCTGAGCCGGGCGGCGAGTCTGGTCGAGGCCTGCAACAGCTTCATCCGCGAACACCTGCTGCTCGATCCGCATCAGCCGGGCTGGCAGCAACTGGATAATCTGGCCGACGTCATCACCAGCCTCGAGTATTACCTCGAACGCCTGAGCGACGACCCGCAGGCGCCGAATGAGCAACTGCTGGATGTCGCACAGAAGAGCCTCGCCAGCCTGGGGTTCTTTCCACATGAACAACACGTACCGCTGCTCGACGATGTGCTCAGCCCCAGCGAAGCGCTGGTGATGCAGGATCTGCAGGCACTGGATGACCCCGAGACCGTGCAGTCGCTGGCCGATGTGCTGGCCAGCCCGGTGTCGGCGGTCAATCCGCCGGCCTTGATCACCCCCGGCAGCCTGATGCCGCCGCCGGTCGATGAAGAACCGGTGGACGATGAACTGCGCGAAGTGTTCCTCGAAGAGACCGACGAGGTGCTCGAGGTTCTGCACGAATACCTGCCGCGCTGGACGGCCGACACCCATGATCGCGCCGCACTGACCGAACTGCGTCGGGCCTTTCACACCTTGAAGGGCAGCGGGCGCATGGTTCGTGCGCTGATCCTTGGCGAGCTGGCCTGGGCGGTGGAAAACCTGCTCAACCGCGTGCTGGAACACAGCGTAGAACCCGGCGCGCAGGTGCAGCAGTTGCTCACCGACACGGTGTTGCTGCTGCCGGAACTGATCAGCGAATTTGCCACGCACCGCCAGCGTCAGCGCAGCGATGTCGATCAACTGGCGGCCCGTGCGCATGCGCTGGCCAAAGGTGTCGAGCCGCTGGCAGCCGAAGACGTCGACGACGTGGCGGCCCTCGATCCGCTGTTGCTGGAGATCTTTCGCAACGAAGCCGAGACCCACCTCGCCAGCCTCAACCGCTTCCTCGATCAGGCTGCCGAGCATGTGCCGCTGCCGGCCAGCGACGAATTGCAGCGCGCCTTGCACACGCTCAAGGGCAGTGCCTCGATGGCCGGCGTGTTGCCGATTGCCGAACTGGCCGCGCCGCTGGATAAACTGGCGCGCGAGTTCAAGGCGCATCAGTTGCCGCTGGATCTCGATGAAGTGGAATTGCTCCTTGAAGCCGAAGGCCTGTTCCGCGTCGGTCTGCGCCAGCTCAAGCACGATCCGCTGGCGCCGATTGTCGGTGCGCAGTCGCTGATCAAACGCACCGAAACGCTGCTGGCCGAACGCCTGGAAGCGATCCTCAACGCGCCGAACACCGGCCTGCGGATCAAGCGCGATCCGCAACTGATCAACAACTTCCTCGCCCAGGGCATGGACATCCTGCTCGACGCCGAAAGTCTGTTGCAGCGCTGGCAGCAACACCCCGGCGAGCGTCAGGAACTCAGCGCGCTGCTCGATGAACTGACCACCCTTGGCGAAGGCGCACACCTCGCCGATCTGCTGCCGGTGGACGTGCTCTGCGAAGCCTTGCTCGACCTCTATGGCGCCGTCGAAGAAAGCAGCCTGGCGGTCAGCGACAGGTTTTTCCACGAAGCGCAGAACGCCCATGAAGCGCTGATCAACATGCTCGACGAACTGGCTGCCGGACAGGAAATCACCCCACAGCCGCAGCGCATCCGCGCCTTGCACGAACTGCTCGATGAAAGCCTCGACCCGACGGCGATGGGGCTGATTCGCAGCGACGGCAGCAGGACCTTGAGCATCAGCGAACTGGGCGCCGCGACCGCCGAACTCGCCCACGCCAATGCCGAGACCGCACCGGACGACGAGATCGTCGAGATCTTCCTCGAAGAAGCGGTGGACATTCTCGACAGTGCCGGGCAAGCCCTGCAGCGCTGGTTGAGCGACCCGGACAACGCTGCGCCGCTGTCGTCGTTGCAACGCGATTTGCACACCCTCAAGGGTGGCGCACGAATGGCCGAGGTCGACGCCATCGGCGATCTGGCCCATGAGCTGGAAAGTCTTTACGAAGGTCTGGTGGATCGTCGCCACAGTTACAGCGAGCTGCTCGGACGCTTGCTGCGCAAGAGCCACGACCGCTTGGCCCAGTTGCTCGAACAGTTGCACGCCCATCAGCCGCTGACCCCGGCGCAAGACCTGATCGAAGCGATCCGCCATTTCCGTCAGGGCCACTCCGGCAGTGCCGAAGCGGCACAGCCTACAGCTGAGCCCGACAGCGCGGCGCATGATCCGGAACTGCTGGAAATCTTCCTCGAAGAAGGTTTCGACATCATCGAAAGCTCCGGCGCGGCGTTGCTGCGCTGGCAGGCCGAGCCGGGCAATCGGCAGGAAGTGGAAACCCTGCTGCGCGATCTGCACACCCTCAAGGGCGGCGCGCGGATGGTCGAGATCGGCCCGATCGGCGACCTCGCCCATGAGCTCGAATACCTTTACGAAAGCCTCGCCACCGGCGTGCTGCAACCGTCCGCCGAACTGTTCGCGCTGGTGCAGCGCGGGCATGACCGGTTGGCGCAGATGCTCGACGGCGTGCGCGCCGGGCAGCCTTGCCCGCCGGCGGATCGGCTGATCAATGCGATCCAGAATTTCAGCCACCCGGCGACTCCTGACACACCGCCGCTGTTGCCGATTCCGGCCAAGACCGAGCCTGCGGCACCCGCCGCTGATGCCGGCGCGGACATGGTCAAGGTCTCCGCCGAACTGCTTGATGAGCTGGTCAATCTGGCCGGGGAAACCTCGATTTTTCGTGGGCGTATCGAGCAGCAAGTCAGCGATGCGCAAACCGCGCTGAACGAGATGGAAACCACCATCGAGCGCATGCGCGATCAGTTGCGCCGACTCGACACCGAAACCCAGGGGCGGATTCTCAGCCGTCAGCAAGTCGATGCCGAGCGCCTCGGTTACGAAGAATTCGATCCGCTGGAAATGGACCGTCATTCGCAGTTGCAGCAACTGTCGCGGGCGCTGTTCGAGTCTGCCTCCGACTTGCTCGATCTCAAGGAAACCCTCGAGCGCCGCAATCACGACGCCGAGAACCTGTTGCAGCAACAGGGGCGGATCAACACCGAGTTGCAGGAAGGCCTGATGCGCACGCGCATGGTGCCGTTCGAGCGCATGCTGCCGCGCCTGAAACGCATCGTGCGGCAGGTCGCCGAAGAGCTGAACAAAGACGTCGCGTTCATCATCGGCAACGCCGAAGGCGAGATGGATCGCAACGTGCTGGAGCGCATGGCCGCGCCGCTGGAGCACATGCTGCGCAACGCCGTCGACCATGGCCTGGAGTCGGCCGAAGTGCGGCTGGCGGCGGGCAAACCCGCGCAGGGCACGATCACCCTCGACCTGACCCGCGAGGGCGGCGACATCGTTTTCGATATTCGCGACGATGGCGCCGGGGTGCCGCTGGAAGCGGTGCGGCGCAAGGCAATCAAGCGCGGCCTGCTGGCACCGGACGCCGAGATCAGCGACCGCGACGTGCTGCAGTTCATCCTGCAGCCGGGGTTCTCCACGGCGGAAAAGATCACCCAGATTTCCGGGCGCGGCGTCGGCATGGACGTGGTTCATGAGGAAGTCCGCCAGCTCGGCGGCACCATGAGCATCGATTCGGTGCCGGGGCAGGGTGTGCATTTTCGCATTCGTCTGCCGTTCACCGTGTCGGTCAACCGCGCGCTGATGGTGCAATGTGGTGAGGATCAATATGCGATTCCGCTGAACACCATCGAAGGCATCGTCCGCGTGTTGCCGAATGATCTGGAAGCGCACTACCGCAACGATCCGCCGAGCTACCACTACGCCGGCCAGCGCTACGAACTGTGCTATCTGGGCGAGCTGCTGAAAACCGCGCCACGCCCCAAACTGCTCGGCCAGAGCCTGCCATTGCCGGTGCTGCTGGTGCAGTGCAATGACCGGCACATCGCGGTGCAAGTCGATGCGATGGCTGGCACCCGCGAGATCGTGGTCAAGAGCCTCGGCCCGCAGTTTGCGGCGGTGCAGGGCGTGTCCGGGGCGACGATTCTTGGCGATGGCCGGGTGGTGCTGATTCTTGATCTACTCGCACCGATCCGCGCGATGCAGGCGCGGGTTGCACAGCGTCCGGCGCCGGCGGAAATCGACAGCGAACCGCAGAAGCCGTTGCTGGTGCTGGTGGTCGATGACTCGGTGACCGTGCGCAAGGTCACCAGCCGTTTGCTCGAACGCCACGGCATGAACGTGCTGACCGCCAAGGACGGTGTCGACGCCATGTTGCTGCTCGAAGAACACATGCCCGACCTGATGCTGCTCGACATCGAAATGCCGCGCATGGACGGCTTCGAAGTCGCCACTCAAGTGCGCCACGACGAACGCCTGCAACACCTGCCGATCATCATGATCACCTCGCGCACCGGGCAGAAACACCGCGACCGCGCGATGGCCATCGGCGTCAACGACTACCTCGGCAAGCCGTATCAGGAATCGGTGCTGCTCGAAAGCATTGCCCACTGGAGCAAGAAACATGCATGAGCGCCGCCACAACGCGCGCACCAGCCAACTCACCGGCCTGCTGCTGCCGTTGGCCGATCGCAACCTGATCCTGCCCAACGTCGCCGTCGCCGAGCTGATCGACTATCAGGCCAGCGCCTTCGACCTCGACACCCCGCCGTGGTACCTGGGGCGGGTGAGCTGGCGTGAACGGCAGATTCCGCTGCTGAGTTTCGAGTCGGCCTGCGGGCAGAAAATCGTCATCGGCGAACGCGCGCGGATCGTCATCCTCAACGCTCTCGGTGGGTTGCCGCAGCTGAAATTCATTGCGCTGCTGGTGCAGGGGATCCCGCGTTCGTACAAGCTCGACAGTCAGTTGAGTTATGTCGATGTGCCGTTGTGTGCGCTGGAGCAGGCGGCGGTGCAGGTCGGGGAGCAGGTGGCGAAAGTCCCGGATTTGTTGGGGTTGGAGCAGTTGTTGGTGGATGCCGGACTTATCCACTGATCCGGAGTCTTCAGTGGCCTGACTGGCCTCTTCGCGAGCAAGCCCGCTCCCACAGTGGGTCTTTAGTGGATGCAGATTTTATGTACGCCATAAATCCCCTGTGGGAGCGGGCTTGCTCGCGAAGGCGCCAGTCGCCACACCTCAATCCGACAGACAAATCCTCAATCTCCGTGCGCAATAAACACCTTTCAGCGCAGCTGTTTAAAGACACTCGATGTTACGGCTCCCTGGCCTACAAATCCTTGCGCCGCTGCCTACGCATGCACCAGAATCCGCCGGCTTGTGCGCCCTCGGCAGGCTGCGTAACTTGATCCCGTCACTGATTCCCAGTGATCGGGTTTAGCAGCCCGGCTAGTTGTCCGGTCGTACGAGTCTCATCCAGTCAGGTATTCGCCTGCGCTTGATGGTGGCTGTGCGCATGGCACCTTCGGGTGCGCCGGTATTGGATGACTACCGGTCTGCTAACTTGCGCGCAGCTGCCTCCCTATCGTTTAGCAGCGGGATGGTCGCAGCCTCAACAGAGGAAAGTCGTCCATGTTCAAAGTAACGCCAAACCCGCCGGTCACAGACCCGGCGTCCCCCTACGAAGCCCCCGAATCAAAGAAATTCCACGAAGCCGCCGAGCGCGCCCTCGACCATTACCTCGGCCCGCCAAAACCCGACCTCATGGCCACGCCCTACACCCCCAACACGCTGTATATGGCCAACCCCGACGCCGACAGCGAATCCCTGCTGGCCGACGCCAGCGAATCCCTCGGCTCGGCCACGGTCATGCTCAACAACCATGCGGCGCTGGTGCAAGGCACGCACCGCAAGACGCTGCAGGGCATTGCCCAAGTGGTGATGGTGGCGGAGATGGCGGTGAATCGGGTGTTGGATAGGTTGGTGCCGACGGAGTAGCGAAAAAGCTGACCCTCACCCCAGCCCTCTCCCGGAGGGAGAGGGGGCCGACCGCAGGATGCTCACAATTTTCGCCAACCGGAAAGTACCGCTGTGAATCCATAATCGACTCGGTGGGGCAGGTCGATGTATGGCGCCAGACACCTCGGTCAGTCCCCTCTCCCTCCGGGAGAGGGCTAGGGTGAGGGCGCTCTTGATCGTTACCCTGAGCGTAATGATTCACCACCGCGCTTGATTGATGCCCCCACCCCACACGCCTAACGTAGCTCCACGACAGCGAACCCCGTGGAGTGAGCATGACAACAACAATTTCCCCCGACTCGCGCTGGACGCGGCGGCGTGACGAAAAGCAGCGGCGTCTCGACAAGGTGCGCGGGCTGGCCGACGGTGTGGTACTGCCAAGCGACAAGATCGTCGCCGCGCTCGAAGCGTTGATCCATCCCGGCGACCGGGTGGTGCTGGAGGGCAACAACCAGAAGCAGGCGGATTTCCTTTCCCGTTCGCTGGCCAAAGCCGATCCGGCCAAGCTGCATGATCTGCACATGATCATGCCCAGTGTCGGCCGTTCCGAACACCTCGACCTGTTCGAACGCGGCATCGCCCGCAAGCTCGATTTCTCCTTCGCCGGCACCCAGAGCCTGCGCATCAGCCAGTTGCTCGAAGACGGCCTGCTGGAAATCGGCGCGATTCATACCTACATCGAACTCTACGCGCGGCTGGTGGTGGACTTGATCCCCAACGTCGTGCTCTCGGCCGGGTTCATGGCCGACCGCGCCGGCAATATCTACACCGGCCCCAGCACCGAAGACACCCCGGCACTGATCGAACCGGCGGCGTTCAGCGACGGCATCGTCATCGTCCAGGTCAACCAATTGGTCGATGACGTCAGCGAACTGCCGCGCGTCGACATCCCGGCCTCATGGGTGGATTTCGTGGTGGTGGCCGATAAGCCGTTCTACATCGAACCGCTGTTTACCCGCGACCCACGGCACATCAAACCGGTGCACGTGTTGATGGCGATGATGGCGATTCGCGGGATCTACGAAAAACACAACGTGCAGTCGCTGAACCACGGCATCGGTTTCAACACCGCTGCCATTGAGTTGATCCTGCCAACCTACGGTGAATCCCTCGGCCTCAAAGGCAAGATCTGCCGCAACTGGACGCTCAACCCGCACCCGACGCTGATCCCGGCGATCGAAAGCGGCTGGGTCGAAAGCGTGCATTGCTTCGGCACTGAACTGGGCATGGAGAACTACATCGCCGCACGCCCGGACGTGTTCTTCACCGGGCGTGACGGTTCGCTGCGCTCCAACCGGATGTTCTGCCAACTCGCCGGGCAGTACGCGGTGGATCTGTTTATCGGCGCGACGTTGCAGGTCGATGGCGACGGCCATTCCTCGACCGTGACCCGTGGTCGTCTCGCCGGTTTCGGCGGTGCACCGAACATGGGCCACGACCCGCGCGGTCGGCGTCACGGCACCCCGGCGTGGCTCGACATGCGCCACGACGATTCACAGCAACCGATGCTCGAACGCGGCAAGAAACTCGTGGTGCAAATGGTCGAGACCTTCCAGGAGGGCGGCAAACCGACCTTCGTCGAAACCCTCGACGCGGTGGAAGTGGCGAAGAAAAGCGGCATGCCGCTGGCGCCGATCATGATCTACGGCGACGACGTCACCCACCTGCTTACCGAGGAGGGCATCGCCTACCTGTACAAGGCCCGTTCGCTGGAAGAACGCCAAGCGATGATCGCTGCGGTTGCGGGCGTGACTGCCATCGGCCTGCGCCACAACCCGAAAGACACCGAACGCATGCGCCGCGAAGGCCTGATCGCCTTGCCCGAAGACCTCGGCATCCGCCGCACCGACGCCACCCGCGAACTGCTGGCGGCGAAAAGCGTGGCCGATCTGGTCGAGTGGTCTGGCGGCCTCTACAACCCGCCCGCCAAGTTCAGGAGCTGGTAATGCACGCACTCAACCTGCAAGCGAAACCCCTGAGCCTGAGCGAACGCCTGGCCGACCTGGCGGTGGATGCGCTGATCGACGAAGCCGATCTGTCGCCGAAGCCGGCGCTGGTCGACCGGCGTGGCAATGGCGCGCACACCGATCTGCACCTGGGCCTGATGCACGCTTCGGCGTTGTCGTTATGGCCGGCGTTCAAGGAAATGGCTGAAGCGGCGGTGGACATCGGCGAAGTCGATTCAACGTTGCGCGAAACGATTGGCCGCATCGGTCGCGAAGGCGAGCAAGCGATGCTAGCCACCACCAACGGGGTGAATACCCATCGCGGTGCCATTTGGGCGCTGGGATTACTGGTGACCGCCGCTGCGCTGGAACCGAAATCCTCAAGCGCCAACGCCGTCTCTGTTCGCGCCGCACGTCTGGCCTTGCTGGATGACCGCTACGCACCAAAACCGCTGAGCCACGGCGCACAAGTCGCCCTGCGTTACGGCGCACGCGGCGCTCGGGAAGAAGCGCAACTCGGCTTCCCGTCCGTGCTGCAACGCGGCCTGCCGCAACTCAAACGCAGCCGCGCCAGAGGCCACGGCGAACAGAACGCCCGGCTCGATGCGCTGCTGGCGATCATGACCGATCTGGCCGACACCTGCGTGCTCTACCGCGCCGGTGAACAAGGCCTGCACGCCATGCAGCAAGGCGCGCAAGCGGTGCTCGACGCTGGCGGTAGCGCCAGCCTCGGCGGGCGTCGGCGCCTGCACGAACTGGATCAACAACTCATCGCATTGAATGCCTCGCCCGGTGGCGCCGCCGACTTGCTCGCCGCCACGCTGCTGCTCGACCGTATCGAGCGCGACGGCATCCTTCAGGGAGCGTTTTGATGGAAACCTTATCCTTTGAATTCCCCGCCGGGCAGCCGCCGCGCGGGCGCGCGCTGGTCGGTTGTGTCGGCTCGGGCGATCTGGAAGTGCTGATCGAACCGGGGCTGGCCGGCAAGCTGACGATCAATGTGCAGACCTCGGTCAACGGCGCGCAGCAGCGCTGGCAGCATCTGTTCGCGCGGATGTTCGACGGCACCACGCCACCGGCGATGGCCATCGATATCCACGATTTCGGCGCCACGCCGGGTGTGGTGCGGCTGCGTCTGGAACAAGGTTTCGAGGAGATCGACCATGACTGACAGCACAGCGCTGTTGCACAAGCACAGCTTTGTCGAACTCGGTGCGCGGCAACGGGCGAAAGCCTTGCTCGATGCCGGGACCTTCCGCGAATTGCTCGACCCGTTTCAACGGGTCATGTCGCCGTGGCTCGAACGCCAGGGCGTGGTGCCGCAAGCCGATGACGGCGTGGTGATCGCCAAGGGCAGCGTCGACGGTTTACCGGTGGTGATCGCCGCCATCGAAGGCGCGTTCCAGGGCGGCAGCCTCGGCGAAGTCGGCGGGGCGAAGATTGCCGGCGCGCTGGAACTGGCCGCCGAAGACAACCGCAAGGGCATCCCGACTCGCGCTGTGTTGCTGCTGGAAACCGGTGGCGTGCGTTTGCAGGAAGCCAACCTCGGGCTGGCGGCGATTGCCGATATTCATGCGGCGATTGTCGATTTGCAGCAGTACCAACCGGTGGTCGGTGTGGTCGCGGGCAGCGTCGGTTGCTTCGGCGGCATGTCGATTGCCGCTGCGCTGTGCAGTTATTTGCTGGTGACCCAGGAAGCGCGCCTCGGCCTCAACGGCCCCCAAGTGATCGAGCAGGAAGCCGGGATCGAAGAATACGACTCCCGCGACCGGCCCTTCATCTGGAGCCTGACCGGTGGCGAACAGCGTTTCGCCAGTGGGCTGGTGGATCGTTATGTCGCCGATGATGTGGCGCAGATCCGCCAGCAGGTGGGCGAGTTGTTGCAACAAGGCTTGCCTGCTCAGCCGCGCAGTCAGCGCGCTGATTGGTTCCTGCAACGTCTGGTGAGCCTGGACACCGATAAGCAAATCGAACCGTCGGTGGTTCGCGATCTGTATCAAGGAGAGCGCTCATGAGTGGTTATTCCGTGCGCGGTTTGAACTGGTTCAACGCCCTGACAGGTGGGGCGAAAGCGGTCGAAGGTTTGCCGCCATCGTTGAAGGTTGCTGACGGTGAGCTGGGGCGGTTTATCGCTGTGGTCGCTGACCCCGACAACCGTTTCCCACGGGCTCGCAATGGCGAAGTCGGTTTGCTCGAAGGCTGGGGCCTGGCCAAGGCAGTGGATGACGCGATCACGGCAGATCGCGACAAAGCGCAGAAGCGCCCGATCATCGCCATCGTCGACGTCCCGAGCCAGGCTTACGGTCGTCGCGAAGAAGCCCTCGGCATTCATCAGGCCCTGGCCGGTGCGGCGGACAGTTATGCCCGCGCCCGTCTGGCCGGGCATCCGGTGATTGCGCTGCTGGTGGGCAAGGCGATGTCCGGGGCGTTTCTTGCTCATGGTTATCAGGCCAACCGTTTGATTGCCCTGCGCGATCCCGGGGTGATGGTGCATGCGATGGGCAAGGCCTCGGCGGCGCGAGTGACGCTGCGCAGTGTCGAGGAACTGGAAGCACTGGCTGCCAGCGTGCCGCCGATGGCCTATGACATCGACAGCTACGCCAGCCTCGGATTGCTCTGGGAAACCCTCTCGGTGCAGCAGATCGAGCAGCCCACGGCGGAGGATCTGGCGCGGGTGACCGAGTGCCTGAAACAGGCCATCGGCGATGTCTCCGGCACTGACTTGCGCAAGCGTCTCGGCGCGAAAAACCGTGAAGCCTCCAGCCGCGTGCGTGAACTGCTGAGGGCGCAGTGGTGAACCTGCCACTGGCCCACGATCTGCTGTGGGGTATGACCCCGGCGCAGCTGCCGGCGGATGCGCCGCAGTGGGCGAACGAGTCGCTGGCTGCCGGGCAACCGGTGGTGGTGCGGCGGGCGTTGAGCGATGAGGGTTTTATCGCGGTCGGTGTGCGCGGCGTGTTGCGCGAGCAACGGTTGGCGGCGTTTATGGCGGTCGATTCGATTGCCTGTCGGGTCAGTCCTGAGGCGCTGTGTCATGTTGAGTGCGAGCGCGATTTACCGGTGATGCAGGCACTCAAACAACTGTGGCCGATGCTCGATGATTGCGGTTGGGTCTGGGGTATCAGCGGTAGTGTCGGGTTTGAATTGGCCAGTGGTTTTAGGGCGATGCACGCGGCCAGCGATCTCGATCTGATTCTGCGGACACCGCAACTGATCACGCGTAATCAGGCACGCAAACTGGTCGCGGTTTTTGATCACGCCGTGTGCCGGGTCGACATGCAATTGCAGACGCCGTTCGGTGCAGTCGCGTTGCGCGAATGGGCCGGCGGGTCTGCACGGGTGTTGCTGAAAAACGCCCATCAAGCCTGTCTGGTCACTGATCCGTGGAACCCGCAGGAGCAGGCAGCGTGAGCAGCCTGTTGGTGTTCCCCGGCCAGGGCGCGCAGCAACCGGGCATGCTCCAGCGTTTGCCTCGGGCAACCTTGACCGAGGCCAGCGAGGTGCTCGGTGAAGATGTCGCATTGCTCGATTCTGCCGACGCGTTGCGCAGCACCCGGGCGGTTCAGCTGTGCCTGTTGATCGCCGGGGTCGCTGCCTCGCGGCAGTTGCTGCAGGACGGACTCACGGCGGATTACGTCGCCGGCCTGTCCATCGGTGCCTACCCGGCAGCGGTGGTCGCCGGGGCCTTGAGCTTCAGCGATGCGTTGCATCTGGTCAGCCTGCGCGGTGAGTTGATGCAGCAGGCTTATCCACAGGGCTATGGCATGACCGCGATCATCGGCCTGCAATTATCCACCGTCGAAACGCTGCTGGCGCAGGTGCACAGCGCGGAGTCGCCGGTGTACCTGGCCAACATCAACGCCGATAACCAGGTGGTGATTGCCGGCAGCGACGCGGCGATGCAAGCGGTGGCGGAACTGGCGCGCAGTCGTGGCGCCGGTCTGGCGAAACGCCTGGCGGTGAGCGTGCCGTCGCACTGCCCGCTGCTGGAGGCACCGGCGCAAACCCTCGTCGAAGCCTTTGCCAAGGTTGCACTGAAGACCCCGAAAATCGCTTACCTGAGTGGCAGTCGCGCGCGTCCGCTGGTCAAGCCAGATGCCTTGCGTGATGACCTCGCTTTCAACATGTGCCGCGTGGTGGACTGGCGCGGCACCGTGCAAAGCGCTTACGAGCGCGGCGTACGTTTACAAATCGAACTGCCGCCCGGTGCGGTGCTGACCGGGCTGGCGCGCCGGGTGTTTGAATCGGGCACGGTCACTGCCTTTGACAGTGCGCGTCTGGACACCTTGCAGGCGCTGTTGCGAGAGGAGGGTGGCCGCCGACCATAAACCGCCGCGACTCAGGCTTCGAACAACAAAAACAACATTCGACGATGCACTTTGAGGACTACAACAATGATTATTTACGGTGTGGCGCTGTTGGCGATCTGTACGCTGGCAGGGGTGATCATGGGCGACATGCTCGGCGTGTTGCTGGGCGTCAAATCCAACGTCGGCGGGGTCGGCATCGCCATGATCCTGTTGATCTGCGCGCGGTTGTGGATGCAGAAACGCGGCGGCATGACCAAGGATTGCGAAATGGGCGTCGGCTTCTGGGGCGCGATGTATATTCCGGTGGTGGTGGCGATGGCCGCACAACAGAACGTCGTCACTGCCCTGCATGGCGGGCCGGTGGCGGTGCTCGCGGCGATCGGTTCGGTGGTGGTGTGTGGTTGCACGATTGCCTTGATCAGCCGCACCCACAAGGGCGAACCGTTGCCCGACGAACCGGCGGAAGTCACTCCGGTCGGCACCCCGGTAGGAGGTCGCTGACATGTGGGCACTCATTGAAAACGGTCTGGAACACAACGGTCTGGTCACTGCCTTCGCCTTCGTCGGCGTGATCATGTGGGTCTCGGTGGTTCTCTCGAAACGCCTGACCTTCGGGCGCATTCACGGCTCGGCGATTGCCATCGTCATCGGTCTGGTGCTGGCCTGGGTCGGCGGCACCCTGACTGGCGGGCAAAAAGGCTTGGCGGATCTGACGCTGTTCTCCGGCATCGGCCTGATGGGCGGTGCGATGCTGCGTGATTTCGCGATTGTCGCCACGGCGTTCGAAGTGCAGGCGACCGAGGCGAAGAAGGCCGGGTTGATTGGCGTGATCGCGCTGCTGCTCGGTACGATCCTGCCGTTCATTGTCGGCGCGTGTATGGCTTGGGCCTTCGGCTATCGCGATGCGGTGAGCATGACCACCATCGGCGCGGGCGCGGTGACCTACATCGTCGGCCCAGTGACTGGCGCAGCGATTGGCGCGACCTCGGATGTGATGGCGCTGTCGATTGCCACCGGGTTGATCAAGGCGATTCTGGTGATGGTCGGCACCCCGGTCGCGGCGCGCTGGATGGGCCTGGACAACCCGCGTTCGGCGATGGTGTTTGGTGGTCTGGCCGGGACGGTGAGCGGGGTGACCGCGGGCCTGGCGGCGACGGATCGGCGGTTGGTGCCTTATGGGGCGTTGACCGCTACGTTCCATACTGGGCTTGGCTGTTTGCTCGGGCCTTCGCTTTTGTTCTTCATTGTTCGGGGGATTGTGGGCTGAAAATCAAAAGCCCCTCACCCTAACCCTCTCCCGGGGGGAGAGGGGACTGACCGAGTTGGATGCTGGAGGTATGCCGACTTGAAAGTCCTGAGTCGAACTCAGGTCTTGAAACCCATGAAGATCTGCTCCCTTTCCCCCTCTACCCCTTGGGGGAGAGGGCTGGGGTGAGGGGGTAGCTCTTGATCTTGATTTTGCTCTAAATCCCAACCTGGCGATTGGCATACATCCGACATTCCGCCAGCAACGCCAGCAGATTCGGATCCCTCTCCTTGGCCTTCAAGAACACCACGCCAATGTGCTGTTGCAACCGATACTTCTCCTGCAACGGAATCAGCTTCACCCGGTTCTCGTACACCGCCGCAATCCTTCCCGGCAGCAACGCATAACCCACCCCCGAGCTGACCATGCTCAGCAGGGTGAAGATGTCGTTGACCTGCATCGCCACCTTCGGCTCGAACCCCGCCTGCTTGAACACCCGAATGCCGTCCTGATGGGTGGCGAAGCCTTGGGTCAGGGTGATGAAGGTTTCGTCGCGCACTTCCGCCAGATCGACTTCCTGACGTTGAGCGAATCTTGAATCTGCCGGCGTGGCGAGGAAAATGTCATCGGAGAACAGCGGGATCTGCTCGCAGTCCGGGTCGCTGACCGTGTCGTCCAGCGACACCAGAATCGCGTCGACTTCCATGTTCTTCAGCTTGTAGAGCAGGTCGATGTTCGAGCCGAGGATCAGGTCGATGTTGAGTTCGCTGCGGCGGATCTTCAGGCCCATGATCAGTTGCGGTACGGTTTTCACCGTCAGCGAATACAGCGAGCCGAGCTTGAAGCGTTCAGCGGAGAAACCGGCGGCCTCGCGGGTCAGGCGCACACTCTCGACCACGTCCTGGATCAGCTTCTGCGCGCGTTCTTCGAGCACGTAGGCGCTTTCCAGGGGCGTCAGGTTGCGCCCTTCGTGCTTGAACAGCGGGCAGCGCAGGGCGCTTTCCAGCGAATGGATCGCCCGGTGCACGCTGACATTGCTGGTCTGCAACTCGACAGCGGCGCGCGCCAGGTTGCCGGTGCGCATGAAGGCGAGGAACACCTCGAGTTTTTTCAGGGTCAATTCTTCGTCGATCAGCATGGCGCGGACTCTTTTTGGTATCGACCGATTGTGCCCAATTACCGTGGCGTGCGCAGGTCCGCGTTGAACAGAAACATTGCGCTTTTACGCTCAAGGCCCGAGCCTTGCGCGCTGCGGTAACGAATAACGAGGTGAGCGACACATGTATCACGGGGAAAAACTCAACGCCTGGACGCACCTGGTCGGGGCAGTGGCCGCATTTATCGGCGGCGTGTGGATGCTGGTGATTGCCAGCCTCGACGGCAGTCCGTGGAAAATTGTCAGCGTGGCGATCTACGCCTTTACCTTGCTGGTGCTCTACAGCGCCTCGACCGTGTACCACAGCGTGCGCGGGCGCAAGAAAGCGATCATGAAGAAGGTCGATCACTTTTCGATCTACCTGCTGATCGCCGGCAGCTACACACCATTCTGTCTGGTGACGCTGCGCGGGCCGTGGGGCTGGACGTTGTTCGGGATTGTCTGGGGGCTGGCGCTGATCGGCATCCTGCAGGAGATCAAACCACGCTCGGAAGCGCGGATCCTGTCGATCGTGATCTACGCGGTGATGGGCTGGATCGTGCTGGTGGCGGTCAAACCGTTGATTGCTGCTTTGGGCACGGCAGGGTTTGCCTGGCTGGCGTCGGGCGGGGTGTTGTACACCGTGGGCATTATCTTTTTTGCCCTGGATCACCGGTTACGGCATGCGCACGGGATCTGGCATCTGTTCGTGATCGCCGGGAGTCTGCTGCACTTTGTGGCGATTCTGTTTTATGTCCTCTAACTGGAATTGTCCCCAATCTCCCTGTGGGAGCGGGCTTGCTCGCGAATGCGTCGATTCAGACAACATCTCTGTTGAATGACACACCGCATTCGCGAGCAAGCCCGCTCCCACATTAGTTGTGTTCCCACATCAGACTTGTGCCGAGTGCAGGTTATTGAGTTGTTGTTCAGCTCGCTGACTGAAAATCTGCAGCAGATCGTTGAGCGTATGCGGTGGTGGCTCGCTGGCGCGGGTCACGGCGTACAAAGTGATCGGCAGTGGCGGGGCGAGGGGGCGGAGGGTGGTGGTTGCCACAGAGGCGCCCAGTGCGGTGAACGGATCGATCACCGCGACGCCGGCGCCGGACTCGACCATCGCCCGTGCCAGCGAATAGGTCTGCACGGCAATCCGCACCCGTGGCGGTGGCTCCACCGCTTCCAGATAGCTGTCGAGCCTTGCCGCCAATGGATCGGCGCTGGATAAACCAATCAGCGGCACATCCGCAAGCGCCATCAGTGGCAGCGGTTTGCCGACGTCTGCCGGCGGCCAGAAGTCCTTTGGCGCCAACGCCACCAGCACCCCCGCCGCCAGCGGCTGCGCTTTCAGCCCCGGGTGATCCGGCAGTTGCAGGGTCAGGGCCACGTCCACTTCGCGCATCAGCAGGTTCTGCATCAACTCGCGGCTGTGGGCACTGGACAGTTCGCAGGCGATGTCCGGGAATTGCGCCGTCCATTGCCGGATCGCCGGCGGCAGCAGCGACAGCGCCAGCGCAGGAGTCGCGCCGATCCGCAGGCTGTGGCCGGGTTCGCGGCGCAGGCTCTGTGCCAGGCGCCGCACGCCTTGCAGACTTTCCGTGACCTTGTCGACTTCGCGCTCCAGCTCCAGCGCTTCCGGGGTCGCCTGCAATTTACCGCGCACCCGCAGAAACAACGGAAAGCCCAACTGCTGCTCGGCGTGCTGCAGCACTTTGGTCACCGCCGGTTGCGAGACGTGCAGCAATTGCGCAGCGGCGCTGACCGAGCCGGTCTGGCGGATGGCCTGGAAAATCTCGATGTGGCGAAGGCGCATGGCGAGTCCATAACCTTTGTTTATAGGTCTGGCATCTTTATTCATTGTTCGGCGCCTGTCACCTCACCCTAACCTCAGCCTCGTCTTCACATAGAAATAGGGACGGACATGGCTCAGCGTGTGTGCATCATCGGCGGCGGCGTGATCGGGTTGGCAACGGCCTATGCGCTGGTGCGCGACGGTTTCGAAGTGACAGTAGTCGAGGCGCGGCAGTCGCTGGGCAGCGAAACCAGCTTCGCCAACGGCGGCCAGTTGTCCTACCGCTATGTGGCGCCGCTGGCCGATGCCGGCGTGCCGTTGCAGGCGATCGGCTGGATGCTGCGCGGCGACTCACCGCTCAAGCTGCGCCCGCGTCTGGATCCGGCGCAATGGCGCTGGATGGCGTCGTTTCTCGCCGCCTGCCGAACCTCGGTCAACCGCGAAAACGCGGCGCATCTGTTGCGTCTGGCGCTGTTCAGCCAGAGCACGCTGAAACGCTGGCGCGAGGATGACGGACTTACCGGTTTCAACTGGCGGCGCAACGGCAAACTGGTGACCTTCCGCAATGCCGCCAGCTTCGACCATGCGCGCAAGGGCCTGGCCGATCCGCAGCAACAACAGGTGTTGTCCGCCATCGAATGTGCGCAACTGGAACCGGCCTTGACCAAGGCGCCGTTTGTGGGCGCGATCTACACGCCGGATGAAGAAGTCGGCGATTGTCACGCCTTCTGCCAGCAGTTGGCGGTGCGATTGAAGGCGTCGGGCCGTTGCGAGTTTCGTCTCGGTCAGGCAGTCACCGGCATTCGTCACAGCCACGGCGCCGTCACCGCCATTGAGCTTGGCGACGAAACCCTGCCGGTCGACCAACTGGTGATCGCCGCCGGGCACCGAAGCTCTTTGCTGGCGCTGCCCGGCCTGCACGTGCCGCTGTATCCGCTGAAGGGTTACAGCCTGACCGTGCCGATCGGCAACGGGCATCGGGCGCCGGACGTGAGCATCACCGACTACGACCGCAAGATCGTCTACGCGCGCATCGGCGAACAGTTACGGGTGGCGGCGATGGTCGACATCGTCGGTTTCGACCCGGCGGTAGATCCCGAGCGGCTGGCACTGATCAAGCGCCAGGCCCGCGACACCTTTCCCGATGCCGGCAATTACGACGCGGCTGTGGAGTGGGCGGGCATGCGCCCGGCCACCCCAACCGGCGTACCGCTGCTGGGCGCCACGGAGTATCGCAATCTGTGGCTCAACCTCGGCCACGGCGCGCTCGGTTTCACCCTGGCCTGCGGCAGCGGGCAGTTGCTCAGCGAACTGATCGGCCAGCAGCGTACATCCATTGATCTGCACGGCTTCAATCCCCGTGCGGCGTGACGGCTTCTGCTCAAACACCCCAACCACAACGGAGAATAACAATGCAAAAAATCACGTTGCTCGGCTGCACACTGGCGCTGTTCATCGGCGCCCAGGCACAGGCCAATGAAGTGCCGCTGACCGGCGCGCTTGGCAAGATCGCCAGCGCCAACAGCATCACCCTGGGCTATCGCGATGCGTCGGTGCCGTTCTCGTATGTGGGCGATCACACCGGGCAGCCGATGGGGTATTCGGTGGAGCTGGCGGGCAAGATTGTCGAGCGGATCAAGCAGCAACTGGCGTTGCCGGGGCTGAAGGTGAAGTACAACCTGGTGACATCGCAGACGCGGATTCCGCTGGTGCAGAACGGCACGGTTGATCTTGAGTGCGGCTCCACCGGGGTGACGGCCGAGCGGCAGAAACAGGTCGCGTTCTCCTACGGTTTCATCTACGTAAAAGGGCAGTTGCTGACCGCAAAGGACAGCGGCATTCACAGCTTCGATGACCTGCGCGGCAAGAACGTGGTGACCACCGCCGGCACCACCAACGAGCGCTATCTGAAGAGCTACAACCTCGACCACAAACTGAACATGTTCGTGATCAGCGCCAAGGATCACGGCGAGGCGTTCCAGATGCTGCAGTCGGGACGGGCAGCGGCCTTCTACATGGACGACGCATTGCTCTACGGCGAGCGGGCCAAGGCGCGGGACCCGCACAACTGGGTCGTGGTGGGGGAGGAACAATCGCGGGAAATCTACAGCTGCATGGTGCGCAAGGATGATCCGCCATTCCTCGCGCTGGTGAACGACGCGCTGGCCGATCTGTATAGCTCGGGGGAGATCAACGGGATTTACAAGCGCTGGTTCGAACAGCCGATTCCGCCAAAGGGGTTGAACCTGGAGTTTCCGATGACCAGAGAGTTGAAGGCGATCATTGCCAGGCCAGTCAGTGATCCGGTGGAGTGACAGTCAGACCGAGGGGAAGCTTTTCGCGAGCAAGCCCGCTCCCACAGTAGTTCTCGGGTGTACACAAAATTTGTGCTCACTGGAAATCCAATGTGGGAGCGGGCTTGCTCGCGAAGAGGCCCTAGAAGTCACCCCAAAGCTGCTGAGCCACCGCCAGTGCAACCACCGGCGCAGTCTCGGTACGCAGCACGCGTGGGCCGAGGCGGGCGGCGTGGAAACCGTTGCCCTTGGCTTGCTCGACTTCGGCATCCGACAAACCACCCTCCGGCCCGATCAGAAACGCCAGCGTCGCCGGTTTGGCATGGCTCACCAGCGGCTCGGCCACCGGGTGCAGCACCAGTTTCAGCTCGGCTTCGGTCTGCTTGATCCAGTCCGCCAGCAGCACCGGCGGATGAATCACCGGCACCCGCGAGCGACCGCACTGCTCACAGGCGCTGATCGCCACCTGACGCCAGTGCAGCAGGCGTTTGTCGGCACGTTCGTCCTTCAGGCGCACTTCGCAGCGGTCGCTGAAGATCGGGGTGATTTCCGTCACGCCCAGCTCGGTGGCTTTCTGGATCGCCCAGTCCATGCGTTCGCCCCGCGACAGGCCCTGGCCGAGGTGGATCTGCAGCGGCGATTCAATCTGCCCGGCTAACTGCTCGTCGATCTGCACGACGACGCGTTTCTTGCCGACTTCCACCAGCGAGCCGCGAAACTCATGGCCGGAGCCGTCGAACAACTGCACCGCATCGCCCTCGGCCATGCGCAGCACGCGGCTGATGTAATGCGCCTGGGCTTCCGGCAGTTCGTGTTCGCCGGTGCTCAGGGGGGCGTCGATAAAGAAGCGGGACAGTCTCATTTCGGGTCTCTGGAAAGATATGAATCAGTTGGATCGGTGTCGACTTCATTCGCGAGCAAGCTCGCTCCCACATTTGGAATGCATTTCCCTGTGGGAGCGAGCTTGCTCGCGAAAGCGGCAGTTCAGGCGCCACAAATTTTTAATCAGCCCGGATCGCGGAACCCCGGGTGGAAATCCTTCGGCACCGCCACGCTGACGCTGTCCCGGGTGGCGATGTCGATGCCTTCGCTGGCGACTTCGGCGAGGAAGTCGATCTGCTCCGGGGTAATCACGTACGGCGGCAGGAAATACACCACGCTGCCCAGCGGCCGCAGTAACGCGCCACGCTCCAGCGCATGCTGGAACACCTTCAGGCCACGGCGTTCCTGCCAAGGGTAGGCCTCTTTCGTGGCTTTATCCTTGACCATCTCGATGGCCAGGACCATGCCGGTCTGACGCACTTCCGAGACATTCGGGTGATCGACCAGATGCGCAGTGGCCGAGGCCATGCGCCGGGCCAGTGCCTGGTTGTTCTCGATGACGTTGTCCTGCTCGAAGATATCCAGGGTCGCCAGCGCCGCCGCACAGGCCAGCGGGTTGCCGGTGTAGCTGTGCGAATGCAGGAAGGCGCGCAGGGTCGGGTAGTCGTCGTAGAACGCGCTGTAGACCTCGTCGGTGGTCAGGCACGCCGCCAGTGGCAGGTAGCCGCCGGTCAGGGCCTTGGACAGGCAGAGGAAGTCCGGGCGGATGCCGGCCTGCTCACAGGCGAACATGGTGCCGGTACGGCCAAAGCCGACAGCGATTTCGTCGTGGATCAGGTGCACGCCGTAGCGGTCGCAGGCCTCGCGCAGCAGCTTGAGGTACACCGGGTGATACATGCGCATGCCGCCGGCGCCCTGAATCAACGGCTCGACGATGACTGCCGCCACGCTGTCATGATGTTCTGCCAAGGTCTGTTCCATGGCGGCGAACAGGTTGCGCGAATGCTCTTCCCAGCTCATGCCTTCGGGGCGCAGGTAGCAATCCGGGCTGGGCACCTTGATGGTGTCCATCAGCAGCGCTTTGTAGGTTTCGGTGAACAGCGGCACGTCGCCGACCGCCATCGCTGCCATGGTTTCGCCGTGGTAGCTGTTGGTCAGGGTGACGAAGCGTTTCTTGTTCGGCTGGCCGCGATTTAGCCAGTAGTGAAAGCTCATTTTCAGCGCGACTTCGATGCAGGACGAACCGTTATCGGCGTAGAACACCCGATTCAGGCCTTCCGGGGTCATCTTCACCAGACGCTCGGACAGTTCGATCACCGGTTGATGGCTGAAACCGGCCAGAATCACGTGCTCCAGCTGATCGACCTGATCCTTGATGCGCTGGTTGATGCGCGGGTTGGCGTGGCCGAACACGTTGACCCACCAGGAGCTGACGGCGTCGAGGTAGCGCTTGCCTTCGAAGTCTTCGAGCCAGACGCCTTCGCCGCGCTTGATCGGAATCAGCGGCAGCTGTTCGTGGTCTTTCATCTGGGTGCAGGGATGCCACAGCACCGCGAGGTCGCGTTGCATCCACTGGTTATTCAGGCCCATTTACAGTCTCCTCGAGGCGGCTCGCGTCAGGCGCGGGCAAACAATCGCGCAAGCCTATGCAATGCATCGCGCCGGGACAACCCATTGCGTCGATTGAGCTACTTTGTATGGGCCGATAGACGTCGCTGGCGGCGTTTTGATGGCTGACGTATTCTTCGCGGTTCTTTGGGTCGTCTGACCCGCAAAACTGCTTTTTTCCTACGTGTATTTCCGGAGTTCGCTGAATGTCTGTCGGTTGGCTGCGCGCCTGTGCGCTGGTGATGTTGGGGCTGTTCAGCGTTACGGCGCTGGCCAAGGATAAAACCGCAATCGTGATCGGCGGCGGCCTGTCGGGCCTGACCGCGGCTTACGAGCTGCAGAACAAGGGCTGGCAGGTCACGCTGCTGGAAGCCAAGCCGAGTCTGGGCGGTCGCTCGGGCATGGCCACCAGCGAGTGGATCGGCAACGACAAGACCCAGCCGGTGCTGAACAAATACGTCTCGACCTTCAAGCTGAGCACCACGCCAGCCCCTGAATTCGTGCGTACCCCGGGTTATCTGATCGACGGCGAGTATTTCTCCGCAGCCGATCTGGCGACCAAGCAACCGGCCACCGCCGATGCCTTGAAGCGCTACCAGAAAACCCTCGACGATCTGGCCCGTTCGATCGACGACCCGCAGAACCCGGCCGCGACCAACACCCTGCATGCGCTGGACCAGATCAACGTCTCGAGCTGGCTCGACAAGCAGAACCTGCCGGCCACCGCGCGTCAGTTGATCAACCAGGACATCCGCACCCACTACGACGAGCCTTCGCGTCTGTCGCTGCTGTATTTTGCCCAGCAGAACCGCGTCTACCGTGGCGTCTCTGACCGTGACCTGCGCGCCTCGCGTCTGGTCGGCGGCAGCCAGGTGCTGGCCCAGGCGTTCGTCAAACAGATCAAGACCATCAAGACCAACTCCCCGGTTTCCGCGATCACTCAGGACAAGGACGGCGTGACCGTCAAGGTCGGCAGTGTTGGCTATCAGGCTGACTACGTGGTGCTGGCCGTGCCGCTGCGCGCGCTGAACAAGATTGCGCTGACCCCGGCACTGGACGCTCAGCACCTGGCCGCGATCAAGGGCACCAACTACGGCTGGCGCGACCAGATCATGTTGAAGTTCAAGACGCCTGTGTGGGAAAGCAAGGCGCGCATGTCCGGCGAGATCTACAGCAACGCAGGTCTGGGCATGCTCTGGATCGAACCGGCGCTGAAGGGTGGCGCCAACGTGGTGATCAACCTGTCCGGCGACAATGCCCGCGTGATGCAGGCGTTCGGCGACAAGCAGATGGTCGATCAGGTGCTGATTCGTCTGCACGCGTTTTATCCACAGGCCCGTGGCTCGTTCACCGGCTATGAAATCCGTCGCTACAGCACCGACCCGTCGATGGGCGGCGCCTACCTGGCTTACGGCCCGGGCCAGATCAGCAAGTTCTGGCGCATGTGGGAGCGCCCACTGCAACGCGTAGCGTTTGCCGGCGAACACACCGACACCCTGTACCCGGGCACTCTGGAAGGCGCGCTGCGCACTGGTCAGCGTGCGGCCAGTCAGGTTGAAGACCTGGCTGCCGGCAAGTCGTTTGAGCCGGTCAAAGTGGTTCCAGCCGCAGCAGCGGCAGGCGCGGCGGGTGCCGTGGCGGCGAAGAAGGGCAACTTCTTCAGCAACCTGTTTGGCGGTTCGGATGACGAGAAGAAGCCAGAACCTGTGAAGGCGCCTGAACCGGCTCCAGCGCCAGTGACTCCAGCGCCTGCACCGGCTCCAGCCCCTGCGCCAGCTCCGGTAGAAGCGCCGAAACCCGCCGCTCCGGTGAAAGCCGAGCCGGCGAAGAAAGCGCCAGCCAAGCCTGCGGCGAAGAAGCCTGCAGCGAAAACCGAGGCGAAAAAGACCCCGGCCAAACCGGCGGCGAAAAAGGCTGAGCCGGCGAAGAAGCCTGCGGCCAAGCCGGCTACAACCCCGGCTCCGGCGGCAAACACCGATAGCAAAGCGCAGTAAGGCTTTGCGGTGAATGAAAAAGCGCGGCTCTCATGCCGCGCTTTTTTTTGGCCTGCCAAACCGCCTTCGCGAGCAAGCTCGCTCCCACATTATTCGACCGTGATCCCTCAGCTGGAATGCGATCCCCTGTGGGAGCGAGCTTGCTCGCGAAGAGGCCGGTTCAGGCAGCACTGACTTTGGATCTGTACCCAGCCTTCTGCCCCACACTTTCCCCTTTAATCTTTCCTTAACTACCATGTTCAAGACTCTTGATCGTATTTCTCGATATTTCAAAGCAAAATTTTCCGCTTTAATTCGATAGATAACTCGCTAGTCTTGGTTCGCAGTTCTCACAGGATTTGGGCAATGCAGCTACGTAACTCTGCTTCACGCTATGGTTGGGTCAGCATCTTCATGCACTGGGGCGTGGCGCTGGCGGTCTTCGGACTGTTCGCGCTGGGTCTGTGGATGGTGGGGCTGGATTACTACAGCAGCTGGCGCAAAGACGCGCCGGATCTGCACAAGAGCATCGGTCTGGTGCTGCTGGGTGTGATGGTGTTGCGGGTGTTGTGGCGCTTTATCAGCCCACCACCACCGACGCTGCAAAGCTACAGCCGCATGACCCGCATCGGCGCCAAATTCGGCCACGGGTTTCTGTACGTCGGGCTGTTCGCTGTGATGCTTGCCGGTTACCTGATTTCCACCGCAGACGGTGTCGGGATCCCGGTGTTTGGCCTGTTTGAAGTTCCTGCACTGGTTTCCGGGCTACCGGATCAGGCAGATACCGCTGGGGTGATTCATCTCTGGCTGGCATGGGCGCTGGTAATTTTTTCCGGTCTCCATGCGTTGGCAGCATTGAAGCACCACTTTATCGATCGTGATGCGACCCTCACTCGAATGCTCGGTCGCAAAGCCTGAAATTCAACCTCGACTCAAAGGAAAAGAAAGCATGTTGAAAAAGACTCTGGCCGCTCTGGCAATCGGTTCGGCCGTACTGTCCGCGAACGTGATGGCTGCTGATTACACCGTCGACAAGGAAGGCCAGCACGCTTTCGTCGACTTCAAGATCAGCCACCTGGGCTACAGCTACATCACCGGTACCTTCAAGGACATCGACGGCAAGTTCAGCTTCGACGCCGCCAAGCCTGAAGACAGCAAAATCGAATTCAACGTGAAAACCGCCAGCGTGTTCACCAACCACGCCGAGCGCGACAAGCACATCTCCAGCAAAGACTTCCTGGACGTGGGCAAATACGCTGACGCCAAGTTCGTCTCCACCAGCGTCAAATCCACCGGCAAGAACGCCGATGGCAAAGACACTGCCGACGTGACCGGCGACCTGACCCTGCACGGCGTGACCAAGCCAATCGTGGTCAAGGCTGTGTTCCTGGGCGAAGGCAAGGATCCATGGGGCGGCTACCGTGCCGGCTTTGAAGGCACTACCAGCATCAAGCGCTCTGATTTCGGCAAGATGATGGATCTGGGTCCACAGTCCGACAACGTCGACCTGTACATCTCGTTCGAAGGTGTGAAAGCGAAGTAATTTTCGCCGCCATACAAAAACGCCCCCGGTCGTAAGGCCGGGGGCGTTTTTTATTGTCCGTCACATGCACTGATATCACCGCAGATCCACTGTGGGAGCGGGCTTGCTCGCGAATGCGGCGGGCCAGTCGATACTTCCGTTACAGACATACCGCATTCGCGAGCAAGCCCGCTCCCACAGGTGATGTGGTGATTCAGGGATATTGGCTTGTTCATGAAAAATGCCCCGGCTCTTTCGAACCGGGGCATTTTTCATTGCCGCGATAACTCAGCGATTGCGGGTCAGCAGTGCTGGTTTTTCGCCGCGCGGACGGGTCGGCAGTTGATCGAGCTGCTCAGGTGTCGGGAAGCGGTCTGCCTTGGACTCCTTGTGCATGATCTTCGGCCCGGTGCTGCGCGGGTTCTGCACGGCCGGTTCGGCGCGTTGCTGATCGTCGCGAGCCGGACGGCGGTTGCGCGAGGACTCGTCACGACGGCCCTGGCCATCACGCGGAGCACCGTTGCGCGGGCCGTTGCGTTTGCCCGGTGGGGTGCCGGTGCTCGAACCGTTGCTGTTACGCGGGCCGTTCTGGCGACCTTGCGACTGACCACCGCGTGGAGCGCCTGCGCCTGCACCTGCACCTGCACCTTGTGCCGGAGCACCCGGACGACGGCCGCGGCCACCGGCTGGAGCAGCTTTCGGCACGTAGTCGACACGGTTACCGAAGTTATCGATATCGTCGTCGAGGAACTCGTCCGGTGCACGATCAGCCGCCGCGCGTGGTGGCTGGCTCGGACGCTGTTCGCGGGCCGGGGTGCCTTCACGTGGTTTCTGCTGACGGGCAGGGCGCTCGCCGCGTTCGCCGGCGGGTTTTTCCTTGCCCTTGTCTTTGCCTTTGTCCTTGCGACCGCCGCCACCGCCGCCGCCATTCGGACCGTCGCCGCGCGGGCCACGGGAGTTGCGCGGGTTGCGCATGTCCGGGCGCTCGCGCACTTCAGGCTTCTCGGCCTCGATGGTGCTGGCATCGAAGCCCATCAGGTCGCCGTCGGCGATTTTCTGCTTGGTCATGCGTTCGATGCTTTTCAGCAGTTTTTCTTCGTCCGGGGCCACCAGCGAGATCGCCTCGCCCGAACGACCGGCGCGGCCAGTACGGCCGATACGGTGCACATAGTCTTCATCGACGTTCGGCAGTTCGAAGTTGACCACGTGTGGCAACTGATCGATGTCCAGACCGCGCGCGGCGATGTCGGTCGCGACCAGGATGCGCACTTCACCGGCCTTGAAATCGGCCAGGGCTTTGGTGCGGGCGTTCTGGCTTTTGTTACCGTGGATGGCCACAGCCGGCAGGCCGTGTTTGTCCAGGTACTCGGCCAGACGGTTGGCGCCGTGCTTGGTGCGGGTGAACACCAGTACCTGTTCCCAGGCACCGGCGGTGATCAGGTGCGCCAGCAGGGCACGCTTGTGGCTGGCCGGCAGACGGAACACGCGTTGCTCGATGCGCTCGACCGTGGTGTTCGGCGGCGTGACTTCGATGCGTTCCGGGTTGTGCAGCAGCTTGCCGGCAAGATCGGTGATGTCTTTGGAGAACGTCGCCGAGAACAGCAGGTTCTGCCGCTTGGCCGGCAGACGCGCGAGGACTTTCTTCACGTCGTGGACAAAGCCCATGTCGAGCATGCGGTCGGCTTCGTCGAGGACGAGGATTTCGACGTGGGACAGATCGACACTGCCCTGGCCGGCGAGGTCGAGCAGACGACCCGGGCACGCGACGAGGACGTCAACGCCACGGGACATGGCCTGGACTTGCGGGTTCATGCCGACGCCACCGAAGATGCAGGCGCTGACGAATTTCAGGTCACGGGCGTAGATCTTGAAGCTCTCGTGAACCTGGGCCGCGAGTTCGCGGGTCGGGGTCAGGACCAGTACGCGCGGTTGGCGCGGGCCATGACGCTGGGATTTGTCCGGGTGACCGTTGGGGAACAACCGCTCCAGGATCGGAAGGGCGAAACCGCCGGTTTTACCGGTACCTGTCTGTGCCGCAACCATCAGGTCGCGACCTTGCAACACGGCGGGAATGGCCCGCTGTTGCACCGGAGTAGGCTCGGTATAGCCCGCATCTTCGATGGCACGGACTAAAGCCTCGGAGAGACCGAGGGAAGCAAAGGACATGAGTAATCCTGTTTTAGTTAGGGCTTGGCCCAATGGGAGTCTTGCCTGGCGCGAATCGCGTTTAAGAGGACGCGATCCCGTCCGGTCCTGCTGCGGTTCCGAAGGCACGTCAGGAGCGCTCGCGCGGGCTGAAAGCTGCGCTGTAGCGGGTCGAGAGGCCTGTTACGGTTCCGGGCGTCCGGGCGTGAGCCTGGCGGGAACGCCGGAGTATAACAGAGCAATCACTGCGCGCTGCTTTCCTGCTGCTCAACGGTTTTGCGGCTGGCTGAGGCGTTGCCCAGCGGCACGGCGTCGACCGGGGCGGCGCCGTAGCGTGCGCTGAGCTCGGCGTAGGCCGGTTCGCGCTTGAAACGCTTGAGCTCGGCGCCGAAACGCGCCACCAGCAGATCCATCCCGGCATTGCGTCGAACCGCCAGATATTGGCTCTGACGGCTGATGACCGTGGGATTTTCGGTGATTTGATCGCGAATATTCAGCTGGTCGAGCAAATGCTGACCCACGCGGCGATCGGTGATCAGCAAGTCGATGCGTCCGCGCAGCAGTTTGCCGAAGTTGGCTTCGTGGGTCGGTGCCGGTTCACGGGTAAACAGTGTCGACTGACTGAAATCCGGGCTGTACAGATAGCCCGGCGAAGTGCCGATGGTCAGGCCTTTGAGGTCTTCGAGCTGGCGGAACGGATGGGGACGGTCGTTGGCGTAGAACATCACGAACTCGACGTCCGACAGCGGTTCGATGGGGTAGAGCAGGGTGGCGTCGCGCTCGTCGCTGTGAAAGATGTCCAGTGCGCCGTCGGCCTGGCCGGTCTCGAGCATCGACAGGCAGCGCTTCCACGGCAGGAACTGCCACTCGACTTCGATTCCCAGACGCTTGAACACGATGGCGGTGGTTTCGTAGTCCAGTCCGAGGTTCTTGCCATCCTCTTCGTAGACGTAAGGTGCCCACGGCTCGGTGACAATACGCAGCTTCTCGCCCCGAGCGGCAAAGCTCAGGCAAGCAAAAACCAGCACGGTGAGTAACTGCGCGAAAAAAGGCATGGCTTGAGATTACGACGAGAAACGCGAAAGAGCCAGAAAGTGCCTGCACAAGCTCTAATTCGGGGATTCAAAAGCAAAAAATCGCAGCAACGACACCCCTGTAGGAGCTGCCGAAGGCTGCGATCTTTTGATCTTTCTTTTAGTGCTTAGCGCGGCAACTTCAGGTTATTCCAGATCGCCAGACTAGGTTCAGCCTGGTTCATGGAATAGAAGTGCAGCCCCGGTGCGCCGCCCTGCAGCAGGCGTTCGCACATTTCGCTGACAACTTGCTCGCCGAAGCGCTGAATGCTCTGGCTGTCATCGCCGTAGGCTTCCAGTTGCTTGCGGATCCAGCGCGGAATTTCCGCACCGCAGGCATCGGAGAAACGCGCCAGCTTGCTGTAGTTGGTGATCGGCATGATCCCCGGCACCACCGGAATATCCACGCCCAGCGCCTGCAAACGGTCGACGAAGTAGAAGTAGCTGTCGGCGTTGAAGAAGTACTGGGTGATCGCGCTGTCGGCGCCGGCGCGGGCCTTGCGCACGAAGTTGGCGAGATCGTCTTCGTAATTGCGCGCTTGCGGATGCATCTCCGGGTAAGCGGCAACTTCGATGTGGAAATGATCACCGGTTTCTTCACGAATGAATTCCACCAGTTCGTTGGCGTGACGCAGCTCGCCGCTGGTCATGCCCATGCCGGAGGGCAGGTCGCCACGCAGGGCAACGATGCGCTTGATGCCGGCAGCCTTGTACTCGTTCAGCAGGCCGCGCAGGTCGTCCTTGCTGTCGCCGACGCACGACAGGTGCGGTGCGGCCGGTACTTTGACTTCGCTTTCCAGTTGCAGAACGGTGTTGAGGGTGCGATCACGGGTCGAACCGCCAGCGCCGTAGGTGCAGGAAAAGAAGTCGGGGTTGTACGTTGCCAGCTGACGGGCAACGTTGAGCAGTTTTTCATGCCCAGCATCGGTCTTGGTCGGGAAGAACTCGAAGCTGTAGCGACGGTCTTGGGACATGGGAAATACCCTTGGAAACACGAAGCCTGTGAGGCTTGCACCGCCCATGTGGGAGCGGGCTTGCTCGCGAAAGCGGCGGGTCAGGCAACATCAATGCTGAATGACAGACCGCTTTCGCGAGCAAGCCCGCTCCCACAGGGAGAGCAGGCCGCCGCGTCAATCAGTAGCGGTAAGCGTGCGGCTTGAACGGGCCTTCGACGGTCACGCCGATGTAGTCAGCCTGTTGCTTGGTCAGTTGAGTGACCACGCCGCCGAAGCCGCGCACCATTTCCAGGGCCACTTCTTCGTCGAGTTTCTTCGGCAGTACTTCAACGGTCAGACGCTCGGCTTTCTCGGCTGGCGACAGGTCGGCGTACTTCTGGCCGAACAGGAAGATCTGCGCCAGTACCTGGTTGGCGAACGAACCGTCCATGATGCGGCTCGGGTGACCAGTGGCGTTGCCCAGGTTCACCAGACGGCCTTCGGCCAGCAGGATCAGGTAGTCGTCATTCTGCGCGTCGAAAGCGCCCGGGCCGGTACGGTGGATCTTGTGTACCTGTGGCTTCACTTCTTCCCATGCCCAGTTCTTGCGCATGAAAGCAGTGTCGATTTCGTTGTCGAAGTGGCCGATATTGCAGACAACAGCGCGCTTCTTCAGGGCTTTGAGCATGTTTGCGTCGCAAACATTGACGTTGCCGGTGGTGGTCACGATCAGGTCGATCTTGCCCAGCAGCGCTTTGTCGATGCTCGCTTCGGTGCCGTCGTTGATCCCGTCGATGAACGGCGAAACCAGTTCGAAACCGTCCATGCAGGCCTGCATGGCGCAGATCGGGTCAACTTCGGAAACCTTGACGATCATGCCTTCCTGACGCAGGGACTGCGCGGAGCCCTTACCCACGTCACCGTAACCGATGACCAGCGCTTGCTTGCCGGACAGCAGGTGGTCGGTGCCGCGCTTGATCGCATCGTTCAGGCTGTGACGGCAGCCGTACTTGTTGTCGTTCTTGGACTTGGTCACCGAGTCGTTGACGTTGATCGCCGGGATTTTCAGCTCGCCCTTGGCCAGCATGTCCAGCAGACGGTGAACGCCAGTGGTGGTTTCTTCGGTCACGCCGTGAACGCGGTCCAGCACCTGTGGGTACTTGTCGTGCAGCAGCTGAGTCAGGTCGCCGCCGTCGTCGAGGATCATGTTGGCGTCCCATGGCTGGCCATCTTTCAGGATGGTCTGCTCCAGGCACCACTCGTACTCTTCTTCAGTCTCGCCTTTCCAGGCGAAAACCGGGATGCCGGCGGCAGCGATGGACGCAGCGGCCTGATCCTGAGTCGAGAAAATGTTGCAGGACGACCAGCGTACTTCGGCACCCAGGGCAACCAGGGTTTCGATCAGCACGGCAGTCTGAATGGTCATGTGGATGCAGCCGAGGATTTTCGCGCCCTTGAGCGGCTGCTCGGAGGCGTACTTGCGGCGCAGACCCATCAGGGCCGGCATTTCCGACTCGGCGATGATGGTTTCGCGACGGCCCCAGGCAGCCAGGGACATGTCGGCAACTTTGTAATCGTTAAAATCTGCAGGCGTGATAACAGCGCTCATGAAGAGCCTCCATTCGTAATGTATGCGAATGGGCGCCGTTGTGCGTTTAGTGTCCGGCCGTGGCCAGTCAACGCCCCATCCGAGCCTGACAGGTTGATCCTGCTGCAGCGCCCCTCGGACAGGTGGCGGGAAAACGGTATCAAGTGAAGGTTACCGTTTTGAAACGGGGGCGATTATAGCCGTCTAGACTGATCTTCCAAAGGGTTTCTGTCGGCCAGATGAAGATCGCTAATAGCGACCATAGTAGAAGGCTCATGGAGCCTGACCGCTCGGTCTGCCAAGATGGCGCCATCTTTCGGCAAACGCTCAGGAGTGAACATGAATTTCCACACCCGCAAATGGGTAAAACCCGAAGACCTGAACCCCAACGGCACCCTGTTCGGCGGCAGCCTGCTGCGCTGGATCGACGAAGAGGCGGCGATTTACGCGATCGTCCAGTTGGGCAATCAGCGCGTGGTGACCAAGTACATTTCCGAAATCAACTTCGTCAGCGCCTCGCGCCAGGGCGACATCATCGAACTGGGCATCACCGCCACCGAGTTCGGTCGTACCTCGATCACCCTGACCTGTGAAGTGCGCAACAAGATCACCCGCAAGAGCATCCTCACGGTCGAGAAGATGGTCTTCGTCAACCTCGGCGAAGACGGCTTGCCGGCGCCGCACGGTCGCACCGAGATCAAGTACGTCAAAGACCAGTTCAAGGAAGATGAACTGGTCAGCAACTAACATCGGCGGCGCGCCCTTCGCGAGCAAGCCCGCTCCCACATGGATTGCGTTGTACCTGTGGGAGCGGGCTTGCTCGCGAAGGCGGTTGTTCAGTCAGCGAAGAATCATCTGGCCACTGAACAGCCATGAACCGCCGGGGTCGTAGGTAAACACCACCCCCACGGTTCCCACGCCATGACCACCCCGACAGACGGCAAGACCCCAAACCTCTCGACCGACGAACAACACGAAGTCGAGAAAAACCAGCCGCCCCGCGCGGCGGTTCTGCATGAAATCATCCGCACTCAGGGCGATCAGGAACTGGAGCGCAGCATCGCTGCATTGTGGTGGTCGGCGCTGGCCGCCGGGTTGACCATGGGCCTGTCGCTGATGGGTATGGGCCTGCTCAATTCGCGCCTGCCCGAAGGTGACGAGTTCAAGGTCATCGCCAGTTTCGGCTACTGCGCCGGTTTCCTCGCGGTGATTCTCGCCCGCCAGCAACTGTTCACCGAAAACACCCTGACCGCCGTTCTGCCGGTGATGACCAAACCGACCCTGAAAAACTTCGGCCGGCTGATCCGCCTGTGGGGCGTGGTCCTGTTCGGCAACTTGTGCGGGACGATTCTGGTGGCGTACGTGATGCTTGAGCTGCCGATCTTCGACAGCAAGACTGATCACGCCTTCCTTGAAATCGGCCGCAAGGTCATGGAAAACCACGCCAGTCAGATGTTCGCCAAGGGCATCGTCTCAGGCTGGATGATCGCCACCATGGTCTGGATGATCCCGTCCATGGAGAGCGCGAAGATGTGGATCATCATCCTCATCACCTACCTGATGGCGCTGGGCGACTTCACCCACATCGTGGTCGGTTCGGCGGAAGTGTCGTATCTGGTGTTTGCCGGCGAGCTGCCGTGGAGTGATTTCTGGATGGTGTTTGCCGGGCCCACGCTGGCGGGGAATATCATCGGCGGCAGTTTCATCTTCGCCCTGATCAGCCATGCGCAGATCCGCAGCGAAAGCGGGGCGCCCAAGACGGATAAACCGAACTCCGGCAAACCCCGCGAAGATGAATCCGACAGCAAGCCCCGATAGTTTCAGGCCTTGAACGGCGGGCTGACCGGTTCTGTCGTCGGTTCGCTTTCAGGTGCCTTGAGCTGTCCCTCCCAGCGCGCTATGACCAGCGGTGCCAGTGCATTGCCCAACACATTGAGCGCGGTGACCGGCATGTCCATCAAGCGGTAGACGCCGGCGATGATTGCCACGCCTTCCACTGGCAAACCGGCGGTGGTCAGGGTCGCTGTGAGGATGATGAACATGAAGCCCGGCACTCCCGCCGCGCCCTTTGACGTCAACACCATGATCAGCACCAGCATGGCCTGATCCGCCAGACCCAGATCAATCCCGTACGCCTGAGCGATAAACAGCGTGCCCAGTCCCGCGAACAGCGAGGCGCCATCAAGGTTGAACGAGTAACCCAGTGGAATGACCATGCTGGTGATCGGACGCGGAGCGCCATACTTCTCCATTTTCTCGATCAGTTGTGGCATCACCGTGGCCGACGCAGCACTGCTGTAAGCCAGTATCAATTCACTGCGTATTTCCCGAATCAGGTGGAAAAAGCGAATGCCGGCCATCCGCGCCACCAGCCCCAGCACGCCCAACGCGAAGAGCAACACTGCGACGTAAGTGATGCCGATCAGCTTCGCCAGCGGCAGCAACGCACTGAGGCCGAAGCTGGCCACGGTGACCCCGATCAGGCCGAAGATGCCGATGGGTGAATAGTGCATGACCAGATGCGTGACCTTGAACATGGTGTCCGATACCGCCTGAATCACGGCGATCAATGGCGCCTTCTGCGGCTCGGGCAGCATCGACAGGGCACAGCCGAACAGGATGGCGAAAAACAGCACGGAGAGCAGCTTGCCCTGAGACATGGCCAGGACGATGTTGTCCGGCACGATGTTCACCAGAGTTCGGCCCAGGTTCTGTGTGTCCCCCGTATTCGCCAGACCAATGGCCGGTGATTGCAGGGTGCTGCTGAAGTCCGCGCCGGCGCCGGGCTGAAAAACATTGCCGACGATCAGTCCGAAGACGATGGCAATGCTGGTGATGGTAAAGAAATAAACCAGCGTCTTTATTCCGACTCGACCCAGCGCCTTGGTGCTGCCTGCCCCGGCGATGCCGACGACCATGCACGCAAAGACCAACGGTACGACAATCATTTTCATCAGCCTGATGAACAGGTCACCGGCCGGTTGCAGCAGATTGTCGATGAACCAGATCTTGTGTTCGGGAAACTGGTTGAGAAGGATGCCGACGATTATTCCGGCTGCCAGCCCGATCATGATGCGGGTGACCAGACTGGTAGGTTTCCTGGTAGTCATGATGTGCCCCTTTTGTTGTTGTGTTTGTTGGGGTGAAGCTCAGTGTGCGAAGAGACCGTCGAAGTCCTTGAAACCCTTGACCTCGATCGGATTGCCGCTGGGATCGAGAAAGAACATCGTGCGCTGCTCGCCGGGTTCGCCGGCGAAGCGGATCACCGGAGGGATTTCAAACGTTGTGCCGAGGCGGCTCAAACGATCGGCCAGCTCCAGCCACTCCTCCAGCGGCAGGACGACGCCAATGTGCGGCATCAATACTTTGTGATCGCCAACCTGGCCGGTACGGGTCGTGGTGAAGGGCGTGCCCACATGAAGCGAGAGCTGATTGCCGAAAAAGTCGAAGTCGACCCATGTCTCGGTACTGCGGCCTTCGGTGCAGCCCAACACATCTCGATAAAAAGTCCGCGCCTGTTCCAGGTCGCAAACATGGTATGCAGCGTGAAAAGGTCTGTTCATGCGATGTCCCCAAGTGAAGGAGCGCTCAGGGTAAACAGACCGTGCGGCGGGGCATAACGACTTCGCCTTGTTCTGAGCGAAAGGAAAACTTATGGATGTACGGTTTCTGAAAAGTCTGGTGGCGGTGGTCGAGACCGGTTCGATTGCGGCAGCGGCACGGCGCGAGAGTCGCACTGCGGCGGCTATCAGTCAGCGCGTCCAGGCGCTCGAGAGATTGCTGGGTTGCACGTTACTGCTGCGTACCGCGCACGCTGCCCGGCCCTCGGACCAGTGCCTGCTGATTCTGCCGAAGATCAGGGCGATCATCGAATTGGCCCAGGATCTACAGAGCGATCTGCATCCCGATGGGTTGGCCGGTGAACTGACAATCGGTGCAATTTCCACAGCGCTGACCGGCGTGTTACCCACCTTGATCGAACGATTGGCGCTTACAGCACCTGATTTGAAGCTGAAGATCACCCCGGGTGACTCGAAAAGTCTTTACGAGAAGGTGCTTGCAGGGGAGTTGGACGCGGCGATTCTGGTCAGGCCTCCATTCCAGCCGCCCAAGGCATTGGCCCTGGTCGTGCTCAAGGTAGAGCCGCTGATTCTGGTGGCTCCAGCCGCGTACGCCGGGCAGTCGCTGGAAACGCTGTTGCGCGTTCATCCGTTCATTCGTTATGACGCACGCTCGTGGGGTGGGCAGATTGCTCAGCGCTACCTCGATGAACAGGCCATCGAGCCCAACGTGCTGTGCGAACTGGATGCGCTGGAAACGATCGTCATGCTGGTCGCGCAGGGAATGGGGGTATCGCTGGTGCCGCAGTGGGCCGGGATGATGCTGGAAGGGATGTACGTGTTACCGGTCGAGGACGGGCTGCGTCATGCGCGCGAGTTGGTGGTGATGCATGGCTCGACGCCGCACCGCCCATCGGCGATGCGACATCTGCTTGATTTGCTGTGCGGTCCCTCGTGAAGGGCTTCACGACGGCGCTGCGGTGATACGTCAGTGTGCGGGTTCGGCCGCTGTGGCCGGCTCGTCACGGGTGGCGTGCTTGACCAGTTTGCCGATGGTCAGGCCCTGCAACAGGATCGACGACAGCACCACGATGTAGGTGATGCTCAGCAGCAGATCGCGCTCCGGACCCAGCGGCAGGGCCAGCGCCAGTGCCACCGAGACCCCGCCGCGCAAACCACCCCAGGTCAGAATGCGGATGGTGCCGCGCGGCACTGTGCGCCAGCGCCGCAGCAGGACAATGGCCGGGGCCACGGTGAGCAGGCGCGACAGCAGGATCGCCAGCGCCAGCAAACTGGCCGCCGCCACATGCGCCCAGTTGAACGGCAGCAACAACAGCTCCATGCCGATCAGTGCGAACAGCAGGGCGTTAAGCATGTCATCGAGCAGCTCCCAGAAGCCGTCGAGGTACTTGCGGGTCATGTCGTTCATCGCCAGGTTGCGCCCCAGGTTGCCGATGATCAGGCCGGCCACCACCATCGCAATCGGTGCCGAGACGTGCAGCTCGGTGGCCATCGCCGAACCGCCGATCACCAGCGCCAGGGTCAGCATCACCGTGATCTGATGCTGCTGGACGCTCTTGATCATCCGGTACACCCCATAACCGATCAGCCCGCCGAACAGCACACCGCCAATGGCTTCGTGCACGAACAGCATGGCCGTGGCGCTGAGGGTCGGCGTCTCACCCAGTTGGGCGATGCCCAGCAGCACGGTGAACACCACCACCGCAGTGCCGTCGTTGAACAGCGACTCGCCGACGATGGTGGTTTTCAGCGGTTTCGAAGCATTGGCGGTACGCAGTACGCCGAGCACTGCGATCGGGTCTGTAGGCGAAATCAGCGCGCCGAACAGCAGGCAGTAGAGGAAGCTTACGTGCCAGCCGAACAGGGCAAAAATGTAATAGGCGAGGCTGCCGATCACGGCGGTGGCAATCAGCACGCCGAACGTCGCCAGCAGGCCGATCGGCCAGCGATAGCTGCGCAGGTCGTTGAGGTTGACGTGCAGGGCGCCGGCGAACAGCAGGAACGACAGCATCCAGTTCATCAGTAGATCGCCGAAGTCGATCTGGCCGATCAGTTGCTGCACGCGTTCTTCGAGGCCGGGATAGCCGAGCACGCTCAGGCCTTGCAGCAACAGGGAGAACATCAGCGCGGTGACCATCACGCCGATTGTCGGTGGCAGGCCGATGAAGCGGTAATTGACGAAGGTGAGAAGGGTGGTGAGGCAGATAAAAGCGGCGACAAGTTCTAGCATCCGGGCTCCATTGGATGGGGGTGGAAAGACAGCGCCCCGATTCTTCGGTGCAAAGGTTGGATGGGCTGATTCGGGGTGGGGACACAATCATGCCCCCTCGGTTGGTCAGCCGTAGACATTGGTGTAGGGTCAACAAAAAAAAATCAAGGAGTGGGACGTGGCGGCGACAGTTCTGGTGTTAATGGCGGCGCTGTTGCATGCGACGTGGAATACCCTGATCAAGTTCAGTGCCGAACGGTTGCTGGTGGTGGCGTGCATGGACACGGTGGCGCTGCTGTTCGTGGCGCTGGCATTTCCATTCATCAGCCTGCCGCCGGTGGAAATCTGGCCGTGGATTCTGGCTTCGGCGGCGTTCGAGCTGTTGTATCGCTATCTGCTGATTCAAGCCTATCGGGTCGGCGACCTCGGGTTGGTCTATCCGTTGATGCGGGGCTTGTCGCCGCTGGTGGTGCTGGCGCTGACCCTGATCTTCGCCGGCGAAGTGCTCACTGCGCAGCAGATCTTCGGGATCATGCTGATTCCGCTGGGCATGGCCTGCCTGCTCTGGCAGGGCGGTGGTGGCAAACATCTCCCTTGGTCGATGCTACCGGTGGTGGCGCTGATCGGCTTGTGCATCGGTTGCTACACCTACATCGATGGTCAGGCCTTGCGGCGCTGGTCGCATCCACTGGATTACCTGGTCTGGGTCACGCTGTTCAGCGCCTGGCCGTTTCCGTTGCTGGCGTGGGTGGCGAAACGCCCGGCATTTCTGGTGTTCTGGCGCGAGCAGTGGAAGCTTGGGCTGGCGGTCGGGTTCTGTGTGTTGTTCAGCTACGCTCTGGTGCTGTGGGCGATGCAGTTGGGCTCGATTGCCGAGGCGGCGGCCTTGCGTGAGATCAGCGTGATCCTGGTGGTGCTGTTCGGCATGCGCTACCTGAAAGAACCTTTCGGCAGGCCGCGGCTCTTAGCCTGTGGGCTGGTATTGATCGGCATGCTGGTGATGAAGTTCTGACCGCCCGCCATTTCCAACACTCGAAAAAAGGACGGCGTTATGACGGTGGCTCTGTGGTGTGTATTGATCGCGATTTTCCTGCCGTATGTGTGCACGATCGTGGCCAAGGTCTCAGGCGGTTTCAGGCTCAGTGACAATCATGATCCTCGGGATTTTCTCGATAGCGTGGGCGGCGTCGCCCGACGGGCGCATGCGGCGCAGTTGAACAGCTTCGAGGTGATGCCGGCATTTGCTGCCGCAGTGATTGTTGCGCATCTGGTGGGCACGGCGCAGCTAGTGACAGTGAATGTGCTGGCGGTGCTGTTTATCACCAGTCGCCTGCTGTACATCATCTGCTACCTGGCGGACTGGGCGATCTTGCGGTCGCTGGTGTGGTTTGTCGGGATGGGGCTGATTGCTGCGTTCTTCTTTGTGTCGGTCTGATTCTCGGGTGCTGCTGCCGGCCTCTTCGCAAGCAAGCCCGCTCCCACAGGTATCAATGGCGAGCACAAATCCTGTGTACACCAAAGAACCCTGTGGGAGCGGGCTTGCCCGCGAAGGCGGTAGCTCTGGCGCCGAGGCGCTTAAGGTTTGTCCTTCACCGTATCGGCGACCTGAGGCACTTGCGGCAACGCCACACCTTTAGGCCAGAGCATCCAGATCTGCCCCTGCTGCTTCATGTCCCCGGCCAGTTGCCCGGCAGAATCGCCGGTGCCCCAGAACAGATCCGCACGCACCTCGCCGGCAATCGCGCCACCGGTGTCCTGCGCCGCGACCGGGCGAACCAAAGCGCTGCCGTCCGGACGGGTGGTCGACAGCCACAGCAGGCTGCCCAACGGAATCACCTTGCGATCCACTGCTGCGCTGTAGCCGGCGGTCAGCGGCACATTGAGCGAGCCGCGTGGGCCTTCGTTGCTGTCCGGGTTGCGGGTGAAGAACACGTAGCTCGGGTTGCTGCCCAGCAGTTCCGGGATGCGCGACGGATTGGCCTTGGCCCAGTTGCTGATCGCGCTCATGGTCACGTCTTCTTTCTTCAGCTCGCCTTGCTCGACCAGCCAGCGACCGATCGGCCGGTACGGATGGCCGTTCTGGTCGGCGTAGGCGATGCGCAGTTGTTTGCCATCCGGCGTCTGAATCCGCCCCGAGCCCTGGATCTGCAAAAACTGCAGGTTCATTGGATCGGTCAGGTACGCCACTACCGGCGCTTTGACGCCTTTGGACTCGATGGTCGCCGCGTCGTCATACGGCTTGAGCACTCGGCCTTCGAGACGGCCACGCAGGCGCTTGCCCTTGAGTTCCGGGTAAATGCTGTCCAGCGAGACGATGATCATGTCTTCCGGCACGCCGTACACCGGCACGTTCGCCACCTCGGTGGGCGTCAGGCTGCCGGGGTAGACCGGTTCGTAGTAACCGGTGATCAGACCGTTGGGGTTGTCATGCTCGGCGCGCAGTCCGAACACGTCGAGGTTCTGCTTGAGGAACGCGCGAATCTCGTTGGCGCTTTGCGGCACGTTGGCGGCTGCCGCGCAGGTGCCGCCCCAGACCGGATCAGCCTTGAGTCGGGTGCAGGCGCTGCGCCATGAACCGAAACCGGCGACCAGATCGCTGTCGGACACCGCCGGCAAGGCTTCCCACGTGGCGCTGGAATAAGTGGCCAAGGCATGGGTTTTCGGTTTGGCAGTGTCGCCACCCGTGCAGCCGGCAAGGATTGCCAGCAGTGGCAGGGTTGCGATCAGTGGGTGACGCCAGGCCTTGAAACGGCTGTTCATGGAGTGATTCCTATGCCGGTTGCCCAAGTGCTCCATGCGCTCCGGCAACCCGTATTTTTAATAGGGCTATTGGTGTTTGTCGGCGACGCGAGGATACTGGCCGCCGAATTCCGTGACCTGAAGCCACCATGACTCTTAAAAGAATTTCTGTTGTATTGCTGGCCTGTCTGACCTTGTCCGCCTGTGGCGGCGTCGATCCGAATTCTCCGCTGGGGCAACGCAAGGCGATCTTCAAACAGATGCTCAAGACCGGCGAAGACCTGGGTGGCATGTTGCGCGGACGCATTCCGTTCGACGGGCCGAAATTCGCCGAAGGCGCAGTGAAGCTTGATGCGTTGTCGCATGAACCGTGGAAGCATTTCCCGCAGGTTCGTGAAGAAGATCACACCAGCGCCAAAGACGATGTCTGGCTGCGTCAGGCCCGCTTTCAGGAATTGGCCCGCAACCTTGAAGCGGCCACCGGTGAACTGGTGATTGCCAGCAAGGTTCAGCCGTACAAGGCCAGTAACCTCGGGCCTGCGGTGCAGAAAGTTGAAGATGCCTGCAGCGCTTGCCATAAAGAGTTTCGCGATCATTGATTTCTGTTGTTTGAGCTGACGCCTTCGCGAGCAAGCCCGCTCCCACACTGGATCTGTGTCGTTCACAAATCAAATGTGGGAGCGGGCTTGCTCGCGAAGAGGGCATCAAATTCCCCGCATTAACGGTTACTTGTCGATCTGGTCCAGCGCATCCTGCAGCTCTTTGCGCGACTCGGCGAGCTTGTCCTTGCGCTTGTTGATCTTCTCCGGATCGCCTTTCTTCATCGCCTTGTCGAGATCCGCCTGACGCTTGCTCACTTCGTGCTTGGCTTCCAGCACCTTGTTTTCGCGTTCTTTCTTCAGGCCGGCATCGGTGCAGTTCTTCGTCACTTCATCCAGAGCGGTTTGCAGACCGGCCTGCTGATCGGTGTTGCCCCGGGATTTCGCCTGCTCGAGCTGATTGATGATGCCCTGCTTCTTCGCGGCGCAACCGGTCAGGCCCGGTGCATCTTCGTCAGCCATCACAGGCGCGGCCAGAACACCACAGAGAGTCAGCAAGGCAAGGGGTGCAAGAAATTTCATAAAAGCTCCATGTGCAAAGGCAGTCGGGTCGGGGGCACTGCGCTGTTTGAGCGTCTGACGGCCCTTGGGTTCCCGGCTGCCGGGGGATTGCGTGATCAGAAACCGTCGATTCCGGCGGCGCGTAATGTGTTACTCAGGGCCAGCACCTGCGGGTCGCGGAAGAATGCGCTCAATTGCGCCGCGCGGCCCGGGCCGATTCCGGCTTCTGCCTGCCATTGTTCGGTGTCGCGTTGTGCCAGCGCCTGCCACGAGTCGGCCAGTTGTGCCTGCCCCGTCGGCGGTAAACCCAATGCTTTGAGCCACTGCGTGAACGGCCGTTGGCGGGCGCTGTGAAAACTGTTGATCAGACGTGTGCTGCTGCGTTCGCCGAAGCCGGCAATGTTAGCAAGCTCTGGCTCGTCGAGGGTCAACCAATCCAGCAGGTTGTTCAGGCGGCCTGTTTCCAGAAGTTTCTCCCAGGTGCCGCGCCCGACATTCTGCAGCGCCAGCCCCTGCTTGCCACTGAGCCAGGTCAGGCGCGCGAGAAACTGGCTTTCGCAACCGGGTGTCGGTTGCCAGCAGCTCAGGGCGTGGAAATCGCGCGTGTCGGGAATGTCGAGGGTGGCCCGTTCGGAGGTACGCAACACCACACTGTCGAGTCGTGGAATCGTCAACCCGGCCAGGCTAATTGCCACTTGATCGCCGGGGCGGATATCCAGCGTCTGCCAGCGCTTGAGTGAACCGGCACTGACGCGTCTGATCTCGCGGTCATCGAGCATCACCGGCGACAACTCCAATACCGGCGTGATGCGTCCGCTGCGGCCGACTTTGAAATTCACTTTGCGCACCTCGGCCAGCGCCCGGGCAAACGGGAATTTCCAGGCGACGGCCCAGTGGGGCGCGCTCGCCTGCCAACGCTCAGCCGGTGGGCGCTGGCTCTGGCGCAGGACAATGCCGTCAGTGGCGAAGGGCAGGGGCGATCGATACCAGTGCTCGCGCCATTTTTGCGCGTCGGCAAGGTTGGCGATGACCTGACTGAATGGCGCTGTCGTGGCGAAGCCCAGCGTCGCTAGCGTCGATATTCTTTCAGGCAGATTCGCCGGGCCCTGCGGCCAGTCCCAGACGAACAGACCGATCCCGGACGCCTGTTCTGCGCTCAAGGTTTTACGGCTCATCAGCCCGGCAACGGTGGCGCGGGCGTTGACGCTGCCGGCGCTGGCTTGCACATGCTGATTCAGGCGCCAATAGAGCTCGCCCTGCACCAGCAGGTCCAGCGGTTGGGTCAGTTGTTGCGGAATGGCAGCGATCTTTTGCGCCGACGCTGTCCAGTCCTGACCGCTGATCCCGTCGCCGCGACTGATCGCCTGCTGCAACAGGCCGCGACGGTAAATCAGCGTGACCGCTACACCATCGACCTTGGGTTGTACCCAGACATCCTGCCGATCCTTTAACCATGCTTGAACGGCGGCGGCTTGGTGAAGCTTGTCCAGACCGGTGTGGGCGATTGGATGCGCGACGGAGCCAGACGCGCTGCGCAACGGTTCGGGCGCTGCGGGCTGCTGGAAGCACTGGCGCCATTCGATGAGCCGCACGCGCGATTGATCGTAGAGTTCGTCGGCAATCAGCGAGCGGCCTTCGCGGTGGTAGGCGTCGTCCCATTGGTCGATCTGCTGTTGCAGAGCCGAGATTTCAACTTGCGCTTTGCCGAATGGCCAGTCTGGGCAGGCTGCATGGGCGATCAGAGGGGTGAAACTCAGCAAAAGAACTGAAAACAGGCGCAGCGTGGCAAGCATTTTGAGCGTCCTTGCTCAGGGGGAATGCTTTAAGGCTAGGCGAGGATTCAGAGAGGCACCGGGTGGGTGTTTTGCATCGTGTTTCCGTGCCCATACAGGGGGCGCATGGGCCGGCCTCTTCGCGGGCAAGCCCGCTCCCACGGGGTTCTTTATAGATATTGGAAGGGGATTCCAGGCATGAAAAAGCCCCGCACGGCGCGAACCGTGCGGGGCTTTTTTTGCAGCCGGGGAGGGCTTACAGACCTGCGGCGGAACGCAGAGCGTCGGCGCGGTCGGTTTTTTCCCAGGTGAAGGTGGAGAAGGTGTCTTCGCCAACAGTCTTGGTCTGCGGAGCACGACCGAAGTGGCCGTAGGCTGCAGTTTCCTGGTACATCGGGTGCAGCAGGTCGAGCATGGTGGTGATCGCGTATGGACGCAGGTCGAACACTTCACGCACCAGTTTGATGATCTTGTCATCGCTGATCTTGCCGGTACCGAAGGTGTTCAGCGAGATCGAAGTCGGCTGAGCGACACCGATGGCGTAGGACACCTGAATCTCGCAACGCTCGGCCAGGCCGGCAGCGACGATGTTCTTGGCAACATAACGGCCAGCGTAGGCCGCCGAACGGTCAACCTTCGATGGATCTTTACCGGAGAACGCGCCACCGCCGTGACGGGCCATGCCGCCGTAGCTGTCGACGATGATCTTGCGACCGGTCAGACCGCAGTCACCTACCGGGCCGCCAATGATGAACTGGCCGGTCGGGTTGATGTGGAACTGGGTGTCTTTGCTCAGCAGTTCGGCAGGCAGCACGTGCTTGACGATCAGCTCCATCACGCCTTCGCGCAGGTCTTTGTAGGACACTTCAGGGTTGTGCTGGGTCGACAGAACAACGGCGTCGATACCGACCACCTTGCCGCCTTCGTAACGGCAAGTCACTTGCGATTTGGCGTCCGGACGCAGCCACGGCAGCAGACCCGATTTGCGAGCTTCGGCCTGGCGCTGCACCAGCTGGTGCGAGAAGGTGATCGGTGCTGGCATCAGCACGTCGGTTTCGTTGCTGGCGTAGCCGAACATCAGGCCTTGGTCGCCAGCGCCCTGATCTTCAGGCTTGGCACGGTCAACGCCCTGGTTGATGTCAGGGGACTGCTTGCCGATGATGTTCATCACGCCGCAGGTCGCGCCGTCGAAGCCGACTTCGGAACTGGTGTAGCCGATGTCGCAGATCACGTCACGAACGATCTGCTCCAGGTCAACCCAGGCGCTGGTGGTCACTTCACCGGCCACGATGGCAACGCCAGTCTTGACCAGGGTTTCCACGGCAACGCGTGCGTGTTTGTCCTGGGCGATAATGGCGTCCAGCACCGCATCGGAAATCTGGTCGGCGATTTTGTCCGGATGTCCTTCAGACACGGACTCGGAGGTGAAGAGGGAGTATTCGCTCATCTCGATGTTTTCCTGAATTTACCGATGGTGAGTGTCGCCAGCCGGTCGCTGAAAGTGGCGAACCTGGATCTGGAAACCATTACGTAAGCCTACATAGAGGCTGTCCCCGGGAACGAGTCCCGCAGCGGTGGCCCAACGGGCCAAATCGTCCTGTTCAAACCCCAACCACAGATCACCGCAGGCCTCCCTGGCCCAACTCTGGTTGTGGCTACATAACTCTGTCACGAGCAGGCTACCGCCCGGTTGCAGCAGGCCGGCCATGTGCTTGAGCGCTTCGGCCGGCGCGGCGAAATGGTGCAACACCATGTTCAGTACCACGCAATCGGCCTGAAGGCTGGTGCCATTCAATGCATCGGCCAATTGCAGGCTGACGTTAGCCAGCCGTTCACGTTCACATACCTGACGCGCCAGTTCGAGCATCGCCGGGCTGTTGTCCAGCGCGGTTACAGTGCCGAAGCGGCGGGCCAGTTCCGGCAGGAAAGCACCATCGCCGGGGCCGACTTCAATGGCCGTGGCAGCACCATTGAAGTTCAGTTTGTCGAGCAGGGCCAGCACACTGTCACGGTACTGCGGCAGGCCTGCGATCAAGTCTTGCTGGGCGCGGAATTTCTCCGCAACCCGGGTGAAGAAGTCCTGACTGGCAGCTTCGCGTTGTCCGTGAACCTGAGCGATGCGTGCCTGCACGTCGTCCGGCAGCGCCAGATTGTCGACTTCTTCTAACAATGCGGCGTGCAACTTGCCGCCCAGCAATTCGGTGTGGGGCAGGGCGCGGCGATAGAAAATCGCGTTGCCTTCGCGGCGTGTCGCCACCAGGTCGGCCTGGGCCAGCACCTTGAGGTGGTGGCTCATGCCGGACTGACCGATGCCGAAAATCTGCGCCAGCTCCAGTACGCCGAACGAGTCGTTGGCCAGCGCGCGCAATACATTCAGACGCAGCGGATCGCCACCGGCCTTGCACAGGGCCGCCAGCTCGTCGCAATCGTCATGGCGAATGGAAGGCACGCGTAAGTTCATGGGGCAGCAGTCTAGTGACGGTGGGAAATCGCTGCAAGGGCAATATCAAAAAGTTTTGATATTGCTCGATAGATGGCACTTCTCACTGGCTGGTTAACTCTACAAACGAACAGCGGAAAGGTTTCACCAGACGAAACCGCCGCCAAGCATGGGAAAAACGCCTTCGGATGACTATCTGTCATTGCCCCGAAGCGCTCCGGTGAGGGAAAATGCCCTCCTTTTTTCCGTTTCAATCTATTCACACCCAGGAGATCAGCGATGCCTAGCCGTCGTGAGCGTGCCAACGCCATTCGTGCCCTCAGCATGGATGCCGTGCAAAAAGCCAACAGCGGCCATCCCGGTGCCCCTATGGGTATGGCAGATATCGCCGAAGTACTTTGGCGCGACTACCTCAAGCACAACCCGAGCAACCCGTCATTCGCCGACCGTGACCGCTTCGTGCTGTCCAACGGCCACGGCTCGATGTTGATCTACTCGCTGCTGCACCTGACCGGTTACGACCTGTCGATCGACGACCTCAAGCAGTTCCGTCAACTGCACAGCCGCACCCCGGGTCACCCGGAGTTCGGTTACACCCCGGGCGTCGAGACCACCACCGGCCCGCTGGGTCAGGGGCTGGCCAACGCCGTCGGCTTCGCCCTGGCTGAAAAGGTTCTGGGTGCGCAGTTCAACCGTCCTGGCCACAACATCGTTGATCACCACACCTACGTGTTCCTAGGTGATGGCTGCATGATGGAAGGCATTTCCCACGAAGTCGCTTCCCTGGCCGGTACGCTGGGCCTGGGCAAGCTGATCGCCTTCTACGATGACAACGGCATCTCCATCGACGGTGAAGTCGAAGGCTGGTTCACCGATGACACCCCGAAGCGTTTCGAATCCTACAACTGGCAGGTGATTCGCAACGTCGACGGTCACGATCCGGAAGAGATCAAGACCGCCATCGAAACCGCGCGCAAGAGCCCGCTGCCGACCCTGATCTGCTGCAAGACCACCATCGGTTTCGGTTCGCCGAACAAGCAGGGCAAGGAAGACTGCCACGGCGCCCCACTGGGTGACGCGGAAATCGCCCTGACCCGTCAGGCGCTGAACTGGAACTACGGCCCGTTCGAAATCCCTGCAGACATTTATGCCGAGTGGGATGCCAAGGAAAAAGGTCGCGCTGCCGAAGCCGAGTGGGATCAGCGTTTCGCTGCCTACTCCGCAGCATTCCCTACCGAAGCCAACGAGCTGATCCGTCGTCTGAGCGGCGAACTGCCGGCTGACTTCGCGGAAAAAGCCTCGGCCTATATTGCTGAAGTGGCGGCCAAAGGCGAAACCATCGCCAGCCGTAAAGCCAGCCAGAACACCCTGAACGCGTTCGGCCCGCTGCTGCCGGAACTGCTCGGCGGTTCAGCTGACCTGGCCGGTTCCAACCTGACCCTGTGGAAAGGTTGCAAAGGCGTCAGCGCTGAAGACGCCAGCGGCAACTACATGTACTACGGCGTGCGCGAATTCGGCATGACCGCGATCATGAACGGCGTGTCCCTGCACGGCGGCCTGGTGCCTTACGGCGCGACCTTCCTGATGTTCATGGAATATGCGCGCAACGCGGTACGCATGTCGGCGCTGATGAAGAAGCGTGTGATCCACGTCTACACCCACGACTCCATCGGTCTGGGCGAAGACGGCCCGACGCACCAGCCGATCGAGCAACTGACCAGCCTGCGGACCACACCGAACCTCGACACCTGGCGTCCAGCCGATGCCGTTGAATCGGCAGTGGCCTGGAAAAACGCGCTGGAGCGTAAGGACGGCCCATCGGCGCTGATCTTCTCGCGTCAGAACCTGCAGCACCAGGAACGCGATGCCGGTCAGATCGCCGACATCAGCCGCGGTGGTTACGTGTTGAAGGACTGTGCAGGCGAGCCTGAGCTGATCCTGATTTCCACCGGTTCCGAAGTCGGTCTGGCCGTTCAGGCCTACGACAAACTGACCGAGCAAGGCCGCAAGGTGCGCGTGGTTTCCATGCCGTGCACCAGCGTTTTCGATGCGCAGGACGCCGGCTACAAGCAATCGGTTCTGCCGCTGCAGGTCAGCGCACGTATTGCGATCGAAGCGGCTCACGCCGACTTCTGGTTCAAGTATGTGGGTCTGGAAGGTCGCGTGATCGGCATGACCACCTACGGCGAATCGGCTCCGGCTTCGGCACTGTTCGAAGAGTTCGGCTTCACCCTGGAAAACATCCTGGGTCAGGCTGAAGAGCTGCTGGAAGACTGATCCAGAAGTTGCGTCGTCTGGACTGACGCCTTCGCGAGCAAGCCCGCTCCCACTGGGGGATTTGTTGTGTGACACACACAGTGTTCACAACCCTGATCCAATGTGGGAGCGGGCTTGCTCGCGAAATCGGTGGTTCAGACACCACTGCAATAACGGAATCAAACGGTAATCGAGAACCCCATGCCTCAACCGCGTCCCTACAAAGTTGCACTCAACGGCTACGGCCGGATTGGTCGTTGCGTCTTGCGTGCGTTGTTCGAGCGTGGCGAGAAGGCCGGGTTTGAAATTGTCGCGATCAACGATCTGGCGGACATGGCCAGCATCGAATACCTGACACGTTTCGACTCCACCCACGGCCGCTTTCCCGGCGAAGTGCGAGTAGAAGGCGATTGTCTGCATATTAATGGCGACTGCGTGAAGGTCCTGCGCAGTGCCACCCCCGAAGGCATCGACTGGGCGGCGCTGGGCGTCGACCTGGTGCTGGAGTGTTCCGGTGCCTACCACACCCGCGAAGATGGCCAGCGTTTTCTCGACGCCGGCGCGCCACGCGTGCTGTTTTCACAGCCGATGGCCAGCGAGGCGGATGTCGACGCCACCATCGTCTTCGGCGTCAATCAGGATTGCCTGACTGGCGATGAACTGCTGGTGTCCAACGCCTCCTGCACCACCAACTGCGGCGTGCCGCTGTTGCGTCTGCTGGACAAGGCGATCGGCCTGGATTACGTGTCGATCACCACGATTCACTCGGCAATGAACGATCAGCCGGTGATCGACGCCTATCACCACGAAGACCTGCGCCGCACCCGTTCGGCGTTCCAGTCGGTGATCCCGGTGTCCACTGGTCTGGCACGTGGCATCGAGCGTCTGCTGCCGGAACTTGCCGGGCGAATTCAGGCCAAAGCCGTACGCGTGCCGACGGTCAACGTGTCCTGCCTCGACATCACGATGCAGACCGCCACCGCGACCGATGCCAACGAGGTCAACCGGATCCTGCGCGAGGCCGCCACCAACGGCCCGCTCAAAGGCCTGTTGGCCTATACCGAGTTGCCGCACGCCAGTTGTGATTTCAACCATGACCCACATTCGGCCATCGTCGATGCCAGTCAGACCCGTGTTTCCGGCCCCAAACTGGTGAACATCCTGGCCTGGTTCGACAACGAATGGGGTTTTGCCAACCGAATGCTGGACGTTGCAGACCACTATCTGCAAACAGCGATTTCAAAAAAACCTGCTCTCTAAGAACAGCTACTCAGGAAGTGCGACCCATGACCGTGTTGAAGATGTCCGACCTCGATCTGCAAGGTAAGCGCGTATTGATTCGCGAAGACCTCAACGTCCCAGTCAAGGACGGTGTTGTCACCAGCGATGCGCGTATCCTGGCTTCGCTGCCGACCATCAAGCTGGCCCTGGAAAAAGGTGCGGCGGTGATGGTGTGTTCGCACCTGGGCCGTCCGACCGAAGGCGAGTTCTCCGCCGAGAACAGCCTCAAGCCAGTCGCTGACTACCTGAGCAAGGCCCTGGGCCGCGACGTGCCGCTGGTGGCCGATTACCTGGGCGGCGTTGACGTCAAGGCCGGCGACATCGTGCTGTTCGAAAACGTGCGCTTCAACAAGGGCGAGAAAAAGAACGCTGACGAGCTGGCCCAGCAATACGCCGCCCTGTGCGACGTGTTCGTGATGGACGCCTTCGGCACCGCGCACCGCGCAGAGGGTTCGACCCACGGCGTGGCCAAGTTCGCCAAAGTCGCCGCTGCCGGCCCGTTGCTGGCCGCTGAGCTGGACGCACTGGGCAAGGCGCTGGGCGCACCGGCCAAGCCAATGGCTGCGATCGTTGCCGGCTCCAAGGTCTCGACCAAACTCGACGTACTCAACAGCCTGAGCCAGATCTGCGATCAGCTGATCGTCGGCGGCGGCATCGCCAACACCTTCCTGGCTGCCGCCGGTCACCCGGTCGGCAAGTCGCTGTACGAGCCGGACCTGCTGGACACCGCGCGCGCCATCGCCGCCAAGGTCAGCGTGCCGCTGCCGGTGGACGTGGTGGTTGCCAAGGAATTTGCTGAAAGCGCTGAGGCGACCGTCAAGCTGATCGCTGACGTTGCCGCTGACGACATGATTCTGGACATCGGCCCGCAAACCGCAGCCAACTTCGCCGAACTGCTGAAATCGTCGAAAACTATCCTGTGGAACGGCCCGGTCGGCGTGTTCGAATTCGACCAGTTCGGCAACGGCACCAAAGTGCTGGCCCAGGCCATTGCTGACAGCGCCGCATTCTCCATTGCCGGCGGTGGCGACACTCTGGCGGCCATCGATAAATATGGCGTGGCCGAGCAAATCTCCTACATTTCCACCGGTGGCGGCGCGTTCCTCGAATTCGTCGAAGGCAAGGTGCTGCCGGCCGTTGAAGTCCTGGAAAGCCGGGCCAAGGCCTGAGGCCGCCCGTTTGGCCAGGCAAAGGAGTGTTCAGATGGTCAAGTCGTTAGCGCTGTTGTTGCTGACCGGCACGCTGGCGGCCTGCGGGAGTAACCCGAAGGCCGAGGCCACGCCTGCGCCGGATGCGGCACAGAAAGGCTGCTACCAGGCCGACTGGCAGGCCGAAACCAACCCGGTGCTGAACAAGCGCTCGGGGCCGGACGGTCTGGACAAATACGAGACGCAAACCCCGGCCAAGGAACATGGTTGTCCTTGACCGGTCTGACTCTTTAACTCAGGGCTGGCGGCGTGCGCCGTCAGTCGAGGAACACGGATGAAAGGCTTGATCGCCATTGCGGCGTTGGCATTGTTGGGCGGTTGCGCGCAGATGAACCTGTTTCAGTCGTCCGCACCTGCGGACAGCTGGACCACCTGGACCTGCGACAGCCAGGCCAAAGTGCTATGGCGCTACGCCAATGCCGGCCAGAAGGAAGTCGATGTTCGGCTGGGTGGCGGTGATCAGGTCTATCGCCTGAAAGAAGAGCCGGGCGCCTCGGGTGTGCTGTACAGCGACGGCATGCTGGCGTTTCACGTCAAGGGTGACGAAGGCCTGGTGTACTGGGTAGCCACCAATGACCTGATTGGCCGCGGCTGCAAGGCCGAGTAAGACGATTGAATTGATTCACATAGATCCAAAATGTGGGAGCGGGCTTGCTCGCGAAGGCGGTGGATCAGCTTGCATCAATGTTGAATGTTAATCCGCATTCGCGAGCAAGCTCGCTCCCACAGGGGTTCTCTGTTGTTCACAAGATTTTGGTAACACCGAATCACCAGACCGGGCTTCGACCCCCGATCTGCAATCACTTGAATAGCCGCCGCCGCTCCGGCAGGCTGGCACGATTAACGACCCTCAACCGGGAGAGACACACACAATGGCACTTATCAGCATGCGCCAGATGCTGGACCACGCAGCCGAGTTCGGCTACGGCGTTCCAGCCTTCAACGTCAACAACCTTGAGCAGATGCGCGCCATCATGGAAGCCGCTGACAAGACTGACTCCCCGGTGATCGTCCAGGCTTCGGCCGGCGCTCGCAAATACGCCGGCGCGCCATTCCTGCGTCACCTGATCCTGGCCGCGATCGAAGAATTCCCGCACATCCCGGTGTGCATGCACCAGGACCACGGCACCAGCCCTGATGTCTGCCAGCGTTCCATCCAACTGGGCTTCAGCTCGGTGATGATGGACGGTTCCCTCGGCGAAGACGGCAAGACCCCGACCGACTACGAATACAACGTCCGCGTTACCCAACAAACCGTCGCCATGGCTCACGCCTGCGGCGTTTCGGTTGAAGGCGAGCTGGGCTGCCTGGGTTCGCTGGAAACCGGCATGGCCGGTGAAGAAGACGGCATCGGCGCTGAAGGCGTTCTGGATCACAGCCAGATGCTGACCGACCCGGAAGAAGCCGCTGACTTCGTCAAGAAGACCCAGGTCGATGCCCTGGCCATCGCCATCGGCACCAGCCACGGCGCCTACAAGTTCACCAAGCCACCTACTGGCGACGTGCTGGCGATCGATCGCATCAAGGAAATCCACAAGCGCATCCCGAACACCCACTTGGTGATGCACGGTTCCTCGTCCGTGCCACAAGAGTGGCTGGCGATCATTAACCAGTACGGCGGCGACATCAAAGAAACCTACGGCGTACCGGTTGAAGAAATCGTCGAAGGCATCAAGTACGGCGTGCGCAAGGTCAACATCGACACCGACCTGCGCCTGGCATCCACCGGCGCAATGCGTCGCCTGATGGCCACCAATCCGAGCGAATTCGACCCACGTAAATTCTTCGGCGCAACCGTGACGGCGATGCGTGATGTGTGTATCGCTCGTTATGAAGCGTTCGGTACTGCCGGTAATGCTTCGAAGATCAAGCCGATCTCGTTGGAAGCGATGTTCCAGCGTTATCTGAAGGGTGAGTTGAACGCCAAGGTGAACTAAGCCTGGGCGTTTGATCGCGTAAATGAAAAACCCGCCGAGTGGCGGGTTTTTTTGTGTGAGTTTTTCATTGTGAGCAAATTAACGGCTGGCGGCTAAAAATGTCGTTAAAAAAGATTTTTAAATTTTCTCTCGATAAGCCCGATATGTGTGACATTTTCCCCGCACGTGTCGAAGGCATAGTTACTTTTGAGAGAAAAATAAATTTCGTTAACGACTGCGTAAATTGGTTGCTTATTTCGAAATCGCATAAATAACTGTCATTTCTGACAGGTGATTTAAAATTCATTGCAGCCTATCGTCTCAATGCAATCAGAAAGGAAGTAACGATAAACATATTTATCCCTCCCTTTACTGATTTTGTTCCTTCTATGTAATGGAGAGATTGATATGTCAAGCATTGATGTCCGTGAGAAATTTAAAAAGCATGAGCTCAGTGGCGAGGTCAGCTGTATTTTGTACGGCAAGGATGGCGAAAGTGGCGAAGAGAGAGCTGAGTATAAATCTACCCATCTTTATGGAGATTACTCTGACAACGTTTATGTGCATGCAAGTAGCCATACTGAACATCATTCAGAAGATATTTTATTTTTATTCTCCAAGGATCTTACTCCAGGTACATATCACTATTTTCCCGACTTCCCCAATGTAATTGATTTTGTATGCGACGCGCGATATGCCCCTGCATGGAGGCCTAAATCTGGATTATTCGTACTGGAAAAAAATAGCTCTGGAGTTGTTAAAGGAGAGTTTAGGTTTCATGAGGAGCCAGGGAATAAGGGGTTCGCAGTTTCGGATGGTAAGTTTTTTATAAATTTCCCTACTTCTGTTTCGTAGGAAAGGGCGGGAAAAGAGAACCAGGTGTCTAGTCCTGAAATAGGTTTAAACCGTTTCAAGACTAGACACCGCTTTGCTCTCATCACGCAGTTGGTGCCCTGTGGGAGCGGGCTTGCTCGCGAATGCGGAACGTCATTCAACATTATTGTTGCTGACCCACCGTATTCGCGAGCAAGCCCGCTCCCACAGGGTTTTGTGTAAGTATCGGGGCCGCCGATATCACTTGTCGTGATCAATATCCAGCTTGGTAAACGTCACCTGCCCTCCCTCACTGGTATACCCGGTGTTGTCCTGCACATATACCCCGGCCTTGAAGTACAGCGGCTTGTTGCGCCACGTCGCGCTGATTTGTGAATCCCACTGATAACCCGCTGCGCTCACGCCCAGTGCACCGCCGGGGCTGAGGTGGATCAGGTAGTTGAATTCGCGGTCGAGTTTGATGCCGGTGGCGAGGGTGATGACGCGGCTTTCGTCGTCATCGGGGTGCATGCGCACTTTGATGACGAGGTTGCCGGTTTCGGTCTTGGTCTTGTACTGGTATTCGAGCTTGATCATCGGTTTCTGGCTTTCATACGCGTGGATCTGGCCGATGACGATCTTGCCGGAGCTGGGCACCTTGTTCACCGCGAGGGTTGCGCGCAGGGTGTTGTCGGCGTCCGGGTAATACCAGTTGCGCAGTGTGCCGTTGCTGAAGGTTTCGCGCAGTTCGGTGCGCGGGTAGATGGCGTTTTCGGTTTTTGACCCGGTAACCGGTGACCAGAAAAACAGCGTGCCGGTGTCGGAATGGAAGTACTGATCCTTGAAGCCATTCACCAGTTTGGAGGTTTCGACGGTGTACGGCGGACTGCCGACGGGAACGCTGAGGTTCCAGGTTGCGAGATCGATCATGTCGGTTCTTCCACTCAATTCATCCTGAACGCGAGTGCCAGAAGCTCTAGCCCGCGCCTTTTCGGGCGGCAGTTATAAGCGTAGAGGAGTTTTTTGTTAACGCCCGTTTGGCAGATGATTGGCGTCAACATCCTGTCGAAATGCCATCTGTGCCGGTTTTCGGGGGCTGCAGGGGTGACCGTTAGTCGGTAAGTCGCCGCTTTGGCTAAATGATGGCGGCGTGACAGCTTCTGCTTTCACAGATCCGCGACTAGAGTGATGGCTCAGTAACTGTACGGTTTTCCCAAGAGCCGGCCGATAGTCCGACAAGAGATGTCCCGACAAGAGAAGCAGCATGGAATGCGCGCAACCCCAGCCAGGTGAAGGCAGCTCTGTCCTTTTGATCGTTGATGATTACCCTGAAAACCTGATCAGCATGCGCGCGTTGCTGCAGCGTCAGGATTGGCACGTCATGACCGCCGCCTCCGGCTTCGAGGCGCTCAATCTGCTGCTCGAACACGACGTCGATCTGGTGCTGCTGGATGTGCAGATGCCGGGCATGGACGGCTTTGAAGTTGCGCGACTGATGCGCGGCAGTCAGCGCACACGCCTCACACCGATCATTTTCCTCACCGCCAACGAACAGTCCCAGGACGCCGTGATCAAGGGCTACGCCAGTGGCGCGGTGGATTACCTGTTCAAACCGTTCGATCCGCAGATCCTCAAGCCCAAAGTCCAGGCATTGCTCGAACACCAGCGCAACCGCCGCGCCTTGCAGCGTCTGAGTCATGATCTGGAGGTCGCTCGGGCCTTCAATGCCTCGGTGCTGGATAACGCGGCGGAAGGCATTCTGGTGCTCGGCGAGGACGGTTTGATCCGCTTCGCTAACCCGGCGATTTCGCGGCTGCTGAATGCGCCGGTGAAGGAGCTGGAGGGCAAGGAGTTTCTCGATTTCCTGCAGAAACCGCACATCCCGCTGTGGGCCAATTCCGAATTGTTGGCCGGTTATAAACGCGGTGAGACTTTGCGTCTGCACGACGCGCTGTTGCGCACGGCGCCGGGGCAGCAGGTGCCGGTGGCGTTGTCCTGCGCGCCGCTGCCCGCCGAGCAGCGGGCGATGGTGGTGACGGTGCTGGACATGTCGGTGGTGCGTCACCTGCATCAGCAGCTGGAATTTCAAGCGGTCACTGATCCGTTGACCGGTCTGCTCAATCGCCGGGGCTTTTATCAGACGGTGGAAAACCTGCTGCTGCGCGGTGAACGCAGCGACAGCAGTTGGGTGCTGCTGTATCTGGATCTCGATGGCTTTAAACGGGTCAACGATTCCCTTGGCCACGATGCCGGCGACCGGGTGCTGCGCTGGGTCTCCGAGCAGTTGAAGGCGTGCTTAAGGCCGTTCGATATTCTCGCGCGCATGGGCGGTGACGAGTTCACTGCGCTGCTCGATCTGGAATTCCCCGAGCAGGCGGCGAAGATTGCCGAGAAACTCATCGAGCGAGTGTCGATCTGTCAGCAAATCGAAGGGCTGGACATCGCCCTCGGCGCGAGTATCGGCATCGCCACTTACCCGGACTGCGGCTCGAACCTCGATGGCTTGCTGCGCGCCTCCGACATTGCCATGTACGAAGCCAAGCGCGCCGGGCGTCAGCAGTATCGTTTTTACGATCACGAAATGAACGGCCGCGCCCGCTCTCGGCTGATGCTTGAAGAGAGCGTGCGCAACGCCATCGAGAACCGTGATTTCAATCTTGTGTATCAGCCGCAAGTGGCGATCGACAGCGGGCAGATCCGCGGTTTCGAGGCGCTGCTGCGCTGGCAGCATCCGAGCGTCGGCGATGTGCCGCCGGGGCTGTTCCTGCCGTTGCTGGAAGAGGCACGGCTGATCAGTCGGCTCGGCAGCTGGATCTATCATCGCGGCGCCGGCCAGCGCAAAGCCTGGGAAACCCTGTTCGCCGAGGATCTGGTGCTTGGCGTGAGTTTGAGCAATACCCAGTTCGGGCTGCCGAACCTGGTCACCGAGTTGCGCCAGGTGCTGGAGCGGCATTCGTTGCAGCCGCGGCAACTGGAGGTGGAAATCACCGAAGACGCGCTGATGCACAACCCCGACGAAACCCGCAAACAGCTGCGCCTGCTGCGCAATCTCGGGGTGCGCGTGGCGCTGGATGATTTTGGTTCGGGGCCATGTTCGCTGGCGCATCTGCGTGATCTGGAGCTGGACACGCTCAAGCTTGATCGACACCTGATTGCGCGGCTGCCGGATTCGACGCGCGACGCGGCGCTGGTCAGCAACGTGATCAATCTGTGTAAACAGTACGGCTTGCTGGTGATCGCCGAAGGCGTGGAAACCATCGAACAGTATCAATGGCTGCAAGCGCATGGCTGCGAATATGTGCAGGGTTTCCTGGTGGCGCGTCCGCTGACCTCCGAAGACGCCGCCAGCTTCGCCGAGCCCTTCGACTGGAGCGCGCTGCCGGTTTGAATTCGTTACACTGGCGCTCTTTTCGAACCGTATTGCCGTGCCCATGACTGCGTTGAAATACCTCCAGGCCTATCCCGCGCAATTGCAGGATCAGGTGCGCCAACTGATCGCCGAACAGCGTCTGGGTGACTACCTGAGCCAACGCTATCCGGGGCGTCACGATGTGCAGAGCGACAAGGCGCTGTACAGCTACGCGCTGGACCTGAAGCAGGAATACCTGCGCAACGCGCCGGCCATCGACAAGGTGCTGTTCGACAACCGCCTCGACCTGACGCACCGCGCGCTGGGCCTGCACACCACGGTCTCAAGGGTGCAGGGCGGCAAGCTCAAGGCCAAGAAAGAGATTCGCATCGCCTCGTTGTTCAAGGAGGCGGCCCCCGAGTTCCTGAAGATGATCGTCGTGCATGAACTGGCGCACTTCAAGGAGTCGGATCACAACAAGGCCTTCTATAAATTGTGCGAACACATGCTGCCGGGGTATCACCAGGTCGAGTTCGATCTGCGGGTGTACCTGACGTGGCGCGATTTGTAGGAGCTGCCGAAGGCTGCGATCTTTTGATCTTTTAATTAACGGAGCCCATGCATGGACGTCAGCAAGACCAAAAGCAGTTTTTACCGGCGCCTGTACGTGGCCTACCTGATCGACAGCGGCCTAGCCCCAAGCGTCCCGGCGCTGACCGAAGTGACCGGCATGCCCCGGCGCACCGCGCAGGACACGATCGCCGCGCTGGCGGATCTGGATATCGTCTGTGAATTCGAGCAGGAAGAGGGCGCGCGCAACCATGCCGGGCATTATCGGATTCGCGAGTGGGGGGCGATTGATCGCGGGTGGATCGAGCGTAATCTGCGGCAGATCAAGGCTGTGCTGGAGTATCCCTGAGGTTCGCAGTGCCTGAGCTGACGCCTTCGCGAGCAAGCCCGCTCCCACAGTAGACCGAGTTCCTTCAGATGGAATGCGATCAAAATGTGGGAGCGGGCTTGCTCGCGAAGGGGCCCTCAAGAACGACGCATGCCGATATGCGGAATGTCATCCTCCAGATACTCCTCACCCGCCACCACAAACCCGTACCTGCCGTAATACCCCTGCAAATGCGCCTGCGCCGACAGATAGATCGGCACCTGCGGCCAATGCTTCTCGGCCTGTTTCAGCGCGTGTTCCATCAACACATGTCCCAGCCCTTTGCCACGGCCCTGCGGCGCAATGATTACGCGGCCAATCACCACGTCACCACCCTGGGACTCGGGATCAAGCAGGCGCAGATAGGCCATCAACTGATCATCTTCCCAACCCATGAGGTGATGGGTGTCGCCGTCCAGATCCTGGCCGTCGAGGTCCGGGTAGGCGCATTTCTGTTCGACCACGAACACTTCCGAGCGTAGCTTCAGCAGTGCGTACAACTCTTCTTTGCCCAGATCACTGTGATGCTTGCAGACCCACTCGATTGTCATCTTCCGACTCCTTGAACTCCGTCGCCCGATACTAAGGGCACTGGCGCCGGATGTCTGTATGGCGGAACAGTCTGTGACAAAGGTCAAAATGCCATCATTCCTTTCTCGCGATAGCGGCTGCTTTGTGTAATCTGCTGGAAAGCGCTGTGCACTGGCTTCAATGAGCTACTGTTAGGGCCTGGGTTTCGCCGGTAAGGGGCCTTGGGGTTTTGACTGAAAACACGCTGGGCAGCCCGCCCGCTAAGGATTTTCAAGCATGCCGCGACTGCATCGAGCCTTTGCTTTGATCGGATTGCTCTTGCTGGCCCAAACCGCCTCAGCGGAGAAGTTGCGACTGGTGTTTGATATCTGGCCGCCCTTTACCGACGACACGCTGGTCAACGGTGGTCTGGCCACCGACATCGTCAGCACCGCGCTGGCGCGGGCCGGTTATGCCAGCGACTATGAACAGGTACCTTGGGCGCGGGCACTGCTGGGGGTGGGCGAAGGACGATACGACGTGCTGGTCAACGCCTGGTACAACGACGAACGGACCAAAATCGGCCAGTTCTCTGGCGAATACCTGCTCAACCGCATCCGCTTTCTCAAGCGCAAGGACACGCCGCTGGAGTACGGCAGCCTGGAACAACTGCACACCTACCCGGTGGCGGTGGTGCGCGGTTATGCCTACTCGCAGGCCTTCGATGCCGATACCGCACTGGAGAAAGTCCCTGTGCATAACTTCGCCATGGCCGTGCGCATGCTGGCGGCGGACCGGGTCAAACTGACTCTGGAAGATGAATACGTCGCGCGCTATTACCTGGCCCGCGAATCAGCCAAAGTGCGCAACGCCGTGGAGTTTCTGCCCAAGCCGTTGAGCGAGAACAGCCTGCATATTCTGGTAAGCCTGAAGAATCCGCAGCATGAGCAGATTGTGGCCGGGTTTGATAAGGCGATTGCGGCGATGAAGGCGGATGGCAGTTATGACAAGTTGCTGCGCCAGCATGGGATGTGAAGGCTGGTCCAGAATCTTCTGTGTGGCTGATAGCCCTTTCGCGAGCAAGCCCGCTCCCACATTTGGAATGCGTTCCCCTGTGGGAGCGGGCTTGCTCGCGAAGAGGCCCTGACAAACACCGCAAAACTCAGGTCTCGCGGGTGTCTTTGATCAAATGCGCCGCCAACGTCCGCAATGGCCCCAACTGCCGGCAGATCAACGCCAGTTGCGTCTGCACCAGTCGCTGTCCTTCATCGATCTCGTCCGGCATCTGCTCCAGCTCATTGGCCAGCGCTTCTTCTTCGTCACTCTGAATCGCCACCGGTTGCTTGTTCGCCAGGCCCTGGGCAATGTCGTCGATGCTCGCGGCCAGTTTCACTCCGGCGCCGTCGATCAGTTGTTCACGCACGTCTGCCGGTAGCTGCGTTTCGCGATGCGCGCCCAGCCCGGAGAGGTAGCTGAGCAGCGTGTGCGACAGCACCAGAAAACGGAAACCGACATCCGCTTCCTTACGGAAATGCCCCGGCTCCATGAGCATGTTCGCCAGCGTTGTCGACAGCGCCGCATCAGCGTTGTGCGCGTTGCGTCGGGCCAAGCGATAGGCGAGGTCGTCGCTCTTGCCGGCGGCGTATTGCTGCATGATCTGGCGCAGGTAGATGCTGTTGCAGGTCAGGGTGTTGGCCAGCACCTTGTTCAGGCGTCGGCCCTGCCAGTCCGGCAGGAACAGGAACACCGTCAGGCCGGCGATCAGGCTGCCGAGCAGGGTATCGAACAGGCGTGGCAGGAACAACCCGTAGCCATCGCCGATCTGGTTGAAGCAGAACAGCACCATGATGGTGATGGCGGCGGTCGCCAGGGTGTAGCGCGTGGTGCGGTTGGTAAAGAACACCACCCCGGCGGCGATCGCGAAGCACGACTGCACCAGCGGGCTGGGGAACAGATCGAACAGCGCCCACGCCACGGTCAGGCCGATGGCGGTTCCGAGAATCCGCTGACCGAGCTTGCGCCGGGTCGCGCCGTAGTTCGGTTGGCAGACGAACAGCGTGGTGAGGATGATCCAGTAACCCTGCGACGGGTGAATCAGGTGCACCATGCCATAGCCGATACTCAGCGCCAGCGGCAGACGCAGGGCATGACGGAACAGCAACGAGGTCGGTGTCAGCTGCGTACGCAGGCGAATCCACACGTCCTTGAGGTTGCGCGGCGAGCGGTCGAGCAGGCTGCTGTCGGTGGCGTCCGCCAAGGCATCCGGGTTGCTCGCATCGCTGAGCAAACGGTCGAGGGTGCCGAGGTTGGCTGCCAGGGCACGCAGCGAGCGCAGGAGGCCGCGCCACGCCGGATTGCTCTGGATGCGCAGGTGTTCAAGGGAGGCATCGAGGTCTGTCAGCGCTTCGGCAAAACTGGCGTCGTAGACGAACGGCTGGCGCATCTGGATCGATTCGGCCAGCGCGCGGCAGGCCTTGCCCTGCTGGCGCAACAAACGCTGGCAGCGGAACAGCACGTCGCTGTGGAAGAACGCATCGGCCAGCGCGTTATACGGATAGTGCGAGGAGCTGGCGCGTTCGTGAATGTCCTGGGCGAGGAAATACAGCTTCAGATAACGGCTGACTTTCGACCCCGGGCGACCGTTGCCGACCCGGTGCAGAATGATTTCCTTGGCGCTGTTCAGCGCCGCTACCACTCGACCGTTCTGCTGCGCCAGTTCCAGCCGTCGCCCCTCGACGTCCAGTTGGCGGATCGGCTCGAACAGCGAGGCTTTCAGCTTCAGGTAGAAACCCAGTTCACGGAACAGCCGCGCCAGACTCTGCTGCACCGGCTGGTTGGAAAACATCGCCTGCCACAGCACCGAGAGCAGGCCGTACCACGCGGCACCGGCCACCAACAGCATCGGTTCGTGCCAGAAATCGGTGACCGCGCCGCCGCGCTGATCCACGCCGATCATGGTGTAGACCGACAGAATCAAGGTCGCCGAGGCAATCGCGCCATAACGCTCGCCGAGTGCGCCGAGCATGGTCAAGCCGAAGCTGGCCAAGGCCAGGGCGATGGCGAACACGATGGGGTAGGGGAAGAGCAGCTCCACCGACAGCGCGGCGATACTGAAACACACCAGTGTCACTGCCAGTGCGTTGAGACGGCCCTGCCAACTGTCGTCGGTCTCGGCCAGGGCGCTGGCGATGATCCCGAGGAACAATGGGATCAGCAGGCCCATTTCATCCTGATACCAACACAGCGCCATGCTGCCGGTCAGGGCGATGAACACCCGCACGCTGTAGCTGAATTTATCCAGCGCCCACAGGCGCCGCAAAGACTGACGAAACGAGGTCGAGGACATGAAGTGCGAAGGCCTTCCGAGGCGATGCCGCTAAATTGAGCCAGTAATGACGCCGACGCAATGGCGCCGATCACATCTGACAGCAAAAAGTGTTCCTTACTGCATCACACATAACAACTGTGGGAGGGGGCTTGCTCCCGAAAGCGGTGTGTCATTCAACATGTATGTCGACTGATCCAGCGCATTCGCGAGCAAGCCCGCTCCCACAGTTTTTTGATTTGTGTTGGATCAGACGTACTGCGCAGCCGCGTAGCCGGAGGCCCAGGCCCACTGGAAGTTGAAACCGCCCAGATGCCCGGTGACGTCGAGCACTTCGCCGACAAAATACAGCCCCGGGCTTTTCAGCGACTCCATGGTCTTGGACGACACTTCGCGGGTATCGACGCCGCCCAGCGTGACCTCGGCGGTGCGATAGCCTTCGGTACCAGCCGGGACGACTTTCCAGCTGCCGAGCTTGTCGGCGATCTGCGCCAGTTCGGCGTGGGTGTATTGCTTCATCGGTTTGGACACGAACCAGTTGTCCGCCAGCAGATTGGCCATCTTCTTGGTGAAGATCTCACCAAGCAAAGTTTTCAGCTCGCTGTTCGGGCGTTCGGCTACTTGCTGCTGCAGCCATGCCGCGGTGTCGTGATCCGGCAGCAGGTTGATCTCCACGGTGTCGCCCGGCTCCCAGAACGACGAGATCTGCAGAATCGCCGGGCCACTGAGACCACGGTGAGTGAACAGAATGTTCTCGCGAAAGCTCTGGTCGTTGCAGCTGACCAGACAATCCACCGAAGTACCGGACAGCTCGGTGCACAGTTCCTTGAGCTGATCAGTGATGGTGAACGGCACCAGTCCGGCGCGGGTCGGCAGCAGTTCATGGCCGAACTGTTTGGCGACCTGATAACCGAAACCGGTAGCGCCCAGCGTCGGGATCGACAGCCCGCCGGTGGCGATCACCAGCGACTGGCACTGAACCTGGCCGAGGGTGGTGTCGAGCAGGTAACCGCTTTCGACCTTCTCGATGGTCTGGATCGAGGTGTCCAGGTGCAGCTCGACGCCGACCTGATCGCACTCGTCGAGCAGCATGCCGAGGATGTCGCTGGATTTGTTATCGCAGAACAACTGGCCGAGTTTCTTCTCGTGGTAGGGCACGCCGTGCTTGGCGACCATGCCGATGAAGTCCCACTGGGTGTAGCGTGCCAGAGCCGATTTGCAGAAATGCGGGTTACCCGAGAGGAAATTGCCCGGCTCGGTGTACATGTTGGTGAAATTGCAGCGGCCACCACCGGACATCAGGATTTTCTTGCCGGCCTTGTTCGCATGGTCGAGCAGCAACACCTGACGCCCGCGCCCGGCGGCGGTCAGTGCACACATCAACCCTGCGGCGCCAGCGCCAATGATCACGACTTCGGTAGAGCGCAAAACGGTGTCCTCACGTTGTTCACCACAAAACTAACTGTGGGAGCGAGCTTGCTCGCGAAAGCGGTGTGTCATTCAACATATGTGTCGACTGACAGATTGCATTCGCGAGCAAGCTCGCTCCCACAGGGATCTACTTTGGATGGTAGACCGTTTACAAAACCCGCACGCGCAGCGAACGGCCCTTGATCTTGCCGTTGTTCAAGCGCTGCAGCGCCTGCATGACCACGGTGCGTTCAACGGCGACATACGACTGGAAGTCGAAGATCGCGATCTTGCCGACCTGGGCGCCGGGGATGCCGGCGTCGCCAGTCAGTGCGCCGAGGATGTCGCCCGGACGCACCTTGTCTTTACGCCCGCCGGCGATGCACAGGGTGCTCATCGGTGGCTGCAGCGGGGCGCCGCCCTGGGACTTGAGGTTATCGACCTGATCCCAGTTCAGCGGAGCTTTCTGCAGCTGTTCGATGGCTTGCGCGCGATGCGCTTCGGACGGCGCAACGAGGCTGACCGCAATGCCTTTCTCGCCGGCACGACCGGTACGGCCGACGCGGTGAATGTGAATTTCCGAGTCGCGGGCCAGTTCGACGTTGATCACCATGTCCAGCGCGTCGATGTCCAGACCACGGGCGGCGACGTCGGTGGCGACCAGGACCGACGTACTGCGGTTGGCGAACATCGCCAGCACCTGATCGCGATCACGCTGTTCCAGATCGCCGTGCAGGCCGACGGCGGAAATGCCTTTGGAGGTCAGGTGGTCAACGGTTTCCTGCACTTGCTGCTTGGTGAAGCAGAACGCCACGCAGGAAGCCGGGCGGAAGTGGTGCAGGACTTTGGTCACTGCGCTCATGCGCTCTTCCGGGGAAATCTCGTAGAAACGCTGCTCGATCTGCGTGTCGTCGTGGAACGCCTCGGCTTTCACCGTTTGCGGATCGCGCATGAATTTCGACGCCAGTTGCTTGATGCCCACCGGGTACGTGGCGGAGAACAGCAGGGTCTGACGGCGTGCCGGAGTCTTTTCGATGATGTCTTCGATGGCGTCGTAGAAGCCCATGTCGAGCATGCGGTCGGCTTCGTCGAGGATCAGCGTGTTCAGGCCGTCGAGCACCAGCGAACCCTTGCGCAGGTGTTGCTGGATACGCCCCGGGGTGCCGACGATGATGTGCGCGCCGTGCTCCAGCGAAGCGATCTGCGGGCCGAACGACACGCCGCCGCACAGGGTCAGGACCTTGATGTTGTCTTCGGCGCGGGCCAGACGCCGGACTTCCTTGGCGACCTGGTCGGCCAGCTCACGGGTCGGGCAGATCACCAGCGCCTGGCAACCGAAGTAGCGCGGGTTGATCGGGTTGAGCAGGCCGATGCCGAACGCGGCGGTCTTGCCGCTGCCGGTCTTGGCCTGGGCGATCAGGTCCATCCCCTTGAGGATCACCGGCAAGCTCTGCGCCTGGATCGGCGTCATCTGGGCATAACCGAGGGATTCGAGGTTAGCCAGCATGGCGGCGGACAGCGGCAGAGTATTAAAAGCGGTGGCGATGGTGGTCACGGGACTGGCCTGCAAAACAAAATGTCGCGCAGTGTAGCAGCCCCGTGCCACTTTCCTCGAAAGTTCTGGACGAACAGTGCCTGAATTCATTCGCCCAAGCTTTTCTTGAATGAAGATAAACCTGTGGCGAGGGGATTTATCCCCGATGGGGTGCGTAGCACCCCCTGAAAAGGTTGAATGCGATCAGCCTGATGTACTGAGGTGGCAGATTTTGGGGCTGCTGCGCAGCCATCGGGGATAAATCCCCTCACTACAAAAGCCTCCACCAGACATGACACTGTTCAGTGTTCGATGTGCTCATCGGGATGTTCATCCGGGCGTTTGACCCGGCGACCGTCCTCTTTCGACAGTTGCGAGAAGATCGTCGCTGCCAGCATCGCCATGACTCCGACCGTGACAAACGTCAGCTGGAACGCGCCCAGTACGGTCTCGACGCCGTCGTTGCCGATCTCCGCCGTAAACCCGCCGAGCAACGCACCGGCACAGGCCACGCCCAGACTCAGCGACAATTGCGCCACCACCGACAGCAAGCTGTTGCCGCTGCTGGCGCTGGCGTCGTCGAGGTCGATCAGGGTTACGGTGTTCATCGCGGTGAATTGCAGCGAGTTGATCGCGCCGAGAACCGCCAGCAGGCACAACAGCAGCCAGTACGGCGTCTGCTCGCTGACCAGGCCCATGCTCGCCAGCATGATCCCCAGCGCCAGAGTGTTGCCGGTGAGCACAATGCGATAGCCGAGGCGTTCGATCAGCGGCCGCGCCATCCACTTGGCAAACATCGCCGCTGCAGCCAGCGGCAGCATGCTCATCCCGGCTTGCGATGGCGAATAACCCAGCGCCACCTGCAGCAGCAACGGCACCAGAAACGGCAGGGCGCCGCTGCCCAGACGGGCGAACAGGTTGCCGATAATTCCGACCGCGAAAGTCCGCGTCTTAAACAGTGAAGGGGCGAACAGCGGATTTTCGACGCGCCCGGCGCGCAGCCAGTACGCCGCCAGACAGGCCAGACCGCCGAACAGCAGCAACATCACCCGCAGATGCGGCAAGTGCAATTCGCCCAGACCTTCCATGGCGATGGTGATCAGGATCATCGCCGCGCCAAACAGCAGGAAACCGAGGCTGTCGAAGCGCGTGCGCTCGCTGCCGCGCAGGTCGGGAATGAACTTCCACACCGCGTAGCAGCCGAGAACACCGACCGGCAGGTTGATCAGAAAGATCCAGTGCCACGTCAGGTATTGCACCATCCAGCCGCCCATGGTCGGGCCGATCAGCGGGCCGAGCAGGCCGGGAATGGTGATGAAGCCCATGATCCGCACCAGTTCCGAGCGCGGATAGGCGCGCAGCACCACCAGTCGTCCGACCGGCAGCATCAACGCACCGCCCAGACCCTGGATCACCCGCGCGCCGACTAGCATGCTCAGGCTGCTGGACAAGGCGCAGAGCAGCGAGCCGAAACTGAACAGCAGGATCGCGCCGAAGAAAATCTTCTTGGTGCCGAAGCGATCGGCGATCCAGCCCGAGGCCGGAATCAGCAAGGCCACGGTGAGCATGTAGGCGATGACCACACCTTGCATGCGCAACGGGTCTTCGGCCAGATCCCGGGCCATGGCCGGCAGGGCGGTGTTGAGGATGGTCCCGTCGAGGGACTGCATGAAGAACGCAATGGCGACGACCCACGGCAACCAGCGGGCGGTGATGGCGTCGAGAGGCGGGCGTGTGGGCATGGAACCTCTTGTGGGTGGTTAATCCAAATGGCTTGTTGTGCATGAAACTCTGTGGTGAGGGGATTTATCCCCGATGGACTGCGCAGCAGTCCCCTGCATTTGATTTTAAAAGCGGGGCCGCTACGCGACCCATCGGGGATAAATCCCCTCGCCACAGGGTTCACTCCAGTACTTGATCCCAAGGTGTGCTGGAGGTTTGCGTTTACAGGGTCAAGGTCAGTCGGCTCACCAGCGCCCCCGGCAACAAAGCCGACGAGGTATTGCGCTGGCTATACGTGCTCGCCGACAGCAGCAACTCACGCTCGGCGGTCAATGCTTCCAGCTGCGAACCCAGCAGACTGTAGGCGCTGTCGTCGAAGCGCATGGTGCTGACCGGCGCCTGAATCTCGCCGTTCTCGACCCAGAAAGTTGCGAAGCGGGTCATGCCGGTCAGGCGCGCCGCCGGTTGATCCGAGTAGTTCAGGTACCAGAGGTTGCTGATGTACAGCCCGGTGCCCAACTGCTTGAGGATCTCTGCCTGTGACAGATCACCGGCGGCCATGTTCAGTGCACTTGGCATTTCACCGCCGCCGGCGCCGTTGGCGGTCAGGCCGTATTCGGCGGCACTGCGCGAACCGACCAGTTGATCACCGGCCTTGCCTTCGACGATCAGCCGCAGATCGCTGCGCGGATAACCCTCCCCGGAGAACGCCGGGCTCAACGAACCGCTGACTTGCTCATCCAGCGAGACCAGCGGACTGAACGTCTGATCGCCAACATACAGCTTCTGCAGCGGGCTGCTTTTGCTGGCAATCGACTGCGCGGAGAAACCGCCCCAGCTGAGCATGCCCATGATTTCTTCCAGCGCGGCCGGCGCCAGGTACGCGCGGTATTGCCCCGGTGCCAGAGTGCGCAACGGTCGACCGAGGAACGCCAGTTGCTCGCGGGCCTGCTGGAAACGTCGGGTGAAGCCTTCGCTGCTCCACTCGTGCCCGGCGTAGCTGGCTTTCACCGCTTCGCCATTGTCGTGGAACAGGCTGAAGTCGAAGTTGAAGCTGTTGGCCTGATGCCAGCCAAACGCCCCGGAGGAGCTGGCGAAACCACGGCTGATCGGGCCGGCAGCATAGAAGCCGACCAGATCCAGACCTTCAGCAGCGGTGCAGATTTCCTCGACCACCTGCTCGGTGTCCGGCAGCGGATGTTCCTGCACGTTGTTGCTCTGCCAGCCGTTGTGGTTGAGCAGCAGGTACGGATCCTGTGGCAACAGCGGCAGGGTTTCGCGCAGTTGTTGCAGGCCTTCGGCGAGGCGTTGCAGATCGGCTTCCTGATCACCGGACAGGGTGATGTGCAGGTCGGCGTGACGCCCGTCGTTGATCAGCTTCAGCCCGACGTCGGCTTGCTGCACCTGGCCGGCCTGACGCACCTTGGCGTGATTGAAACGCACGAACGCCGAGGATTCGGCGGCGTAACTGAGGGTGAATTGTTCCGGCTCGCGCACACTGTCGCGCAGCCAATTGACCATGACCTTGAAGGCGTCGGACTGACTCTTCGAAATGCTCATCAGGCGTCTCCCCCAAACACATCAACGTTGCTGAATACGCAGGCCGGTGAAGCGTGGCCGACGCGGATCACCTGGTTCGGCTCGCCCTTGCCGCAGTTTGGCGTGCCCAGCACCATTCGGGTGCCGGCATTGCCGACCGCGCGCAGACTCTTCCAGAAGTGCGCGGAAATGCCCCGGTAGTTCGGATTTTTCACCACACCCTTGAGTTCACCGTTCTCGATCAACTGACCCCACTCGCAACCAAACTGGAATTTGTTGCGCGCATCGTCAATCGACCACGAACGGTTGGTGCTCATCAGAATGCCGTGCTCGATGCCGCTGATCAGTTGCGTCAGCGACTGATCGCCCGGCTCGATGTTGAGGTTGGCCATGCGGTCGATCGGCGGCCGGTTCCAGCCGCAGGCGCGGCTGTTGGCAACCCCGTCGAGACCGGCGCGGAACTGCGAAAGCGCGCCACCCAGTGGCCGCAACAGCAAGCCTTCGCGAATCAGGAATTGTTTGCTGGCCTTGGTCCCGTCGTCATCGTGGCCGTAGCTGGCCAGCTCTTCGGGAATGTCCGGATCGAAGGTCACGTTGAGCAGCTTCGAGCCATATTGCAGGCTGCCGAAGTCGCTGGTTTTGACGAAGCTGGTGCCGGCGTAGTTGCGCTCGTCACCGAGAATCCGGTCCAGCTCCAGCGGGTGCCCGATGGACTCGTGAATCTGCAGCATCATCTGGTCAGGCATCAGCAACAGATCGCGCGGCCCTTGCGGGGTGTTCGGCGCGAGCAGCAGTTGCAGGGCCTGATCGGCCACCTTCGGGCCGGCGCCGACCAGGCCGCAACGGCTGATCACGTCGGCGCCACCCTGCTGGCCGAAGTTCTCGCGGCCGAGGGAACGGGTCTGGCTGTCGTTGCCGTCGTAGGCGGTGACGTCGAGGCTTGGATAGACGAAGCGCTGGGCCTGGCGCAATTCGGCGCCGGCGCTGCTCAGGTAGATCTGCTCGACGTGGGTGATGCCGATGCTCGCTTCCCAATTCACCAGGCGCTCATCCTTTGGTACCGAGGCGGATTCCGCGCCGAGCAGCTCGAAGCATTCGCTCAGGGACGGGAAGGGTTGCTCGAGATTGGGCGAAAAGTAATCAGCGCGGTCGCTCGATACAGGCTGTTCGCGCAGGTCGAGCAAGGCGTGCGGCTTCAGTCGCCGGGCCTGCTGTTCGGCGCGCTCAAGGGCGGCTTGCAGGCCTTGCTGCGACAGGTCGTTGGTCGCCGCGTAAGCCTCGACGCCGTTGACCCGCACAGTGAGCATCGCGCCTTCGTCGCGGCTCAGGCTTGGCGGCTCGGCGACGTTCTTACGCACCGACAGGTACTGGCCGGACTCGCGTACATACCGCAGGGAAAAAAACTCGGCGCCCGTGCGCAAGGCAGCGAAGCGCTGCTTGAGCTGGGGGTGAAAATCGAACATTCGGGAACCTCCTTGTTATGGAGTTGCGGGGTGAAGCGATTCGGCGGGGAGGGGTGAAACGATTGCGCGAGGTCTAGAGTAGGCCTGCGTGGGGGTAGGATCAAGTGAAGAGGGGGTGTAGGAGGGTTTACTGTGCAGCAGGGGAATTTGTGCTGAATGTGAGGGCCCCTTCGCGAGCAAGCTCGCTCCCACCTTTGAAATGCATTCCAATGTGGGAGCGAGCTTGTCTCCGGGCGGCGTTCCGACGAAGGTAGCGCCTCGGTATTACGTCTTACTGAGCAACAGGCGTGATATCACGCATCGGCTTGCCCTTCACCGGCGCACCGCCAGCCACGTAGTAGGCAGCATTGCTACGCGGCAGTGGCTTGCGGCCACGGATCTTGTCGGCGATTTTCTCGGCGATCATGATCGTCGGCGCGTTCAGGTTACCGGTGGTGATGATCGGCATGATCGAAGCATCGACCACACGCAGGCTCTGCATGCCGTGCACGCGACCTTCGCCATCTACTACGGCCATCTCGTCGGTGCCCATCTTGCACGAGCAGGACGGGTGGAACGCGGTTTCGGCGTGCTCGCGGATGAACTTGTCCAGCTGCTCATCGGTTTGCACGTCGATGCCCGGGCTGATTTCGCGGCCACGGAAGGCGTCCAGCGCAGGCTGTTGCATGATTTCGCGGGTCAGGCGGATGCCGTCACGGAATTCCTGCCAGTCCTGCTCGGTGGCCATGTAGTTGAACAGGATGCTCGGGTGCTGACGCGGATCCTTGGACTTCAACTGGATGCGGCCACGACTCGGCGAACGCATGGAACCCATGTGTGCCTGGAAGCCGTGCTCTTTCACACCGTTGCTGCCGTTGTAGTTAATCGCTACCGGCAGGAAGTGGTACTGGATGTTCGGCCACTCGAATTCCGGACGCGAACGGATGAAACCGCCAGCTTCGAACTGGTTGCTGGCGCCGATGCCGGTGCCGTTGAACAGCCACTCGGCACCGATGGCCGGCTGGTTGTACCAGAGCAGCGACGGGTACAGGGAGACCGGTTGGGTGCAAGCGTATTGCAGGTACAACTCAAGGTGATCCTGCAGGTTTTCACCGACGCCCGGCAGGTCATGCACCACCGGGATGTCGAGGCTTTCCAGCAGTTTTGCCGGGCCGACACCGGAGCGCTGCAGAATCTGCGGCGAAGCGATGGCGCCGGAGCACAGCAGGACTTCCTTGCGCGCTTTGGCTTCAACGCGCTCTTCCGCCGAACCGACCAGGTAACGCACGCCGACCGCACGCTTGCCTTCGAACAGAATCTTGTCGGTCAGGGCGTGGGTGACGATGGTCAGGGTCGAGCGCTTTTTGGCGACGTCGAGGTAGCCGCGGGCGGTGGATGCGCGACGGCCGTTCGGCGTCACGGTGCGGTCCATCGGGCCGAAGCCTTCCTGCTGGTAGCCGTTCAAATCTTCGGTGCGCGGGTAACCGGCCTGCACGCCGGCTTCAACCATGGCGTGGAACAGCGGGTTGTTGCCCGCCTTCGGCGTGGTCACGCTGACCGGGCCGTCGCCACCGTGGTAGTCGTTCGGGCCGATATCGCGGGTTTCCGCTTTACGGAAGTACGGCAGGCAGTCGAGGTACGACCAGTCTTCCAGACCTGGCAGCTTCGCCCAGCCGTCGTAGTCCATCGCGTTGCCACGGATGTAGCACATGCCGTTGATCAGCGAGGAGCCGCCAAGGCCTTTGCCGCGACCGCACTCCATCCGGCGGCCGTCCATGTGTGGCTCCGGATCGGTTTCGTACGCCCAGTTGTAGCGACGACCTTGCAGCGGGAATGCCAGTGCAGCCGGCATTTGCGTGCGGAAGTCGAAACGGTAGTCCGGGCCGCCTGCTTCGAGCAGCAGCACGGTGACGCCTTCGTCTTCAGTCAGACGGGTCGCCAGGGTGTTACCGGCCGAGCCGGCACCGATGATGATGTAATCGAATTCTTGGGACATTGAATGCACCCTCTTTAGATGTGGTCAGGTCAAGATCGCCGGAACACTGCAAAACCTGTGCTGAGGAGAAAATCCCCTGTGGTGAGGGGATTTATCCCCGACCGGCTGCGCAGCAGTCCTGAAATCAGCGATTGAGATCTATCTGGAGAACAGCAGTGTCTGGAGGGGGGCTGCTTCGCAGCCCATCGGGGATAAATCCCCTCGCCACAATCAGAACACCGAGACGTAATCGCCCAGCTCGACCTGTACCGATTTGATGCGTGTGTAGTTGGTCAGCGAGCTGATGCCGTTTTCACGGCCCACGCCCGACTGCTTGTAACCGCCAACCGGCATCTTCGCGTCGGACTCGCCCCAGGCGTTGATCCAGCAGATACCGGCTTCCAGTTGATGAATCACGCGGTGCGCGCGGTTCAGGTCTTTGGTGACGATACCGGCGGCCAGGCCGAAGTCGGTGTCGTTGGCGCGGCGGATCACTTCTTCTTCGGTCTCGTAGGAGAGGATCGCCATCACCGGGCCAAAGATTTCTTCACGGACGATGGTCATCTCGTCGGTGCAGTCGGTGAACACGGTCGGCGCGACGAAGGCGCCTTTGGCGAATTCGCCGTCGGTCAGACGCTCGCCGCCGCACAGCACGCGGGCACCTTCTTCTTTACCCTTGGCGATGTAACCGAGCACGCTTTCCATGTGGGCGAAGCTGACCAGTGGGCCGAAGTTGGTGTTTTCGTCTTCCGGGTTGCCGATGCGGATGCGCGCGACGCGCTCGACGATCTTGGCTTCGAAAGCGGCTTTCAGGTGGCTCGGTACGAATACGCGAGTACCGTTGGTGCAAACCTGACCGGAGCTGTAGAAGTTGGCCATCATCGCGGTGTCGGCGGCGCGATCGAGGTCGGCGTCGTCGCAGATGATCAGCGGCGACTTGCCGCCCAGTTCCATGGTCACGTCTTTCAGCGACGAAGCCGAAGCGCTGGCCATGACTTTCTTGCCGGTGTCGGTGCCGCCGGTGAAGGAGACTTTCTCGATGCGCGGGTGCTCGGTCAGCCAGGTGCCGACTTCACGGCCGCTGCCGGTCAGTACGTTGAACACGCCGTTTGGCAGGCCGGCTTCGGTATAGATCTCGGCCAGTTTCAGGGTGGTCAGCGAGGTGACTTCGCTTGGCTTGAAGATCATTGCGTTACCGGCGGCCAGGGCCGGTGCGGATTTCCACAGCGCGATCTGGATCGGGTAGTTCCACGCGCCGATACCGGCGACCACGCCCAGTGGCTCGCGACGGGTGTAGACGAAGGAAGTGTCGCGCAGCGGAATCTGCTCGCCTTCGATCGCCGGCACCAGGCCTGCGTAGTATTCCAGCACGTCGGCGCCGGTGACGATGTCGACGTATTTGGTTTCGGAGAAGGCTTTACCGGTGTCCAGGGTTTCCAGAGCAGCCAGCTCATCGTTGCGCTCGCGCAGGATGTCGACGGCGCGACGCAGGATGCGCGAACGCTCCATGGCGGTCATCGCGGCCCAGATTTTCTGGCCCTTTTCAGCGCTGACCACAGCACGCTCGACGTCTTCCTTGGTCGCACGTTGCACTTGGGCGAGGACTTCACCGTTCGCCGGGTTGATGGCTTCGAAAGTGGCATCGCTGCCAGCGTCGGAGTACGCGCCATCGATGTAGAGTTTTTGCAGTTCGAAACGGGCCATAGTGTCCTCGCAAGTGCATTAGTGGTTGGCGTTGACCATCGCGGTGGTGCTGCGATGGCGGTTCAGGGGCCGAGCGTTTTCTGTGTGCTCTAACTCACCTGCTTGGCCAATTGGAAATCCATGTATTCGTAAGCGATCTGTTGCGCCTGCGCGGTGTCGAAAGCGTCTCCCGACAGTGCGCCGCGCAACCACAAGCCGTCGATCAACGCTGCCAGTCCACGCGCGGCGCTGCGCGCATCTTCGAGCGGCAACACACGGCGGAACTCGCAGCACAGGTTGGAATACAGACGGTGATCGTTGATCCGCTGCAACCTGTGCAAAGACGGCTGGTGCATGCTGGTGGCCCAGAAGGCCAGCCAGGTTTTCATTGCCGGGCCATTGACCTGGCTGGCGTCGAAGTTGCCTTCGATGATCACCTGCAGATGCGCCCGTGGGCTGCTGTCTGCCAGCGCCTGCCGGCGCGCGGTGACGTTCTCGCTGAGGACGTTCATCAGATACCGCATCGTGGCGGCAATCAGGCCGTTCTTGTCCTGAAAATAGTGACTGATGATGCCATTCGAGACACCGGCCAAACGGGCGATCAGCGCAATGCTGGCGTCCCCCATACCGACCTGATCGACCGCCTGCAACGTGGCTTCGATCAGTTGTTGGCGGCGGATGGGTTGCATACCGACCTTGGGCATCTTGCACATCTCCTTAGGCCTTCCGAAGGGCGATAAACGCCTATCGGATTGAGGGCCAGTCTATTTTGTTTTGATTGAACGTTCAATCAACAAAGAATAAGATCTGCGACAAATCGTCGCTGCCTACAGATTTTTTCTGCTTGTAAATGGCGATAAAACGACATCCGAAAATGCTTGAAACCTGCGTGGGGCATGGCGCGGTTCGCTGTTCGATGGACGTGTTGAATGGGCAAGACGCTCGGGGCCAGGTTTCGGATGAACGTCCGCACAGCTTTGGCCACGAAAGCGATTCGCAACGCCATTTCGGCAGGTTCGGGCTTTTTTCGGGGTGTCTTTATATCACCCGCCGGTCGGCTGCCAACTAACCGATTGGTCGGGTTCCGTGTTGCCTTGTGTTCTTCTCTCGCACTGCCTGGAGCATTTGTGCCATGAGTTCTGCCTCTCTTATAAAGACCCCGCCCGAGAAGGTGACGGTCAACGGTTGGGTGTTTTACACCTCTACCGCGTTGATTCTGTTGTTGACCGCCATTCTGATCATCGCCCCGCAAGAGGCCGGCAGATTGTTGGGTATCGCCCAGGCCTGGTTGTCGCGCAGCTTCGGCTGGTACTACATGGTGGTGATCGCCGCATACCTGGTGTTTGTGGTGGGCCTGGCGTTTTCCTCCTACGGCAAACTCAAACTGGGCAGCAAGGACGACACTCCGGATTTCAGTTACGGCGCCTGGGCGGGGATGTTGTTCTCGTCGGGTATCGGCATTTCGCTGCTGTACTTCGGCGCCTCCGAGCCGCTGGACCACTACTTCAATCCGCCGGAAGGCGCAGCGGCCACCAACATGGCCGCGCGTCAAGCTGTACAGCTGACCTTCCTGCACTGGGGCCTGCACGGCTGGGCGATCTATGCACTGGTCGGTCTGGCCGTGGCGTACTTTGCCTACCGTCATAACCAGCCGCTGGCCCTGCGTTCGGCGCTGTATCCGCTGGTCGGCGAGCGTTGGGTCAAGGGCGCCGCCGGTCATGCAGTGGACGGTTTCGGCATGTTCGTGACCCTGCTGGGTCTGGTGACCAACCTGGGGATCGGTTCGCTGCAAGTGTCCTCGGGGCTGGAAAACCTGTTCGGCATGGAGCACAGCAACACTAACCTTTTGATCGTGATCATCGTGATGAGCACCGTGGCGACCATCGCTGCCGTGTCCGGTGTGGAAAACGGCATCCGTCGTCTGTCCAACCTGAACATCGTGCTGTTCAGCGGTCTGCTGATTTTTGTCCTGCTGTTCGGCCCGACCCTGCACCTGCTCAACGGCTTCGTGCAGAACATCGGTGACTACCTCAACGGCGTGGTGCTGAAGACCTTCGACCTGTACGTCTATGAAGGCGACAGCGCCAAGTCCGACCGCTGGCTGGGCCTGTGGACCCTGTTCTACTGGGCCTGGTGGATTTCCTGGGCACCATTCGTCGGCATGTTCATCGCGCGTATTTCCCGTGGTCGTACCGTGCGTGAGCTGGTCGCTGGCGTACTGCTGATCCCGTTGGGCTTCACCCTGGCGTGGCTGTCGATCTTCGGTAACTCGGCACTGGATCTGGTGATGAACCAGGGGGCGGTGGAACTCGGCAAGACGGCGCTGGAACAGCCGTCGATGGCGATCTACCAGTTGCTGGAACACTACCCGGCGTCGAAAGTCGTTATCGGTGTGTCGATCTTCGTCGGTTTCGTGCTGTTCCTGACCCCGGCCGACTCCGGCGCGGTGATGATGGCGAATCTGTCCTGCAAGGGCGGCAACGTTGATGAAGATGCGCCGCACTGGCTGCGGATCTTCTGGTCGGTGGTGATCACGCTGGTGACCATCGGTCTGCTGTTCGCCGGTAACTTCGAAGCCATGCAAACCATGGTGGTGCTGGCCGGTCTGCCGTTCTCGGTGGTGCTGGTGTTCTTCATGTTCGGCTTGCACAAGGCGATGCGCCAGGACGTGCAGATCGAACAGGAGCAGGCGCAACTGGCTGAGCGCGGTCGTCGTGGTTTCAGCGAGCGCCTGACGCAGCTGGATCTGCAACCGAGCCAATCGGTGGTGCAGCGTTTCATGGACAAGCAGGTCAGCCCGGCGCTGGAAGACGCTGCCGCACAAATGCGTGCGCAGGGTCTGGAAGTGCAGACGCTGCTGGTCAAATCCAAGCGCTGCATGGGCGTGCGCGTCGAGATGGAAGAGGGCAACCCTTTCGTCTACGAAGTGAGCCTGGACGGCTATCTGGCGACACCGACCGAATCGGCCCAGTCCGATGAAGCGCGCCAGCGTTACTACCGCGCCGAGGTGTATTTGCACAACGGCAGCCAGGACTACGACCTGATGGGCTTCACGCAGGATCAGATCACACGCGATGTGCTCGATCAGTTTGAAAGCCATCGGCAGCTCCTTGGCCGGGTGTATAGCTAAGTTGTAGGTGGTGCGGTGTTTCTGTCTGAAGCACCGTGCCGCATTCTTCGCGAGCAAGCCCGCTCCCACATTGGAATGCATTTCAAATGTGGGAGCGGGCTTGCTCGCGAAGGGGCCATCAGCTCCAACGCTGAACGCCCTGTATTCCGATAAACAAAAACGCCGCGATCCTCTCGCGGCGTTTTTGTGTCTGCGGGGTTCTTACCCCAGGTTCTTGCCCAGCAACGCGTGATACAGCTCGCTGTCGCCAAGAATCCCTACCACATGGTTGTTGTCGTGCAGCACCAGTTTGTTGCCGGTCTGGTAGCGAATCTGCAGCGCGTCGCGCATGCCGATGTTCGAGTCCACCAGGGTCGGCTTGCGCTCCAGCGCTTCCACCGCTTGCCCCGGTGCCCAGTTCTGCAGGTTCAGCACCGAACCGTTCTGCCGCGCACCCTTGATCGTGTTGCCTTCGGCCAGGTCCAGCCACGAATCGCCACCCGGGTCGAGGCACACCGAACCGTTGATGCGTTTGCAGTTGTCCAGCGTGCGCATCAGGCTGCGCCCGCACAGAACGTTGAGCGGATTGGTGTGGGCCACGAAGGTGCGCACATAGTCGTCCGCGGGGTTCAGCACGATCTCTTCCGGCACGCTGTACTGGATGATCCGGCCGTCCTTCATGATCGCGATGCGGCTACCCAGTTTGAGTGCCTCGTCGAGGTCGTGACTGACAAACACGATGGTCTTGCTCAGCTTGCGTTGCAGTTCCAGCAGTTCATCCTGCAGGCCCTGACGGATCAGCGGGTCGAGTGCCGAAAACGGTTCGTCCATCAGCAGAATGTCGGCGTCCATCGCCAGTGCCCGGGCCAGGCCGACACGCTGCTGCATGCCGCCGGAGAGTTCATCGGGCTTTTTGTTGCGCCATTGAGTCAGGCCGACCAGTTCGAGCTTGTCGTCGACCAGCTTGCGCCGTTCCTTTTCCGGTCGGCCCTGCATTTCCAGACCGAAACTGATGTTCTCGCGCACCGTCAGCCACGGCATCAGGGCGAACTTCTGGAACACCATGGCGATGCGTTTGGTGCGCATCATTTTCAGTTCGGCCGGGGTGCAGGAAGCGATGTCGATCTGCTTGCCTTCGTGTTCGACGAACAGCTTGCCGCGACTCACGGTGTTGAGGCCGTTGATGCAGCGCAGCAGGCTCGACTTGCCGGAGCCGGACAGGCCCATCAGTACGCAGATCTCGCCCTTGTTGATGTCCAGACTGGCCTTTTCCACGCCGACGATCTGCCCGGTCTTTTTCAGGATCTCGCTGCGGGTCAAACCTTGATCGAGAAGTTTCAGTGCTTCGCGCGGATCCTTGGTGAAGATCACGTCAACGTTATCGAAGCGAATTATGCTCATGCGTCACCCCCTACTTTGGCGTCGGGTTGTTTGCAGATACGGTCGAGCATGATCGCCAGCAGTACGATCGCCAGGCCCGCTTCGAAGCCCAGGGCGATATCAGCAGTGTTCAGTGCGTTGACCACCGGTTTGCCGAGTCCGTCGGCGCCTACCAGTGCCGCGATCACCACCATCGACAGCGACAGCATGATGCACTGGGTGATGCCGGCAGCGATGCTCGGCATGGCGTGAGGCAGTTCGATCCGTGAGAGCAATTGGCGACGCGAGCAGCCGAAGGCCTTGCCGGCGTCCATCAGTTCTTGCGGGACATCGCGGATGCCCAGGTAGGTCAGGCGGATCGGTGCAGCGATGGCGAACACCACCGTGGAGATCAGGCCCGGCACCACACCCAGCCCGAAGAGGGTCAGGGTAGGAATGAGGTAAACGAAGGTCGGTACGGTCTGCATCAGATCGAGTACCGGACGCATTAAAGTGTAGAACATCGGCTTGTGCGCAGCGACGATGCCCAGCGGTACGCCGATGACCACGCAGACCAGGGTCGCGAACATGACCTGGGCGAGGGTTTCCATGGTTTCCTGCCAGTACCCCAGGTTGAGGATCAGCAGGAACGAGGCAATCACAAAAACAGTCAGCCCCCATTTGCGCTGGATGAAATGCGCGAGCAGGGCGATGAGGCCGATCAAGACGAAGGGATTGAACCAGGTCAGCGCAAACGTCACGCCGTGGATCATCGTTTCCAGTGTCACGGCGATTGCGTCGAAGGTGCTGGCGCCGTGTTGCGTCAACCATTCAACGAAGCCCGCGATGTACTGGCCTAAAGGGATTTTCTGATCAATCAGCATGGTAGTGAACGTCCGCATGCAAGGAATAAACAGCCCGGGCGAGCGAACTCGCCCGGCGTAAGGCAATTACTGTGCGAGCTTGGCTTTCACGGCCTCCAGGCCTGGTTTACCGTCAATGGTGGTCACGCCAGCGAGCCAGGTATCGAGCACCTGAGGGTTCTTTTTCAGCCAGGCCTTGGCGGCCGCTTCAGGCTTCATCTTGTCGTCGAGGATGTTGCCCATCAGGGTACTTTCCATGTCGACGGTGAACTCCAGGTTTTTCAGCAACTGACCGACGTTGCTGCATTCGGTGGTGTAGCCCTTGCGGGTGTTGGTCGCCACGGTGGCAGCACCGAAATCGGGGCCGAAGAAGTCATCGCCGCCGGTCAGGTATTGAATCTTGAAGCGCTTGTTCATCGGGTGCGGCGCCCAGCCGAGGAAGACCACGGCGGTGTCGCGTTTCTGCGCGCGGTCGACCTGCGAGAGCATGCCCGCTTCGGACGATTCGACGACCTTGAAGCCGGCGGTTTTCAAACCGAAAGCGTCCTTGTCGATCATGCTCTGGATCAGGCGGTTGCCGTCGTTGCCAGGCTCGATGCCGTAAATCTTGCCATCGAGCTCTTTCTTGAATTTGGCGATGTCGGCGAAGTCATGCAGACCCTTGTCGTACAGGGCTTGCGGTACGGCGAGGGTGTACTTGGCACCCTTGAGGTTGGTGCGCACCACTTCGACGGTGCCGGCATCGCGGTAGGCCTTGATGTCGTTTTCCATGGTCGGCATCCAGTTACCGAGGAACACATCCATGTTCTTGCCGTCGGCCAGCGACTTGTAGGTCACGGGCACGGAGATCATGGTGGTCTTGGTCTTGTAGCCGAGGGCGTCGAGCACCACCGACGTGGTGGCGGTGGTGGCGGTGATGTCGGTCCAGCCGACATCGGAGAAGTTAACGGTACTGCACTGCGCCGGTTCTGCGGCTTGAGCCAGTAACGGCAGACTCAGCATGGCGGCCAACAACAACGACGGGGAACCTTTCATGGATGGACTCCTTGGTGTTTTTTTTGGCAGTGTTCCGACTGTGGACCACCGCACTTATAGGTTGCGGTTGGATGGCGTTCTGGAGACAGCTCTACCACGGCGCCTTGCAATCGAGTCATAACGATCATGTACCAGTGAAAATCTGACGCCTACAGGGTGGGTCGTATCCAGTACAGGGATGGTCGCATCCAGTGTCAGTGACGTCGTTTACAGCTTTTTTCCGCCCCGTTTGGCCATCTGAACCGCATAAAAACGGCGAAAACACGGGAGGAAACCGGCACGGCGTTGGTGGGCATGAGTGCGTCGGTGTCAGACGCCGAGCGACCTGACAAAAGCCTGATGATGCGGGCATTCCGGCGGATCGCAGCTTGAGCGTAGCAGCTCCGCCAGCGGGCGCTTAACGCCCCGGACCGGCATCCTCAGGAGCTCTGCAGCAATGGCTATCAGCGTTTTCGACCTGTTCAAAATCGGCATCGGCCCGTCCAGTTCCCACACCGTCGGCCCGATGCGCGCCGCCGCCCTGTTTGTCGAAGCGCTGCGCGACCGGCACCTGCTGGAGCAGGTACGGCGTATAGAAGTGCAACTGTTCGGCTCACTGTCGGCTACCGGTATCGGCCACGGCAGCGACAACGCAGTGATCATGGGCCTGATGGGCGAATGGCCGGACGCAATCGACCCGTCGCAGATCGGCCCGCGCATTCAGGCGCTGCGTGAAACTCACACGCTGTTATTGGATGGTCGTCTGTCGGTGCCGTTTGTCTGGGCTCGCGACATGCGCCTGATCGACGAGAACCTGCCGTTCCATCCCAACGCCATGACTCTGGTTGCCGAAGGCGATCACGGCGAGATTCATCGCGACACCTACTATTCGGTCGGTGGCGGTTTTGTCGTGGATCAGGCGCAGGCATCCAGCGGTGTGGTCGATCTGGATCGCACCGAATTGCCTTATGACTTTTCCAGCGCGGTGGAACTGCTGCAGCTGTGCCAAAAGAACAACCTGCGCGTCGCCGAACTGATGATGGCCAACGAAAAGGTCTGGCGCAGCGAAGAGGAAATCCGTGCCGGGCTGATGAAGCTGTGGCGGGCGATGCAGGATTGCGTCGAGCAGGGCCTCAAGCACGAAGGCATCCTCCCCGGCGGCCTCAATGTGCGTCGCCGTGCAGCCAAGTTGCATCGCAGCCTGCAGGAGTTGAACAAGCCCAACGTGATCGGCTCGACCCTCAGTGCCATGGAGTGGGTCAACCTGTTTGCCCTCGCGGTCAATGAAGAAAACGCGGCGGGTGGGCGCATGGTCACCGCACCGACCAATGGCGCGGCGGGGATCATCCCGGCAGTGCTGCACTACTTTATGAAATTCAGCGAAGCGGTCACCGACGCCAACGTGGTCGACTACTTCCTGGGCGCGGCGGCGGTGGGGATTCTGTGCAAGAAGAACGCCTCGATCTCCGGTGCCGAAGTCGGTTGCCAGGGCGAGGTTGGTTCGGCCTGCGCGATGGCGGCGGCGGGGTTGGCGGAGATCCTCGGTGCCACTCCGGAGCAACTGTGCAACGCGGCGGAAATCGGCCTGGAACATAACCTCGGCCTGACCTGTGATCCGGTCGGCGGCCTGGTGCAGGTGCCGTGCATCGAGCGCAACGCAATTGCCGCTGTGAAGGCGATCAACGCGGCGCAGATGGCCCTGCGCGGCGATGGTCAGCACTTCATCTCGCTGGACCGGGTGATCCGCACCATGCGCGATACCGGCGCGGATATGCATGACAAATACAAAGAGACCTCGCGGGGTGGTTTGGCCGTTAGCGCGGTTGAGTGCTGAGTCAGCAAGACCGAGTTGAATTCTTCGCGAGCAAGCTCGCTCCCACATTGGAACCGGGTGTTCACAAATTCTGTGTTCACTGTAGATCCATTGTGGGAGCGGGCTTGCTCGCGAAGAGGCCAGACCAGTCAAAACTGCTCGCTAACGGAACACACATAACCGCAGGCGCCACCTTTTAGCGCGTCGCAATCAGATAAGAGCTTTTCCCACTCGCAGTGCGCCTTCGCACTCCCTACCGTCCGTCACCCGTGCTTGCGGTGACACTCTGAAACAACTGCGCGCAAGCCCGTTCCCACAAGTGCTACCGATCTGCTCACAGGCAGCGGGGCAGGGCTCTCGGCGCCGCTGATGGCACTTCGAAACACCCTTGGTCCGACGTCTTGAATAGACACGTCGCGACGTCGTTTTCAGGAGTTATTGAACAGCCATTCAATTTTAGGCATGGCAATTGCTCTGTCATAACAAAGCCCGTCTCCCACGCGAGAACGCCGGCAATAACAAGAGCCTCCGCCTGAGGCCATCACCCGCTTTGTGTGAGGAGATACCGCGATGACGTCGTTCAACTCCGGGGCCCAACCCCAGAACCGTGCGCCTCAATCCATCGGCTTTCTGCTGCTGGACAATTTCACGCTGATTTCTCTGGCCTCCGCAGTCGAGCCCCTGCGCATGGCCAACCAATTGTCCGGTCGTGAGCTGTATCGCTGGAGCACCCTGACCGTCGATGGCGGTCAGGTGTGGGCCAGTGACGGTCTGCAAATCACCCCCGATGCCTCCATGCACAAAGCTCCGCCCCTGGACACCGTGATCGTCTGCGGCGGGATCGGCATTCAACGCACCGTGACCCGTGAACACGTCTCGTGGCTGCAAAGCCAGGCGCGTCAGTCCAAGCGTCTGGGCGCGGTGTGCACCGGCAGCTGGGCTTTGGCTTGCGCCGGTCTGCTCGATGGCTTCGATTGCAGCGTGCACTGGGAATGTCTGGCGGCGATGCAGGAAGCATTCCCGCGCGTGGCCATGAGCACGCGCCTGTTCACCCTCGACCGTAACCGTTTCACCAGTTCCGGCGGCACCGCGCCACTGGACATGATGTTGCACCTGATCAGCCGCGATCATGGGCGTGAACTGTCCGCCGCGATCTCGGAAATGTTCGTCTACGAGCGCATCCGCAACGAGCAGGATCACCAGCGCGTGCCGCTCAAGCACATGCTCGGCACCAATCAGCCGAAACTGCAGGAAATCGTCGCGCTGATGGAAGCCAATCTGGAAGAGCCGATCGACCTCGACGAACTGGCGGTGTACGTCGCCGTGTCGCGTCGACAGCTGGAGCGGCTGTTCCAGAAATACCTTCACTGTTCGCCGTCGCGCTACTACTTGAAGCTGCGCCTGATCCGCGCGCGGCAGTTGCTCAAGCAAACGCCGATGTCGATCATCGAAGTCGCGTCGGTGTGTGGTTTCGTCTCGACGCCGCACTTCTCCAAGTGCTACCGCGAATACTTCGGCATTCCGCCGCGTGACGAACGCGTAGGCTCCAACACCACGCAGCAGGTGGCGATGCTGCCGCTGCCGCAGGCCATCGTGATGTCGCCGCTGTCGGGACCGATGTCGGCGTTGAGTCAGGCGCGTAATGAGTCGACGTTTGCCAGCGTAAGGCTGTAGACCGGAAAGTTTTTGTGGCGAGGGAGCTTGCTCCCGCTCGGGCGCGAAGCGCTCGTTAAACCTGCGAATGCGATTTATCTGGAATAGAGCATCTGCCGGTTTGGGGTCGCTTCGCGGCCCAGCGGGAGCAAGCTGCCTCGCCACAGTTGCTCGTCAGGCGCTGTGGGTCTGTTGGTATTGCGCCAACGCCGGCAACAACTGCTTGTCGATCGCCTGGCGCACCGCAGGCTGGATACTGGCGCCGCTGGTGTACATGTCCTTGACCATCTTGCGCAATTCAAACGCGCGAACATTGTCCAGACCACGCACCGCACACTCACAGGCCTGCTCGGCGGTCGAGCCGCTCGGCACCTGAAATCCCAATGCCTTGAGCTGGCCCAACAAGTCTTCCTGATCGATCAAATCGGCATACATCATGGCGCGCTTCCTTCTTCGGCAACGGAGGTCGTGACTCGATTCTGGTGGGCATGTGGAGGCACGGCAAGGGCGATTTGTCGCAGTGGCCGCGACGGCTATGAACAGGTCGTTTTCGGCTAACTCAGTGCCAAGGGGAGTCGGCACACTGACCTCAGCTCGCTACAGACGGTTTGGTCACCCTCGACTGGCAGCTCCTCAACAGTACCCTCTGCCCCGATCCTGTCACGGCTTGTATCGGGGCTTTTTTTGCCTGTGAATCCGGGAGCGGTGTGTGGTTGGCGCTGACGCCTTCGCGAGCAAGCCCGCTCCCACATTTGAAATGCATTCCAGTGCGGGAGCGGGCTTGCCCGCGAAGAACGATGACGCGGTTTACCTTTGCAACACCAGAATCCGCGACAACAACTCATCCCGATCGATGTAGCAGCCCTGGAAATGCCGCGCCCCGGTCGCTGGATCAAACGCATTGCGCGCGTGCAGCGTACGGCGGTTATCGAAGCACCACAGCTCCCCCGGATTGAGTCGCTGCATCAGCCGAAATCGTGGCTCACGGGTCATGGCGATCAAGCGCCGATAGGCGCGATACAGCAGCGGCATCTGCTCCACCGACGTATCGAACGCTCCGCGCAGAAAGTTCGCCATGCGCACCTCCGCGACCCGGCCCAACGCGTCCAGCGCAATGATCGGCGCCAGGCAACGATAGTCGCTGTGGCGGTCCTTGTTGCGAAACTCCACGGGGATTTCGCACAGCGCCTGGAACAGCTCCGGTGCTTCCTGACGCAAAGCATCGGCAATCGCAAAACCGTCGACAAAAATACTCTCGCCACCCTCGGCATCATTCACCAGGCAATGCAGAAATTGCAGCCCCGGTTGCAGCTCGCGAGTCGGCAAATCGGTATGCAATGGCAGGTTGAAAGCGGTGTAGGCGTTGCTGTCGGCATCGGCCTTGGACTGCACGTTGAACAGCACGCCGAAGTTGCTCTCGCGGATGAACGAAATGCGCTGCGCGATCAGCTTCAGCGAACCCGGCTCGGTGGGCACGCCGCGCACTTGGGTCAGGCCTATGTCGCGTACCGCGATCAACCATTGCAGCAGCGCGCCGTTGTCGTTCATCAGCGCTGAATATTCGAATACCGGTAGCTGCAAATCGCTGCGCCACAGGTAAGCCTTGGGTTTGGCCGCCAGACGTTCGGCGCGGGACTCGTCGTCATAGGCGTGCGCGCGCAGCCAGCCCGGATCGAAGCGACTGTGATGGCCGTCCTGCCAGTCGATCTGCAGACAGCCGTCGCTGTCGATGTGCGCGTTGGCGGGGACGAGATCCGGCGCAGCATCGACGATCTCGAATACCTGTTCGCGGGTGACGTTGTAGACGCACTGCTCGCACGGGCAGTTATCTCGCAACCAGACGTGATGGAACGGGCTGACGCGGCCGTCGGCCCAGGCAATCGACACGCGATCCGCCAGGTTCTGCACGCCGCTCAGCGCGCTGATCAACGGATAAGTACGGAAATCGGCAACAGCGGCAGCGGTGTGCATGGCGGCTCCTTGCGTGGGAGGGATTAACGGGCGGTTGGCAGAGCGATGACGCGGCCGATGTAAGCCGGGACGGGCAGATCGACTTGCTCGGCGGCGATGGCTTGCAGGCGGCTCAAGGTGTCCGGGGTGAACGGCGCGGAACGTGGGCCGGCGAGATCGACGTGCAACAGCATCTGCTCGTTACCGGCCAGTTCCTTGTCGTCGCCGGCCAGGTGCAGGCTGTGATAGAGGTGCAGGCGTTTGCTGTCGTGACCGATGATCTGCGTGCGCACCTCGACCTCGGCGTCGAGCTTCACTTCGTGCAGGTAATTCAGGTGCAGTTCAAGGGTAAACAGCGAGTGGCCGCTGGCTTCGCGGTTGTTGCTGTCCATGCCGAGACGGTCCATCAGCGCGTCGGTGGCGTAGCTGAAAATCAGCAGGTAGAAGGCGTCGCGCAGATGGCCGTTGTAGTCGACCCAGTCGGGGATGATGGTGGTTTGGTAGGTGGTGAGAGTGGGCATGATGTCAGATCCAACATTAATAGTGACTGGGCTGCCGTCTTCGCGAGCAAGCCCGCTCCCACATTGGAATGCGGTCACCTGTGGGAGCGGGCTTGCTCGCGAAGGGGCCGGAACTGCTGAGCAAGGATCACTCGCTGAAACTCATCCCGTGCTTTTCCTTGGTGGTCTTCACCGCCTCCAGCACCGCCAGCAGGCAGTCATCACGATAGCGCTCCAGCGCTGAAATGCTGTGGCGGCCAAGCTGATCGCTGGTGCCATCGACCACATCGTCGATCAGCTTGTCGGTCAGTTCCGGTGCCGGCAGATAAGTCCACGGCAACTGCAACGCGGGGCCGAACTGCGACATGAAGTGACGCATCCCCGCGTCACCGCCGGCCAGCGTATAGGTCAGGAACGTGCCCATGAACGACCAGCGCAGCCCGGCGCCAAAACGGATCGCGTCGTCGATCTCGCCAGTGGTCGCCACCCCGTCGTTGACCAGGTGCAGCGCCTCGCGCCACAGCGCTTCGAGCAGACGGTCAGCGATGAATCCCGGCACTTCCTTGCGCACATGCAGCGGGCGCATGCCGAGGGATTCGTAGACTTTCATCGCCGCTTGCACGGCCTCGGGCGCGGTGTTCTTGCCGCCGACCACTTCCACCAGCGGCAGCAGGTAGACCGGGTTGAACGGGTGACCGACCACGCAGCGTTCAGGGTGGGTCGAGCTCTCGTAGAACTCGCTCGGCAACAGGCCGGAAGTGCTCGATCCAATCAACGCATTGGGCTTGGCCGCTGCGCTGATTTTGCTGTGCAGATCGAGTTTCAGCTCGAGGCGTTCCGGGGCGCTTTCCTGAATGAAATCGGCATCGCGTACGCACTCCTCGATGGTCGCGACAAAACGCAGACGATCCTGCGAAGCACCGGGCGCCAGACCGTTTTTCTCCAGCGCGCCCCAGGCATTCGCCACGCGTTTGCGCAGCGCAGCTTCAGCGCCAGGCGCCGGGTCCCACGCCACCACGTCGAGGCCATGGGCGAGGGCACGCGCGACCCAGCCGCTGCCGATGACACCGCTGCCAAGGGCGGCGAAGGTTTTGATGTCGGTGATAAAGCTCATGGTGATTTCCTGAAAGAATTCGCAGAACCCTGTGGGAGCGGGCTTGCTCGCGAAGAGGCCGGTACATCCGACGCATCTTTATGGGCAGAGCCACCGCCTTCGCGAGCAAGCCCGCTCCCACAGGGGGGAAATGAGTGATGATTTAGCCGCGCTGGGACAGTCCCATTTTTTTGCGCCCCTCAGCCGGGGTCAGTACCCGGGCGCCGAGGCGGCTGAGGATCTCGCTGGCGCGTTCGACCAATTGGCCGTTGGTTGCCAGCACCCCCTTGTCCAGCCACAGGTTGTCTTCCAGGCCGACCCGCACGTTGCCGCCGAGCAGCACCGCTTGCGCGGCCATCGGCATCTGCATGCGGCCGATGCCGAACCCGGCCCACACCGCATCGGCGGGCAGGTTGTCGACCATGGCTTTCATGGTGGTGGTGTCGGCCGGCGCACCCCACGGGATGCCCAGGCACAGCTGGAACAGCGGGTTGTCGAGCAAGCCTTCCTTGATCATCTGTTTGGCGAACCACAGGTGGCCGGTGTCGAAAATTTCCAGTTCGGCCTTCACCCCCAGCTCGGTGATGCGCCTGGCGCCGGCGCGCAGTTGCGCCGGGGTCGAGACGTAAATGGTGTCGCCGTCGCCAAAGTTCAGCGTGCCGCAATCGAGGGTGCAGATTTCCGGCAGCAACTCTTCAACGTGGGCCAGACGGGTCAGCGGGCCGACCAGATCGGTGTTCGGGCCGAACTCCATCGGGTGCTCGCCAGCGCCGATTTCGAGGTCGCCGCCCATGCCGGCGGTGAGGTTGACGATGATGTCGACGTCGGCCTCACGGATGCGCTCCATCACTTCGCGGTACAGCGCCACGTCACGGCTGAACTTGCCGGTCTGCGGGTCGCGCACGTGGCAGTGGACGACGGTGGCGCCGGCCTTGGCCGCTTCCACCGCAGCCGCTGCAATCTGTTTCGGGGTGACCGGCACGTGGGGGCTCTTGGCGGTCGTGTCGCCAGCACCGGTAAGTGCGCAGGTGATGATGACGTCATGGTTCATGGTGCGGTTTCCTTCAGGCGTGATGGGTCTGTTCGCAGCCCTTTCTCGGGCTGCGAAGCGTCGGTCAGTCCCCTCTCCCTGGGGAGAGGGTTAGGGTGAGGGGCTTTTCAAACGGGGGTTATTTACTGGTCAGTTGCAGGTTTTCAGCGGCCGGTTTGCCGTCGAAGGTGGTCACACCTTCCAGCCAGCGCTGCTTGTCTTCGGGGTGATCCTTGAGCCATTGCTTGGCCGACTCGAAGGCGTCCTTGTGATCGAGCAGCGGTTGCATCATCCGGCTCTCGTCTTCGGCGGTGAACGTCAGGTTGCTCAGCAGGCGACCGACGTTCGGGCACTGTTCGGCGTATTTCGGCGCGGTGACAGTCCACACTGTGGCCATGCCTTCGTTCGGGCCGAGGGCGTCTTCGCTGCCAGTGAGGTAAGTCATCTTGACGTTGACGTTCATCGGGTGCGGCGCCCAGCCGAAGAACACCACGGCCTCCTTGCGGCGTACGGCGCGGTCAACGGCGGCGAGCATCCCGGCTTCGCTGGACTCGACCAGCTGGAATTTGCCGAGACCGAACTGGTTCTTGGTGATCATCGCCTTGATCTGCGTGTTGGCGCCCGAGCCCGGTTCGATGCCGTAGATCTTGCCGCCCAGTTCCTTCTCGAACTTGGCGATGTCGGCGAAAGTCTTCAGGCCCTTGTCGGCCAGATAAGTCGGCACGGCGAGGGTGGCGCGGGCGTCCTTCAGGCTTGGTGCCGGCAGGACTTTGACCTGGTTGGCATCGACGAACGGGGTGATGGTCTGGGTCATCAGCGGGTTCCAGTAACCGAGGAACAGGTCCAGACGCTGATCGCGGATCCCGGCGAAGATGATTTGCTGGGAGGCGCTGGTTTGTTTGGTGTTGTAGCCGAGGCCATCGAGCAGCACTTGGGTCATGGCACTGGTGGCGATCACGTCGGTCCAGTTGACGACGCCCATGCGCACGTTCTGGCACGAGGCGGGTTCGGCTGCCATGACGCTGGCGCTCAAGAAAGCGGTACCGCTGAGTGCAAGAACACAGCTGCTGATCAGTCGTTTCATGTCGGGTTCCTCGGCAGGTCGTTATTGTGAGTTCCGGCATCTGGCGTGCCGGTGATGCAAAGTTACGCAGCTGTAGGCCTTTGAAAGCGCACTGCGGCGACTGGCTCTTGCACTGTAGCGACCTGTGCGCTTGAACGCTGACGACAATCGGCGTATCAACGATCCACGCTACCCGCTAACCGAGTGCGCACATGTCCCAGGATTTCTACTTTCTGCTGATGCCGGGGTTTTCCGCCATCGGCTTTATCTCCGCGATCGAACCGCTGCGGGTAGCCAACCGTTTTCGTGGCGAGCTGTACCGCTGGCACGTGCTCAGCGCCGATGGCGGGGCAGTGCTGGCGAGCAATGGCATGTCGGTCAACGCCGACGCGGCGTTGGAGCCGCTGAAGAAAGGCGCGACGCTGTTAGTGGTGGCCGGATTCGAACCGTTGAAGTTCGCCACGCCTACCCTTGAGCACTGGCTGCGACGCCTGGACAACGAAGGCGTGACCCTTGGCGCTATCGACACCGGCAGCTTCGTCCTCGCTGAAGCCGGCCTGCTTGACGGCCATCGCCTGACCCTGCACTGGGAAGCCATCGATGCGTTCAAGGAATCTTATCCACAGCTCAGCGTGACTCAGGAACTGTTCGAGATCGACCGCCGGCGTATCACCTCGGCGGGTGGCACCGCCTCCATCGATTTGATGCTCGACCTGATCGCCCAGGCCCATGGCCCGCAACTGGCCATCCAGGTCAGCGAGCAGTTCGTGCTGGGACGGATTCGTCCGCGCAAGGACCACCAGCGCATGGAAGTCGCCACGCGCTACGGCATCAGCAACAAGAAGCTGGTGCAGGTGATTGGCGAGATGGAGCAACACAGCGAACCACCGCTGACCACGCTGCAACTGGCGGAATCGATCAAGGTGACACGGCGACAGCTGGAGCGCCTGTTTCGGCTGCATCTGAACGACACACCGAGCAATTTCTATCTGCGCCTGCGATTGGAAAAGGCCCGGCAGTTATTGCGCCAGACCGATATGAGCGTGCTCGAAGTCAGCATCGCCTGCGGGTTTGAATCGCCGTCGTATTTCACCCGCAGCTACCGCGCACGCTTCGCCCGCTGCCCCCGCGAAGACCGGCGTACCGCCCAAGCCTGAATGGATGCACACAAAACCAATGTGGGAGCGGGCTTGCTCGCGAATGCGGTGGATCAGTCAACTCATGTGTCGACTGACACTCCGCATTCGCGAGCAAGCCCGCTCCCACATTTTTGATCTTCAGTGTCTGAAGAAAAGGTTACTTCTTCACCAACGCCGAACACGCCGCTTTATAAGCCTCATGCTGATACTTGTTCAACGTCCCCGGCAGCTCGAAATTGTGCTTCTTGGCCTGCGCATTGATCGTCTGCGGCGACAACAGTGTCACCTCGCACCCATCCAGCAACTGAAACACACCCTCGATCTTGAACGTGGTCGGCCCACCGGCAAACTCACCCTTCTTGCTGCGCTTCTTGATCGCAATCCGGTCAATCGAATGCTCGCGCACAAACGAAGCGACCTGCGCCGCGAAGCGTTTGACGTTGGCCGCCTCGTCGTCATCGTCCAAGGCGATTTTCTTGGTGTTGAGCGCCACATGGCTCAGCGTTGCCCCGTCAAGGGAGGCCACGGCGATGATCGCTTCGCTGCCTTTGATTTCGATGCCGCAGATGTTCATGAGTGTCCCTTGATTGGCTATATGAGGTGCAGCTTACAGCGCAGCTCCTCACTCCTGCCCAATCGACTCCAAAAACTCCGACCGTTCGTCACTCATCCGCGCCACACAGTCATTCTGCGCAATCTTGAACGCTTTGCTGCCTTCGGTGGCCGGGAAGGCTTCCACGGCGCAATCGGCGTCGCGGGTTTTCAGCCATTGTTGCTGGGCGGTTTTCAGTTTGGCGGTGATGTCGGCCAGTTGCGCGGCGTTTTTGCCGTATGTGGCCTGCATGCGCTCGTTGAGGCTGGCGTAATTGTCCTTGAGCAGGTCTTCGGCGGTGCTGCGGCTGTAGGTCGAGCATTCCAGGGTCTGGACGTCGTTTTCCACCGCGTCGCACGGGTTGTTGTCGGTCTCTTCGGCGGCGTGTACGCCGGTCGCCATCAGTGCCAAAGCCAGGAAGATCGATTTCATGGTTGTCGCCGCTCTAATCCAGTGGTGTATCCAAGATGCGCCAGATTCTGGCTCAAGCTGGCGGGCTTGAACAGGTAGCTGATCGGGACGCCTGGCGACCCTTTGTCGCGGATTGACGCTTTCGGCAATTCCCCTGTCGTTTTTGCACCCGGTCGCCCCGGCACCGAGGCATATGCTGGCCCCAAAGCGCCGGCAGACGATTCGGCGCATGAATCGCCAATAAGGGGACGCCTGATGAGCCCAGCCGAATTACACGCCGACAGCATCGTTATCGACGGTCTGATCATTGCCAAATGGAACCGCGAGCTGTTCGAAGACATGCGCAAGGGCGGTCTGACGGCGGCCAACTGCACCGTGTCGGTGTGGGAAGGCTTTCAGGCGACCGTGAACAATATTGCCGCCAGCCAGAAGCTGATCCGCGAAAACAGTGACCTGGTGATGCCGGTGCGCACCACCGCCGACATCCGTCGCGCCAAGGAGCAGGGCAAGACCGGCATCCTCTTTGGCTTCCAGAATGCCCACGCGTTTGAAGACCAGATCGGCTATGTCGAGGTGTTCAAGCAGCTCGGCGTCGGCATCGTGCAGATGTGCTACAACACCCAGAACCTGGTCGGCACCGGTTGCTACGAGCGTGACGGCGGCCTGTCGGGCTTCGGTCGCGAAATCGTCGCCGAGATGAACCGCGTCGGCGTCATGTGCGACCTGTCCCACGTTGGCTCCAAGACGTCCGAAGAAGTCATCCTCGAATCGAAAAAACCGGTCTGCTATTCCCACTGCCTGCCGTCGGGTCTGAAAGAGCACCCACGCAACAAGTCCGATGCTGAACTGAAGTTCATTGCTGACCACGGCGGTTTTGTCGGCGTGACCATGTTCGCGCCGTTCCTCGCCAAGGGCATCGATTCAACCATCGACGATTACGCCGAAGCCATCGAATACACCATGAACATTGTCGGCGAAGACGCCATCGGCATCGGCACCGACTTCACCCAGGGTCACGGCCAGGACTTCTTCGAATACCTGACCCACGACAAGGGCTACGCCCGTCGTCTGACCAGCTTCGGCAAGATCATCAACCCGCTGGGCATCCGCACCGTCGGCGAGTTCCCGAACCTGACCGAAACCCTGCTCAAGCGCGGCCACTCCGAGCGCGTGGTGCGCAAGATCATGGGCGAGAACTGGGTCAACGTCCTCAAAGACGTCTGGGGCGAGTAACGCTTACTCAAGACCGCCGCCGATCTGCCCCCTCTCCCTCGGGGAGAGGGCTGGGGTGAGGGCTGCGGCCAACACTGAATCTAAATTTTTCTGGAGTTAAGTTTCCATGGCCAAGATCGCCCCGCAATTGCCAATCGAAGTCGACAGCGAGACCGGTGTCTGGACCTCCGACGCCCTGCCGATGCTCTATGTGCCACGGCATTTCTTCGTCAACAACCACATGGGTATCGAGGAAGTGCTGGGCGCCGACGCCTATGCCGAAATCCTCTACAAGGCTGGCTACAAGTCCGCCTGGCACTGGTGTGAAAAAGAAGCCGAATGCCACGGCCTGGAAGGCGTCGCGGTGTTCGAGCACTACATGAAGCGCCTGTCACAACGCGGCTGGGGCCTGTTCAAGATTCAGGACATCGACCTCGACAAAGGCACCGCCAGCGTCAAGCTCGAACACTCGGCGTTTGTCTATGTGTACGGCAAGGTCGGGCGCAAGGTCGACTACATGTTCACCGGCTGGTTTGCCGGGGCCATGGATCAGATTCTTGAGGCGCGCGGCAGCAAGATTCGTACGGTTGCCGAGCAAGTCTACGGTGGCTCCGAAGAAGGCCACGACGACGGCCTGTTCACCGTCAAGCCGTTGTAAGTCGAGGAACCCGCCATGGCTTTCGAAGCAATGTTCCAGCCGATCCAGATCGGCAAACTGACCATCCGCAACCGCGTGCTCAGCACCGCGCACGCTGAGGTCTACGCGACTGACGGTGGCATGACCACCGAGCGCTACGTCAAATACTACGAAGAGAAAGCCAAGGGCGGCATTGGCCTGGCGATCTGCGGCGGTTCGTCGGTGGTCGCCATCGACAGTCCGCAGCAATGGTGGAGTTCGGTCAACCTGTCCACCGACCGGATCATTCCGCACTTCCAGAACCTGGCCGACGCCATGCACAAGCACGGCGCCAAGATCATGATCCAGATTACCCACATGGGCCGTCGCTCACGTTGGGATGGCTTCCACTGGCCGACCCTGATGTCGCCGTCGGGTATCCGTGAACCGGTGCACCGTGCGACCTGCAAGACCATCGAGCCGGAAGAAATCTGGCGGGTGATCGGCAACTACGCCCAGGCGGCGCGGCGCGCCAAGGCCGGTGGCCTGGACGGCGTCGAGCTGTCGGCCGTGCACCAGCACATGATCGACCAGTTCTGGAGCCCGCGCGTCAACAAGCGTACCGACGAATGGGGTGGCAGCTTCGAAGGCCGGATGAAGTTTGGCCTGGAAGTACTGAAAGCCGTACGCGCCGAGGTCGGTGACGACTTCTGCGTGGGCATGCGTATCTGCGGTGACGAGTTCCACCCGGACGGTCTGTCCCACGAGGACATGAAGCAGATCGCCAAGTATTACGACGACACCGGCATGCTCGATTTCATCGGCGTGGTCGGCTCGGGTTGCGACACCCACAACACCCTGGCCAACGTGATTCCGAACATGAGCTATCCGCCGGAGCCGTTCCTGCACCTGGCGGCCGGGATCAAGGAAGTGGTCAAGGTGCCGGTGCTGCACGCGCAGAACATCAAGGACCCGAACCAGGCCACGCGCATCCTTGAAGGCGGTTACGTCGACATGGTCGGCATGACCCGCGCGCACATCGCCGACCCGCACCTGATCGCCAAGATCAAGATGGGCCAGATCGACCAGATCAAACAGTGCGTCGGCGCCAACTACTGCATCGACCGTCAGTATCAAGGTCTGGACGTGCTGTGTATCCAGAACGCCGCGACCTCCCGTGAATACATGGGCGTGCCGCACATCATCGAAAAGTCCACCGGGCCGAAACGCAAGGTTGTGATCGTCGGTGCCGGACCGGCCGGGATGGAAGCAGCACGCGTCTCAGCCGAGCGTGGCCACGACGTGACCCTGTTCGAGAAGAAAGAATTTATCGGCGGGCAGATCACTACCGCGTCGAAAGCGCCGCAACGTGACCAGATCGCCGGCATCACCCGCTGGTTCCAGCTGGAACTGGCGCGGCTGAAAGTCGACCTGCGTCTTGGCACTGCTGCAGATGCCGACACCATCATGGACTTGCGTCCGGACGTGGTGGTGCTGGCAGTCGGTGGGCATCCGTTCCTTGAGCAGAACGAACACTGGGGCGCCGCCGAAGGGTTGGTGGTCAGCAGCTGGGACGTGCTCGACGGCAAGGTTGCGCCGGGCAAGAACGTGCTGGTCTACGACACCATTTGCGAGTTTACCGGCATGTCGGTCGCCGACTTCCTCGCCGACAAGGGCAGCCAGGTCGAGATCGTCACCGACGACATCAAGCCGGGTGTGGCCATTGGCGGCACATCGTTCCCGACCTACTACCGCAGCATGTACCCGAAAGAAGTGATCATGACCGGCGACATGATGCTGGAAAAGGTCTACCGCGAAGGCGACAAGCTGGTGGCGGTGCTGGAGAACGAATACACCGGCGCCAAAGAGGAGCGGGTGGTCGATCAGGTGGTGGTGGAGAACGGCGTGCGTCCGGATGAGGAAATCTACTACGCGCTCAAAGAGGGTTCGCGCAACAAGGGTCAGATCGACGTCGAAGCGTTGTTCGCGATCCAGCCGCAGCCATCTTTGAGCACCACCGGTGACGGCTACTTGCTGTTCCGTATCGGCGACTGCGTGGCGCAGCGTAATACCCATGCTGCGATCTATGACGCGCTCAGACTGTGTAAAGACTTCTAAAGGCTTGCACACAACCCTGTGGGAGCGAGCTTGCTCGCGAAAGCGGTGGATCAGTCGACATCGATGTTGAATGTCAGTCCGCCTTCGCGAGCAAGCTCGCTCCCACAGTGACCGAGTAAGGCAACTCGACCTGCAAGACCCTGCGGTCTTTGGGAGCTTCACCATGTTGAACACCCTTCTTCCAATCCTGTTGTTCGCAGCTCTGGCCCTTGCGGTGCTGGGGGCGTTGCGGCGGGTGGCCATGTGGCGTCGGGGCCGGGCCTCGAAGGTCGATCTGATCGGCGGCCTGTTGGCCATGCCCAAGCGTTACATGGTCGACTTGCACCACGTGGTGGCGCGGGACAAATACATCGCCAACACTCACGTCGCCACGGCCGGTGGTGCGGTGGCGTCGATCGTGCTGGCGATTCTGGTGCACGGTTTCGGCCTGCATAACCGTATCCTCGGCTATGCGCTGCTGCTGATGACGGCGGTGATGTTCGTCGGTGCGCTCTTCGTTTACCGGCGCCGGCTCAACCCGCCGGCACGGTTGTCGAAAGGCCCGTGGATGCGCCTGCCGAAAAGCCTGCTGGCTTTCTCCGCCTCGTTCTTCCTGGTGACCCTGCCGGTGGCCGGGATCCTCCCGGAAAACTTCGGCGGCTGGCTGCTGGCGGCGATTCTCGGGCTCGGCGTTTTGTGGGGCGTGTCGGAGCTGTTCTTCGGCATGACTTGGGGCGGGCCGATGAAGCACGCCTTCGCCGGCGCCCTGCACCTGGCCTGGCACCGCCGCGCCGAGCGCTTTGGCGGCGGTCGTTCCACCGGTTTGAAACCGCTGGATCTGAATGATCCAAGCGCGCCGCTCGGTGTGGAAAAACCCAAGGATTTCACCTGGAACCAGTTGCTCGGTTTTGACGCCTGCGTGCAGTGCGGCAAGTGCGAAGCGGCGTGCCCGGCCTTCGCTGCGGGCCAGCCGCTGAACCCGAAAAAGCTGATTCAGGACATGGTCGTCGGCCTGGCTGGCGGCACTGACGCGAAGTTTGCCGGTAGCCCTTATCCGGGCAAGCCAATCGGTGAGCACAGCGGCAATCCGCATCAACCTATCGTCAATGGTCTGGTCGATGCCGAAACCCTGTGGTCGTGCACCACCTGCCGCGCCTGCGTCGAGGAATGCCCGATGATGATCGAGCACGTCGACGCCATCGTCGACATGCGCCGCCATCTGACGCTGGAAAAAGGCGCGACCCCGAACAAGGGTGCCGAGGTCCTGGAAAACCTGATCGCCACTGACAACCCCGGCGGTTTCGCTCCGGGCGGGCGGATGAACTGGGCGGCGGATCTGAACCTCACTCTGCTTAGCGAAAAGAAATCCACCGACGTGCTGTTCTGGGTCGGCGACGGTGCCTTCGACATGCGTAACCAGCGCACCTTGCGTGCGTTCGTCAAAGTGCTGAAAGCCGCGAAGGTCGACTTCGCCGTACTCGGCCTCGAAGAACGTGACAGCGGTGACGTGGCCCGGCGTTTAGGCGACGAAGCGACGTTCCAGCTGCTCGCCAAACGCAATATCCAGACCCTGGCCAAATACAGCTTCAACCGTATCGTCACCTGCGATCCGCATAGCTTCCATGTGCTGAAAAACGAGTACGGCGCGTTCGACGGCAACTACCTGGTGCAGCACCACAGCACCTACATGGCGGAAATCATCCAGGCCGGTGCGCTGAACCTCGGTCAGCACAAAGGCAACAGCGTGACCTACCACGACCCGTGCTACCTCGGTCGCTACAACGGCGAGTACGAGGCACCGCGCGAAGTGCTGCGCGCCCTCGGCATCGAGGTCAAAGAGATGCAACGTTCCGGCTTCCGTTCGCGCTGCTGCGGCGGCGGTGGCGGGGCGCCGATCACCGACATTCCCGGCAAGCAGCGGATCCCCGACATGCGCATGGATGACATCCGCGAGACCGGCGCCGAGCTGGTGGCGGTGGGTTGTCCACAGTGCACGGCGATGCTCGAAGGCGTGGTCGAACCGCGTCCGTTGATCAAGGACATCGCCGAACTGGTGGCCGACGCGCTGCTCGAAGACGCCGCGCCGAACAAGCCGACTGCACCGGCCAAACGTGAACCTGCGGAGGCCCACTGATGAGCGACATTATCCGCCGCGACCCGCGCGCCGAATGGATTGCGCGTAACCGTCTGCATCCGCTGCACGCGGCCATGCAACCAGCGCAACACAGCTGGATGGGCCCCAATGGTGTCATCCGCAAGAACCTGCACGGCATCGGATTCATCGGCCCCAACGGCATCAAGCGTATCGACCGCAGCGGCGCGCAACAGAGCGGGGCGGTCAAACGCTCGGCCACGGTTGAAGTGCAGTTGCCGCTGCATCAGGTGCCAGCCCCGGCGTTCTACATCAGCGTGGTGCCGGACATGGTCGGCGGCCGCCTGAGCAGCCACGACCGCGACTTGCTCGGCCTGGCTCATCAACTGGCCGGCAACGACGGCGCGGTGCTGGCGGTGGTGTTTGGCGAGCACAAAGAGAACGCCTTCGCCACGGCCGGCGTCGATCGCTTGCTGGTACTGGAGGGCGACCAATTCAGCGGTTATGCACCGGAGCAACGGGTGCAAGGCCTGCGGGCTGTGGATAACCAGTTCAATCCGCGCCACTGGCTTTTGCCGGACAGCCGCAGCGGTGGTGGTGAACTCGGTCGGCGTTTTGCCGCGGCACTGGGCGAACGCCCGGCGACGCGGGTCTGGCAAGTCAAGGATCAGGAATGCATCGGCCGCGCTGGCGCGGGCCTGCAAGACCTGGCGCGACCGGTCGCACGCTTGATTCTGGCCGCAGCCGAATGCGCGGAACCGGTCAGCGAAACCCGTCATGAGGCACTGCCGGTGGAGTTATCCACAACGGTGGCGCGCAGCCTGTCGCGGATCGAGGATCTTGGCGCGGTCGCGGTGGACCCGGCGGCGATTCCGATGGCCGAAGCCGAGTTCATTTTCTCCGGCGGCAACGGGGTCAAGGACTGGGCGCTGTTCCACCAGACCGCTGCGGCGCTCGGCGCCACCGAAGGCGCCTCGCGGGTCGCGGTGGACGATGGCTTCATGGCGCGTGATCGGCAGGTCGGCGCGTCCGGTACCTGGGTCACCGCACGGGTTTATGTGGCTGTGGGTATCTCCGGGGCGATCCAGCACCTGCAAGGCATCGGTGCCTGCGACAAGGTGGTGGCGATCAACCTCGACCCCGGTTGCGACATGATCAAACGCGCCGACCTGTCGGTGATTGGCGAGAGCGCGGAAATTCTTCAGGCGTTGATCGCGGCGGTAGCGGCTTACCGCAACGAAGCCAAGCGCGATGCGGCTTAAGGAACGGGTTATGAGCACAAAGATCATCAGTCTGGTTTCCATCGGTGCCCACCCGACGTCGGGCCGGCCACGCCGCGCCGAACAGGACGCCCGCGCCGTGGAACTGGGCCTGCAACTGGCTGGGGATAACCTGCAAGTGCTGCATGCCGGGGATGTCGCGGAACCGGCACTGCGCGCCTATCTGGGCATGGGCCTGGAACAGCTGCATGTGCTGGAGCAACCCGCTGGCGCCGACGCCTTGCCGGCGCTGACCGCGTATCTGCGCGAGGCCGGCGCCCAAGTGGTGCTGACCGGCAGTCAGGCGGAAACCGGCGAAGGCTCGGGCATGTTGCCGTTCTTGCTCGCCGAAGGGCTGGGCTGGCCGCTGGTGGTGGGGCTGGCGCAGGTCGAGTCGATCAATGATGGTTCGGCGCTGGTGCTGCAAGCCTTGCCCCGTGGGCAGCGGCGCCGGTTGAAGGTGAAGCTGCCGTTTCTGGCGACTGTGGATAACGCCGCGCCCAAACCTCGGCAGAGTGCCTACGGTCCGGCGCGACGCGGGGTGTTGAATGCCGAAGACGTGGAGGTGCTCGACGATGAACTGCTGGCCGTCTCCACACTGCAACCGGCCAAGCCACGGCCGAAACGTTTGAAGGTGATCAAGGCCAAGAGCGGTGCGGACCGCATGAAAGCTGCCACCGCTAAAGCCAGTGGCGGCGGTGGACAAGTGCTTAAAGGCGTCACCGCGCAGGCCGGCGCTGAAGCGATCCTCAAACTACTGATCGAAGAAGGGGTTGTTCGCTGAAAAGCCTGTCACCCTAGCCCTCTCCCGGAGGGAGAGGGGAGCGACCGAGTGGTATTGGCTAATTACATCGACCTGCGATTGCGCAGTGACCTTGGTCTGGCCAAGCCTGAGATCACAATGTTCGTTCAGGTCGGTGGAGTTTGAACAGGCGATGCGGTCGGCTCCCTCTCCCTTTGGGAGAGGGCTGGGGTGAGGGTTAGTGTTTACCCACAATCCCTGTTGGCGGATCTGTGGATAACGTGTTTGCCTTTGCCCGCACCCCACGCCAATCAAGCCCTCCAAGCCCCAGCTCAAAAAACAACCAGCCTAAGTCACGGTTTTACCGGGCTTTTTCTCCTGAATAAATTCAAGAGTTGCCCCCAATCTCTGTTGGCGCTTCTGTGGACAAGATGTTCGCTGTTCGCTGCAAGGTATATAAACCGTGGCTTGCAGGGATTTGATCAATAAATGATCGATGAAGCGTTTCAGGCTGATAATCCCTGCGCTACGCCCGATTTCCCACAGTCCTCAGCACTTTTCCACAGCAGCCACAAAGTTACCCCCGAACTCTGTTGGTGCTTCTGTGGATAACGTGTTCGCCATCCTCTACAAGCCATGAAAACCGTGGCTTACAAAGACCTGATCAAAAAATAGCCAATGTGTCTGGCAAACCATCATTTTGGATAAGTCACGATTTTTCTTCACAAATCAGCGAGTTATTTTTCCAGTCATCCACAGTTACCCCCAATTGCTGTGGGCGGTTATGTGGATAACTTGTTTGCCAAACCCTGCAAGGCCCGCCCGGTATAGTCCAAACCGCAATTGGTCAGATTTCATACAGTTCTAAACCGTTGCCTTGACTTCGATTCCTGCGCTGTCTTCACTGCAATGGCACAAGGACAGCCGTCACTTATCCACATCAGGTTCTGGGAGAACGCATGATGGATAGCCGCCCACACCGCCATCCCCCCTCGCCACGCAAGCGCACGTTACGTCGTGCGGCCAATCAACGCGCTCGTCTGTAGCGACCTCCTGCTTTAACCGCTGTGCTGTCGCCGGGCTCGACCCGGAGGCCAGGTGCCCGTTCGCCCATTGATTGCAGGCAACCGCAGAGTTGCCCCATCTGCCTGAGAGAGGAACACCCTCATGACACGCATCGCAACGCCCATCAGCGAGATCAAGGAACACTACGACGTGATCGTCATCGGCTCCGGTTATGGCGGCGGCATTGCTGCGTCGCGCCTGTCCCGGGCCGGCAAGCAGGTGTGCCTGCTCGAACGCGGGCGGGAAATCCAGCCCGGTGAATACCCCAACACCATGATCGCCGCGACCGAAGAGTTGCAGGTGCATGACCCGGACGGCCACATCGGCTCGCGCACCGGGCTGTTCGATCTGCACGTCAACGCCCAGCAGAACGTGGTGGTCGGCTGCGGCCTCGGCGGTACATCGCTGATCAATGCCAACGTTGCCCTGGAGCCGGAACCCGGGGTCTTCGAGGATCCACGCTGGCCGCAAGCGGTACGCGATCATCGCGATACGCTGCTCAAGGACGGTTACGCCCGCGCCCGGGAAATGCTCAAGCCTAATCCGTACCCGAACAACGCGCCGAACCTGCCCAAGCTCGACGCCAACAAAAAGTCTGCGGACTACCTCAAGCAAGGCGCGCATTTCTACAAGCCACCGATCAACGTGACCTTCGACAAACTGCCGAACAACCTCAACCACGTCGGCGTCGAGCAACTGCCGTGCAACCAGTGCGGCGACTGCGTCTCGGGCTGTAACAACAAGGCCAAGAACACCACGCTGATGAACTATCTGCCGGATGCCTGGAACCATGGCGCGGAGATTTTCTGCCAGGCTGAGGTGCGGCATCTGGAGCGCGACGGCGATGGCTGGATCGTGCACTTCCAGTACCTCGACAGCGGTCGCGAGAAGTTCGACGCGCCGACGCTGTTCGTGAAGGCCGATATCGTCGTGGTCTCCGCCGGCACCCTCGGCTCTACCGAAATTCTGCTGCGTTCGCGGGAAAAGGGTCTGGTGATGTCCGGTCAGCTCGGCGAGAACATGAGCGGCAACGGTGACATTCTCGGCTTCGGCCACAACTGCGAGCAGACCATCAACGGCATCGGTTTCGGTGCGCATTCGGCCAAGGAGCTGCACCCGGTCGGCCCGTGCATCACCTCGATCATCGACATGCGCACCGAAGGTGACTGGCGCAGCCGCATGGTCATCGAGGAAGGCTCGATCCCCGGCGCCCTCGGCCGGCCGATGGTGCCGGCGATGGCCGGGTTCGCCGAAATGATCGGCGTGGCCACCGACGACAGTTTCAGCGGCAAGCTCGGCTACAAGGAGCGCGAGGCCGAGAGTTTCCTGCGCGGGCCGTATTACGGCGCGCTGCACAATATGCAGACCTACCTGATCATGAGCCACGACAGCGGTCAGGGCCGGATGATTCTCGACAACAAGGACCAGTTGCGCATCGACTGGCCGGGTGTCGGCGAGCAGGAGAACTTCAAACTCGGCAATGAGCGTCTGTACCAGAGCACCAAGGCGTTGGGCGGGGTCTGGGTCGAGAATCCGATCTGGACAAGGCTGCTCAAGCACAGCATCGTCTCGGTGCATCCGTTGGGCGGTTGCGTGATGGGCGAAGACGCGGCGCAAGGCGTGGTCAATCACAAGGGCCAGGTGTTCAGCGGCGCCAACGGCACTGATGTCTACGCCAGCCTCTACGTGACCGATGGCGCGGTGATCCCGACCTCGCTGGCGGTCAATCCGCTGCTGACCATCTCCGCTGTGAGCGAGCGCAACATGGGCCTGCTCGCCGCTGACCGTGGTTGGCAGATCGACTACACGCTGCCGTCGGCTCCGCGCAAACAGGTGGCACCACCGACTCTCGGCGTGCAGTTCACCGAAACCATGAAAGGCTATTTCTCCCGCGCCTTCACCGCCGCGCAAAGCACCGATCTGAAAGTCTACGAAGCGGCGGCCAAACGCGGTGAGGCAGATAATTCGCCGATCGACTTTACCCTGACCATCACCGCCAACGACCTCAACCGGATGATCAAGGAACCGGAGCACGCCGCGACCATTGTCGGTACGGTCAATGCCCCGGCGCTGTCGCCGCAACCGCTGACCGCCAGCAACGGCGTGTTCAACCTGTTCGAACAATTCGAGCAGCAGGTCGACACACGGCACATGAAATACGACATGAAACTGACCGCCGAGGACGGCAGCGATTACTTCTTCAGTGCCTTCAAAACCGTGCCGGAAGACAACGGTGTGCTGAATATCTGGCACGACACCAGCACCCTGTACGTGACGCTGTATCGCGGACCGGATAAGTCGGGCGAGGTGATCGGCTCCGGGGTGATGCACATTCATCCGACCGATTTCGCCAAGCAGATGACCACCATGAAAGTGCTCAACGCGCGTAACGAGCGCGAGCGCATCGAAGGCCTGGCGCGCTTCGGCAAGTTCTTCGCCGGGATTCTCTGGGAGAGTTACGGCGGGGTCTTCGCTGGCGATATCTACTTCAACCCCGACGCGCCGCCACGGCTGAAACGGCCACTGGATGCGCCGATCCCGGCGGTGCATTTCTTCCCCACCGAGGACGGCGTCGAGCTGCGCCTGACCCGTTATCAGGCCGGTAGCAAAGGCCCGGTGATGCTGGTGCATGGCCTGGGCGTCGGTTCGAATATCTTTTCCACCGACACCATCCAGACCAACCTGCTGGAGTACCTGTGCAAGCACGACTATGACGTGTGGCTGCTGGATTTTCGCGTGAGCATTCTGCTGCCGGCGAGCAAGAAAGAGTGGAATGGCGACCAGATCGCCCAGTACGACTTCAAGGCTGCCATTGCGCAGATTCAGCAGGAGACCCAGGCCAAGGACGTGCAATGCGTGGTGCATTGTTACGGCGCGACCACGTTCTTCATGTCGTTGCTGGCAGGGCTGCAGGGTGTGCGCTCGGTGGTCTGCTCGCAGATTGCCGCTGACACCGTGGTCGCTACGGCTACCGGGTTGAAGGCCGGTCTGCACTTGCCGGGCATGCTCGATGCAATCGGTATCAAATCGATGACGGCTTACGCTGACAGCAAGGAGAACTGGTTCAACCGCCTCTACGACAAGGCCCTCAACGGTTACGCGCGGATCGAGGCGCAGGGTTATTGCACCAACCCGGTGTGCCACCGCATCACTTTCATGTACGCCTCGCTGTATCGCCACGACACCCTCAACGAAACCCTGCACGACAACCTGCACGAGCTGTTCGGCGAGTCGAACATCGAGACCTTCGAGCACCTGGCGCTGATCGTGCGCAAAGGGCATCTGGTGGATTTCAAAGGCAACGATGTGTACATGCCGCACTTCCAGCGGCTGACGATGCCGATCTGCTTTATCAGCGGCGCGGAGAACCAGTGCTATCTGCCGGAAAGCACGCTCAAGACCTACCAGCGAGTCTGCGAAGCCCACGGGCCGGAGCGCTACAGCCGGCATGTGGTGCCGGGCTACGGCCACATCGACTGCATGTTCGGCAAGAACGCGGTGGTGGATGTGTATCCGCTCATTCTTGAGCACCTGGAGAAAACGGCCCTCGGCTGAGATCGATTACTGATTTCTGTGTTGAGGAGATTCTCTGTGGCGAGGGGATTTATCCCCGATCGGCTGCGCAGCAGTCGTAAAACCTGAGTGCGCGATCATCCTGACAGACCGCGCCGGCAGGGTTTGGGGCCGCTTCGCGACCCATCGGGGATAAATCCCCTCACCACAGGGGACATCGCTGGTTGGTGGTCAGAAGGAAATGGATGATATGGACAGCTACATCCGCTGGTTTCAACGCTTCATCTGGATCGGCATTGCGATGAACATGGTGTTCGCGATCCCGGCGCTGTTCGCGCCGGGGTTGCTGACATCGGTGGTCGGTCTGCCGCCGCAACTCTCCGACCCGTGGCTGGAGAACGCCGGGATGCTGCTGGTGGGCATCAGCGTGTTTTACATGCCGTCGGGCTTCAATGCGCCGCGCTATGTGGTGCATTCCTGGCTGTGCGTGCTGACGCGGCTGATCGCCGTAGTGTTCTGGATTTACTTGATCAATACGAGCATTCAAGGCTCGGTGTTCGTGCCGATGCTGATGGGCGATCTGAGCTTCTTTCTGATCCTCGGCATTCTGCTGTACCTCGGCACCACGCCCGAGCACCGGCCATGGGCATTGCTCTGCGATGGCTGGCGCGAGTGGCGCGCGGCCTGGGCGCGGCAATGGCAGAGTCACGCCTTCAAGGTCGGCACGCTGGTAGTTGTCGCGGTCTTGGGTTTCATCGGTTACGAAACCTGGTACCAGATGCTGCGGGTGGTGGCGGAGCAGGAATACGCCTCCGACGAGGACCACTACAAATACGCCGCCATCGGCCTGGGCATCGAAGCGCGGATCCCGTATTACCTGTTCGCCGTGCTGCCGCAGATGTGCCCGGAAAAACTGCCCAAACCCGGCGGCTGGGAAGTCTTCGGCTTTCTCTATGAGAACGGCAAGGACCTGCCGATCGGCATGGCCAAGCGGCAGATCGGTTACCCGACCGTGGAACCGAACTGCGCGCTGTGTCACACCGGCTCCTACCGGGCCAATGCCAGCGACGTTGCGGTCAACGTGCCGAGCGCGCCGGCCAACACCCTGCAACTGCAGGCCTTCCAGTGGTTCGCCTACGATTGCGCCAGCGACCCGAAATTCACCACCGACGCGGTGATGGCGGCGATCAACGGCAAATTCCAGCTGGGCTTTTTCGAGAAGCTCTATAACCGCTACCTGATCATCCCGATGGCGAAAAGCGCCTTGCTCAAGCAGAAGCAGGCCTACGCCTGGCAGAAGCTGCGGCCGCAACAGGGCCCGGGCCGCACCGACACCTTCAACCCGACGAAAATGGTGGTGTTCGGCTTCCCGGATGACTCGACCATCGGCACCGTCGATCTGCCGCAAGTGTGGAACCAGAAGCCGCGGGAATCGATGTACCTGCACTGGGACGGCAATAACAACAAGATCCACGAACGCAACTACGCCGCCGCGATGGCCGTGGGCGCGACGCCCGAATCGGTGCTGCCGCCGAGCTTCAACCGAGTGACCAACTGGCTGCTCGGGCACAAGGCGCCGGCATGGCCGTGGGCGCTGGATCAGGCGAAAGTCGCGCAAGGCAAGCCGATCTGGGATGCAAATTGCGCCGCGTGCCACGACTTCGGGCGCGCCGATACCGGGCAGGTCACCACCAACATCGATCAACTGGGCACCGATCCACATCGGCTCGACTCGTTCACCACCGGTCTGGTGACGGCGTTCCACACCTTCAAGAAACCGCCGTTCGACTTCGGCGCGTATCGCAAGACCCAGAGCTACAGCAACACGCCGACTGACGGTATCTGGCTGCGCGCGCCTTACCTGCACAACGGTTCGGTGCCGACCCTGTGGGATCTGCTGCAACCGCCGGAAAAGCGTCCGGTGGTGTTCATCACCGGCTCCGACGTCTACGACCCGGTCAACGTCGGTTTCGTCACCACGGGCGCTCAGGCCAAAGCCTCGGCGGATTTCAAATACGACACGCGGCTGGAGGGCAACCACAACACCGGTCACTTGTATGGCACGCAGCTTTCGGACACCGACAAGCGTGCGCTGATCGAATTCATGAAAACCCTGTGAGCCCTTACGGATAGAGGATTACGCCATGTCAGCGGTCGGTCATCTGAAACACGAGTACGACAAGGTCAAAGTGCGCATTCACGGCTTGTTCACGCGCATGGAAATGGCCTGGATGAAGCTCATCAGCGAACTTGAACCGAAGGAGTTCGAGGCCATTATCAAGTTGCTGCAGCGTGGTCACGATCAGGCGCAGTACGTGCTGAAAAACGGCGAGTTGCCGGACGACGAGCCGAGCGTCCCCTGGGAGTTGTCCCACGGGTTGTCGATCCTGCGTATCGGCAATGCCACACCGTTGCCGCAATCGCCCGATCAACTGGCAACCCGGGTGTTGCAGGACGGCAGCCTGCTCGGCTGTCGCAAGTGGGAATTGCTCGACCTGCTGTGGAGCGAAGCGCTGCTCAAGTGGATTGAAAACCTGCGCCATCACGCGACCTTCGGCACTGATCCGGCGGTGGTGCAGATGGAGCGTGACGTGACCCTGGCGATTGCCGGCGACTGGGGCACCGGCCCCTTCGACAGTCATGCGCCGGCGGTTTCAGTCGCCAACCAGATGCAACTGGCGCAAGCGGATTTCACCATCCATCTGGGCGACGTCTACTACGCCGGCAGCCATTCGCAGGAAGACGTCGACATGGCCGGTTGGCCGATGGGCAGCCACGGCTCGTTCACCCTCAACTCCAACCACGAGATGTACAGCGGCGCCCACGGCTATTTCAAGGAACTGGCCAAGCGCTTTCCGGGGCAGCAGGGCACCAGTTATTTCGCCTTGATCAACGACGACTGGCTAGTGGTCGGGCTGGATTCGGCGTATGCCTCGGACGCGATGAACCTGTACATGGACGGCACACTCAACGAGCCGCAGATCACTTGGATGAAAGCCTTGCCCAAGCGCAAAAAGATCATGGTGCTCAGCCATCACCAGGGCTTCGATATTTCCGGGCATCACCAGACCGCGCTGTATCAACCGGTGTGCGATGCCCTGGGGCGCGAGCCGGACTATTGGTACTGGGGGCATCTGCACAACGGCATCGTCTACGCGCAACAGGGCAGCCTGCATGCGCGTTGCGCCGGGCACGGGGCGATTCCCTATGGCAATGCCAGCGAGCTGAACGGGCATTCGCGGGTGTTGTGGTCGGAGACGCAGGATGCCAACGACCCGGCGTATCCGCTGCGGGTGTTGAACGGGTACGCGAAAATCAGGCTGGTGGGGGAGGATATTTTTGAGGAGTTTATCGGGGAGGATGGCAGTGTGAGGTGGTCATCGAAGTGAGGCGGTGACTGGGCCGGCCTCTTCGCGAGCAGGCTCCCACAGTGGTCGGCGGTGATAACAGAATTTGTGTACACCGCCAGTCCCTGTGGGAGCGAGCTTGCTCGCGAAGCTTTTGCTTTTAGCCCTGAACCGGGACGCCCTTGAGGTACGGCGCAGGCTCGGCCCCAAGGTTGCTCAGCATCCGCTCGCTGTACCAGTCCACGAAGTTGACCACACCAAACTCATAGGTCTTCGAGTACGGCCCCGGCTGATAAGCGGTGGAGTTGATCCCGCGCTGGTTCTCTTCGGCCAGACGCCGGTCTTGATCGTTGGTCGCGTCCCACACCTGGCGCATGCGCTCGACGTCGTAATCCACGCCTTCGACCGCGTCCTTGTGCACCAGCCATTTGGTGGTGACCATGGTTTCCTGGGCGCTGATCGGCCATACGGTGAAGACGATGATGTGGTCGCCCATGCAGTGGTTCCACGAATGCGGCAGGTGCAGGATGCGCATCGAGCCGAGGTCGGGGTTCTTGATCCGGCCCATCAGTTTGGCGCAGCCCTGTTTGCCGTCCAGGGTCATCGACACGGTGCCCTTGAGCAGCGGCATGCGCACGATACGGTTGCGCAGGCCGAAACTGGCGTGGGCGTAAGGGATCTTCTCGGCTTCCCACGCAGCAGCAGACGCGGCGACGTGATCCTTGAACGCCTGATCGGCGCGCGGGTCGGTGACGTCGTCCCATTCCAGCAGGGTTTTCAGCAGTTCCGGGTGCGACGCGTTGCAGTGGTAGCACTCGCGGTTGTTTTCCAGCACCAGTTTCCAGTTGGCCTTTTCCATCAAGGTGGTGGTGATCGCCACCTTGGTGTTCTCCATGTCGTACGGTTCCATGTAGTGGTTCAGTGTCGACAGGAAGTCATCAATGGCCGGCGGATTCTCCGCCAGGCTGATGAAGATGTAGCCGCCGGCAGTCTTCACGTTCACCGGTTTGAGGCCGTATTGCTTCATGTCGAAGTCGGCGCCCATCTCGGTGCCGGCGAACAGCAGGCGCCCGTCCAGCTCGTAGGTCCACTGGTGGTAGTGGCAGACCAGTTTGGCAACCTTGCCCTTTTCGCTGGTGCACAGACGCGAGCCACGGTGGCGACAGACGTTGTGGAAGGCGTGGACTACGCCGTCAGCGCCACGAATGACGATGATCGGGTTCTTGCCGACCTGCAGGGTCAGGTAGTTGCCCTTGGCCGGGATCTCGCAGGTCATGCCGGCGATCAACCACTCTTTCTGGAAGATCTCCTGCATGTCGATATCGAACAGGCGTTCGTCGCTGTAGAACGGCTGCGGCAGCGAGAAAGTGCGCTCGCGCTCCTGCAGCATCTGTGCGGTGGCCTTGCGTGCGGGTTCCAGCGGATCGCCCAGGCTGATTTTTGCGGTGACGTCCATCGATGTATTCCTCAAGGCCATCTGCGTGGCCGCGAAAGTGGCTGATCAGGGTTGCTACGCAAGGTGTAAAAAATTCGTCTTGGTGTGGGGCGAGTGTGGGGCCGGCGCTGCCCGCAACCTTATCCATGGGCGACATGGTGCAATCTGTTCCCGACGCGCAACCCCCGGCGGTTGGGGGCTGGTCGCGATAAGTATGCCGATGTCGCGGATAGGTAAACGGACGGTTCACGCTATACGCAGAATCGCCACATGAAGGCCGACAGTCGGCCGTGGAGAACAGCATGTCCAACAGCTTCCTGAATCCGGTCACCACCCAGACCTGGGCCAATGGCCGACACATCGTCCGTTGCGTCAAAGTCATCCAGGAAACCTGGGACGTGCGCACCTTCTGTTTCATGGCCGACCAGCCGATCCTGTTCTTCTTCAAGCCCGGGCAGTTCGTGACCCTGGAGCTGGAAATCGACGGCCAGCCGATCATGCGCTCGTACACCATTTCCAGTTCGCCGTCGGTGCCGTACAGCTTCTCGGTGACCATCAAGCGTGTGCCGGGCGGCAAGGTCTCCAACTGGCTGCACGACACCCTGCATGAAGGCCAGGAGCTGGCGGTGCACGGCCCGGTCGGGCTGTTCAATGCCATCGATTTCCCGAGCCCGAAAGTCCTGTATCTGAGCGGCGGCGTGGGGATCACCCCGTGCATGTCGATGGCGCGCTGGTTCTACGACACCAACGCCAATGTCGACATGACCTTTATCCACAGCGCCCGCTCGCCAAAAGACATCATTTACCACCGCGAGCTGGAGCACATGGCGTCGCGGATCGACAACTTCAGCCTGCACCTGATCTGCGAGAAACATGGATTGGGCGAGCCGTGGGCCGGTTATCGCGGCTACCTCAATCACAAGATGCTTGAACTGATGGTGCCGGACTTCCTCGAACGCGAAGTGTTCTGCTGCGGCCCGACGCCGTACATGAACGCGGTCAAGCGCCTGCTGGAAGTGGCCGGTTACGACATGTCGCGTTATCACGAGGAATCCTTCGGCGCCACGCCACCGGAAGCTCGTGCCGATGCGGTGGAACAGGCCGAGCAGGCCGCCGATGCACCGGAAATCGATGCGGCAGATCTGCATCAGGTCGAATTCACCGCGTCCGGCAAAAGCATTCGCGTGGCCCCGGGCGAAACCGTGCACGCGGCGGCGGCCAAGCTTGGCCTGATGATCCCGAAAGCTTGCGGCATGGGTATCTGCGGCACGTGCAAGGTGATGAAGCTTGGCGGCGAAGTAGAGATGGAGCACAACGGCGGGATTACCGAGGACGACGAGGCGGAAGGGTTTATCTTGTCGTGCTGCAGCGTGCCGAAGGGCGACGTCAGAATCGAATTCTGAGCTGGGGCGAATTTTGCGTACGGCTCGCCCCTCACCCCAGCCCTCTCCCAGAGGGAGAGGGGGCCGACCGAGGTGTCTGGCGCTATACATCGACCCTGAAAGACCTTATCGATTATGGATTCGGTAAAGCAGATTCAGGTCGGGGTAATTCTCAAATATCCCCCAATCAGTCCCCTCTCCCTCCGGGAGAGGGTTAGGGTGAGGGGCTTTTCAGTCGATAAACAAATCCGTCATCAACGCCGCATCACTCCCCGGTTCGAACCGGTAATGCTCAAACTCGCTAACGCCGCTCTCCCGCAAAATCTCCTCATCAATCAACAACCGCCCGCTGATCTTCCGCCCGCTACTGCTCAGAATCACATGCGCCGCATCCGCCATGATCGCCGGCGTGCGCGCATGCTTGAACGACTCGCGGTTGCCCAGCTGAAATTCGATGGCGGCGGTGGCAATCATCGTCTGTGGCCACAGTGAATTGACGCTGATGCCGTAACTGGCGAACTCCTCGCTCATGCCCACGGTCAACATGCTCATGCCGTATTTGGTCACGGTGTAGGGGCTGAACTGGGCAAACCACTTGTTCGCCATGTTCAGCGGTGGCGACAAGTTGAGAATGTGTCCGGCGGATTTCTTCAGATAGGGCAGGGCGGCCTGGCTACACAGCAGTACCGCGCGGGTGTTGATCTGGTGCATCAGGTCGAAACGCTTGAGTTCGATGTGCTGCACGCCAGTCAACTTGATCGCCCCGGCGTTATTGACCAGCGCATCGATGCCGCCGAAATGCTCGTTGGCCTGGGCCAGCGCACTGCGCACCGCGTCTTCATCACGCACATCGACTTGCAGGGCCAATGCCTTGCCGCCAGCGGCTTCGACTTCCTTGGCTACGCTGTGGATGGTGCCGGGCAGTTTGGGATGGGCTTCGGCGCTTTTGGCCGCAATCACGATATTGGCCCCGTCCTTCGCGGCCCGCAGTGCAATCTCACGGCCGATGCCACGGCTGGCGCCGGTGATGAACAGGGTTTTGCCTTGTAGCGACATGCCGATGCTCCTGCTTGTTGTTATGTGAGCGGGGGGGCTCGACAGACAATGTAGACCAAGCAGCTGGCGGGGTAGGGATGGGCGGAGATGACTTGTGGTGAGGGGATTTATCCCCGATGGGTTGCGCAGCAGCCCCAAAACCTGTGAACGCGATCTACCAGCAAGACCGCGTTCTCAGGATTTACGACTGCTGCGCAGCCGATCGGGGATAAATCCCCTCGCCACAGGGGATCAACTTATTACCGGAGATCCCCTCATCCAGGCGTTCATTTGCCAAGGAATCAGGCCGACATCACTTCGCGGATGTCGCGGGCCAGTTCGCGTACGCGTTCTTCTTCGGTGTCCCACGAGCACATGAAACGTGCGCCGCCCTTGCCGATGAAGGTGTAGAAGCGCCAGTTTTTCGCGGTCAGCGCGGCGATGGCCGGTTCCGAGAGTTGCAGGAACACCCCGTTGGCCTGCACCGGGAACATCAGTTCCACGCCCGGAATGTCGCTGACCAGCTCGGCCAGCAGTTGCGCGCAGTGGTTGGCGTGGCGGGCGTATTTGAGCCAGGCGTCGTTTTCGAGGATGCCGACCCACGGTGCCGAGAGGAAGCGCATTTTCGACGCCAGTTGCCCGGCCTGCTTGCAGCGGTAGTCGAAGTCTTCGGCCAGTTTGTGGTTGAAGAACAGAATCGCTTCACCCACCGCCATACCGTTCTTGGTGCCACCGAAGCACAGCACATCGACGCCAGCCTTCCAGGTCAGGTCGGCCGGCGAGCAGCCAAGGAACGCGCAGGCGTTGGAGAAACGTGCGCCGTCCATGTGCAGGTGCAGGCCCAGCTCTTTGCAGGTAGCGCTGATGGCGCGGACTTCTTCCGGGGTGTAGACGCTGCCGACTTCAGTGGCCTGAGTCAGGGTCACGACGCGCGGTTTCGGGTAGTGGATGTCCTGGCGCTTGAGCGCGACCTCGCGGATCGACTGCGGGGTGATCTTGCCGTTTTCGGTGCTGGCGATCAGTAGTTTCGAGCCGTTGGAGAAGAATTCCGGCGCGCCGCATTCGTCGGTTTCGACGTGGGCGGTTTCCGAGCAGATCACGCTGTGGTAACTCTGGCACAACGACGAAAGCGCCAGCGAGTTGGCGGCGGTGCCGTTGAAGGCGAAAAACACTTCGCAGTCGGTTTCGAACAGCTTGCGGAAATGGTCGGCCGCACGTGCGGTCCATTCATCGTCGCCATAAGCGCGCTGGTGGCCGTGGTTGGCCTGTTCCATGGCGGCCCAGGCTTCAGGGCAGATACCGGAGTAGTTGTCGCTGGCGAATTGTTGGCTCTTGTCGGTCATGGCCGGCTTCCGTGGTCGAGACTCTTGTGAAGGCTCGTGGTCAATGAGGATGCGCACTTTACCGAAGATCTTCCGGGGAGCACACGGGATGTCGCTGTCAGAAAATTACCAGTTTGTTACCCGATTATGCACGTGACTAAACGCGACGGCGCGCTGGATCTGCTCAAGTGGCTGGCGCTGCTGAGCATGCTGCTCGATCACCTGCGATATGTCGGGATCAGCGCCGATTGGCTGTATGTGCCGGGACGTCTGGCGTTTCCGTGGTTCTGCCTGGCGATGGCGGCGAACCTGTCCCGGGCCGGTGCGCAGAAGACCGAGTGGCGCTATCTGGGCTGGCTGCTGCTGTTCAGTGCGGTCAGCGAAATTCCCTACCGCTTGTACATTCCTGATCCCGACACCTTGAACGTGATGCCTACGCTGGCGCTGGGGTTGCTGGTGGCGCGGGGATGGCAGGATCGCACGTTGTTGTCGCGGCTTTTGGGCGTGGGCGCCTTGCTGCTGGCGGCGTTGTTTTCGCAGTGGCTGATGTTCGGCGTGTTTGGCGTGTTGCTGCCGCTGGCGCTGCTGTGGGTGATCCGTCGTCCCTGGTATTTCGGCCTGCTGCCGGGGCTGGTGTGTCTGGCGGGGAATCAGTGGCAGGTGCTGTATGAAGCGGCGGAGTTCGGTAACTACGTGGCGGTGTTTGGCATCGCGGCGTGTCTGATTGCGCCACTGCTCGGGCTGTTCTTGTTGCGACACTTCAGATCTATCCATCCGCTGCCCATGCGCCGTTGGGCGTACGCGCTCTATCCCCTGCATTTCCTCCTGTTGCTCGCCATCCGCACGGCATACACCTGACCCCTGTGGGAGCGGGCTTGCTCACGAAAGCGGTGTGTCAGGCGGTATTGATGTCGACTGACACGGCCTCTTCGCGAGCAAGCCCGCTCCCACAGGGGATCTCCGCAGTTTTGGATGATGTGTCCGACCAGCCTTTTCCCGCCATGTCGTAAACGCACCTTTGCGTGGCGTCCGTAGGCATCTGGGCTGTCTGCGCCGGCCATACCATCGCATCAAAGGGCACCTCCGCAAGCCGCGTGCCTGACCAAGACGAAATGGCGCACCGACGCCGCTGGGAGAGACGCGATGTTCAGCAAGCAAGACCAGATCCAGGGTTACGACGATGCACTGCTGGCGGCAATGAATGCCGAGGAGCAACGTCAGGAAGATCACATCGAGCTGATCGCGTCGGAGAACTACACCAGCAAACGCGTCATGCAAGCGCAGGGCAGCGGTCTGACCAACAAATATGCCGAAGGTTATCCGGGCAAGCGCTACTACGGTGGCTGCGAGCATGTGGATAAAGTCGAAGCGCTGGCCATCGAACGCGCCAAGCAGCTGTTCGGTGCCGATTACGCCAACGTCCAGCCGCACTCCGGTTCCTCGGCCAACAGCGCGGTGTACCTGGCGCTGATCCAGCCGGGCGACACCATTCTCGGCATGAGTCTGGCCCACGGCGGTCACCTGACCCACGGTGCGAAAGTGTCGTCCTCGGGCAAGCTGTACAACGCGGTGCAGTACGGGATCAACACCGACACCGGGCTGATCGATTACGACGAAGTCGAGCGTCTGGCCGTCGAGTGCAAGCCGAAGATGATCGTCGCCGGGTTCTCTGCTTATTCGAAGACCCTGGACTTCCCGCGTTTCCGCCAGATCGCCGACAAGGTTGGCGCGCTGCTGTTCGTCGACATGGCTCACGTGGCCGGTCTGGTCGCTGCTGGCCTGTACCCGAATCCGCTGCCGTACGCCGACGTGGTCACCACCACCACCCACAAAACCCTGCGCGGTCCGCGTGGCGGGCTGATCCTGGCCAAGTCCAACGAAGAGATCGAGAAAAAGCTCAACGCCGCGGTATTCCCCGGGGCCCAGGGCGGCCCGCTGATGCACGTCATCGCCGGTAAAGCCGTGTGCTTCAAGGAGGCGCTGGAGCCAGGCTTCAAGGCCTATCAGCAGCAAGTGATCGACAACGCCAAGGCGATGGCCAGCGTGTTTATCAAACGTGGCTACGATGTAGTGTCCGGCGGTACCGACAACCACCTGTTCCTGGTCAGCCTGATCCGTCAGGGCCTGACCGGCAAAGATGCTGACGCTGCCCTCGGCCGTGCGCACATCACCGTCAACAAGAACGCCGTGCCGAACGACCCGCAATCGCCGTTCGTGACCTCGGGCCTGCGCATCGGCACCCCGGCCGTCACCACCCGCGGCTTCAAGGTCGCCCAGTGCGAAGTGCTGGCCGGCTGGATCTGCGACATCCTCGACAACCTCGGTGACGCCGACGTTGAAGCGAATGTGGCCAAGAACGTCGCGGCACTGTGCGCCGACTACCCGGTTTATCGCTGAGCGGTTTGGAGTAAATGACTATGCAACGCTATTCGGGCTTCGGCCTCTTCAAACACTCCCTCAGCCACCACGAGAACTGGCAGCGCATGTGGCGCACGCCGACGCCGAAGAAGGTCTACGACGTGGTCATCGTCGGCGGTGGCGGGCACGGTCTGGCGACCGCCTACTACCTGGCGAAAGAGCACGGCATCACCAACGTGGCCGTGGTCGAGAAGGGCTGGCTGGGCGGCGGTAACACCGCGCGCAATACCACCATCGTTCGCTCGAACTACCTGTGGGACGAGTCGGCGCACCTGTACGAACACGCGATGAAACTGTGGGAAGGTCTGTCGCAGGATCTGAACTACAACGTGATGTTCTCCCAGCGCGGTGTCTACAACCTTTGCCACACCCTGCAGGACATCCGTGATTCCGAGCGTCGGGTCAGTGCCAACCGCCTCAACGGCGTCGATGGCGAACTGCTTAATGCCAAGCAAGTGGCCGACGAGATTCCGTACCTCGACTGCTCGAAAAACACCCGCTACCCGGTGATGGGCGCGACTGTTCAGCGTCGCGGCGGCGTCGCCCGTCACGATGCCGTGGCCTGGGGCTTTGCCCGTGCCGCCGACGCCTTGGGCGTGGACTTGATCCAGCAGACCGAAGTGATCGGTTTCCGCAAGGAAAACGGCGTGTGCATCGGCGTTGAAACCAACAAGGGTTTCATCGGTGCCAAGCGTGTCGGTGTGGTCACCGCCGGTAACTCCGGGCACATGGCCAAGCTCGCCGGTTTCCGTCTGCCGATCGAATCTCACCCGCTGCAAGCGCTGGTGTCCGAGCCGATCAAACCGATTATCGACAGCGTGATCATGTCCAACGCCGTGCACGGTTACATCAGCCAGTCGGACAAGGGCGACCTGGTGATCGGCGCCGGTATCGACGGCTACAACGGCTATGGTCAGCGCGGTTCGTACCCGGTGATCGAGCACACCATCCAGGCCATCGTCGAGATGTTCCCGGTGCTGTCGCGGGTGCGCATGAACCGCCAGTGGGGCGGCATCGTCGACACCACCCCGGACGCTTGCCCGATCATTTCGAAAACCCCGGTACCGAACATGTTCTTCAACTGCGGTTGGGGCACCGGCGGCTTCAAGGCAACTCCTGGCTCGGGCAACGTGTTTGCCGCAAGCCTTGCCAAGGGTGAAATGCACCCATTGGCCGCACCTTTCTCCATCGACCGTTTCCACAACGGTGCGTTGATCGATGAACACGGCGCTGCTGCGGTTGCCCACTAACAGGAGAAATCCCCATGTTGCATATCTTCTGTCCTCACTGCGGCGAACTGCGCTCCGAAGAGGAATTCCATGCATCCGGTCAGGCGCACATCCCGCGTCCGCTGGATCCGAACGCCTGCACCGATGAAGAGTGGGGCGACTACATGTTCTTCCGCGACAACCCGCGTGGTCTGCACCACGAACTGTGGGATCACGTCGCCGGTTGCCGCCAGTACTTCAACGTCACCCGCGACACCGTGACTTACGAGATTCTCGAAACCTACAAGATCGGCACCAAGCCGCAATTCACCGACAAGGCTGATACGGCGAAAACAGCCACGACGGCGCTGGGAGAGAAGGTATGAGCCAGACCAATCGCCTGTCCAACGGTGGACGGATCGACCGCAACAAAGTGCTGAGCTTCACCTTCAACGGTCAGAGCTACAAAGGCTTCGAGGGCGACTCGCTGGCCTCGGCACTGATCGCCAACGGCGTCGACATCATCGGCCGCAGCTTCAAGTATTCGCGTCCACGCGGGATCTTCGCCGCCGGTGCCGAAGAGCCGAACGCCGTGCTGCAGATCGGGGCCACCGAAGCCACGCAGATTCCCAACGTGCGCGCCACGCAACAGGCGCTGTACCAAGGCCTGGTCGCCACCAGCACCAACGGCTGGCCGAGCGTCAACAACGACATGATGGGGATTCTCGGCAAGGTCGGCGGCAAGCTGATGCCGCCGGGTTTCTACTACAAAACCTTCATGTACCCGCAATCGTTCTGGATGACCTACGAGAAGTACATTCGCAAGGCTGCAGGGCTTGGCCGTTCGCCGACCGAAGTCGATCCGGACACCTACGACTACATGAACCAGCACTGCGACGTGCTGATCGTCGGCGCCGGCCCTGCCGGGCTCGCCGCGGCCCTGGCGGCTGCACGCAGCGGTGCGCGGGTGATCCTCGCCGATGAGCAGGAGGAGTTCGGCGGCAGCCTGCTCGATTCCCGCGAAAGCCTCGACGGCAAACCGGCGATCGAGTGGGTGGCCAGCGTTATCGCTGAATTGAAAAACACTCCGGACGTGCTGCTGTTGCCGCGCGCCACGGTCAACGGTTACCACGACCACAATTTCCTGACCATTCACGAACGCCTCACCGATCACCTCGGTGACCGTGCGCCAATCGGTCAGGTGCGTCAGCGCATCCACCGGGTTCGCGCCAAGCGTGTCGTGCTGGCGACCGGTGCCCACGAGCGTCCGCTGGTCTACGGCAACAACGACGTGCCGGGCAACATGCTCGCCGGTGCGGTCTCGACTTACGTGCGCCGTTACGGTGTGGCACCGGGCAAGAAGCTGGTGCTGACCACCAACAACGATCACGCCTATCGCGTGGCGCTGGATTGGCTCGACGCCAGCCTGCAAGTGGTGGCCATCGCCGATGCACGCAGCAATCCGCGTGGTGCGCTGGTGGAAGAAGCCCGCGCCAAAGGCATTCGCATACTCACCGGCAGCGCCGTGATCGAGGCCCGTGGCAGCAAGCGCGTCACCGCTGCCCGCGTTGCCGCGATTGACGTCAAAGCGCACACCGTGACCAGCCCGGGCGAATGGCTCGACTGCGACGTGATCGCCAGTTCCGGCGGTTACAGCCCGGTGGTGCACCTGGCTTCGCACCTCGGTGGCAAGCCGATCTGGCGCGAAGACATCCTCGGTTTCGTACCGGGCGAAGCACCGCAGAAGCGTGTGTGCGTCGGTGGCATCAACGGCGTTTACGGCCTCGGAGATTCGCTGGCCGATGGTTTCGAAGGTGGCGCACGCGCTGCCAGTGAAGCCGGTTTTGCGGTGGTCGAAGGCACGCTGCCAAAAGCGCTGAGCCGTCTCGAAGAAGCGACCCTGGCGCTGTTCCAGGTGCCGCACGAGAAGGGCACCTCGCGTGCGCCGAAGCAATTCGTCGACCTGCAGAACGACGTCACCGCCGCCGCCATCGAACTGGCGACCCGCGAAGGTTTCGAGTCGGTCGAACACGTCAAACGCTACACCGCGCTGGGCTTCGGCACCGATCAGGGCAAGCTCGGCAACGTCAACGGCCTGGCCATCGCCGCCCGTTCGCTGAACGTGACCATCCCGCAGATGGGCACCACGATGTTCCGCCCGAACTACACGCCGGTAACGTTCGGCGCCGTGGCCGGCCGTCACTGCGGGCACATCTTCGAACCGGTGCGCTACACCGCGCTGCATCAATGGCACCTGAAAAACGGCGCCGAGTTTGAAGACGTCGGCCAGTGGAAACGTCCATGGTACTTCCCGAAAAACGGTGAAGACATGCACGCCGCAGTGAAGCGCGAATGCAAAGCCGTGCGCGACAGCGTCGGCCTGCTCGACGCCTCGACCCTGGGCAAGATCGACATTCAAGGCCCGGATGCCCGCGAGTTCCTCAACCGCGTGTACACCAACGCCTGGACCAAGCTCGACGTGGGCAAGGCCCGTTACGGCCTGATGTGCAAAGAAGACGGCATGGTTTTCGACGACGGGGTGACGGCGTGTCTGGCCGACAACCATTTCGTCATGACCACCACCACGGGCGGTGCGGCGCGCGTGCTGCAATGGCTGGAGCTGTACCACCAGACCGAATGGCCAGAGATGAAGGTCTACTTCACCTCGGTCACCGACCACTGGGCGACGATGACCCTGTCCGGACCGAACAGCCGCAAGCTGCTCAGCGCCGTGACCGACATCGATCTGAGTAACGAAGCCTTCCCGTTCATGACCTGGAAAGAAGGTCTGGTCGGCGGTGTGCCGGCGCGGGTGTTCCGCATCTCGTTCACCGGTGAGCTGTCGTACGAAGTCAACGTGCAGGCCGACTACGCGATGGGCGTGCTGGAGAAAATCGTCGAGGCCGGCAAGCAGTACAACCTGACGCCGTACGGCACTGAAACCATGCACGTGCTGCGCGCCGAGAAGGGTTTCATCATCGTCGGTCAGGACACCGACGGCTCGATGACCCCGGACGACCTGAACATGGGCTGGTGCGTCGGTCGCACCAAACCGTTCTCGTGGATCGGCCAGCGCGGCATGAACCGTGAAGACTGCGTGAAGGATCAGCGTAAACAACTGGTGGGCCTGAAGCCGATCGACCCGAACGTCTGGCTGCCGGAAGGTGCGCAACTGGTGTTCAACACCAAGCAGGCGATCCCGATGACCATGGTCGGCCACGTGACCTCCAGCTACGCGCACAACTCCCTCGGCTATTCGTTTGCCATGGGCGTGGTCAAGGGCGGTCTGAAGCGCATGGGCGAGCGGGTGTTCGCGCCGCTGGCCGATGGCAGCGTGATCGAGGCGGAGATTGTGTCTTCGGTGTTCTTCGATCCGAAGGGGGATCGGCAGAACATCTGACAGCTTCGAACCCTGTGGTGTGGCGGATATCGCCTTCGCGAGCAAGCTCGCTCCCACAGGTTTCGGGTTGTTAATGGAATTTGTGCCAGGCATCAGTCCCCTGTGGGAGCGAGCTTGCTCGCGAAGGCGGCAGTGCAGCCACCACAAGGACCGGACCAACAGAATTGAGATAGGTGCTTTATGACCACAGCCAACGTGTACCAACAACACCCGACCACCGGGGCCAAGGCCGAGTCGTCGCTGCACCATGCCGACCTCGCCAGCCTGGTCGGCAAGGGTCGCAAGAACGCCGGCGTGATCGTGCGTGAAAAGAAACTCCTCGGTCACCTGACCATTCGTGGCGATGGCCACGATGCAGCGTTCGCAGCCGGCGTGCACAAGGCCCTCGGCATTGAGTTGCCGGGCGCCCTGAGCGTCATCGTCAAAGGCGAAACCAGCCTGCAATGGATGGGCCCGGACGAGTGGCTGCTGATCGTGCCAAGCGGTGAAGAATTCGCCGCCGAGCAGAAACTGCGCGAAGCGCTGGGCGACCTGCACATCGCGATCGTCAACGTCAGCGGCGGCCAGCAAGTGCTCGAACTGAGCGGGCCGAACGTGCGTCAGGTGCTGATGAAATCCACCAGCTACGACGTGCACCCGAACAATTTTCCGGTCGGCAAAGCGGTGGGCACGGTGTTCGCCAAGTCGCAGCTGATGATTCGCCATACCGCCGAAGACACCTGGGAACTGCTGATCCGCCGCAGCTTCTCGGACTACTGGTGGTTGTGGCTGCAGGATGCTTCGGCTGAATACGGGTTGAGCGTACAAGCCTAAAAGCTTACCCCCTCACCCCAGCCCTCTCCCCCAGGGGGGAGAGGGGGAAAGGGAGCAGATTTGTGTGGTTTTCGAGCCCGAGTTCGACCCGATACTTCAGGTCGGCGTAGCTCGAAAGAACACCTCGGTCAGTCCCCTCTACCTCCGGGAGAGGGCTAGGGTGAGGGGCAAAAATCCCCCAGACACCGCGTACAAAAGAACAGGAGTCACCGCACCATGAGCCGCGCCCCAGACACATGGATTCTGACCGCCGACTGCCCCAGCGTGCTCGGCACGGTGGACGCGGTGACGCGTTTTCTGTTCGAGCAGGGTTGCTACGTCACCGAGCACCATTCGTTCGATGACCGGCTCTCGGGCCGTTTCTTCATTCGCGTGGAATTCCGTCAGCCCGACGGTTTCGACGAGCAGTCCTTCCGCGCCGGCCTCGCCGAGCGCGGAGAGGCATTCGGCATGGTCTTCGAGCTGACCGCGCCGAACTACCGGCCAAAAGTGGTGATCATGGTCTCCAAGGCCGATCACTGCCTCAACGATTTGCTCTACCGCCAGCGCATCGGCCAGTTGTCGATGGACGTGGCGGCGGTGGTGTCCAACCATCCGGACCTCAAGCCGCTGGCCGACTGGCACCAGATTCCCTACTACCATTTCCCCCTCGACCCCAACGACAAGCCGGCGCAGGAGCGTCAGGTGTGGCAGGTGATCGAAGAGTCCGGCGCCGAACTGGTGATCCTCGCCCGCTACATGCAGGTGCTGTCGCCGGAGTTGTGCCGCAAACTCGATGGCAAGGCGATCAACATTCACCACTCGCTGCTGCCGGGGTTCAAGGGCGCCAAGCCGTATCACCAGGCCTACAACAAGGGCGTGAAGCTGGTCGGCGCGACGGCGCATTACATCAACAACGACCTCGATGAAGGGCCGATCATTGCCCAGGGCGTCGAGGCGGTGGATCACAGTCATTACCCGGAGGATCTGATTGCCAAAGGGCGGGATATCGAGGGCCTGACCCTGGCCCGGGCCGTGGGTTATCACATCGAAAGAAGGGTGTTTTTGAACGCCAATCGCACGGTCGTTCTTTAGATCGCTTTCGCGAGCAAGCCCGCTCCCACAAGGGATTTGTGTCGAAACACAGGTCTCTGTCACACCCAAGATCAACTGTGGGAGCGGGCTTGCTCGCGAAGGGGCCATAACTGACAACGCAAGACCAACAAGCAATAACCCGAGCACTTAACGCGCTGCCTGCCTGGGCAACGCAGTTCCATAAAAACAACAGCGAGGTGAAAGCATGTCTGGCAATCGTGGTGTGGTGTATCTCGGCGCTGGCAAGGTCGAAGTACAGAAAATCGACTATCCGAAAATGCAGGACCCGCGTGGCAGGAAGATTGAGCACGGGGTGATTCTGCGTGTGGTGTCCACCAACATTTGTGGCTCCGACCAGCACATGGTGCGCGGCCGTACCACGGCGCAGACCGGTCTGGTGCTGGGCCATGAAATCACCGGCGAAGTGATCGAAAAGGGTTCCGACGTCGAGAACCTGAAAATCGGCGACCTGGTCTCCGTACCGTTCAACGTGGCTTGCGGGCGCTGCCGTTCCTGCAAGGAGCAACACACCGGCGTCTGTCTGACCGTCAACCCGGCCCGTGCCGGCGGTGCCTACGGTTATGTCGACATGGGCGACTGGACTGGCGGCCAGGCCGAGTACGTGCTGGTGCCGTACGCCGACTTCAACCTGCTGAAACTGCCGGATCGCGACAAGGCCATGGAGAAAATCCGCGACCTGACCTGCCTCTCCGACATCCTCCCGACCGGCTATCACGGCGCAGTGACGGCGGGCGTTGGCCCTGGCAGCACCGTTTACATCGCCGGCGCCGGCCCGGTCGGTCTGGCCGCTGCAGCCTCGGCGCGTTTGCTGGGGGCGGCGGTGGTGATCATCGGCGACGTCAACACCATCCGCCTGGCGCACGCCAAGGCTCAGGGTTTTGAAGTGGTCGACCTGTCCAAGGACACGCCGCTGCACGAACAGATCGCCGCACTGCTGGGCGAGCCGGAAGTCGATTGCGCGGTGGACTGCGTGGGCTTCGAAGCACGCGGCCACGGGCATGACGGGGTGAAAGCCGAAGCACCGGCCACTGTGCTCAACTCGCTGATGGGCGTGGTGCGTGTGGCCGGCAAGATCGGTATCCCGGGCCTGTACGTGACCGAAGATCCGGGCGCGGTCGATGCCGCCGCGAAAATGGGCAGCCTGAGCATCCGCTTCGGTTTGGGCTGGGCCAAATCCCACAGCTTCCACACCGGCCAGACCCCGGTGATGAAGTACAACCGCCAACTGATGCAGGCGATCATGTGGGACCGCATCAACATCGCCGAAGTGGTTGGCGTGCAGGTCATCAGCCTCGATCAGGCGCCGGAAGGTTACGGCGAGTTCGATGCCGGTGTGCCGAAGAAGTTTGTGATCGATCCGCATCGGTTGTTCAGTGCGGCGTAAGTTTGAGGCAATGCAAAACGGCGACCTCAAGGTCGCCGTTTTTTATGGGGATGAGCACGAAACCTGTGGCGAGGGAGCTTGCTCCCGCTCGGCGGCGAAGCCGTCGTAAAATCCACACATGCGGCGTCTCAGGAAAATTACCCACACAAGATTTGAGCCGCTTCGCAGCCCAGCGGGAGCAAGCTCCCTCGCCACAAAAGGTTTGTGGTGCCAGAGTCAGAGAGCCGCTAACGCGCCTTGGTAAAGCACTGGCCCCGTCGGTTGCCCGGTCGGCGAACCACCTTTCGGTTCCAGACTCACCGCCAGCGCAATCGGCTGGCCGATCAAGACTTTCTGCGCCGCGTTCAGTTCAACCTTGCCTTTGCCGCCTGCAGGAATCACCCCCAGCGAAATCGGCTTGCCGTCCGCCGGTATCGCCCACAGTTCCAGGCTGCGATCTGGCCCGACTGCCGCCAATGTCAGCGGTTCGACTTGCAGATAATCCGCATGCGCCTCGATCTTCAGTGCCGGCTGCGTGTCGGCGCTCAGCAAGGTGGCGCGGTAGCGGGCGTCGTCGCGGTTGTACAGGGAGCCGAGGAACACCAGCACCACGATCGAACAGGCAGCGACGCTGACGCGCAGCCAGTTCCAGAACGGACGTTTTTCCGGGACGTGCAGTACTTGCGGCTCGATCCGCGCGGTGATGCCTTGCCACACCCGATCCGGCACCGGGTGCTCCGGCAGCGTTTCGGTAAGGCTGGCGAGGCTCTCCTGCCACTGCGCCAACTCGGTTCGCAGTGCTGCGTCATCCAGCAGCAATTGTTCAAAGCGCCGACGCGCCGCTGCCGACATCAGGCCAATGGCGTAATCGGCAGCGAGGGCGCGGCGCAAGGCGGGGGTCTGGTAGTTCATGATTCAAGGCACCTGCGCAGACGCTCCATGCCGCGACGAATCCACGACTTCACCGAGCCCAGCGGTGCCGCCAGGTGTTCGGCCAGTTCCGAGCAGGACAAACCCTGAAAGTAGGCGACGCTGATCGATTGGCGCTGCATGCCGTCGAGGGTGTCCAGGCAACGGTGCAGCGCGCTGGCTTCGCGGCTGCTGTTCAACAGGTCGTGGGCCGAAGGGCCTTCGTCCGGCAGGGTGTCCTGCTCGAAATCGGTCAGCGGCCGTTCGCGCTGTTTGCGTAATTGGTCGATGGCCTGATGGCGGGTGATGTTGATCATCCAAGTCAGCGGCGCCGACAAGTGGGCTTCGTAGCGCGAGGCGTTATTCCAGATGCGCACGAAGCTTTCCTGCAGCACTTCCTCGGCCAGATCCGCCCGGCCCATGAAGCGCAGGGCCACGCCGTGCAGGCGTGGGCCAACGCTGCGATAGAGCGTTTCGAATGCACCGCGGTCGCCCAGTGAGCACTGGGCCAACAGCTGGCGCAACTGATCGGGGTCGGCGATGGAAATGACGGCTCTCCAGGCAATGGGCGGGCGACGAGGGCGCTGCTCGGGCTGTTCACAGGCTAGTTCAGCGACGGCGCTTGTGCCATTCATCTCGGGTTATCCGCGGTTTCACGTTTTATATACGTGGCTATGCTGAAAATGGATGCGTCGGCGAGGAACATGCTGGCTGAAACCCGGTCAAACCGGCAGTTTTGCCGCTCATAGACGGGCGGTTACCACAGCGCAAGAGGATGTCTGAATGAAGATTTCACGCGGTATTGCCTTGGCTTCACTGATGACCCTTGCAGCGAGCCCGGTGTTTGCCGGCTTCAGTCTGGACGACGTGACCAAAGCGGCTGCAAGCATGCAGGGTGGCAACGCTGCCACCGCCGCCGCGCCGACCTCGGAAACCGCCGGTTTGCTGCAAGCTGTTACCGGTCTCGGTGTTACGCCTCAGCAAGCCGTCGGTGGCACCAGCGCCATGCTCGGCCTGGCCAAGAATCAGTTGAGCAGCACCGATTATTCGCAGTTGGCCAAAGAAGTGCCGGGCATCGACAAACTGTCGGGCGGCAGCGGCAACCTGGCGGCGTTGAGTGGTTTGCTGGGTTCGTCGGGCAAGTCGGCCGGGCTGGAAAATGCGCTGGGCAACGTCAAGGACACCAACGACCTGAACAATGCCTTCGGTGCGTTGGGCATGGACAGCGGCATGGTCGGTCAGTTTGCCCCGGTGCTGCTCAAGTACCTGGGTGATCAGGGCGTCGGCGGCCCGCTGCTGCAGAGTCTGAGCAGCATCTGGGGCGCCGGCACCGGTAGCTGATTCAGCCGCGCTCGCCGCGCAGTTCGCTGATGCGCTGATCCTTCTCGGTCCAGAGCTGGTTGACCCAGTTCTGGACCTGCTGGCGAAACTGCGGATCGTTCTCGTAATCGCCCTGCGACAGTGCCGGGTCGAGTTCGCGGGTCTGGATGTCGACAATCACCCGCGGCACGCTGCCGCTGATCAGGTCCCAGAATCCCGGAATCTTCTGCTGTGGATACACCACGGTCACGTCGAGCAGCGCATCCAGCTGTTCCCCCATCGCCGCCAGAACAAACGCCACACCTCCTGCCTTGGGTTTAAGCAGATGCTTGAACGGTGACTGCTGTTGCGCGCTTTTCGCCGCGGTGTAGCGGGTGCCTTCCAGATAATTCACCACCGTCACCGGCTGGCGTTTGAACAGCTCGCAGGCCTGTTTGGTGATCTCCAGATCCTTGCCCGCCAACTCCGGATGTTTGGCCAGAAACGCCTTGGTGTAGCGCTTCATGAACGGGTAATCCAGCGCCCACCACGCCAGCCCCAGAAACGGTACCCAGATCAGTTCTTTCTTGAGGAAGAACTTGAAGAACGGCGTGCGCCGGTTGAGGGTCTGGATCAGCGCCGGAATGTCGACCCACGACTGGTGGTTGCTGACCACCAGGTACGAGGTGTCACCACGCAGGTCTGCGCCGCCGCGAATGTCCCATTGGGTGGGGATGCACAGGCGAAAGATCAGCTTGTCGATCTCGGCCCAGGTCTCGGCAATCCACATCACCGCCCACGAGGCGTAATCGCGCCAGCGCCCGGGCGCGATCAGCTTGAACAGGGCAAAGACCAGCAACGGCCCGATCAGGATCAGGGTGTTGAGCAACAGCAGCAGGGTGACGAAACAGCCGGTGAGCAGGCGGCGCATAAGCAACTCTATGAAGGCGGATGGGCGCGCCATGATAAGTGTCTTCGGGTGACAGGCCAAATCGATGGTGACGAATGTTTCACTTTTGGCTGGCTATGCTGGAGCTGATTACCGTGTTGGCAGGGCTGGCCTCTTCGCGAGCAAGCCCGCTCCCACAGTGGATCTTCAGTGTGCATGCCATCTCCAACAGATCCCGGATCCCCTGTGGGAGCGGGCTTGCTCGCGAAGGCGGACTCCAGCGAACCAATTGCTCGCCGGCTGTCTAAAATCTCGCGTCTGACGCCCTCATTTTCCAAGGAAGCCCTCTACGTGAAATCCCTCCTTGCACTGTTTGCCCTCGTCGCCCTGCCGGTCATGGCCGCCGAGCCGACCCTGTATGGGCGTTACGAATACATCGCGCTGCCGGAAATCGGTGGTGAGGTGCTCAAGGCCAAGATGGACACCGGCGCGCTGACCGCCTCGCTGTCGGCCAAGGACATCGAGACTTTCACCCGCGACGGTGAAAACTGGGTGCGTTTCCGCCTCGGCACCAAGGATGCCAGCAACAAGGTCTACGAGCACAAGATCGCGCGGATCAGCAAGATCAAGAGTCGCTCGGATGAAGAGGACGAGGGTGACAGCACTGAAGTCGCCAAACGCCCGGTGGTCGATCTGGAACTGTGCCTGGGCAACGTCAAGCGCACCGTTGAGGTCAACCTGACCGACCGCAGCAACTTCAACTACCCGCTGCTGATCGGTGCCAAGGCCTTGCGCGAGTTTGGCGCAGCGGTGAACCCGGCGCGGCGTTTCACCGCCGACAAGCCGGACTGCTAAGTGGTCTCATTGACGTAACGTCAGGCTTGGGGCACCGTTCGCGCACTTAACCCATGGGCTCGGACGCCATGCCTCATATCCTGATTGTCGAAGACGAAGCGGCGATTGCCGACACGCTGATTTTTGCCCTGCAGGGCGAGGGGTTCGCGACCACGTGGCTGAGCCTCGGCGCGGCGGCGCTGGAGTTTCAACGGCAGACCCCGGCTGACTTGATCATTCTCGATATCGGCCTGCCGGACATCAGCGGTTTCGAAACCTGCAAACAGCTGCGGCGCTTCAGTGAAGTGCCGGTGCTGTTCCTCAGTGCCCGGGACGCCGAGATCGATCGGGTGGTGGGGCTGGAGATCGGCGCCGACGATTACGTGGTCAAGCCGTTCAGCCCACGGGAAGTCGCCGCGCGGGTACGGGCGATTCTCAAGCGCATGGCGCCGCGTCCTGCGGTTGAAGCCTCCTCGACGCTGTTTCGCATCGATGCCGAGCGTGTGCTGATCTCCTACCGCGGCCAGCCATTGAGCCTGACCCGCCACGAATTCCGCCTGTTGCAATGCCTGCTCGAACAACCGCAGCGAGTCTTCAGTCGCGAGCAATTGCTCGATGCGCTGGGCGTGGCGGCGGACGCCGGTTACGAGCGCAGCATCGACAGCCACATCAAAAGCGTGCGCGCCAAATTGCGCCTGGTGCGGGCCGATGCCGAGCCGATCCAGACCCATCGCGGCCTCGGTTACAGCTACAGCCCGGGGCACAGCTGATGTCGCTGGGGCTGCGGATTTTTCTGGTGTATGTGCTGTTTATCGGCCTGACCGGTTACTTCGTGCTCAACACGGTGATGGAAGAAATCCGCCCGGGCGTGCGCCAGTCCACCGAAGAAACCCTGGTCGACACCGCCAACCTGATGGCGGAAATTCTCCGTGATGATTTCAAGGCCGGCACGCTCAGCGAGAACCGCTGGCCCGAATTGTTGCGGGCCTACGGCGAGCGTCAACCACAGGCGACGATCTGGGGTTTGCCGAAAAACCAGGTCAACCACCGCATCTACGTTACCGACGCCAAAGGCATCGTGGTGCTGGATTCCAGCGGCGTGGCGGTCGGTCAGGATTACTCGCGCTGGAACGACGTCTACCTGACTTTGCGTGGTGAGTACGGCGCTCGTTCGAGCCGCAGCGATCCGAATGATGCGAACTCCTCGGTGATGCACGTCGGTGCGCCGATCCGCGACAACGGCCGGATCATCGGCGTGGTTACCGTGGCCAAACCCAACAGCTCATTGCAGCCTTATGTTGATCGTACCGAGCGGCGCTTGCTGTTTTACGGTGCCGGGCTGATCGGCCTCGGTCTGCTGTTCGGCGCTTTGCTGTCGTGGCGGCTGAGCCGCGCGCTGCACCGTTTGACCGGGTATGCGCAGGCGGTGAGCGAAGGTCGGCGAGTGGAAGTGCCGCATTACCGTGGCGGCGAACTGGGGCAACTGGCCACAGCGGTGGAGCAGATGCGCACCCAGCTCGAGGGCAAGGCTTACGTCGAACGCTACGTGCACACCCTGACCCATGAATTGAAGAGTCCGCTGGCGGCGATTCGCGGTGCCGCGGAATTGTTGCAGGACGAGATGCCAGCGATTCAGCGCTTGCGCTTTGTCGGCAACATCGACAGCGAAAGCGCACGGATGCAGCAGTTGATCGAGCGGCTGTTGAATCTGGCTCAGGTGGAACAGCGGCAGGGTCTTGAGGAGCGGGTGGCGGTGCCGCTGGCGGCATTGGTTGATGAATTGTTGCGGGCGCAGGCAGCGCGCATCGAAGGCCGGCGGCTCAAGGTCGAGCAGACGATTGCGCCAGATCTGCTGCTGATCGGCGAGCCGTTTCTGCTGCGTCAGGCGCTGGGCAACCTGCTGGAGAATGCGCTGGATTTCACCCCGATCGCCGGGCTGCTGCGCTTCAGTGCCGAGCGCGTAGGGGAGCAGGTCGAGTTGCGCTTGTTCAACGAAGCAGCGGCGATTCCCGATTACGCCTTGCCACGCCTGAGCGAGCGATTTTATTCGCTGCCGCGCCCGGACAGTGGGCGCAAGAGCACTGGACTGGGGCTGAACTTTGTTGAGGAAGTGGTGAAGTTGCATGGTGGGTCGATGCATATCCGCAACGTCGAGAGCGGTGTGGAAGTGACATTGCGCTTGTCCTGAAACCGAGTCGCTGCCTTCGCGAGCAAGCCCGCTCCCACAGGGGGGGGGGTTGAAACACAGGTCTCGGTCACACCAAAGATCAACTGTGGGAGCGGGCTTGCTCGCGAAGGGGCCGGTGCAGTCTCCACACAATCTCCATATTCCCCCCACATTCCCCTCATACATCAACAGCAGACTCTGCCCATCCAAACAGGGAGAGTCCCATGAACAAGAATCTGACCATCAAGCTCGGGGCGATTGCCCTGCTGATCCTGCTGTTGCTGATACCGCTGCTGATGATCGACGGCATCATCGATGACCGTCAGCAACTGCGCGATGGTGTGCTTGAAGACATCGCCCGCAGCTCCAGCTACAGCCAGCAACTGAGCGGGCCGGTGATGGTGGTGCCGTATCGCAAAGTGATTCACAACTGGAAGCTCAACGACAAAACCAACCAGCGCTACGACGAGCCAAGTGAAGAACGCGGTCGTCTGTATTTTTTGCCGGAGCGCTTCGAGCTCGACGGCCAAGTGCAGACCGAGCTGCGCAATCGCGGTATTTACGAAGCGCGACTGTTCCATGCCGACAATCGCATCAATGGGCATTTCTCGTTGCCGGCGCAGTTGGGGATCAAGGAAGACTTTGCCGATTACCAGTTCGATGCGCCGTTTCTGGCGGTGGGCATCAGCGATATTCGCGGTATTGAAAACGCCCTGAAACTGGAACTCGACGGCCAACGCCTGGACTTCGTACCTGGTACCCAGGTCGGCTGGCTCGGCGAAGGTGTGCGGGTTACGCTGCCGGCGCTGGATACCCGCAACGCCACGGAACTGACTTTCGGTTTCGACCTGCGCCTGCAAGGCACCGGTTCGCTGCAGGTGTTGCCGGTGGGCAAAAGCAGTCACGTCAGCCTTGCCGCCAACTGGCCGCACCCCAGTTTTGTCGGCAACTTCCTGCCGGGCAAACGCGAGATCAGTGACCAGGGTTTCAGCGCTGATTGGCAGACCACATTTTTCTCCACCAACCTGCAAGAAGCCATGAGCCGTTGCGTGATGGGCAATGACTGCGAGGCGTTCAACGGGCGCAGCTTTGGTGTGAGCTTCATCGATCCGGTGGATCAGTACCTGAAGAGTGATCGGGCGATCAAATATGCGCTGTTGTTCATCGTCCTGACGTTCGCCGGTTTCTTCCTGTTCGAGGTGCTCAAGAGTCTGGCGGTGCACCCGGTGCAATACGCGTTGGTCGGGGTGGCGCTGGCGTTCTTCTACCTGTTGCTGCTGTCGTTGTCGGAGCACATCGGCTTTGCCCTGGCGTATCTGCTGTCGGCCAGTGGTTGTGTGTTGTTGATCGGTTTCTATGTTTGCCACGTGCTGCACAGCGTGCGCCACGGCCTGAGTTTTTCTGCGGGATTAGCGGCGTTGTATGGCTTGCTATACGGACTGCTGAGCGCCGAGGATTACGCGTTGCTGATGGGCTCACTGCTGTTGTTCGGTCTGCTCGGGGTGTTCATGGTGCTGACGCGCAAACTCGACTGGTACGGGATCGGGCAGAAACCGGCCAAGCCGCTGGAGTTTGATGTGGGGGGGATGCAATGAGCGGGTTGCGGGAGGATCAGCGCTGGAAGGAAGAGTTGGTGACGCGGATTGTCGGGTTTCTGCCTGTGGAAACGAAGTGGTGCCTTCGCGAGCGAGCCCGCTCCCACAGGAGTACGCATTCCAATGTGGGAGCGGGCTTGCTCGCGAAGAGGGCGGAACAGGCGCCGCAGCCTTAAGGCTTGGGCATCGTGGCAACCATGGACGGTCGCTGGCTCACCTCGAAATACCAGTTGGCCAGTTGTGGATTGGCGCTGCGCCAGTCCAGATCCGGATGACGCAGATCGATGTAACCCAGTGCACAGGCGACGCTGATCGCCGCCACGTCGAAATGGCTGGTCAGCTCGGCGATGGCGTCACTTTCCAGATAGGCCAGGGCGCGGCGGATCTTCTCGCGCTGGGCATCAAGCCACTCGTCCCAGTGCTTTTCCGGGGCGCGCAATACCAGTTCGTAACGCACCATCACCGAGGCGTCCATGATCCCGTCGGCCAGCGAGGCCAGGGTCAGACGCCGCCAACGGGCCGCTCCTTCGCGGGGGATCAGCGGATTGCCGACGTGTTGCTGGTCGAGGTATTCGAGGATCACGCGGCTGTCATGGATCACGCTGCCGTCGGCCAGACGCAGGGCCGGAATCTTGCCCAGCGGGTTGTCGGCGTTGAGCGCAGCGTCCGGGCTGACCGGGGTGAGGACGCAGTCTTGCAGGGCGACGCGATCCTGCTGGCCGGTCTCGTGCAACAGCACCATCACTTTGCGCACGAACGGGGAGAGCGTGTTGTGAAACAGGGTCATGCTGGGGGCGGACATTGGCAAACCTCGGTGGTCATCGAAGAGCAGGAGATTAGCCTAGTCAGATACAGAGCGGCTGGCGAGGGATTTGCTGGTGTTCATCAGGCCGCCTTCGCGAGCAAGCCCGCTCCCACACTGGATCTGTTTCGTTCACAAATCCCCTGTGGGAGCGGGCTTGCTCGCGAAGAGGCCCTGTCAGGCAGCACAAAAATCACTCGCGCGGCAGCAAGCCTCTTATGGCCAGAAATGCCGGAACACCCAGCCCGATCCAGCTCAACGCATCCCAGATCCCGTCCCCCAACAACGCCGAAAACAACCCCGCCGCACTCAGCAGCGCAATCACCAGCGGCGTGCTGAAGACCTTCCAGAAATTGCTCTGACGCGGCTTCATGCAGCAGCCTCCAGCGGCAACGGTTTTGCCGCTTTACGCCGCACCACCCACAGATACACGCCACTGCCGAGGACGATGATGGTCAGCACGTCGAGGGTTGCCCAGAGGATCTTCATCGGCATGCCGCCGTAGTCGCCGAAGTGCAGCGGCTGGGACATGCCCATGGCGTCCATGTACCACGGGCGCTCGGCCACAGCGGTGACCTGTAGGGTGCTGGCGTCGATCAGCACCGGCGTCAGCAGGTGCGAGGTCAGGTGCGTGCCGCCCTTCATGAAGACTGAATAATGATGCTCGCTGGAAAACCGCGTGCCGGGGAAGGCGATGAAGTCCGGGTTCATCCCCGGCGCCACGTCACTGGCGATGTCGAGCAGGCGGGTGGCCGGTGCCAGTCGGGTCAGCGGCGGGGCATCGCGGTAGGGCGCGACCATGGCGCTCAGCGTGTCATTGCGCCACGCGGCAATGAGCAGATCGGCGCAGGCGCTGATCACGCCGGTGACACCGACCACCAGCGCCCAGGTCAGGGTGACGACGCCGATCAGGTTGTGCAGGTCGAGCCAGCGCAGGCGGGTGGACTTGTCCTGACGCACGGTGCCGAACTGCAAGCGGCGCATGAACGGCAGGTAGAGCACCGTACCCGAGATGATCGCGACCACGAACAGCAGACCCATGAACGCCAGCAGCAACTTGCCCGGCAGCCCGGCAAACATGTCGACGTGCAGGCGCAGGATGAACAGCATCAGCCCGCCATTGGCTGACGGGGTTTCCAGCGCTTCACCGGTGCGCGCATCAAGCATGAAGGTGTGCGACGAGTTCGGTTCGGTGCCGGCGGTTTTCGCCATGATGGTCAGCACGGCGTTGGGCTCGTCGTCTTCGAAACCGAAGTATTGCACCACGTCGCCGGGGCGATGCTTTTCTGCGGCCTCGACCAGTTGCGCCAGGTTCAGGCGCGGCGTGTCGGCGGGCATCTCGCGCACTTGTGGGGCATCACCGAGCAGATGCTCGATCTCGTGATGGAAGATCAGCGGCAGGCCGGTCAATGCCAGCAACAGCAAAAATACGGTGCAGATCAGGCTGGTCCAGGTGTGGATGAACGACCAGCGGCGAATTGTTTTACTTTTCATTTCATGACCTTCAAAAACACCGAAGCCGTCCACGGGGGACGGCCTGGTGACAGAACCTGTTTCAGCTCACGCGCTTACCACTTGTAGGTGGCGCTGGCGACGACGCTGCGCTGGTCGCCGTAGTAGCAGTAGTAGCCGTCGCAGGTGGAGATGTAGTCCTTGTCGAACAGGTTGGTGGCGTTGACCGCGACCGATGCACCTTTGAGGCTGTTGTCCAGGCGGCCCAGGTCGTAATGCACGGAGGCGTCGAACACCGTGTAAGCATTGGCCTTGCCCAGCCAGGTGTTGCCCTGGTCGCCATAGGTGTTGCCGGTGTAACGCACGCCACCGCCGATACCGAAGCCGTCGAGCACGCCGCTGTGCCAGGTGTAATCAGTCCACAGCGAAGCTTGCTGGTTTGGCATCAGTTGCAGGCGGTTGCCTTTGTAGTCGCCTTTCTGCACTTCGGACTTGGCCAGGGTGTAGGCGGCAATCACTTTCAGGTTATCGGTGACGTCCGAGGTCGCCTCCAGTTCCAGGCCTTTGACTTTCACTTCGCCGGTCTGGCTGGTGATCGGGGTGTTGCCGACGGTGGTGGTGACCGCGACGTTTTTCTGTGTCAGGTCATACACGGCGGCGGTCAGCAGGGTTTTGCTGCCCGGTGGCTGGTACTTCACGCCCATTTCCCATTGCTTGCCTTCGGTCGGCTTCAGCGAACCGGTGGAGGAGGCGTCGGCGCCGGTGGTTGGCTGGAAGGATTCGGCGTAGGAAATGTACGGTACGAAGCCTGAGTCGAACACGTAGCTGAGGGCTGCGTTACCGCTGAAATTCTTGTCGCGCTGGGTGTTGGTCGCGTCGGCCTTGTTGAAGAATTTGGTGCCGGTGTGGACCCAGTCTTCACGACCGCCCAGCGTCAGGCGCCATTGGTCGAGGGCCATCTGATCCTGCACATAGAGGCCGGTCTGGTAGGTCTTCTGGTCGTAGTCGTAATACGCCGTAGAGCGATCCGGACGAACGATCGGCTGGCCGTAGATCGGGTTCAGCACGTTGGTTTTCAGGCCGTCACCGTAGATCGACAGGTAGTTGGTGTTGCTGCGCTGGTGATCCAGCCCCAACAGCACGGTGTGGCGAATGTCACCGGTGGCGAAGTCGGCCTGGAAGTTGTTGTCCACCGCGAACTGGCTGATGTCTTCGTCAACGCTGGTGCTGGTGCGCCCGACGTTACCTTGATCGTCCACCATGGTGTAGGGGTAGGAACCGACGGTCAGGGCCTGGAACGACAGGTCCGATTTGGTGTAACGCAGGTTCTGCTTGAACTGCCAGACATCGTTCAGCCGGTGTTCGAAGGCATAGCCGAGCGCGTAGTAAGTGCGGTCGTAGTATTCCCAATCCGGGTCGCCGAGGTTTTTATGGTGCGAAACGCTACCGAACGGCATGTCGATCTTGGTGCCCTGCACCGGCAGGAACTGGCTGGTAATGCCGGTATCGTCGCGGGTGAACTGGCTCAGCAGGGTGAATTTGGTGTCGTCGTCGATGTTCCAGGTCAGGCTCGGTGCGATGTTGTAGCGCTTGTTTTCGATGTGATCGATTTGCGTGTCGCTGTCGCGCACCACACCGCTGATGCCGTACAGAAACTGCCCGGCATCGTCGATCTTGCCGGTGCTGGCGAAATTGATCTGGCGATGGTTGTCGCTGCCGTACTGCAACTGGATTTCGCTGCTGGCGTCGCTGCTCGGGCGCCGGCTGACCATGTCCAGCAGGCCGCCCGGCGGGGTCTGGCCGTAGACGGAGGAGGCCGGGCCGCGCAGCAGGGCGAGACGATCGAGGTTCCAGGTTTCCTGTTTCGGGTTGGCGTATACGCCTTTTGGCAGGGGCAGGCCATCGAGGAACTGGGTCGGCTCGAAACCGCGCACGCGCAGCCAGTCGGCGCGGGTGTCGCTGCCGTAGCTGCTGGCGGTGATGCCCGGCATGTAGCGTACGGCGTCATCGAGGCTGTGCACGCTGCGGTCGTCCATTTGCTGACGGGTGGCGACCGAGATCGAGCGCGGTGCTTCGACCAGCGCGGTGTCGGTCTTGGTGCCGGCGGCGGTGCGGGTGGCGGTGTAGCCTTCGACCGGGCCCCAGGCCGTTTCCAGATTTTCCACGCCGATCACTGCGGTTTCCGGCAGCGCCAATGTCCCTTCCGGCACTGCAACCAGGGTGTAGGTGCCGGTACTGCTTTGTTCCAGTTGCAGACCGGTGCCTTGCAGCGCCGCGCGCAGAGCACCGGCGGCGTCGTACTGACCGCTGACCGGCGCCGAGGTCTTGCCGGCGGCCAGCGACGGATTCAGCGACAGCGCGAGGCCGCCCTGGCTGGCGATCTGGTTCAGCGTGGTCGACAGCGGCGCCGCTGGCAGGTTGTAGGCACGCACGCTGGAGGCCTGTTCAGCAGCGAGCAACGGGCCGCTGAGCAGCGGCGCGCTGAGGGCAATGGCGATGGCCAACAGACTGGGGCGCAACAAGGTGTCTAGCGAACGGGACATGCGAAGGCTCCTGAATGGAAATATTTCTCAATTGCCTGTGTGCCGGACGAGAATTGAAAAGTGATAGGGCTGGATGAAAATAATTTCGATTAACTGGGAGTGGGGCAGCCGATTCGGAATTTTCGAGTGCTGCGGGTGGCCCTATCGCGAGCAGGCTCACTCCTACAGGGGGAACGCATTCCTACTGTAGGAGTGAGCCTGCTCGCGATAGCTATTTCCCTGACAACGAATTTTTTAAGGCTTGGTATCAGCCTTCGCCACCGTGACCCAATACGGCGTATGCCGCTCGATCTGTACCGGCAGGGTCGGCAGCAGCGCACTCAAGGCCTTGTCGGTGTCGTGCAGTGGGAAACTGCCGGTGATGCGCAGGTCAGCGACTTCCGGCGCGACGCCCAGATGCCCTCGGCGATAACGACCCAGTTCATGCACCAGGTCTTCCAGTCGCGCGTTGTCCACCACCAGCATGCCGCGGGTCCAGGCATCGGCGCCGGGCGTGAGCGCGGCGACCGTGTCGAGGCCGTCATTGCGGATCAGCACTTGCTGGCCTTCGCGCAGGATCTGCTCTTCAGAATGACTTTGCGGATGCGCCGCCACCGCCGATTGCAGGACGCTCAGGCGCGTACCTTGGTCTTCACGCTTGACCAGAAACCGTGTGCCCAACGCGCGCATGCTGCCTTCGCGCGTCTCGACAATGAACGGCCGCGCATCGCCGTGACCGGTCTCGACCATGATCTCGCCTGCCTGCAACACGATCAGCCGCTGCCGGGCATCGAAACGCACATCCACCGCGCTGTGGGTGTTGAGGTTGAGCACGGTGCCATCGGCCAGGCGCACCGTACGCTGCTCGCCGGTGGCGGTGCGTTGATCGGCGAGCCAGTAATCCAGCGGCAAGTAGCGATCACCGGCAAACAACGCCAGACCGACGAGCGCCACCACGCTGGCCAATCCGCTGCCGAGCTTGCGCACACGGCGTCGAATGCCTTCGCGCGATTGCAGCAAGGCCGCGCGGGCCGGGCCGTTGGCGACGCTGAAGCGCTGATCGAGCATGCTCAACTGCCGCCAGGCGCGGGCGTGTTCTTCATTCGCTGCATGCCATTTGGCGAACTCCTCGCGCTCCAGCGGACTGCCGGAATCCAGCGACAACTGCCAGGCAATCGCCGCATCCAGCACTTGGGCCGAGACCGGTTTGGAACTGGCCGGGTTCATGTCGGCTCACCGTACAGGGCGATGTAGCACTGGCGAATGCCTTGCGCGAGGTACTGCCGCACGCGGGGCACCGAGACGCCAAGCTTCTCGGCGATTTCGGCGTGGCCGAGGCCGTCGAGGCGGTTATACAGGAAAGCGGCGCGGGCCTTGGTCGACAGTTTGCCGAGCAGGCGGTCGATGGCCTTGAGGTCTTCGAGGATCAGTTGCTGTTCTTCCACCGAAGGCTGTTCGCCTTCGGGGATCAGCATCAATTCAGTGAGGTAGGCCTGCTCCAGCGCGGCGCGGCGGAAATAGTCGAACAGCAGGCCCTTGGCGATCGCCACCAGAAACGCCCGGGGTTCGCGCGGCGTCAGCAATTCATCGCGACCGAGCAGGCGCACGAAGGTGTCCTGGCTCAGGTCTTCGGCTCGTTGCGGGCAAGCCACATTGCGCCGCAACCAGCTCAGCAGCCAACCGCGATGGTCGCGATACAACGCACCGACGAGTTCACTGTGAGGGCTTGGGACTGACGACACCAGACGCACCGTTTGGGAAATGTTAACCAACGAGAATTGTTCGCGATTCTCGCAGAGGTGGGAATGGTTAGCAATTGGCCACTGGTCGGGTGGTATCAGCAGGACCGCATCATCGTTCTTCGCGAGCAAGCCCGCTCCCACAGGGGGAATGCGTTCCAGGGTGGGAGCGGGCTTGCTCGCGAAGGGGCCGGAGCCGGCGCCGAAAATCTACAAGGAAGGCGCCTGCTGTCGGCGCTTCCACTGACTCAAGCGTTGCTGCAGATTCAGCGGACTATGAATCTGCTGCTGTCGCGCGCGGCTGAACAGAATCAACGCCAGCTCTGCCGTGGCCAGCGCATCGGCACTCGCGTTGTGCCGCTCGAACACCTCAAGCCTGAACCAGTCGATCCATTCATCCAGGCCGGCCTCGCGAATATTCGCCTGCGGACACAGCAGCGGCGCCATGTCCGCGACATCCAGAAACACATTCTGCAGCTTGTAACCCAAGTGTTCCTTCATTGCGCGCCCGAGCATGTGCTGATCGAAGGGCGCATGAAACGCCAGCACCGGGCTGTCGCCGATGTATTCCATCAACTCCAGCAACGCCTCGGCCGGATCGCTGCCGGCGGCAATCGCGTTCGGCCCCAGGCCATGAATCAACACGCTCGGGCTGAGCTTCAGCTCCCGACATTGCAGAGTGCGCTCGAACTGCTGACCGAAGTCGATCGCGCCGTCTTCGATGACCACCGCGCCGATCGACAGCACGCGATCCTTGTTCAGGTTCAACCCGGTGGTTTCCAGATCGAGCACCACCCAACGCTGCTCGCGCAGGCTGTATTCTTTCAGTTCGCTGATCGCCGGCAACGTCGCCAGACGTTGTTGCAGGTCTGCCGACAGCAGTGGGCTGGCCGGCCGCAGCCACGAAAACAGGCTCATAGCTGATACCGCAAAGCCAGGCTGCTTTGCAGGCGCTGGGCCTGGCGCAGGGATTCACGCAGGATGCGCCGATCCAGATGATTGAGGCTGTCGGGATCAACCCGGTTGGACCAGGGCAGATTCTCACGGGTCTGGATCTGGTGTTGCTGCATGCGCGTCTGCTGGATGAAGTGGTAAGCCTCCTCATACGCCGCGCCGTCGAGCCGTTCGATGACCTCTTTCTCGACCAGCTGACGCAAGCGCTCCAGAGTGTTGTTGGTTTCGATGCCATGCGCCAGCGCCAACAGGCGTGCGCCGTCGACGAAGGGCGTCAGGCCCTGGACTTTGAGATCAAGGGTGGCTTTCTCGCCATTCTTGCGCGCCAGCACAAACTCGCGGAAACGCCCCACCGGCGGACGATTGCGCAGCGCGTTCTCGGCCAGCATGCGCTGGAACAAACGGTTGTCTCCGACCTGATCGAGAATCCCCCGGCGCAGTTGCGCGCAGCCTTTCTCGTCGCCCCAGACCACCCGCAGGTCGAAATAGATACTCGAACCAAGCAGGTTCTCCGGCGTCGCCTCGCGGATAAACGCCGCAAAACGCCGCGCCCATTCCGCGCGCGACAGGCACAGTTCGGGGTTGCCGGCCATGATGTTGCCCTTGCACAGGCTGAAGCCGCACTGCGCCAGGCTCTGGTTGATCTGCTGGGCGATTGGCAGCAGTTTGCCGCGAATCTCCGCCGCATGCGCCGCGTCCCGCGCTTCGAACAGAGTGCCGTTGTCCTGATCGGTGTGCAGCGTCTGCTCGCGCCGACCCTCGCTGCCGAAACACAGCCAGCTGAACGGTACGCCGGGGTCGCCTTTTTCGGCGAGGGTCAGTTCGATCACCCGGCACACGGTGTGATCGTTGAGCAGGGTGATGATGTGGGTGATCTGCGTCGAAGACGCACCGTGGGCAAGCATGCGTTCGACCAGTTGGCCGATCTCGCCGCGCAGGCTCACCAGTTGTTCGAGGCGCTGGGCACTGCGGATGGTCCGGGCCAGGTGCACCAGGTCGACCCGTTGCAGCGAGAACAGATCACGCTCGGAAACCACGCCGCAAAGACGCTGATCCTTGACCAGACAGACGTGGGCGATGTGCCGTTCGGTCATGGCAATCGCCGCGTCAAAAGCGCTGTGATCGGGCGACAGAAAGAACGGCGAACAGGTCATGTGCCGCTCGATGGTTTCGCTGAAATCACCGCTTCCGTTGGCGACCACTTCGCGCAGATCACGCAGGGTGAAAATCCCCAGCGGCGCCTTGTGTTCATCCACCGCGACGATGCTGCCGACCTGTTGCTCGTGCATCAGCTTCACCGCTTCGCGCAACGGCGTGTCGGGGCTGCAAGTCACCGGATGGCGCATCGCCAATTCGCCGAGGCGGGTGTTCAGCGAGTACTGGGTGCCGAGGGTTTCCACGGCTTTCTGCTGGACTTGCTGGTTGACCTGATCGAGCAGGCTGCTGACCCCGCGCAAAGCGAAATCGCGGAAGCTGTTGGACAGGGCGAACAGTTTGATGAACGCCGGTTTGTTCAGTTGCAGGCAGAAGGTGTCTTCGCTGGCCAGATGCTCGGTGCGGGTCGCCCGTTCGCCAATCAGTGCGGCCAGCGGGAAGCATTCGCCGGTGGTGATCTCGAAGGTGGTTTCGGTGCCGGGCCGGGTGATGTGCTGGCGTTCGCCGACCACTCGGCCCTGTTTGACGATGTAGAAATATTCGACCGGCCCGTCGGCGGGCTTGATGATGCTTTCGCCCTGGCCATAGAAGCGCAGCTGACATTGTTCCACCAGAAAAGCCAGGTGGGCGTGTTCCATCTGATTGAAGGGCGGGAAGCGCTGGAGGAATTGCAGGGTGCCCTGAATGTTCTGCAACACCGCGGTTTTCCCTGCCTGGGTGAAGGCGTCCGCTTTACTCATAACCATTACCGCAGTCTTTTTTGAATTGTTGTTGTCGGATCGTTGCGGCCATGGTCGGCCCCTGCGCGCGGGGTGCCCATTGGACGTAAGTCTAGGTTTGCCATGCCGTTCGGCACATTTGGGAAGTGCCCTACAAAAACAGTCGGAAATTCCCCCGCCAGCCACTTGGAAAAAAATCCGACGAAGTGCACATTGAAGCTCTGCTTAGCGATGTCTGACGACTGTGCCAGGTGACTGAATTGAAAACGTAGAGAATGCCATGTCCGACCACGATATTTTGAGCGACGCCGAGCGTGAAGCGCTCAGCGCAGTAATGCTCGAACCCGACTTGCCGCCGCAGCGTGTACTGATCGTCGATGACGACAAGGACGCACGGGAGCTGTTGTCGGAGATACTCGCGTTGGATGGCATTCGTTGCATGACCGCGGCCAGCGGCGAAACCGCGCTGAAGATGCTCGACGAAAAACCTTCGATCGGGCTGGTGATCACTGATTTGCGTATGGGCAATGTCGGTGGGCTGGATTTGATTCGGCAGGTGCGTGAGTCGGAGCGGGCGGCGTTGCCGATCATCATTGTTTCCGGCGATGCCGATGTGAAAGACGCCATCGCCGCGATGCACCTGAGCGTGGTGGACTTTCTGCTCAAGCCGATTGATACGGTGAAGTTGCTGGGCCTGGTCAAACACGAATTGGGCATTGAGCCCTGACTCTCAGGCAACACTGCCCCCCCCTGTGGGAGCGGGCTTGCTCGCGAATGCGTCCTTTCTGTCGAAATTAATGTTGAATGTGAGTCCGTCTTCGCGAGCAAGCCCGCTCCCACAAGGAATCTCCAGTGGTCCGGAGATTTTTATAGGCCAACAAAAAAGCCCTGATCTCTCGACCAGGGCTTTTTCACAGCAGCGCAAATTTACAGGCCGTTGGCCTTCTTGAACTCGCGACGACGACGGTGCAGCACCGGCTCGGTGTAGCCGTTCGGCTGTTTGGTGCCTTCGATCACCAGTTCGACTGCCGCCTGGAAGGCGATGTTGCTGTCGAAGTTTGGTGCCAGCGGACGGTACAGCGGGTCGTTGGCGTTCTGCCGGTCAACCACTGGCGCCATGCGCTTGAGGCTTTCCATCACTTGCGCTTCGGTGACGATACCGTGGCGCAGCCAGTTGGCGATGTGCTGGCTGGAGATGCGCAGCGTTGCACGGTCTTCCATCAGGCCGACGTCATTGATGTCCGGCACTTTCGAACAACCCACGCCCTGGTCGATCCAGCGCACTACGTAACCGAGAATGCCCTGAGCGTTATTGTCCAGTTCGTTCTTGATCTGCTCCGGGGTCCAGCTCGGGTTGACCGCCAGCGGAATGGTCAGGATGTCGTCCACCGAAGCACGGGCACGCTTGGCCAGTTCGGCCTGACGGGCGAACACGTCAACCTTGTGGTAGTGCAGCGCGTGCAGCGCAGCAGCGGTCGGCGACGGTACCCAGGCGGTGTTGGCACCGGCCAGCGGGTGCGCGATTTTCTGTTCGAGCATCGCCGCCATCAGGTCAGGCATCGCCCACATGCCTTTACCGATTTGTGCACGACCTTGCAGGCCGGTGCTCAGACCGATATCGACGTTCCAGTTCTCGTAGGCGCCGATCCACTTCTCGGCCTTCATGTCGGCCTTGCGCACCATCGGGCCGGCTTCCATGGAGGTGTGGATTTCGTCGCCGGTACGGTCGAGGAAACCGGTGTTGATGAACACCACGCGCTCGCTGGCAGCCTTGATGCAGGCTTTGAGGTTGACCGTGGTGCGGCGCTCCTCGTCCATGATCCCGACTTTCAGGGTGTTGCGCTTGAGGCCCAGCACATCTTCGATGCGACCGAACAACTCGTTGGTGAACGCCGCTTCTTCCGGGCCGTGCATCTTCGGTTTGACGATGTAGACCGAGCCGGTGCGGGTGTTCTTGCGCGAGGTGTTGCCGTTGAGGTTGTGCATCGCCGCCAGACAGGTCACCAGACCATCGAGAATGCCTTCCGGCACTTCGTTGCCGTCCTTGTCCAGAATCGCGTCGATGGTCATCAGGTGACCGACGTTACGCACGAACAGCAGCGAGCGACCGTGCAGGGTCAGTTCACTGCCATCGACCTTGGTGTAGGTGCGATCCGGATTCATGGTGCGGGTGAAGGTCTGGCCGCCCTTGGCGACTTCTTCGGACAGGTCGCCCTTCATCAGGCCGAGCCAGTTGCGGTAGATCACCACTTTGTCGTCGGCATCGACGGCAGCCACGGAGTCTTCGCAGTCCATGATGGTGGTCAGTGCCGCTTCCATCAGGATGTCTTTGACGCCGGCAGCATCGGTCTGGCCGACCGGGGTGCTGGCGTCGATCTGGATTTCGAAATGCAGGCCGTGGTTCTTCAGCAGGATCGCGATCGGGGCATTGGCATCGCCCTGGAAGCCGATCAGCTGTGCATCGTTGCGCAGGCCAGTGTTGCTGCCGCCCTTGAGGGTGACCAGCAGTTTGCCGTCAACGATCTTGTAAGCCGTCGAATCGACGTGGGAACCGGCGGCCAGGGGCGCCGCTTCGTCGAGGAACGCACGGGCGAAGGCGATGACTTTATCGCCACGCACCTTGTTGTAGCCTTTGCCTTTTTCCGCGCCACCGTCTTCGCTGATCGCGTCGGTGCCGTAGAGGGCGTCGTACAGCGAACCCCAGCGGGCGTTCGAGGCGTTGAGGGCGAAGCGGGCGTTCATCACCGGGACCACGAGTTGCGGGCCGGCGGTACGGGCGATTTCATCATCGACGTTTTGCGTCGTTGCCTGGAAATCAGCCGCTTCTGGCAGCAGATAACCGATTTCTTGCAGGAAGGCTTTGTAAGCCACGGCGTCGTGCGCCTGGCCGGCATGTTCCTGGTGCCAGGCATCAAGGCGAGCCTGGAAGTCATCGCGTTTGGCGAGTAGGGCTTTGTTCTTCGGCGCCAGGTCATGAATGACCTTGTCGGCACCTTCCCAGAATTTTTCGGCGGTGAGGCCGGTACCGGGAATGGCTTCGTTGTTCACGAAGTCGAACAGGACTTTGGCGACCTGCAGGCCACCGACTTGAACGTGTTCAGTCATTGCTTGCCTCACTCTGCTCAGCTATTTCGCTTTTCAGCTCTTCAATTTTGACAATGAAGCCTCTGGCCATTTAAACCACAAACCTTCCGACCAGTACATGCCATTGCTGGCGGCTGGGCTGGGACCAATCAACGGCTTGGGGGCCTTGCTGACGGGGCTTTCAGGGTTGCGAACATGCCTTGGGCAGACATCGATCCAGCGTTATGTAGTGCGCGCCGAGGCATACTACATGATGCGTTGCGCTTGTGAAAATCAGACTAATAACGTCGTTCTGCGACCTCATGACGCATTGCGGTCACGTCGCGGAACGGGATGTTCTCAAAAAACCATCGGATTGTTCCAGCTAAATATAAAAAGTTGTACACATAAATCCTTTCTGCCTGCTATGGCATCCCCCTGCGGTGCACACTCTGTGGCGAGGGGATTTATCCCCGATGGGTGGCGAAGCCGCCCCCTGCGCGCTGACAGGTAGACCGAGCTGACAGGGTTTACGGCTGCTGCGCAACCGATCGGGGATAAATCCCCTCGCCACAGGTTGCATCCAAAACCAAGACACAGGTCACTCGCACAAATTGCTGCCCGGGCTGAATCAAACCCCTTGCCTATACTTGCCTTTCTATAACAAAAGTCATGACAAGAGGGCGCGCCATGGACCATCTCGTACTCACTGTGTTTGCTCCGGACAAGCCCGGGCAGGTCGAGCGCATCGCCCAATGCATCGCCGAGCACGGCGGCAACTGGCTGGAAAGCCGCATGTCACGGATGGCCGGGCAGTTCGCCGGGATTCTGCGAGTGGGCGTACCGGCGGAGGCTTACGACGAATTAGTCGATTCCTTACAAGCACTGTCGGCCCAAGGCATTCGCGTGCTGATCGCGGAGAGTGGTATCGAGCAGTCCTGCACCTGGAAACCGATCGGCATGGAGTTGGTGGGCAATGACCGCCCGGGCATCGTGCGCGACATCACCCGGTTGCTCAGCGAGCAGGGGGTGAACCTCGAACGGCTGGTGACCGAAGTACGGCCGGCGCCGATGAGCAGCGAGCCGCTGTTCCACGCCGAAGCGATTCTGGCGGTGCCGCTGACCTTGTCGCTGGATGTGCTGCAATCGCGTCTGGAAACCCTGGCCGATGATCTGATGGTCGAACTGGTGTTACGCACAGACCTTTAAACGGCGCTGGGGTTATCCAGTTTTAACGTGCACCTGCCTGTGGATAACCTGTAGAGACCGGGCGCTACGCCACGCCAGCCGTGGCTTGCCGGGAACTGATCAAAAAACCGCCAGCATTCAGTGACTTGCGCACAAACGGCGGGGATCACGCTGTGGATAACCTTGGGAAGGAACGTTGCAGGCCACGAGAACCGTGGCCTGCGAAGCTTTGTACGTTTTTTGATCAGCTGCGCCGACGCAAACTGATCACTGCATCGACGCTGTAAACGGCCAGACCGGCCCAGATGAAGATGAACGCGATCAGCGTGCTCGACGACAAATGCTCACCAAACAGCAGCACCGCCTGCAGCAGCACCAGGGTTGGCGCGGTGTACTGGAGGAAACCGATGGTGGTATAGGGCAGATGACGGGTGGCCGCGTTGAAACACACCAGCGGGATGAGCGTCACCGGCCCCGCCGCGACCAGCCACCAGGCTTGCGAGGTGGTCCAGAACTCGGGTTGAGCGCTGGTCGCGGTCTGGTTGAACAGCAGCCAGGCCACGGCGATCGGCACCAGCATCCAGGTTTCCACCACCAGCCCCGGCAAGGCCTTGACCGGCGCCTGTTTGCGGATCAGACCGTAAAAACCGAAGGTCAGCGCCAGCACCAGCGATACCCACGGCAGACTGCCGACCTGCCACACCTGCTGCGCCACGCCGACGGCTGCCAGCCCCACCGCAATCCACTGCATGCGCCGCAGGCGTTCGCCGAGAATCAGCATCCCCAACAGCACGTTCACCAGCGGGTTGATGTAGTAACCGAGGCTCGCTTCGAGCATGCGCCCGTTGTTCACCGACCACACATAGGTCAGCCAGTTGGCCGCGATCAGGGTGCCGCTCAGGGCGAGGATCGCCAAGCGCTTGGGGTTGTCGAGCAACTCGCGTAACCAGCCCGGATGCTTCCACACCATCAGCAGCAAGGCGCCGAACAGTGCCGACCACAACACGCGGTGAATGATGATCTCGACAGCGGGGACTTCGGCGATGGCTTTGAAGTAGATCGGGAACAGGCCCCAGATGATGTAGGCACTCAGGCCCAGAATGTACCCGCGACGCGGGTTGGCGGCTTGCATGCAGAATCCTTGCTTAGGCAGCTGACAAAGCAGGGATTGTAAGGAGATTTGTTGGCAAATGAGTTTTGAATTTGTGAATACTGGCCAAATGTGGGAGCGGGCTTGCTCGCGAATGCGGTGTATCAGCAGCAGAATAATTGCCTGACACACCGCCTTCGGGAGCAAGCCCCCTCCCACAAAGGTTTGTGGTGAATCAGAAGAGTTTCAGTGGCTCTTCATTCAGCGCCGACAGCTGTTCACGCAGCGCCAGCACCTGATCGCCCCAATACCGTTCCGTACCAAACCAAGGAAAGCTGTGCGGGAACGCCGGGTCGTCCCAGCGTCGTGCCAGCCAGGCGCTGTAGTGCATCAGGCGCAGGGCGCGCAGCGGTTCGATCAGCGCCAGTTCACGGGGATCGAAGTCGTGGAATTCGTTGTAGCCGTCCATCAGTTCCGACAGTTGCCCGAGGCATTCCTGACGGTCGCCGGCGAGCATCATCCAGATGTCCTGCACGGCCGGGCCCATGCGGCAGTCGTCGAGGTCGACAATGTGGAACATTTCATCGCGGCACATCATGTTGCCGGGGTGACAGTCGCCATGCATGCGGATGTTCTGGTGCGGCGTGGCGGCGTAGACGTCTTCGACCCGCTTGAGCAGGTCGCGGGCCACTGACTCGTAGGCCGGCAGCAGGCTCTTGGGGATGAAGTTGCCTTCAAGCAACGTCGCCAGCGAGGCATGGCCGAAGTTCTGTACGCCCAGTGCTTCACGGTGTTCGAACGGCTTGGTCGCGCCGACCGCATGAATACGCCCGAGCAACTGGCCGAGACGATACAACTGATCGAGATTGCCCGGCTCCGGCGCACGGCCGCCGCGACGCGGAAACAGGGTGAAACGGAAACCGGCGTGTTCGTGCAGGGTCTGGCCGTTGTGGATCAGCGGCGCCACCACCGGGATTTCGACGTCGGCCAGTTCGAAGGTGAACTGGTGTTCTTCGAGGATGGCTTCGTTGGTCCAGCGTTGCGGACGGTAGAACTTGGCGATCAGCGGTTCGGAGTCTTCGATACCGACCTGATAGACGCGGTTTTCGTAGCTGTTGAGCGCCAGAATGCGTGCGTCACTGAGAAACCCGATGCTTTCGACGGCATCGAGCACGAGATCGGGTGTGAGGGTTTCAAACGGGTGGGCCATGCTGACTCCTGCGCGCAGCAGGCTGCCGCGTCCGGCCCAGCATGGTAGCGCAGACTGTAGAGGTTGAGGGTTTTGCCTTGAATAGTGGGCTGCCTGGAAGGGCCTCTTCGGGAGCAAGCCCCCTCCCACAGTAGATCTCCGGTGTGCCGACCATCTCATGCAGTCAGCCGATCCAATGTGGGAGCGAGCCTGCTCGCGAAAGCGATTTATCAGGCGCCGACGATCCCGCCATCTTCACGGGTAATCGCCATCACCGATGAACGCGGCTTGCCATTCGGCAGATGCTCGGGGAAGGTTGAACCACCGTTTTCGCCTGGATGTTGAATCCCGACAAACAGGGTTTTCTGATCCGGCGAGAAGCTGATCCCGGTCACTTCACAGCCAATCGGCCCGACCATGAACCGGCGAATTTCGCCGGTCTTCGGATCGGCACAGAGCATCTGGTTGTTGCCCATCCCGGCAAAGTCCCCGGCGTTGCTCGAGTCGCCGTCAGTCAGAATCCACAAGCGCCCGGCCTTGTCGAAGCCCAAACCGTCCGGGCTGTTGAACATGTTCTGCGGGGTGATGTTCGACGAACCGCCCTTCGGCGTACCGGCGTGCACGCCCGGGTTGCCTGCGACCACAAACAGGTCCCAGGCGAAGGTTTTCGCCGCATGATCGTCGCGGTCGGTGCGCCAGCGCAGGATCTGCCCGTAGACGTTCTTCGCACGCGGGTTCGGCCCGCCCACCGGCTGCCCGTCTTCGCCGCGCTTGGCGTTGTTGGTCAGGGTGCAATAAACCTGGCCGTCCTTCGGGCTGACCACGATCCATTCCGGGCGGTCCATACGCGTGGCGCCGACCACACTGGCGGCGAGGCGGGCGTGGATCAGCACTTCGGCCTGATCGGCGAAACCGCTGCTGGCGTCGATGCCGTTCTTGCCGTGGGTCAGTTCGATCCACTGGCCCTGGCCCTTCGGGTGATCCGGGTTACCGTCACCGGCGTCGAACTTGGCCACGTACAGCGTGCCGTGGTCGAGGAGGTCGCGGTTGGCTTTCGGGTTGCGATGGTTGATGCGGTCGCGGCTGACGAACTTGTAGATGAACTCGCCGCGTTCGTCGTCGCCCATGTACACCACGGCGCGACCGTCATCGGTCTCGGCGAGGGCGGCGTTTTCATGCTTGAAGCGACCCAGCGCCGTACGCTTGACCGGGGTCGATTGCGGATCGAACGGATCGATCTCGACCACCCAGCCGTGACGGTTGAGTTCGTTGGGATTCTTCGCCATGTCGAAACGCGGGTCGAACGGGTGCCAGTTGATCTCGCGGCTGGCGGCCGACACGCCGTAGCGCTTTTGCGCCGGGTCGAACTGCTGCTGAGCGTTGCTGCTGCCGAAGCAGTCGGTGAAGTTCTCTTCGCAGGTCAGGTAGGTGCCCCACGGCGTCTTGCCGTTGGCGCAGTTCTGGAAGGTGCCGAGGACTTTCTTGCCGTGCTTGTCGGCGGCCGTCTTCATCAGCTCATGACCGGCCGCCGGGCCACTGATGCGCAGCGGCGAGTTGCCATGGATGCGACGGTTGTAGCGCGAGCCCTGGACGAACTGCCACTGACCATTTTTGCGCTGCACTTCGATCACCGACACCCCTTCACAGGCCAGCGCCTTGCGCACGTCTTCGGCCGACTGCGGCATGCCGCCGTGCGGGTAGAGGTAGCGGTAATTGGTGTATTCGTTGTTGATCGCCATCAACGCACGGTTTCGGTCGTCGGGGAATTCGAACAGGCTCATGCCGTCGTTGTTGTCGCCGAATTGCACTTCCTGGGCGGCGGCGGTGCCATTGCCGCTCGGGTCGAACGCCGGGCCGTTCTTGTGCAATGGCTGACCCCAACTGATCAGCACCGAGGACTTGTAGCCCTTGGGCAGGCTGATGACGTCGGTGGTCGCGGCGGGAATGCTCTCGAAACCGAGCAGGCGGCTGTTGCCGGCGCTGATGCCGGTGGCCAGCGCGCTGCGGCTCAGCAGGTTGCCGCCGAGGAACATGGCGGCGCCGCACAGTGCCCCGGCGCTGATGAAACCGCGACGGCTGAGGCCGACCATTTTTTCCAGATCAGTCGATTGGTTTTCTTCTAATAGGCTCACATCAGGCTCCCTGCTTGGTTTTGGCAGCCACCTTAATGAGCGTCGATTACGCTTTCGTTGCAGCGCCTGATTACAGCGGCGTGCCGATCAGTACGTTGGACGGCGAGAACTGCACCTGCACCGGTTGCTCGACACTCAGCCCGCGGGTGCGAAGCTGCAGCGGCTCCGCCAGAGCGCAGAGCGTCTGGCCGTTGGGCAGGGCGATGCGAACTTCGCTGGGGCCGTCTTCGGCATCGAGAATGGCTTCGATAGTGCCTTGCAGAAGATTGTGTCCAGATGTTGCAACTTGCTCCGGGGCCAGCAGTTCAAGCCAGCCAGCCTTGATCAGTGCCACCACTTCAGTGCCCGGTTGCAGTTCCAGGTGCACGGTGCTGTCGTGGGTGATCTGCGCGTTGATCCACAGGCCTTCGGCCAGTTCGAGGCGAATCAGGTCGTTGCGGCCCTGACCTTCGATGGCCACGACTTTGCCGTGCAACTGGTTGCGCGCGCTGGTTCTGAGCATCAATCGCCCAAGCAGATCCAGATCGCTGGCGTCCTCAGCGGCCTCCAGCACTTGTGCCTGCAAGGCCTGCAGTTTTTGATAAAGGCGCAACACCCGTTCGCCTTCGCTGGACAACCTGGCGCCGCCGCCGCCCTTGCCGCCGACCGCGCGCTCCACCAGCGGTTTCTGCGCCAGGTTGTTCAGTTCATCAATCGCATCCCATGCCGCTTTGTAACTCAAACCGGCGCTTTTCGCGGCGCGGGTGATCGAGCCCTGTTCGGCAATGTGTTGCAGCAGGGCGATGCGCTGCGGACGGCGGACGATGTGCTGGGAGAGCAGGGTGGGCAGGGACATGGAAGTGGCGGCTTTTTCACAGTGGCGGTGGGAAGTGAAGTTGGCGGCTTGAACCACAAGAGTCAAGCCACACGCTGTCCTCCCTGTGGGAGCGAGCTTGCTCGCGAAGGCGGTGGGTCAGTCGCCAAAGATGCTGAATGTGCAGGCCTCTTCGCGAGCAAGCCCGCTCCCACAATGGAATTGTGCTGACTTTCGGTTCCCCGGTTTTGGCGTGCGCGCCAGGCAATACACGTCAACTCGCGCCGCCCCTGCATCCCGCAGCAGTCGCGCCAGTGCCTGGGCCGTGGCGCCGGTGGTCAGCACATCATCAATCAACGCGAAGTGCCGACCTTTCACCTTTGCGTCAGGGGTCAGAGCGAAGGCGTGACGCAAATTGTGCTTGCGCGCCTTGGCGTCGAGATCCTGCTGGGCGCTGGTGTCGTGGATCCGCCGTAGAGCATGTTCCTCAAAAGGCAGATCCAGCTGTTGGCTTAACCATCGCCCCAGCATTGCCGCTTGATTGAACCCGCGTTGACGCAGACGTTTCCCCGCCAACGGCACCGGCAACAACGCATCAGGCCTTGGCAATCCTTCATCGAAGCGATGTTGCAGGTATTGTCCGGCAACGTCGGCGAGTAGGTGACCAAACGGCCATTTCGCGTTGTGTTTAAAGCGCGTAATCAGACTGTCCACCGGGAAGTCATAGCGCCACGGCACCACCACCTGTTCGAACGCCGGCGGCTCTAGCAGGCATCCGCCGCAGGTCAGGCCAGCGCTGGGCAGCGGCAAGGCGCAGGTCTGGCAATGGTCGCCGAGCCAGGGCAAATCGGTTTCGCAGGCGACGCAGATTGGCACTTCTGCTTCTGCGGGTTCATCGCACAACAAACAGCTTTGTACGTTTTTTAAACAGATGTAAACCTGTGCTTCGTCTCGTGGTTGACAGCGCATGACTCTTCCTTAAATATGCCGAACATCCGTGTCGCGCCTGTGGGTATTCCGTTCCCGCAGCCGCCAGCCAAGCATAACCAAGGAACTGCCCATGAGCGCCAGCACCTCTGCCACCCTGCGTCACGACTGGTCTTTAGCCGAAGTCAAAGCGCTCTTCGTACAGCCATTCAACGATTTGCTGTTCCAGGCGCAGACGGTGCACCGCGCACATTTCAACGCCAATCGCGTGCAGGTTTCCACGCTGCTGTCGATCAAGACCGGCGCCTGCCCGGAAGACTGCAAGTACTGCCCGCAGTCCGGTCACTACAACACCGGCCTGGAAAAAGAAAAGCTGATGGAAGTGCAGAAAGTCCTCGAAGAGGCTGCCCGCGCCAAAGCCATCGGCTCGACCCGTTTTTGCATGGGGGCGGCGTGGAAGCACCCGTCGGCCAAAGACATGCCGTATGTGCTGAAGATGGTCGAAGGCGTGAAAGCCATGGGCCTGGAAACCTGCATGACTCTCGGTCGTCTCGATCAGGAACAAACCGAAGCGCTGGCTAAGGCTGGCCTCGATTACTACAACCACAACCTCGACACCTCGCCTGAGTTCTACGGCAGCATCATCACCACCCGCACCTACAGCGAACGCTTGCAGACGCTGGCCTACGTGCGTGAGTCGGGGATGAAGATCTGCTCCGGCGGCATTCTCGGCATGGGCGAGTCGCTGGACGACCGCGCCAACCTGCTGATCCAGTTGGCCAACCTGCCGGAGCATCCGGAGTCGGTGCCGATCAACATGCTGGTGAAGGTCGCCGGCACGCCGCTGGAAAACGCCGAAGACATCGACCCGTTCGACTTCATCCGCATGCTCGCTGTCGCGCGCATCCTTATGCCGCAATCCCACGTACGCCTGTCCGCCGGCCGCGAAGCGATGAACGAGCAGATGCAGGCCCTGGCGTTTTTCGCCGGTGCCAACTCGATTTTCTACGGCGACAAACTGCTGACCACCGCCAACCCGCAGGCCGACAAGGACATGCAACTGTTCGCGCGCCTGGGCATTCAGCCGGAAGCGCGCGAAGAGCATGCCGATGAAGTGCATCAGGCCGCGATCGAGCAGGCGCTGGTGGAGCAGAAGAGCAGCGAGCAGTTCTATAACGCGGCGGTCTAAACCTGCGCGGATTTCTCTGAAGGAATGCAAAACCCCTGTGGGAGCGAGCTTGCTCGCGAAAGCGTCAGTGCAGTCGACATTACCGTTGAATGTCAGACCGCCTTCGCGAGCAAGCCCGCTCCCACAGGGAATCTGTGTCAATTGAAAGTCGAGGCCTGCATGTCTTTCGATCTCGCCGCACGCCTTGCTGCCCGCCGTGCCGAAAATCTTTATCGCCAGCGTCCGTTGCTCGAGTCCCCGCAGGGGCCTGAAGTGGTGGTTGACGGGCAGCCGTTGCTGGCGTTCTGTAACAATGACTACCTCGGTCTGGCAAATCACCCGCAGGTGATCGAAGCCTGGCGCGCCGGTGCCGAGCGCTGGGGCGTCGGTGGCGGAGCGTCGCATCTGGTGATCGGCCACAGCGGCCCGCATCACGCACTGGAAGAAGCCCTCGCCGATCTCACCGGCCGGCCGCGTGCGTTGCTGTTCACCACCGGCTACATGGCCAATCTCGGCGCGGTCACGGCGCTGGTCGGGCAGGGCGATACGGTGCTGGAAGATCGCCTCAATCACGCCTCGTTGCTGGATGCCGGTCTGTTGTCCGGCGCGCGTTTCAATCGTTATCTGCACAACGACGCCGACAGCCTGGCCAAGCGCCTGGAGAAAGCCACCGGCAACACGCTGGTGGTCACCGACGGCGTGTTCAGCATGGACGGCGATCTCGCCGATCTGCCGGCGCTGGCGCGTGAGGCGAAGGCCAAAGGCGCGTGGTTGATGGTCGACGATGCCCATGGCTTCGGCCCGCTCGGCGCCAATGGCGGCGGGATCGTCGAGCATTTTGGTCTGAGTCAGGAGGATGTGCCGGTGCTGGTAGGCACCCTCGGCAAGGCGTTCGGCACGGCGGGTGCTTTCGTCGCTGGCAGTGAAGAGCTGATCGAAAGCCTGATCCAGTTCGCCCGGCCCTACATCTACACCACCAGCCAGCCGCCAGCGCTGGCCTGCGCGACCCTGAAAAGTCTGGAATTACTGCGCACCGAGCATTGGCGACGTGAGCACCTTAACCTGCTGATCCGCCAATTTCGTCGAGGGGCCGAGCAGATCGGTCTGCAGCTGATGGACAGCTTCACCCCGATCCAGCCGATCCTGATCGGCGACGCCGGTCGAGCCATGCGCCTGTCGCAGCTGCTGCGCGAACGTGGCTTGATGGTCACGGCAATCCGTCCGCCTACCGTCCCGGCAGGAAGTGCACGCCTGCGCGTGACCCTGACCGCCGCTCACAGCGAGGCGCAGGTGCAGCTATTGTTAGAAGGACTGGCCGATTGCTTTGCCCAACTGCCGCCGGAGCCAAGCCATGCGTGATCGCCTGATTCTGCTGCCCGGCTGGGGCCTCGGCGTTTCGCCGCTGGAGCCCTTGGCCGTGGCATTGCAAGGGCTCGACGAGCATCTGCATGTCGAGATCGAGCCGTTGCCGGAGCTCGATTCCAGCGACTTGCAGGACTGGCTCGACGAACTCGATGAACGTATTCCTCAAGACGTGTGGCTGGGCGGTTGGTCGCTGGGTGGCATGCTTGCCTCTGAACTGGCAGCACGGCGCGGCGAGCGTTGCTGCGGTCTGCTGACGCTGGCGAGCAATCCTTCATTTGTCGCCCATGAGCATTGGCCGAGTGCGATGCCGGGCGAGACGTTCGATGCATTTCTCGCCAGCTGCCAGACCGACCCGCGGATGACCCTCAAACGGTTCTCGTTGTTGTGTGCCCAGGGCGCGCAAGACCCGCGCGGCATGTCGCGGCTGATGCTCGGCGGTGCGCCGAATGCGGCGGCCGAGATCTTGATGGCCGGGCTGGAATTGCTCGCACAGCTGGATACCCGGGAAGCGTTGCAGGCGTTTCGCGGCCCGCAATTGCACCTGTTCGCCGGGCAGGACGGCCTGGTGCCTGCGGAAGCGGCGGGGGCGTTGTTCGCCCTGTTGCCGGATATCGAAATTGGTCTGATCGAACAGGCCAGTCATGCGTTTCTTCTGGAAGACCCCCATGGCGTGGCGGGTGCGATCCAGGCTTTTCTACACGAGTGCGGTGATGACTGATTTGTCTCTTGTTGCGCTGCCTGGCGGCTTGCCTGACAAGCGCCAGGTCGCGGCGTCTTTTTCTCGTGCGGCGGCCAGCTACGACAGCGTTGCCGAGTTGCAGCGCGACGTCGGTTCACAGTTGCTGCAGCGTTTGCCGGCAAGTTTTCTGCCGTCAACCTGGCTGGATCTGGGCTGCGGCACCGGCTATTTCACTCGCGCATTGGCCGAGCGATATGTCGACGGTCAGGGGCTGGCGCTGGATATCGCCGAGGGCATGCTCAATCACGCACGACCATTGGGCGGCGCTCAGCATTTCATCGCGGGTGATGCGGAGCGTCTGCCGTTGCAGGATTCGATGTGTGAGCTGATTTTTTCCAGCCTCGCGGTGCAGTGGTGCGCGGACTTCGAGTCGGTGCTCAGTGAGGCTTTTCGCGTACTGAAACCCGGTGGGATTTTTGCGTTTGCTAGTCTTTGTGTAGGGACGTTGTACGAGTTACGGGACAGTTGGCGGCAGGTCGATGGTCTGGTGCACGTCAACCGCTTCCGCGAATTCGCCCGGTATGAGCAGTTGTGTGCCGCCAGTGGCTTGCGTACGGTGAGTCTGCAGAATCAGGCGCATGTGTTGCACTACCCGGATGTGCGCAGCCTGACTCACGAACTCAAGGCACTCGGCGCGCATAATCTGAACCCTGGCCGGCCGGGTGGCTTGACCGGGCGCGCGCGGATTCTCGGCTTGATCGAGGCTTACGAGCAGTTCCGTGAGGCGCAGGGATTGCCGGCGACTTACCAGGTGGTCTACGCCGTGTTGGAGAAACCCTTATGAGCGCAGCCTATTTCATCACCGGGACTGACACCGATGTCGGCAAGACCACCGTGGCTGCCGGGTTGCTGCATGCTGCGCGCTCGGCAGGGCTGAGTACGGCGGCGGGGAAACCGGTGGCTTCGGGTTGCGAGGTAACGCCCAAGGGTTTGCGGAATGCCGATGCGCTGGCGCTGCTGGCGGAATGTTCGGTGCCGTTGACTTATCAACAGGTCAATCCGGTGGCATTCGAGCCGGCCATCGCGCCGCATCTGGCCGCGCGTGAGGCCGGCGTCGCGCTGACCGTGCAATCGCTGCTGGCGCCGATGCGCGAAATTCTGGCGCTGAATGCCGATTTCACGTTGATCGAAGGGGCGGGTGGCTGGCGGGTGCCGTTGGCCGATCAGGACAATCTGTCGGATCTGGCCATCGCGTTGAAGCTGCCGGTGATTCTGGTGGTGGGTGTGCGCCTGGGCTGCATCAGTCATGCGTTGCTGACGGCCGAGGCGATTGCCCGCGATGGCCTGCAACTGGCCGGTTGGGTGGCGAATATCATTGATCCGAAAACCTCGCGTCTGGAAGAGAATCTGGCGACGCTGGCCGAGCGGATTCCCGCGCCTTGTCTGGGGCGGGTACCGAAACTGAAGTCGCTTAGCGCCGAGGCGGTGGCTGATCATCTGCAACTCGATCTGCTGGATTAATGTTTTTGGCTATGACAAGGCACTGTGCCATCAGTATTTTTGACGGGTGTTTTTCTGGCGCCTCTGCTTCAATGGCAGTCATTGATCCTTCCCAAGGATGAGAACTCCCATGGAAATCTCCGGTAACACAGCTTTTTATGCGGGTTTGAGCACGATTCAGACCGGTCAGAACCGTGTCGATCAGGCGGCCAGCCAGATCGCCAACAACACCATCGAGCGTTCGGTCACCAGCCAGTCTTCCGAGGCGCAGGTCGATCGTCTGCGCGGTATCGACCGCAGTCAGCAAATGGATCCGGGCAGCGCCATGGCCGAAATGGCCCAAGGCAAGTTTCAGGTAGAGCTGGGCACCAAGGTCGCCAAGGCTTCCGATGAAATGCTCGGTACGATCATCGATACGTTTGCCTGATTTTTCGTGTCTCCTGCCTGCTGAACGCCGCGCCTCGTCGCGGCGTTTTTCGTTGTAAGTCCTTCTCCCTCAACTAATCTTTTTTCATTGCCCGTGGCGCTTTGCAGTCCATGGCAGTTTGCCGTGTCCGGCATTTGAAAAAAGTCATGACGAACGGCAAAAGATCGACGCTTGACAAGATTTCGGCGTAAACGTATGTTTCAAACAACTGTTTGACCGTCACAACAAATCAACGCGGTCGTTCATTCCCGGTTACATCAGCAGAGGTTTATCGCTATGCCTGACTACAAGGCCCCCTTGCGTGATATTCGCTTCGTTCGTGACGAACTGCTCGGCTACGAAGCGCACTATCAGAGCCTTCCAGCTTGCTCCGAAGCAACGCCGGACATGGTTGACGCCATTCTTGAAGAAGGCGCCAAGTTTTGTGAGCAGGTACTGGCACCGCTGAACCGCGTGGGCGACCTCGAAGGCTGCACCTGGAGCGAGTCCGGTGTGAAAACCCCGACTGGCTTTAAAGAGGCCTACAAGCAATTCGTCGAAGGCGGCTGGCCAAGCCTGGCGCACGACGTCGAGCACGGTGGTCAAGGCCTTCCAGAGTCGCTGGGTCTGGCTGTGAGCGAAATGGTCGGTGAAGCCAACTGGTCGTGGGGCATGTACCCAGGCCTGTCCCACGGCGCGATGAACACCATCTCCGAGCACGGCACCCCTGAGCAGCAAGAAGCCTATTTGACCAAACTGGTTTCCGGCGAGTGGACCGGCACCATGTGCCTGACCGAACCGCACTGCGGCACCGACCTGGGCATGCTGCGCACCAAGGCCGAGCCTCAGGCTGATGGCTCCTACAAGGTTTCCGGGACCAAGATCTTCATCTCGGCCGGTGAACACGACATGGCCGACAACATCGTCCACATCGTACTGGCCCGCCTGCCGGATGCTCCGGCTGGCACCAAAGGCATTTCCCTGTTCATCGTTCCAAAATTCCTGCCGAACGCCGATGGCACCCTCGGTGCGCGCAACGCAGTGAGCTGCGGTTCGCTGGAACACAAGATGGGCATCCACGGCAACGCCACCTGCGTGATGAACTTCGACGGCGCCACCGGTTTCCTGATCGGCCCGGCGAACAAAGGCCTGAACTGCATGTTCACCTTCATGAACACCGCACGTCTGGGTACCGCGCTGCAAGGTCTGGCCCACGCCGAGATCGGCTTCCAGGGTGGCCTGAAATACGCTCGCGATCGTCTGCAAATGCGCTCCCTGACTGGCCCGAAAGCGCCGGACAAGGCCGCTGACCCGATCATCGTGCACCCTGACGTACGTCGCATGCTGCTGACCATGAAGGCCTTCGCCGAAGGCAACCGCGCGATGGTGTACTTCACCGCCAAGCAGGTCGACATCGTCAAATACGGCGTCGACGAAGAAGAGAAGAAGAAAGCCGACGCACTGCTGGCGTTCATGACGCCGATCGCCAAGGCGTTCATGACCGAAGTCGGTTTCGAAGCCGCCAACCACGGCGTGCAGATCTACGGTGGCCACGGCTTCATCGCCGAGTGGGGCATGGAGCAGAACGTTCGCGACAGCCGCATTTCGATGCTGTACGAAGGCACCACCGGCATCCAGGCACTCGACCTGCTGGGCCGTAAAGTGCTGATGACTCAAGGCGAGGCTCTGAAAGGCTTCACCAAGATCGTCCACAAGTTCTGCCAGAACAACGAAGGCAACGAAGCCGTCAAAGAATTCGTTGCACCGCTGGCTGCACTGAACAAGGAATGGGGCGAGCTGACCATGAAGGTCGGTATGGCTGCCATGAAAGATCGCGAAGAAGTTGGCGCGGCCTCCGTGGACTACCTGATGTACTCCGGTTACGCCTGCCTGGCCTACTTCTGGGCCGACATGGCACGTCTGGCAGCCGAGAAGCTGGCAGAAGGCACCGGCGACGCCGCGTTCTACACCGCCAAGCTGCAAACCGCGCGCTTCTACTTCCAGCGCATCCTGCCACGTACCCGTACCCACGTGGCCACCATGCTGTCGGGCGCCAACAACCTGATGGACATGAAAGAAGAAGACTTCGCACTCGGCTACTAAGCCTCAACGCGGTCTGACGAAAACCGTTGCTCCCTCTGGGGGCAGCGGTTTTTTTGTTGCTGAATCGCTCAGAAACCCGGGTTTTCTGCCGTTAAAGAGACTGCGTGTGATCTGGATCACATTGTGTGTGCTTAACTGGCCACATTGCAGGCACAATGCCATCTCTTTGATATGACGGGTCGGAGCTTTACCCTTGCCGCGTTCTTCCGCTGTACGTTTCAGCCATTTCCTACCTTCACTGCTGTTGTTGCTCGCGGGGTTGGCGGCTGCGTACGTCAAAGACCTCAACGTGTTCTTCACTTCGCTGTTCAACGTACTGCCAACCCTGGTGCTGCTGTTGGGCGGCGCTTACTGTGCGGTTTACCGACGTCAGCGCGAGCTGTTTCTGATGCTCACGGTGTACATCGCCTACTTTTTGCTCGACACCCAGACCGACTATTACCGCGACAATGGCAAAGTGCGCGATGACGCAGCCGTGGTGTTCCACCTGGTCTGCCTACTGCTGCCGTTGCTGTTCGGGCTGTTCGCCGCGTGGCAGGAACGTACCCATTTGTTCCAGGACATGGTCGCGCGCTTCGCCGTGTTGCTGGCCTTTGGCAGTGTTGCTTTGGGGCTTGAACAAAGTTATCCGCAGGCGCTGCTGATGTGGCTCTCGGAAATCCGCTGGCCGGCGCTGCACGGCGCCTGGATGAGCCTGATCCAGATGTCCTATCCGGTATTCCTCTCGGCGTTCCTGTTGCTGGCCTGGCAATACTGGCGCAATCCGCGCCCGCTGCACGCGGCGCAGCTGGTCGGGTTGCTCGGGGTGTTCTGGATGCTGCCGAAAACTTTCATCCTGCCGTTCACCCTGAACATCATGTGCAGTCAGGTGATGCTGATGATTGCCGCTGCCGTGGCGCATGAGGCCTATCAAATGGCCTTCCGCGATGAACTCACCGGTCTGCCGGGGCGTCGTGCGCTCAATGAACGGATGCAGCGCCTGGGGCGCAACTATGTGCTGGCGATGAGCGACGTCGATCACTTCAAGAAATTCAACGACACCCACGGTCACGACGTCGGTGACCAAGTGCTACGGCTGGTCGCCAGCAAGCTGTCGAAAATCAGCGGTGGCGGTAGGGCGTATCGCTATGGGGGTGAAGAATTCGCCTTGGTGTTTGCGGGCAAAACCCTCGAGGAGTGCATGCCGCACCTGGAAGTCATCCGCGAGTCGATTGCCTCCTACAACATCCAGTTGCGCAATCAGGAGAGCCGTCCGCAGGACGATCAGCAAGGTCGTCAGCGTCGTAGCGGCAGCGGTGCTTCCAGTGTCTCGGTCACGGTCAGTATTGGCGTTGCCGAACGGGTCGAGCAACGGACGCCGGAAGAAGTCCTCAAGTCCGCCGACCAGGCGTTATACAGCGCCAAGGGCGCCGGGCGTAACTGCGTCATGGCGTTCGGACAGAACCGTCGCGGCGCGGTGCGCATGGACAGCGCCGCTGGCTGACTCAAGCCACACGTCATCACTCAAAGCCCGCTGATTGCGGGCTTTCTTCTATCTCTGAATGCTGGTGACCAAAAATAACAAATCAGTCACCGGTTGACCCTATGTGTCGCAAAAGTTGTTGAGGTACACTCGGCCTCAACGAAAACACTCTTCCACGAATCACCTGTTTAGATCTTGCGAGGTTTGCCATGGCTGACTACAAAGCGCCGCTGCGCGATATGCGCTTCGTCCTCAATGAAGTATTCGAAGTCGCCAAACTCTGGGCCGAACTGCCGGCCTTGGCCGAGACTGTCGATGCAGAAACCGTAGAAGCCATTCTCGAAGAAGCCGGCAAGGTCACCAGCAAAAGCATCGCGCCACTGAGCCGTGCGGCCGACGAAGAAGGCTGCCACTGGAAGGACGGTGCCGTCAGCACCCCGGCCGGTTTCCCACAGGCCTATCAGACTTACGCTGAAGGCGGCTGGGTCGGTGTCGGTGGCGATCCGGCCTACGGCGGCATGGGCATGCCCAAGGCTGTTTCGGCTCAAGTAGAAGAGATGGTCAACTCCGCCAGCCTGTCGTTCGGCCTGTACCCGATGCTGACCGCCGGCGCCTGCCTGTCGATCAACGCCCACGCCAGCGAAGAGCTGAAGGCCGCCTACCTGCCGAACATGTACGCCGGCATCTGGGCCGGTTCCATGTGCTTGACCGAGCCGCACGCCGGCACCGACCTGGGCATCATCCGCACCAAGGCCGAACCGCAGGCCGACGGTTCCTACAAGGTCAGCGGCACCAAGATCTTCATCACCGGCGGTGAGCACGACCTGACCGAGAACATCATCCACCTGGTGCTGGCGAAACTGCCGGACGCACCTGCTGGCCCGAAAGGCATTTCGCTGTTCCTGGTGCCGAAGTTCATGGTCAATGCCGATGGCAGCTTGGGCGCGCGCAACCCGGCGAACTGCGGTTCGATCGAACACAAGATGGGCATCCAGGCGTCCGCGACCTGCGTGATGAACTTCGATGAAGCTGTGGGCTATCTGGTCGGCGAGCCGAACAAGGGCCTGGCGGCGATGTTCACCATGATGAACTACGAACGTCTGGGCGTCGGCATTCAAGGCCTGGCCAGCGGCGAGCGTTCCTATCAGAACGCCGTCGAATATGCGCGCGATCGTCTGCAGAGCCGTTCGCCGACCGGCGCGCAGAACAAGGACAAGGTTGCCGACCCGATCATCGTCCACCCGGACGTGCGTCGCATGCTGCTGACCATGAAAGCCTCGAACGAGGGCGGTCGCGCCTTCTCCACCTACGTGGCGATGCAACTCGACACCGCCAAGTTCAGCGAAGACGCGACCACCCGCAAGCGCGCAGAAGACCTGGTCGCACTGCTAACTCCGGTGGCCAAGGCATTCCTCACCGACCTGGGCCTTGAAACCACCGTCCACGGTCAGCAGATTTTCGGCGGCCACGGCTACATCCGCGAGTGGGGTCAGGAGCAACTGGTGCGTGACGTGCGCATCACGCAGATCTACGAAGGCACCAACGGCATTCAGGCGCTGGACCTGGTCGGGCGCAAGATCGTCGGCAGCGGCGGCGCGTTCTACAAGCTGTTCGCTGACGAGATCCGCCACTTCACCGCAACCGCCAGCACTGACCTCGGCGAATTCACCAAGCCGCTGAACGATGCCGTCAGCACCCTCGACGAGCTGACGGCGTGGCTGCTGGATCGGGCGAAAACCAATCCGAACGAAATCGGCGCAGCCTCGGTCGAATATCTGCAAGCGTTCGGCTACACCGCTTATGCCTACATGTGGGCACTGATGGCGAAAGCCGCGCTGGGCAAAGAAGCGCAGGACGATTTCTACGCCAGCAAGCTAGGCACCGCGCGCTTCTATTTCGCCCGTCTGCTGCCGCGTATCCACTCGCTGAGCGCGTCGGTGAAGGCGGGTAGCGAATCGCTGTTCCTGCTGAATGCTGAGCAGTTCTGATGATGTAACGTCATGTAAGCATTCTCTTACATGACGTGCTGCTGTTCTCCCATAGGCGAAGATTGGATCCACAGCTAATCTACAACTCATGGACGTCGCGCAGGAAGCGCAAAGCAACAACACGGACACGTAGGATTCTGCCAGGGTGGCGGAGTGAAATGGATGTCAGGGAAACAGTCTGCAAAGCCCCGCTTCGGCGGGGTTTTCTTTTGCCTGCAGAAAAGTTTTCAGGCCAGCGGATCCAGTGGCGGCGCTGCTTTCAGCGGTTTGTCTTCACGCTGAATCACTTCTTCCAGCAATGTGCGCAGCAAGGTCAAAGACGCCTGCTGGCGTTGCACATCGCGGCACACCAGCCCAACCTTCAGCGGCACCCGTGGTTCGCTCAACGGCTTCCACAGCAGATCCTGCTCGTCGTATTCCCTCTGTGAGCGCCCGGGCAGCACCGTTGCCAGTTTGGTGTGCGGCAGACTGTCGAGAATCCCCAGCATATTGTTCAGCTCGGCCTGCACTTGCGGGCGCCGACCCAGGCTGGTCAGTTGCGCCTGCCAGATCTGCCGGATCTGAAACTCTTCGCCCAGCAGCAACATCGGCAATTCCGCTGCCTGCCGCATCGAGACCTTCTTGAATTCACGCAGCGGGTGATCCGCCGGTATGACCAGCGTCAGTTCGTCCTCGTACAGCATCACGCCATGCAGCCCCGGTTGGCGCGGCGGCAGGTAGCTGATGCCGATGTCCAGCGAGCCGTTGAGCAAACGGCGCTCGATCTCCAGCCCCGTCAGTTCATAGATCTGCACCACAAGATGGGGCTGCGCCTTGCGCACCCGTTCGAGCATTTGCGGCACGAGGCTGGTGTGCACGGTTTGCAGCACGCCAATCGCCAGAGTGCGCAAGGCCTGGCCCTTGAAGTTGCCCAGCGCTTCCCGCGCCCGCTGCAAACCGTCGAGCAGCGGCACGGCGTGGTTGTACAGCGTGTGCGCGGCAAGGGTCGGCAACAGGCGTTTGCTGCTGCGTTCGAACAGCGTGACGTCGAGGTTCTGTTCGAGCTGACGAATCTGCTGCGACAGCGCCGGTTGCGAAATCGACAGGCGTTCGGCGGCCCGACCGACATGGCCCTCTTCGTAGACCGCGACGAAATAACGCAGTTGTTTGAAATCCATAAGTAATACTTATCGAAAATGCTGGTAAATCGAAATGGCCCGAAGCCGTCAGTGAGCCTAGTCTAACCGCAATCACAAGGCTTACAGGGCCAGAGAGCGCGATGAATAGCGTTTGCTTCGACAATGTTTGCATAGGCGGTTCAAAAAACCTCAAGCGAGGTTTTTTGCAATGAATCTGTTCAGTCTGCGGCGTCAGGCGCCGAGTCTCGATGACCTCGCTTTCGAGGCCGGTCCACCCCAGGCAGGCGATAGCCTGAATGCCGAGCGACTGATGCCCAGCGTCGAGCGACCGGCGCAGGTCTTCGTGCGTGGCCAGGGATCCTGGTTGTGGGACAGCAACGACCGCGCTTATCTCGACTTCTCCCAGGCCGGCGGCGCCAACAGCCTCGGCCACAGCCCTTCGGCGCTGGTCAAAGCCATCGCCAGTCAGGCCCAGGCGTTGATCAATCCCGGTTTCAATCTGCACAACCGCGGCATGCTCAGCCTTGCCGAACGCCTGTGCGCCAGCACCTCCAGCGATCAGGCTTACCTGCTCAACAGCGGCAGCGAGGCCTGTGAGGCAGCGATCAAACTGGCGCGCAAATGGGGCCAACTGCATCGTGGCGGCGCCTCGCGGATCATTGTTGCGAAGCAGGGTTGCCATGGCCGCAGCCTGGCGACGATTTCCGCCTCGGACAGTTGCAACCTGCACAACCGTTTCGCGCCGTTGCTGCCGGGTTTCGATCTGGTGCCGTTCAACGATTTGCCGGCGCTGCATGCGGCTGTCGATGCGCAAACCGTGGCGATCATGCTCGAACCGATCCAGAGCGATGCCGGGGTGATTCCGGCCACCGAGCATTACCTCAAAGGCGTCGAGCGTCTGTGCCGAGAATTGGGCATTTTGCTGATCCTCGACGAAGTGCAGACCGGCATCGGGCGCTGCGGCACATTGCTCGCCGAACAGTCCTACGGCGTGCGCGCCGATATCGTTGTGCTCGGCAAGGGCCTCGGCGGCGGCGTTCCGCTGGCGGCGTTGTTGGCCCGTGGCAAGGCCTGCTGTTTTGACGCCGGTGAACTGGGCGGCACTCATCACGGCAACGCGCTGATGACAGCGGCCGGTCTGGTGGTGCTTGATAGCGTGCAGGATCGGGTATTTCTCGAGCAGGTCAAAGACCTCGGCCAGCACCTGCGCGAAGGTCTAGCTCGATTGGCACACCGCTACGGGCATGGCGAACTGCGTGGTCAAGGCCTGTTCTGGGGACTGAGCCTGTCAGAGGATTCCGCCGATGCCGTAGTCAAAGCCGCCTTGCATGAAGGCCTACTGCTCAACGCGCCGCAAGCCAACTGCCTGCGTTTCACCCCGGCACTCACTGTCAGCAAGGCCAACATCGACGAAATGCTCCTGCGCCTGACCCGCGCCTTCTCGCGAGTGCGCACCGCGCAACTGCAATGCCGCAAAGGGATTGCCGTCTGAGCTGAAGTTTCCTACCCGATTTGAAGAACCGTCTCGCGGTATAACGCACGCCCCACGCCTGATTCTTTTGGCGTGGGGCGTTTTTTTGTGCCCGATGGTGGCGATCAAATGGCGTTTGCACTGAACCCTGAAGAACGGCGCAGGTCGATTAGCTTGTATGGCTCATGTGAGCCAACCCCCATTCAGGAGCTGACCCATGGACTTCATTCGTATCATCATCGCTATTCTGTTGCCGCCACTGGGTGTGTTTCTGCAGGTCGGGTTCGGCGGGGCGTTCTGGCTGAACATTCTGCTGACGCTGTGCGGTTACATCCCGGGGATCGTGCATGCGGTGTACATCATCGCCAAGCGCTGAGTTCAGCGGCACCTGATAGATAGCTTTCGCGAGCAGGCTCGCTCCCACAGGTGATTTTGTGCACAACACAGATCCAATGTGGGAGCGAGCCTGCTCGCGAATGGGACGACGCTATTTTGAATTGGGGCGGCGATCAGTCCACCAACCCCATCACCCGCCGATAAAACTTCCACTCCTGCTCCAACGCATGCGCCTGATTCACCGCCCGGCGAAAGCCATGGCGCTCCTCTGCGTAGTAATGCGCCTCGACCGGGATGCCGTTTTGCTCCAGCGCCGCGACCATGTCGCGGGTCTGTTGCGGTACCACCACCGCATCCAGTTCACCCTGGAAGAAAATCACCGGCACACGGATGTTGCTCGCATGCAGTAGCGGCGTGCGGGCGGCGTAGCGCTCGGCATCCTGTTCGGGATCGCCGATCAGCCAGTCGAGATAATCACCTTCAAACTTGTGGGTCGCCCGGGCGAGTGCCACCGGGTCGCTGACGCCATAGAGGCTGGCGCCCGCGCGGAACACCTGCTGAAACGCCAACGCGCATAACGTGGTGTAACCCCCGGCGCTGCCGCCGCGGATAAACGCGCGCTCGCCGTCGATCAGACCTTGCTCGGCCAGATACGCCACCACCGCGCAAGCATCCTCGACATCCACCTCACCCCAACTCAGATGCAACGTCTGACGGTATTCGCGGCCATAACCGCTGCTGCCGCGATAGTTGAGATCGGCGACGGCGAAGCCGCGTTGCGTCCAGTACTGAATGCGCGGGTCGAGCATCGGGTAGCAGGCCGAGGTCGGGCCGCCGTGGATGAACACCACCAGTGGCTGTCGCACTTCATCGTTCATCGCCGGATAAAAGAAGCCGTGAGCCTCACCGCTGCCGCTCGGGTAGCGCAAGGTCTGCGGACGGCTGATGCAATCCGCCGGCAAAGGCGCCACACCGCCAGCCAGCACATTCACTTCGCGGGTAGCGCGATCAATGGCGATCACCGCAGAAGGTCTGATCGGCGAAGCGGCGATGCAGTAGATGAATTGCTGATCCAGCGCCAGATGCCGAAAGCGGCTGTAGTCGCCGGTAAAGTCTTCGCCGTCGAGCGCCAGGCGACCAAAACCGCCTTCGCTCCAACTTGCCAGAAACGAATCGCCTACCGGCAACCAGGTACTGCCACCCATCTGCCACGGGGCGGGCGCATGATCGGCTTCGGCACAGGGCAGTCGCTGCAAACCGTCGGACGTTTCGCCCCACGGCTGCCAGAATCCGCCGCGATCAGTCAGGCACAACAGGCGTCCTTTCGCGTCAAATCGCGGTTGCTGGATCGACTCTTCAAGGTCAGCCCCCGCCACGCAATGCGGTGCGCCGAAGCCACCCTCAGCCAGACGCTCGGCAACCATCAATCGGGTGGATGTCCAAGGCTGATGCGGCCGACTCCACTCGATCCAGGCCAGTCGCGAACCGTCCGGGCTGATGGTCGGCGCAGCGTAAAAGTCAGCACCTTCCGCCAGCAAATGCCGCGTGCCATCAGCCAGATCAATCGCTACCAGCCGATGCTGGTCGCGCAGTTCCTCCACCGCCAGCACCTGGCCGAAAGCAAAATGCAGATCGCCATAACGACACTCGCCAGAAGTCAGCACCTCGGGCGCGCCATCCAGCGTCTGCCGATACAACTGCTGATCCGCCTCATTGACGAAAACCACCCCGTCCGGCGTCAGACAAAACGCGCCACCGCCATATTCGTACACCCGGCTGCGCACGCTGAAACCATCCGGCGTCAGACATTTCGCCGCGCCGTCTCGCCAGTGCCAGATCCGGCACGCAGCATCTTCGGGGCGATATTCATTCCAGAACAAACCGTGGGCACCGAGTTGCAGTTCGGCGAAATCCATGCCGGCGGCGACAGCCTGGGCGGCGCTGAAAGGCTCAGCCCTTGGCGATGAGGCGTGAGTTTCGTTCATTACGGAAGGCCAGTTGTTCGATGGTCTGAGTGGCGGTCTCGGCTTCTTCGCGGGCCTTGAGAATCACGCCGTGATGGTCGGACTTGCTGCACACCGGGTCGGCATTGCTCGCGTCCCCCGTGAGCATGAACGCCTGACAGCGGCAGCCGCCGAAGTCCTGTTCCTTCTCGTCGCAGGAGCGGCATGGCTCGGGCATCCAGTCGTAACCGCGAAAGCGGTTGAAGCCGAACGAGTCGTACCAGATATGCTGCATGCTGTGGTCGCGCACGTTGGGAAACTGTACCGGCAGCTGTCGGGCGCCATGACAGGGCAGGGCAGTGCCGTCCGGGGTAACCGTCAGAAAGATGCTGCCCCAGCCGTTCATGCAGGCTTTCGGGCGTTCTTCGTAGTAGTCCGGGGTGACGAAAATCAGCTTGCACGGATGCCCTTCGGCTTCCAGTTTGGCGCGGTATTCGTTGGTGATGCGTTCGGCGCGCACCAGTTGCTCTTTGGTCGGCAACAGGCCGACACGGTTGAGCTGTGCCCAGCCGTAGAACTGGCAGGTGGCGAGTTCGACGAAGTCCGCTTCGAGCGCAATACACAGCTCGATGATGCGGTCGATCTTGTCGATGTTGTGCCGATGGGTGACGAAGTTCAGCACCATCGGATAGCCGTGGGCCTTCACCGCCCGAGCCATTTCCAGCTTCTGCGCGAAAGCCTTCTTCGAGCCGGCGAGCAGGTTGTTCACTTGCTCGTCGCTGGCCTGGAAACTGATCTGGATGTGATCGAGACCAGCCTTCTTGAAGTCACTGATCTTCTGCTCGGTCAGGCCGATGCCGGAGGTGATCAGGTTGGTGTAGAAACCCAACTGCCGCGCTTCGCGGATCAGCTCGGCGAGGTCCTGACGCACCAGCGGTTCGCCACCGGAAAAGCCCAGCTGTGCCGCGCCCATCTCCCGCGCTTCGCGGAAGACCTTGATCCACTGCTCGGTGCTCAGCTCTTTGCCCTGCTCGGCGAAATCCAGCGGATTGGAGCAGTACGGGCATTGCAACGGGCAACGGTAGGTCAGCTCGGCGAGCAACCACAGCGGCAGGCCGACTTCAGATTTTGGCGGTACTTGCACCGATGCTTCAGGCAAGTTCGATCCAGTGCTGCGCACGGGCAACCTCCATGAATTGCTCGATGTCTTCACCGAGCTCGGGCACGCCGGGAAACTGCTCGTCGAGTTTGGCGATGATCGCCGCGACATCGCGTTCACCGTCGATCAAACCGCCGATCAGCGCGGCGCTGTCGTTGAGCTTGATCATGCCCTCGGGGTAGAGCAGCACGTGGCCTTTTTGCGCCGGTTCGTACTGGAAACGGTAGCCGGGACGCCAGGTCGGGATCTTGCTGCGATCAAAACTCATAGGGTGATTCCTTTGTGCCAGACCCGCTGCTCGGTGACACTGTGATACGGCGGGCGGTTCAGTTCGTAAGCCATGCTCATGGCATCGAGCATGCTCCAAAGAATGTCCAGTTTGAACTGGAGAATTTCCAGCATGCGCTCCTGACCCTCGCGGGTCTTGTAGTGCTCGAGCGTGATCGCCAGACCATGCTCGACATCGCGCCGCGCCTGACCCAGGCGGGTGCGGAAATATTCGTAACCGGCCGGGTCGATCCACGGGTAATGCTGCGGCCAGCTGTCGAGGCGCGACTGGTGGATCTGCGGTGCGAACAGTTCGGTCAGCGAGCTGCTGGCGGCTTCCTGCCAACTGGCACGGCGGGCGAAGTTGACGTAGGCGTCGACGGCGAAACGCACGCCGGGCAGCACCAGTTCCTGGGAGCGCAGTTGATCCGGGTCGAGGCCGACCGCCTGACCGAGCCGCAGCCAGGCTTCAATGCCGCCGTCTTCACCGGGGGCACCATCGTGGTCGAGCAGGCGTTGAATCCACTCCCGGCGAATCTCGCGATCCGGGCAATTGGCGAGGATCGCCGCGTCTTTCAGGGGGATGTTCACCTGATAGTAGAAGCGGTTGGCGACCCAGCCCTGAATCTGCTCGCGGGTGGCACGGCCTTCGTACATCGCCACGTGATATGGGTGGTAGATGTGGTAGTAGGCGCCTTTGGCGCGCAGGGCGGCTTCGAATTCGCTGGGGGACAGCGGGGTGTCGGTCATTGCGGTTCTCCGGGGAACAACCGTTGGAATACTGGGTGTCTGTTCGGACGTCTTCGCGAGCAAGCTCGCTCCCACAGGGTTTGTGAACGCCACAGAATCCTGTGGGAGCTGGCTTGCCAGCGATGGGGCCATCCGCTACAGCACAATACTCATGCCGTCATAGGCCACTTCAACATTACGCCGCGCCAGCTCCGCGCGCTCCGGCGAATCTTCATCGAGAATCGGGTTGGTGTTGTTGATGTGGATAAGCACCTTGCGCTGCTCAGGCAATTGCTCCAGCACTTCGAGCATGCCGCCGGGGCCGTTCTGCGCCAGGTGGCCCATCTCGCGACCGGTGCGGGTGCCGACGCCACGGCGCTGCATTTCATCGTCATCCCACAGCGTTCCGTCCACCAGCAGGCAATCACTTCCGGCCATGATTTCCAGCAGCGGTGCGTCGACCTTGCCCAGCCCCGGTGCATAGAACAGTTTGCCGCCGGTGTTCATGTCTTCGACGATCAGGCCGATGTTGTCGCCCGGGTGCGGGTCGAAACGGTGCGGCGAATACGGTGGCGCGGCGCTGCGCAACGGCAGCGGGGTGAAGCGCAGGTTCGGGCAGGCAGCGACAGTGAAGCTCTGGTCGAGCTCGATGCGATTCCAGCTCAAACCGCCGTTCCAGTGGGTAAGCATCTTGAACAGCGGGAAACCGGTGCTCAAATCTTCGTGAACCATGTCCGTGCACCAGACCTGATGCGGGCAGCCTTCGCGCAGGCTGAGCAGGCCGGTGGTGTGGTCGATCTGGCTGTCCATCAGGATGATCGCGCTGATGCCGGTGTCGCGCAGGGCTCGGCCCGGTTGCATCGGGGCGAAGCTCTGCAGTTGCGCGCGGATGTCCGGCGAAGCATTGCACAGCACCCAGTTCACGCCATCATCGGAAATCGCGATGGACGATTGGGTGCGGGCCTTGGCATTCAGGCTGCCGTCGCGAAAGCCTGCGCAATTGACGCAGTTGCAGTTCCACTGCGGAAATCCGCCACCGGCGGCCGAACCCAGAATCTGGACGAACATGAACGCTCCCATCTTTCAACGCTGAAAATAAAACGCCCCGGCGAGCCGAGGCGTTGCACTGCAAGTCTGCGTAGGCAGAACTCAGCGGCTGGCGAAGTACATGGTGACTTCGAAGCCGATACGCAGGTCGGTGTAAGCCGGTTTTGTCCAGGACATAGGGTGACTCCTCATTGGGTGGGTGGGATAGCGCTGTCCATAGTTATAGTCCATGACCGCGCCGGGATGTTCCAAATAGTTAGGCTGCTATGTTACTCAAAATTTCAACGGTATTGCCCGTGAATCTTTGAGAAAGCTCCTTGCAGCCTTGGTAATGATCATTTTGTCGCTTGCCACGGCGCGCCGGGTGACGATTCGCTGGCCAGGCAGCGCCAGCCGCCCTTGGCGTTGAGCAAGCGCTGCGCTGCCTCCAGCAATGTTGAGCGTTTCAGTTGACCAATGGCTGTGTGCAGTTGCGCCAGATAATCCGACGAGTGGCCGGCGAGCTTGGCCTGCCACAGCAACTCGGCGGCGTCTTTGCCGGACAGATGACTCTCATCGAACTGATCCGCGAGTGACTGGCGTTGCTGGTTGAAGTCCTCTTCATCGAGGTTTTCGATCAGCGCAGGAATGCCCTCGAGGAACTGTTGGATATGGCCGAGCAGCTCAACGGGCGCAGTATCTGGCGACTGCACGCCGAACAGCAATCCACTCTGGCCATGCATCTGTCGCAAGGCGCTGAATACCGCGTAGCCCAATTGCAATTCGACCCGCAGGCGCTGATAAAACGGGGTTTGACACAGCTGCGCGAGCAAGCGCCAGGCGGCTTCGTCGGCGATCTCGCGGCTGGCGCTCGGGCAGAACAGCAGCAACGCATGCTCGCTGGACGCGGTGTCGATGTGGCTCCACAGATGTTGCGGGTTGATCGCCGTCGCTGCCGGCAATTGATTGTCCGGTGTGCCGGGGATGCGGCTCAGTGCCAGGCCCATGGCCGATTGCGTCTGTGCGTTGAGGCCAAGGGCCAGTCCGTCCCAGCGCGAAGTTGTCCACAGCTGTTTGACGTCGTTCGACTCGACGGCCGATGACAGACAATATTCAGGCAACGCCTTGAGCAACTGGCGGATCGGTATCAACGGTGTTTCTGCCTCTGCGCTCGCTGAATCGGCGTCAATTTGCGTCAGACATTTCAGCGCGTGTTCGAGGACACTGGGCATCGGCTCCTGCAGGCCCGTCAGTTTCAGCAGCCACTGCGTGCCGGTGGCACTGAACGCCAACTCGACGCCGGCCTGCCGCGCATCTTCCTGCGTTTCCCGCAGACTGCGTCGCAGCTTGCCTTGCAGATCTGTGCCGGCCGCCGCCTGCGTTTGCCAACGCAAATAAATCGCGCCGTGGTCGCTATGATCCGGCAACGCCTGGCTGAATTGCATCGGCGAACGCTCACGCCGACCGCGCGAGCGATCCTGAGCGAAAGTACGCAACCCACGATGGGCGCTGGTCTGGCCGCGAATCAGGCCGGCGTTGGCCAGCGGCTCGTTGGAGCCTAGAAAAGGATTGGCGGCAGGCAGGTGCCAATGGTCGCTGAAGTTATCCACAACACCGATGTCGTGCAGGATCTGTTTGAGCGCGACCACGCCGTTTTCCGACAGACCGTTTTCGCGTTGTTCACTGTCGAGCCGCGCCAGTTGCAGGGCGCCGCTGATTTGCTGCTGACGCTCAAACAGCCTGGTGTATTCCTCGCGCAACGCTGCCCAGTCCTGTTGCGCGGCAAAGAAGCTCAACCAGTCCAGAAACTGCTCACGAATGGCGCTGAAGGATTCGGCTGGGGTGGTGAATTGCAGATGCAGCAGCGCTTGCCCGGCGAACTGATACAGCGGCACGGCTTTCAAACCGTCCGCGAGGCGTTGTTGCTGCAAATGGGCGAGCAGCCCGCCGGGCTTGGCGCTGTTCAGCCAATGGCAGAGAAACGCCAGCGCTTCGGCGGACGAGTCGGGCAGCGCTTCGAAAGCGAACAAAAGATTGCTGCTTCGCTCGCCGACCTGTTGATAACTTTTTACTGCCAATGGCAGCGGCGCTGCCTGTTCGACCTTATCCCCAGTCGGTAGCGCCGCGGCAAACTGCTGCGCCATTGCGCGCAATTCCTCGATGCTCTGCGGCCCGACCAGGCTCAGCGTCATTTGTCCGGTGCGATAAAACTGCCGGTGGAAATCTTTCAGCGCCTGTTGAAACGCTGGTAACTCAACTTTCAGGCTGTCGCGATTTCCCGCATGAAACCCGCGCAGCGGATGTGTGGCCGGCAATCCCTCGTACAGCGCCAGTTCCTGCTGAGCCGTGGGATCTTGCGACCACGCGACAAATTCTGCGTCCAGCACTTCGCGTTCGCGCAACTGATCGTGCGGATTCATACGCGGCTGGGCGAGCATGTCTGACAGGCGCTCGAGCCCGGCGCTGTAGGCCGAGGTCGGCAGTTCGAAGAAGAAGTCGGTGGTGCGTTCACGGGTGCTTGCATTCACTTGACCACCGTGACTTTGCACGTAGGCCATCAGCGCCTGACTCGCAGGAAAACGCTCAGTGCCGAGAAACAGCAGATGCTCAAGGAAATGCGCCAGCCCCGGCCACTCCAGTGGCACATCATGGCTACCGGCCGCCACCCGCAACGCAGCGGCACTGCGCTTCAAGCCGGGCACCTGACGCAGGGTCACGCGCAAGCCGTTTGGCAGGGTTTCAGTGTGGGGGCGGGGGTGAGTCGGCGCAGGCATGGGCACTTCCAGAACAGTGAAGTGCCAATGCTAGCGGATTGGGCGGGGTCAGCGCTTGTTCAACGCTTGGTAAAGCTCGGGACGACGGTCGTTGAGGTAGCGATTGGCGGCGCGGGAATCGGCCATCAACTGGCGATCCAGCTCACCAACGATCAATGCTTCATCGAGTCCGGCCTGGGCGATACGGCTGCCGTCCGGCGCGGCGATGCTGCTTTGTCCGCAATAGTGGATCTCGCCTTCCTGCCCGCAATAATTGGCGTACGCCACGTAACACTGGTTTTCGAAGGCACGGGAACGCACGGTGACGTCAGCGACGAAATCGAACGGGATCATGTTTGCCGTCGGCACCAGAATCAGCTCGGCGCCGGCCAGCGCCAGACGCCGCGCGTTCTCGGGAAACTCCAGGTCGTAGCAGATCAGGAAACCGAGCTTCCAGCCGTTGAGTTCAACCACCGGAAAATCATCTTCGCCGGGGCTGAACATTGACCGATCAAGATCGCCGAACAGATGGGTCTTGCGGTAATTGCACAGGCGCTCGCCGTGCGCGTCGATCAATTGAACGGCGTTGTAGATCTGCCCGTCGGCCGTGCGCTCGGGGTATCCGTAAGCGATCGCCAGCCCGGCGGCTTTGGCGATTCGACCGATCTGCTGCGCCCATTCGCCGTTGTAGACCTCGGCCAAGGTGCTAACCGCTTCCTGGCCGATGTTGTAGCCGGTCAGAAACATTTCCGGCAGCACCAGCAGGTCGGCACCCTTGGCTTCCATCGCCAGTTGCTGCAAGCGATGCAGGTTGGCGGCGGGTTCCAAGGGCAGCGGTGGACATTGGTAAAGGGCTACACGCATCGGGGATTCCTCTTACTCGGGCAGGGCGATAGGGCCGATGTCTTTGAACACATCACCCGGGCCCGGGTTCTCTTTATGTGTCGAACCGCCGAAGTGTTTCATGATGCCCCACACTGCGTTGAGCGAAGTCTGCACCGCGCCTTCGACCCACGCCGGTGTCCACGACACGTCGTCACCGGCGATGAAAATCCCGCGTTGCTCGGCGGGCATGTCGTCCTGCATGAAGTGCGCGTACATGCGCTGGTTGTAGCGATAGTGGCCGGGCAGGGCGCCTTTGAATGCGCCGAGGAAGTACGGGTCGGCTTCCCACGACACGGTGATCGGATCACCGATGATCCGCGCGGCGATATCGACTTTCGGGTAGATCTTCTTCAGCGCGTTCAACGCCAGCTCTACGCGTTTTTCCACCGGGTGCGGCAGCATCTTCAGCGCGTCGCTCATCCACGAGTAGGACAGGCAGATCACCCCCGGCTTGTCGTCACCGTTGTCGAACAGATAGGTGCCGCGGGTCAGGCGATCGGTGAGGGTCATGCTCATCAGGTCGCGGCCGGTTTCTGGATCCTTGTCCTTCCAGAATGGCCGGTCGACCATCACGAAGGTCTTCGACGATTGCATGTAGCGCGTGCGGTCCAGCGCCATCCACATCTTCTGCGAGAACAGGGTTTCGTCGCATTCGATCTGGATGGTCAGCAGCCAGCTCTGACAGGTGGTCAGCACGGCAGCGTATTCGCGGGTGTCGCCGTTGTTGTCGGTGACGGCAAAGCGGCCATCCGGGGCGTGAGCGATTTTCTTCACGCCGGAACGTGGCGCGCCACGGTGCAGGGATTTCAGGCTGGTGCCTTCCGGCCAGTGCACGCAGCGCTCCGGCACATGCCGCCAGATGCCTTGCGGCACTTGTTCCACACCGCCAACCACCAGATGCTGGTGATCGTCGCAGTTGGTCATCACCACGCGGAAGATTTCCAGCATCGAATTGGGGAAGTCCGAGTCCCAGCCGCCGGTACCGAAGCCGACCTGACCGAACACTTCGCGGTGATGGAATGACAGTTTGGCGAAGGCTTTGGAGGTAGCCACGAAGTCGTAGAACGTGCGGTCGTCCCACAGCGGAACGAGTTTGTTCCAGAGTTCTTTGAGGCGCGGCACATCGCGGTCGCGAATGGCTTGCTGGATGTCGGCGAACTGCGAGCCGGCCTCCAGCGCATCCGCCCAGGCGTCAGCCACTTCCTGGAACAGTGCAGGAAGATCCTTCAGGCTTTGTGCGTAATGGGTTTTGCCTTCCAGATCGATCACTGTGCTGCCGGAGGCCGGTGTCAGCGGGTTCGGGAACGGTTTGGTCTCAAGACCGAGCTTGTCGACGTAGTGATAAAACGCAGTAGAGGACACCGGGAAACGCATGCCACCCAGTTCCGCGACGATGCCGTCGGTGCCGTTGAACGCTTGCGAACGCAGGCGGCCACCCAGTTTCGAGGCCTCGTACACCACTGGTTTCAAGCCGAGCTTCATCAGTTCGTAGGCGGCCACCAGACCCGCGATACCCGCGCCGACAATCGCCACTTCAGCGCCGTGATGGTGTTCAGGAATGCTGCCGAGACCGGCCGGGTGTTCGATCCAGTCGTCGAAGGCGAACGGAAAGTCCGGGCCGAAAATGGTGACGGGCTTCTTACCGTCTGCAGGATGGCGATTGTTCTTGTTCATGGCTGACCTTGCTGGCGACCCGACGCAGGATGCGCGTCTGAGTATAGGAAAAGATGCCAGCCATTCTAGGGAGCGTAGAACACGTTAATAAGACGCAAAGTGTCGTCGTTTTGCCATTCTATTGATCAAAGTGACAATCTTTGACTTCACTTCGATCATTTTGGGAGCGAGTTTGCTCGCGAAGGCGATATTCCCTCCACTAAGGACGGCGTTTGACAAACCGCTTTCGCGAGCCAGCCCGCTCCCACAGTGGATTTGTGTCTGGCGCAGATTCTGCGCTCAACCCGGTCAAATGTGGGAGCGGGCTTGCTCGCGAAGAGGCCCTATTTGCCAACCGAAAGGTTATTGCCACTACTCAAACCGGCTGCCCTCGATCAATCTTGCTACTCAAAATGATCGACGTCGTGGTCTTCTCCACCCCGTCCACACTGCCGATCTGATCCAGCAATTGATCCAGTTGCTCCGGCGAGTCGGTGCGCAGCCACGCCACATAATCAAATTCGCCACTCACCGCACACAACTGCTGCACCTGCGCCATCGCACTCAAGCGACGCAGCACTTCCTTGCCAGAACGCGGCTGCACCTTGATCCCGACGTAGGCTTGCAGCCCACCATCGACGACACGCTGACCCAAGCGCACGCCATAACCGGTGATCACCTTGGCCTTTTCCAGACGCGCCAGTCGCGACGTCACTGTGGTGCGCGCAATGCCCAATTGGCGGGCAAGCATGGCAACGCTCTCGCGAGCGTTGATTTGCAGGGCGGCGATTAGCTGCCGGTCGATTTCATCGAGCACGGGCGGGCGGATGTCGGGCAAGGAGGGCTCCATAGGGCGCGGATCTTGGAGCGAGCATGTTACAGGCTCAACCGACGAGACGCTTGTGGGCGGTAATCGAATGATTGGCCAACGGGGCGCGAAGAGTGGACAGAAAAATCCGCGTAATTGCGCGGATTTTTATGCGTTGGATTGACCGTTATCTGGCCATTCTGCGTAAGGCTTGATCGATAAGTTCGATCTGGAAGCGGTATCGGAGATTTACGCGTTTGAGCAATACCGCTCCTATTGAAAGACCGAGTACCAAGGCAATGATCATCAATAAGGCGCTATCACCCCAGTTTCCGCTCACAGGTCCGGCCAACAAGGTCTTACTGATCCAGGGGAAACCGCCGAATTTTTCCGCGCAGACGTAGGCCGTTCCCAGCAGAGCAAGGGCTGCAGCTTTTTCTCCAAAAAACAGGGCGACACGCGCTTCTGCTCGATTGATTCTGAGTTCGAGCCAATACTTTGCATCTAGAAGTGCCACTTCCGAATGAGGTTCAAGTGAATCTACCAACGCATTCTCGTGTCTGACATCGGCAATCATGCTTTTCAAGGTGATGGTCTCCCATCGGAAAAGCGCGTAGACCAGTGCCGCCATGGGTGTAAGCAGTGACAGCAAAGTAGATATTGTCGAGAAGAACACAAGATAGAGAGCCAGATATTTGGCCTCTTCCGGCAACGGAGTCTGCGACGTATGCCAGTAGGCCATGCAGGCCGCGACGGCCATCCCGGCACCGCCGAGAATGAGACACCAATTGGCAAATTTCTCCGCATTCACTTCGAGTCTGCTACGCCGTGCAGATGCCTTCAGGGGTCTGCATGTACTCAAGTGTTTAAGAACTTTGAGGGTATCGTCGATGTGTATTTCTGGAAGTTCCTTTTCCATTACGCTCATTGCGTGCTCCGTTGCGATTTGATTTTACGTATGACCCGCAGGCACCACTCACATCCAGGTGGATGGGGTCGACTGAGTGGCTGACGAGACACAAAAACAAAAAAGGCCTATGCCATCAAGCATAAGCCTTTGTATGTTTGGTGGGCCCACACGGACTTGAACCGTGGACCAAAGGATTATGAGTCCATCAAAAATGTGCGCTTTCACAAACCGGTTCTATAACGCTGCTGTGGCACTGGTCATTTTTTTAACCTATTTCCTTCATGTCCCCACCGCAGGTGGACACTTTTTGGACACCTTGAATTGATGGAGAGGGCTATTCTTCGTCCAAGTCTTCAGGGCGAACTCTGATGACCGTTGCGCATTCTCCATCCAGTCGAACAGAAACACCCTCGTTGCTGATCGTACCCACCACCGTTCCATATGGCTCTTCCCAAGGCCTAGGCTGGTTCACCTTTTCCCTTGGCACACTCACCCGCTTTCCTGCTCGAATTTTCGCTATGTCCACTGGAACTCCTTTAGCGATCACAAAATTTATCGGTAGAACGAGCCGCCTTACTCTTTCTCAGACTCGATCGACTCGAGCATTTTTTTCTGTGCGTTTTTATGCTTTTCATAAAAATCGACAATCCTTGCCAAATGTCCAAGGAGATTTTACCTTGGGTCGGGAATTAGTGACTCCTCGGCGAAAAATTCGGCGCGGCCACCATTCCCAATTCAACATGCCTTTCTGCTCGTCTTCTTCGGGCCACTGCAAAACACTGCATTTTATGAAGTCGCTGGCTCAGCCTTCTTCCGACGGCGCGCTTGGGGTGGCTTAAGTGTTTCAACATCTGCATCTTTTCCAAACAAACGATGTATGACGCCTGCCTGCGGGAGGGGGAGAAGTGCTTTTCTTGGCATCTTTGGATTATGCTTGAGCAGCGGTCTGCTCTGGCGCCCTAGGCACCATAACCACAAAAGATGAACGCTCAGCACGTATTTTTCTATGGATGTGGTGCGTTTAGCGCACCTTGATGGTTGCCAGAAATACATATAAACGTTATTATTTCCACGCCAGCACAGACCGGAACCTTGGAAGCGAGGGGTGTTGATTTCGGTGGCGTAAGCCACTCCTAGCCAGTGAGCGGGATAAGCGGGAAACCGCGAAAGGACAGGCCGATATTGAGATTCACAAAGAACCCCGATGCGAAAGCGTCGGGGTTTTTTGTTTTCAGACAGATTTGCCAGCGTTACGCATCTCTAGGATGTATCGAACGTTATGCGGCTTACCCTTGGGTAGCTTCGCGCGCCCCCACTCAGCTACCTCATACGCCGAAATTATCCGTACCTTTAGTAGGTTCGTCGTTCCTTGCGGTTTGCTGATCGAGAAGAAAATAGCGTAATCGTGCAGGTCTAGGCAGAAATAGCGCTGGCTGTTTTCTACGTAGAATGGAACAACGAGTCCTTTGAAAAATCGTTTGTGAAGGTACTCCGCGATTTGACTACTGCAGTGATGACGTTCAGGGCAGAAATAACGACTTTCGCCCCTGTGCCGAATCAATTGGCCATGCCCCTTGTCATCGGTAAAACAGTGAAGCCCAAACTCGAATTTGACGACGAGCTGATTACCTGCGACCTCAAATACCAATTCGAAGGGCTGTAAATGCTCCATGCTGTACTGGCGGCCGCCAATATTTAGGTCTTTCCATTCCATTTTTGTCGTCGCCGGACGCGGTGGAGGGCGCGCATTGTAGCAGCACAGCCGATTTGACATTAAAGGCCCCAAAGAACGGGACACGTGAAGGGTTGGTAAAGGTGGCAACTGTGCGCGGGTTCAAGGTAGACGCCTCTGAGTAGCCGAGGCGTCCCCGAGAAAAAATCTCGGCGCTGGTGCCCGCCCTTAGGAGGACGCTTTCTGCTTACGAATCGCTGCTACAACATCATCAACAACCGCTCTCCCCATTGCCGTCAAATGATGCGCAGCCCAAGCAGGCCTGTCAGTGTTTCGCTGATACGCCGCGTCTTCCGCAAACGTCGTAGCCAAGCCCAAAAGGTCAGATGCTTGGGATAACGCTTGTTCGACCGGAATCCCGCTATTCACACGAAACAGCGAATTTTTATAGCAGTCATTAAGGGCTACGAGACCAAGTGTTTTCAACTCGACGGGTTTGGTCATTTTTCACCCCCATTGACTGGGTGACGGAGAGGTTGATCGCTATGCGATCCATGCTGGAGGAGGGGTAAAACTCTGGACGGATTTGGAGTGCACATCTTTTTCATTCCTTGATTTGATGGACTGTCACCGAACCTTCTGACGGGAAGGGTGGCAGCTGTGCGCGGGGTCAGAAACCGGGAATCAAGGAAACCGGCAGACCCGAAGGTCTCCCACGCACAGCCGCCATGAAGCCTTATCGCAGGCGAAAAAAAACGCCGCGATAGAGGTATGGGCGCTTTGCGCCTTGATCTTTCGGGCTCTGACCCCCGGCCGCTGAACTGTCAGCGGCATCCGAAGATTATCCTGCGAGTAGATCCCCTGCAACCGCTGGCTGGCCCATTACCTTACAAGAAGCCTATTCCTACTCCTGGCTCGGAGGTGTCCTGCATTGCCGATCAGTCATCGAATATCAACCGCCATCGTTCGATCGCAAAAAGCCATTAGGGAGCAATATGACTGAGCAACAAAAAGGGATCTTGAATGCATTGCTGATTATCGCAGTGCTGGTTATCGCGAATATCGTAGGCCCCATTTTGGGTGATTACCTAACGCCGGACGAGCAATCGTTCCTGTTCCTCGCATCTGTGTATTTTGGGGGCGCGATTTACGCCTTCATGACGCGTGACCAACTAAACGTATTCATAAAAAATTGGCCCACCTCCTTGGTCTATACGGCCGTTATCTTCTACATCTGCAAAATTGCTGCGGAGAAAGTCATCAACGCCAGGACAGGGATTGAAGTCGAGAACATTCGATATGCATCGACGATTGGTGGCTTTCTCTATTCAGTACCCCTTTCAATGGTTGTGATCAGCCTAGGGATGTGCGTGAAGATGGCACCGCGTTGTTTCAATAACGACACGGTGGACGAGGGAGGGAATGCCATTCTGCTTTCTATTCTGAAAATCTGTTTTGTCACGTCGGTTCTCGGGCTTGGGATGTACACGTTTCCTAAAGCCCACGCCTTTATGGACTACACGATTCTGGCTGACGCCACGGCCGTCACTACATGTGGTCCAGTAGAGAGGGATGTTGTCTACGTCCGAAAAAACTCAGACACCTGCAAACGTATCTACGTCATCCCGTTCAAAGGCATCTACGAATCAACAGATGTCTCCAGCAAATCCGGCTGACTTGCGGTCAAGAGTGATTGCAATCGCGCTCCTAACTGCCGTCATTTCCACCGCTCGATCCTTGGCAAGTGCCCAAGCGTGATGTCACCCGTCGAAATGTCCTACGCGCCACATTGACCGCGTGTAGGACTCCGCGTTTACTGTATGTGCATACAGGTTAACTTTCGTCAGGTTCGTATCATGAGCGTCACCATTCTTGGCCCCCTGTCAGACACAGGCGAAAAGCTCCCGCTTTACTCGTTTCAAATCCCTGCGGGGTTTCCTTCGCCGGCGGCCGACCACATCGAAAAGCACATCTCACTGGATGAGCTTTTCGACATCCGTGCCTCACATGTTTACTGACCCATCTGGCCACGCTTGAGGACGATACGCTGCTGATTTCTGAGGTGTGCTTGGCGACTGGTGCACGGTGGGGGGAGTCAGAAGCGCTGCAGCCGCGTCAGGTGCGCAATCGGTTGATTCACTACAGTAAGACGAAGTCGAGTAAGAATCGGACGATTCCGATCTCTGAGACGCTTGAGAAGCGGTTGAAGAAGGCGTTGCCGTTCAAGCCATCGTACGATGCTTTTCGGCGGGCGGTGGTTGCGATTGATCTGGATCTGCCTGCGGGGCAGCTGACGCATGTTTTAAGGCATACGTTTGCTAGTCATTACATGATGAATGGCGGGGATATTGTTACGCTGCAGAATGTTTTGGGGCATGCCACGTTGGCGATGACGCAGAAGTATGCGCATTTTAGTCCGGGGCATATGGCGGGGGTTGTGGAGTTGAATCCGTTGGCAAAATTTCGTACTAAGAAGGTAGGTGCCTATGAGTGAGGATCAAAAAGACTTTTCGTCACTTGGGGCGACCCAGAAAAGTTATGCGATTGGGACAGCTGTAAAAGAACTTGCTGTTTCGAAAGAGATTTATCAACTCGGCGCTGCTGTAAAGTCCATTCTTGGTGCAACTCAATCAGTATTGGGTAGTAAAGAGTTTCTTAAGTTTACAGAAGTAGTCGACCGGGTGCGTTTTAACGTAGTCCGACAACTTGCTACTCCAAATTCTGAAATTGGGAAAACGCTCAGAGCAATCAGTGAATTCAATTTGGCACTGAATCATGCCGCTGTGCAACCAGACTCCGATTTAAACAAAGCGCTAAGATCAATCGGTAAAATTGGAGAAGCTTGGAAAGCCACTGCTCCGAAGGTAATGAGCAGTCTGATAAAAGAACATTATGAACTATACGGTTTAATTCGTAATGGGCAAATTTCTTTAGATCAGGTTTCTTCGGGGATCGATGAGGCAATTTCTAGGGGAGAGACATTAGACGTAAGTGGTGGTCTGGTAGGTGAAGAACAGCGCTCTAATGCGACGAGGGAAATCATTACTGCGTTTATGAGTGCGGGAAGTCTTAAAGGCATCTCTTCGCCGTCGCTGCAGTTCTTTATTGCTTTTGTGATTGTTTTGACTTGGGTTTTTGCGGCAATCAATCAAGGATTCGATCTTCAGAAGAACTTCAGTGAAAATTTTACTTCTGCAAAGACACCGGCTGAAGCTCGAACTCTTGCTCGACATCCACCAGCCGGTGTCGATAAAGAGAAACTTGTTGGATTCCGAGTTCTGGTTGGGGATCGCGTTTCCTTGAGGGAGGGACCGGGTCAAAAGTATTTGTCTACGAAGCAGCTTCCGATTGGGGCTTTGCTGCAGGTCCTAGACGCTTCTGAAAAGTCGTGGCTCATGGTTTCTGTGGTGGAGGATGGGGAAATCTACGAGGGTTGGGTGCTTCGCGGGTACACAAAACCGATCCGCTGAGAAAAACAGGGTGGACATTTTGTGGACACTTTTGATTTATTAGGAGGGAGAGGCGAAGAGGGGCGGAGGGTATAGATAGGCAAAAGCCGCGCAATGCGCGGCTTTCAATTTGGTGGGCCCACACGGACTTGAACCGTGGACCAAAGGATTATGAGTCCTCTGCTCTAACCAACTGAGCTATAGGCCCTCAGTAGGCCGCGGATTATAGCGACGGTTTGGCGGCTGTGCTATCCGAATAATCCGATACGGTTACACGAAGAAACGTTGCGGCGAATTCTTCCGGGGGCAGCGGCAGGCTGACGATGTAGCCCTGGATCTGTTCGCAACCTTCGGCGGCGAGGAATTGTTGCTGGGCCTGGGTCTCGACGCCTTCGGCGATCACGGTGAATTGCATGCTCCGGCCCAGAGCGATAATCGCGCGGACAATCGCCGCGTCGTGCGGGTCATCGGGCAGTCCGCGAACAAAGGACTGGTCGATCTTGAGGATGTCCAGCGGCAGGCGTTTGAGGTAACTGAGCGAAGAATAACCGGTGCCGAAGTCGTCGATCGCCAGTTGAACCCCCAGATGTTTGAGCTGGTGCAGCACCGCCAGTGCTTCTTCGGCCTGGCTCATGATGAAGTTTTCGGTAATTTCCAGTTGCAGTAAATCCGGCTGCAGGCGGTTGTCCCTGAGCAGTTGTTCGATGCGTCCGAGCAGATTCGGTTGCCGCAGTTGCGCGCCGGCCAGGTTGACCGACAGCGGGCCAAGGCTGTCGTAGATCTGATTCCACTCGAACATCTGCCGGCAGGCGGTCTCGAGCACCCAATCGCCGATCTGCAGGATCATGCCGTTCTCTTCGGCCAACGGGATGAAGTGCTCCGGCGGCACTTCGCCGAAGGTCGGGTGGCGCCAGCGGATCAGCGCTTCGGCACCGACCAGGCGATGGTCGTCGAGGCTGATTTTCGGTTGGTAGTAGAGGAACAACTCTTCGCGCTCGATGGCCCGGCGCAGTTCGTGCTCCAGTGCCACGCGCTCGCTGGCCTGGGCAGTGAGGTCGCGAGTGTAGCTTTCGACGCGGTTGCGGCCCTTGGCCTTGGAGCGGTACATCGCCGCGTCGGCGTTTTTCACCAAGGTGGCGACATCGCAGCCGTCCCGTGGATAGAGGCTGGTGCCGATGCTGGCGCTGATGAAAAACTCGTGCTCACCGGCCTGAAACGGTGCGCCAAAGCAGTTGAGCAGTTTGAATGCGATGTTGTCGGCATCGCTGGCTTGTTGCAGGCCCGGCAGCAGAATGATGAATTCATCACCGCCCAGTCGTGCGACGGTGTCGATATCACGCAGTTGTTCTTTCAAACGCACGGCAATGCCTTTGAGCAGCAGATCGCCAACCGGGTGGCCGAGGCTGTCGTTGATGTGTTTGAAGCGGTCGAGATCGAGGAACAGCACCGCGCCCTGACCACCGTTTTCCTGCTGACTGTTCAGCGCGGTGAGCAGGCGACTTTCAAACAGGGTGCGATTCGGCAGGCCGGTGAGCGGGTCGTGGTGCGCCTGATAATCGAGCTTGGCTTGTGCGTGTTTGAGGCTGGAGATATCGGCGAACACCGCGACGAAGTGGGTGATGAACTTGTCGCGGTTGCGTACGGCGCTGATGGTCAGCCAGCTCGGATACAACTCGCCGTTCTTGCGCCGGTTGGAAATCTCGCCCTGCCAGTGTCCCTCAGCAGTCAACTGGTGCCACATTGCCGCATAAAACGCGCTGTCATGCAGTCCCGAGGCGAGCAGACGCGGGGTGTGACCGAGGGCTTCGCTTTCGCTGTAGCCGGTGATTTCGGTGAACGCACGGTTCACCGCGCTGATGTGCTGCTGGGTGTCGGTGATCAACACGCCTTCGGCGGTGCTCTCGAATACGGTGGCGGCCTGCTGCAGTTTTTCCTGCATCAAATGGCGCTCGGTGATGTCCCGGGCAATGGTCAACATGCAGTCTTCTTCGCCGATCGGCAGAGGACGGCTGGACACTTCGCACAGTCGGATTTGCCCGTCGCTGCGGCGGATATGGCAGGTGAAATCGCGTACGAAGCCGTCGCGGTGCAGCAGGTCGAGCATCTGCTTGCGTTCGTTGAGATTGACCCAGATCCCCAGATCCAGCGCCGAGCGATCCACCGACATCGCGCTGTTGAATCCGGTGATGCGACTGAAACCCTCGTTGACCTCCAGCAGCAAGCCATCGCTCTGACGCGACAGCAGCAAGCCGTCCGGCGAGGCGTGAAAGGCCTTGGCGAACTTCTCTTCGGAGGTTTGCAGTTGCTGCTGGGTTTCCTTGAGTTGAGTGATGTCGCGCACGACCACCACCAGCGCCGGAGTGGTGTCGAGGTCGAAGGGCTCGGCGGAGATCAGACCGGTGAACACCTGGCCATTGTTGCGGCGAAAGGGCATCTCCAGGTTGCGGATACTGCCGGCCTGCAAGCGCTGTAACAGCCCGGGCCCGACCCCGGGGATGCCCCAGATGTTGAGTTCGGTGGCGGTCTGGCCGACGACGTCCTTGGCCTTGAGGCCGATCTGTTCTTCAAAGGCTTCGTTGACCTCCAGCAGACAGCCGTCGGACAACCGCGCGATCACGAGGATATCCGGGCATTGCTGGAACACCGACGCGAACTTCTGCTCTGAAAGCCGCAGCGCCTCCTCAGTGCGCTTGGTTTCGCTGATGTCGATCATCAGCCCGCGCATCACAGGCTCATGGCCATGTTCAATCAGACTGACAATGTCACGCACCCACAGGCAGCGCCCGTCAGCGGTGATCACCCGATAGTCGAGGGTGTGATCGCGTCCGTCGCGTACCGCCTCATCGCAAATGGCCTGGGCGCGGGTCAGGTCGGCGGGGTGAATGATGTTGCGCCAGAAGCCCGGAATCAGCCAGTGCGCCTGTGGATAACCGAGCAGATCTTCGGCATGCGGCGACACATAGCTGTAGGTGAAGTCGCTCATGCGCGCTTCCCAGGCGATGGCCGAAAGGCTCTCGACCAATCCGCGGTAATGATATTCGCTGCTGCGCAATTCCTGTTCTAGGTCGACGCGGCGGGCTATTTCCGAACTCAAGCGGCGATTGATGCGAATGACCACCGCCAGAATGCTGACCAGCAGCAACAGGCCCGGAAGGCCATAGATCAGAAGGTCCGACCAGAATGTCCGATGGTCCAGAACATTACCGACCCAATGTTCCTGAATGCTGCTGATTTCCTCGGGGCTCATGTCCGCGAGGACTTTGTCCAGAATACCCACCAGCATTTTGTTGTCGCGGGGTACGCCCATTGCCAGCTGATAGCGATACGGGGTTTCGCCGCTGACGTATAAACCGTCGAGCTTGAGCTGGCGCAGACTCCAGACGCTGGAGGCAAGGTCGCCGACCACGGCGTCTACTTCATCGGTGGCCAGTGCCTGCAAGGCCGAACTGACATTGGGCATGGCCACCAGATTCAGGTCGGGATGGTGGGTGCGCAGGAGTTCGTGGGGGGCGTAGTTTTCCACCACGGCGATCTTCAGACCGTACAGGTCCTCGATTTTGCGCGGCTGAGCGCCGCCAATGTGGGCGAGGATCACGATCGGAAAGTCGAGGTAGGGGCGGGTAAACGACAGATAGCTCTGGCGCTCCGGCGTGGACATGATCCCTGGCAGCAGGTCGATCTTGCCGGTTTTCACCTGCGCCAGCACTTCGGTCCAGCTCGATGGCTCGACCGGATTGAGTTTGATCGACAGGCGCTGGCGGATCACGTCGATATAGTCGGCGGCCAGGCCTTGATAGCGATTCTGTTCATCGCGGAACTCGAACGGCGGCCACGATGCATCGACACCCAGGCGCAAGTCCGGGTGAGCCGCCAGCCAGCTACGTTCTTCATCGGTCAGAGTCAGCGCGTCAGCCGTTGCGGTCCAGATCATCAGTGACAGCAAGAAAAGCACGGGCGCCAGTCTGGGCATAACCGTCTCGTTATGGCACGGGATTCATTGTTTCGAGTGTAGACGGGGTATGCCGGGGAGGGGCGGTGCGAGGGATTTAATCTGCCGCATAAACAAAACCCCCGGCCTGGGCCGGGGGTTCTGGTATCACTCGTCGAGGAAGGAGCGCAGATGCTCGCTTCGCGTCGGGTGGCGCAGCTTGCGCAGCGCCTTGGCTTCGATTTGACGGATCCGCTCACGCGTTACGTCAAACTGTTTGCCCACTTCTTCGAGTGTGTGGTCGGTGTTCATGTCGATACCGAAGCGCATGCGCAGGACCTTGGCTTCACGGGCAGTGAGGCCGGACAGCACTTCGCGAGTCGCTTCTTTCAGGCTTTCAACGGTTGCAACATCGATTGGCGACTGCATGGTCGAGTCTTCGATGAAGTCGCCCAGATGAGAGTCTTCGTCATCACCGATCGGGGTTTCCATGGAGATCGGCTCTTTAGCGATCTTCAATACCTTGCGGATCTTGTCCTCAGGCATTTCCATGCGTTCGCCCAGCTCTTCCGGGGTCGGTTCGCGACCCATTTCCTGCAGCATCTGGCGGGAAATGCGGTTGAGCTTGTTGATTGTCTCGATCATGTGCACCGGAATACGGATGGTGCGGGCCTGGTCGGCGATCGAGCGAGTGATCGCCTGACGGATCCACCAGGTGGCATAAGTCGAGAACTTGTAACCACGACGGTATTCGAACTTGTCCACCGCTTTCATCAGACCGATGTTGCCTTCCTGGATCAGATCGAGGAATTGCAGGCCGCGGTTGGTGTACTTCTTGGCGATCGAGATCACCAGACGCAAGTTGGCTTCAACCATCTCTTTCTTCGCGCGGCGGGCCTTGGCCTCACCGATCGACATGCGACGGTTGATGTCCTTGATTTCGGCGATGGTCAGACCGGTCTCGGTTTCCAGCGCGATCAGTTTCTGCTGGCAACGGATGATGTCCGGCTGTACGCGACCAATGGCTTCGGCGTATTTGCTCTTGCCTTTGGCCAGGGCGTCGGACCAGCTTTCGTCGACTTCATTGCCCGGGAACTGACGCAGGAAATCTGCGCGTGGCATACGTGCATCACGTACACACAGTTGCATGATCGCGCGCTCTTGCTGACGCAGACGATCCAGGGCGCTGCGAACACGCTCGACCAGGGCTTCGAATTGCTTCGGCACCAGTTTGATCGGCATGAACAGCTCAGCCAGGGCCAGCAACTCGGCAATCGCTGCCTTGTTGTGACGACCGTGCTTTTTCAGGGCCTTGCGGGTGATTTCCATCTGATCGGACACAGCGCCAAAACGCTGGGCCGCGATGACCGGATCCGGACCGCTTTCGGCTTCTTCTTCGTCATCCGAAGATTCGGCGTCATCGTCGTCGGTATCGTCGTCAGCCTTGGCGGCTTTCGCGTCGATCGGCGGCGGCACTTCGGCGGCCGGCGGCGCAATGCCGTCGTCCGGGTCGATGTAACCGCTCAGAACGTCGGACAGGCGACCACCCTCGGTGGTGACGCGAGTGTACTCGGAGAGAATGTGGTCAACCGTGCCAGGGAAGTGCGCGATCGCGCTCATCACTTCACGGATGCCTTCTTCGATACGTTTGGCGATTTCGATTTCGCCTTCACGAGTCAGAAGCTCGACCGTACCCATTTCACGCATGTACATGCGCACCGGGTCAGTGGTGCGACCGATATCGGTCTCCACCGCTGCCAACGCAGCGGCTGCTTCTTCCGCAGCGGCCTCGTCGGTATCGGCGTCGGCCAACATAAGGGCGTCCGCATCCGGAGCACTCTCGTGTACGGGGATCCCCATGTCGTTAATCATGCGGATGATGTCTTCCACCTGCTCCGGATCTGAAATATCCTCGGGCAGGTGGTCGTTGACCTCGGCGTAAGTCAGATACTTCTGCTCACGACCCAGTTTGATCAACTCAATAATACGAGACTGCTGTTGCGCTTTTCCGGACATAACACCCTATCCACTGAAGGTCTTGGCGGGCAAAAAACAAGCCGAGGATTATACCTGAGCTATGACCTCACGCGCCAGTTGAGGTCGGGTTTGATGCGGAAACATTGCGACTTAAAAGGTCGCGCAGTTGATTTTTCTCTTCGGCGCTCAGTTCGCTTTGACGCGCTTTCCTGAGCAACTGTTCCAGATTTCGCTCGCGTTGGCGGGCTGACAAGCTAGTAATGGTGTCGAAAAACTGTTGTTCAAGGTTTTCTCCGTCAATCAGCCACTCCTTTTCCGCCAGCGCTTTCAACAAGCGACCCTGTTCAGTGCCGTGCCATCGCGCGATCAACTGAAATGAGTTTAGCTTGGGATTCTTCTGTACGGCTTCGAGCAGCGCCACAAGCAACTGTGCGTTGGTCTGATTTTCGTCCGCAATGTGCCCGGCATCCTCGACGCGCTCGGCCAGTTGCGGGTGATGCAGCAATGTTCGCAGCGCGGTCAGGGTCGGTGATTCGACGCCAATCGGCGTGCGCGGGCGTTGTTGATCGCGATCGCCGCCACGCTTGCCGTTCTTGTCCCAGGGTTTCTTGTCCCATTTCTTGCCGCCGGCGCCGGGTTTCTTCGGCGTCCACTCCTGCTGCGGCACATACATGTCTTGTGCCTGCGGCTGATGGTAGTCGCTGTAATCCGGCATTGCGTCGTAATCGATGCCCGGATCGTAGGCGGGCGGCGCTTCCTGCGGCGCGCTTTGCGCCAGCTGGCTGACGGTTTCGCTGCTCAGACCGGTAATTTCGGTCAAGCGCTGGCGCATCAGGATGCGCAGGTTGGCGCCCGGCACTTTGTCGATCAGCGGCGCGGCGAGGGTGGCCATATGGGCCTTGCCTTCGAGCGAGCGCGGATCGGCTTCCTCGGTCAGTTGCTGGAAGAAATAATCGGCCAGCGGCTGCGCATGTTGGTTGATGCGGGCCTTGAAGGCATCAGTGCCTTCGGCGCGAACCAGGGTGTCCGGGTCTTCGCCTTCGGGCAAAAACAGAAAGCGCGCGCGGCGCCCGTCCTGCAGGCACGGCAATGTTGCTTCCAGTGCGCGCCATGCGGCGTTGCGGCCGGCCTGGTCACCGTCGAAGCAGAACAAAACGTTCGGCACTACCCGAAACAGACGCTTGAGGTGTTCTTCGCTGGTTGCAGTGCCCAGGGTCGCGACGGCATTGCGCAAACCTTGCTGGGCGAGGGCGATGACGTCCATGTAACCCTCGACGACGATGATTTCGTCGAGGTTGCGGTTGTTCTTGCGTGCTTCATAGAGGCCGTAGAGCTCCTGGCCTTTATGAAAGACCGGGGTTTCCGGCGAGTTCAGGTATTTCGGCTTGTCGTCGCCGAGTACCCGGCCACCGAAAGCGATGATCCGGCCACGGGTATCGCGAATCGGGAACATCACGCGATCGCGGAAGCGGTCATAGCGTTTACCGGTTTCGGCGTTCTCGATCAGCAGGCCGGCGTCGATCATGGCCTTCTGCTGCAAAGTGTCGCTGCTCAAATGTTTGAACAGGTTGTCCCAGCCCGGCGGCGCGAAGCCGAGACCGAAGTCCCGGGCGATCTCGCCGGTCAGTCCGCGGCCCTTGAGATAATCCACCGCAGCCTTGCGCGCGGGATGACTCTTGAGCGCCTGGCGGTAGAAATCGGCGGCGGCGGTGAGCAGCGGGTACAGCGGCGAATCGGTTGGCTGCCGCGGTTTGTGCGGGCGGCCACTTTCTTCGCGGGGTATTTCCATCCCGGCGGCTTTGGCCAGGTCCTCAACCGCCTGGGGGAAATCCAGGTTGTCGTGGTCCATGAGAAAGCCGAGGGCGTTGCCACCGGCGCCGCAACCGAAGCAGTAATAGAACTGCTTGTCCGGGCTGACGCTGAACGATGGGGTTTTCTCTTTATGGAACGGGCAGCAGGCGGTGTAGTTCTTGCCGGCCTTTTTCAGTTGCACACGCGAGCTGACCACGTCGACGATGTCGGTGCGGTTCAGGAGGTCGTCAATAAAGCTCTGGGGAATCAGCCCGGCCATGGCGTTCTCGTCTGCGCTGTAATGAGTCCGATGCGAAGGGCGGCCGGACGCAGGTCTTGAGTGAGGCGCACAAAATGGGCGGCTCGACCGGGTTCGGTTGCGTGATCGCTGTCGGGAAGTGTATCTGCCGAAAAACCACTGACGTTAGTACTCATCAGTTTTCGACTATTTGAAAGTGTTGCGCTGAATCCGCTGACGGCCGATAAATGGCCCCGGATAGCTCAATAAAGCGGGCACGCATGCAGGTGCCTTGGGCTGATCGTCGTAAGAGGAATCAGTGGGTGTGCTCGTCAGTAGCCTTGAAAGGCTCGTCAGAAAAGACGTGCACCGCTGGCAAAAGAGCCAGGTCTGACGCGTGAAGCAGATTTGTCTCGGTCGCGTGTGCGGCTTCGACGGTGAAGCATCAAGCGTTTTACGCAAATGCCATTAGCCCGGCTGAGGGCCGGGCTTAGGCAAGAAGCTTGCTACGATCGTCTGTGTATTAGTACAGACGAACGGCGCGGCGCTGTTCGCGCTGAACTTTCTTGGCGTGACGCTTAACAGCGGCTGCTGCTTTGCGCTTACGCTCAGAAGTTGGCTTCTCGTAAAATTCGCGGCTACGAACTTCAGCCAGTACACCGGCTTTTTCGCAGGAGCGCTTGAAACGACGCAGAGCTACGTCGAAGGGTTCGTTCTCTTTAACTTTGACGGCTGGCATCCAGAGCTACCTTCATTCATTACCGGGGTCAACATCCTCGCGGCAAAAGAGCACTTGAAGACGTCGGTTTTTAAGGGTTGCGGATGTTAACCCCTCATCGCTCGGAATGCAAAGCCTCTGATCGAAAACCGCTAGTCGGGGCATCGCATGGCGACTATTATGCGCGCCTTCGAATTCAGCCTAAACAAGGCGCAAACCCATGCTAGTACTGGGATTAGAAACCTCCTGCGACGAAACCGGCGTCGCATTATACGACAGTGAACGCGGCCTGCTGGCCGACGCGCTGTTCAGCCAGATCGACCTGCACCGCGTCTATGGCGGCGTGGTGCCGGAGCTGGCCTCGCGTGACCACGTCAAGCGCATGCTGCCCTTGATTCGTCAGGTGTTGGCCGAGGCTGACTGCGTGCCGACCGAGATCGATGCGATCGCCTACACCGCGGGCCCGGGCCTGGTCGGGGCGCTGCTGGTCGGTGCCTCGTGCGCTCAGGCGCTGGCATTTGCCTGGGGCATTCCGGCACTCGGTGTGCACCATATGGAAGGCCACTTGCTGGCGCCGATGCTGGAGCCAAAACCGCCGGAATTTCCGTTCGTCGCTTTGTTGGTTTCCGGGGGGCATACGCAGCTGGTTCAGGTCGATGGCATTGGCCAATACAGCCTGCTCGGCGAGACCCTCGACGATGCCGCCGGCGAAGCGTTCGACAAAACCGCGAAAATGATGGGCCTCAATTATCCGGGCGGGCCGGAAATCGCCAAGCTGGCCGAGAAGGGCGTCGCAGGACGTTTCACCTTCCCGCGTCCGATGTGTGATCGCCCGGGCCTGGATTTCAGCTTCAGCGGCTTGAAGACCTTTGCCCTCAACACCTGGCAGCAATGCGTCAACGCCGGGGACGACAGCGAGCAAGCCCGTTGCGACATCGCGCTGGCGTTCCAGCAGGCCGTGGTGGAGACTTTGACCATCAAGTGCAAGCGCGCCCTGAAACGCGCGGGCATGAAGCGTCTGGTGATCGCTGGCGGCGTCAGCGCCAACAAGGCCTTGCGCGCTTCGCTGGAAAAGATGCTCGGCGACATGCAGGGCGATGTGTTCTACGCCCGCCCGGAGTTCTGCACCGACAATGGCGCGATGATCGCGTTTGCCGGTTGTCAGCGTTTGCAGGCCGGTCAGCAGGAAAGTCTGGCGATCAGCGTGCAGGCGCGCTGGCCGATGGAGCAGTTGTCGGCGTTGTGATTGGCGGTGCGATTGGCGGTGTGGCTGAGCGGTATTTAAAAATGCCGTTCGCGCCCGGCAAACAGGTCGCGTAGATTGCCGCGGTGGCGCCAGACGATCAGTAGCGTCAATGCGCTCATCGGCAGCAGCGCCTCCGGTTCCTGCCAGGCCAGCAACGGCAAGGTCAGGGGCGTGGCGATCAATGCCGCCAGCGAGCTGGTACGGGTCAGGTAGAACGTCAGCAGCCAGGCGCACACCGCCAGCAGTGCAGCGGGTGGATACAGGCCCAGCAGCATGCCGGCAGCCGTGGCGACGCCTTTGCCGCCGCGAAAACGGAAATACAGCGGGAACAGGTGACCGATAACGGCGCACACGCCGATCCAGGCCTGATCCTGCAACGAAAGGCCAGCGGCCGCTGCGATCAGCACCGGTACCAGGCCTTTGCACAGATCACCGAGCAGGGTCAGGATCGCCAGTTTGCGACCGACCAGGCGCAGCATGTTGGTGGCGCCGGCATTACCCGAGCCACTCATTCGCGGATCCGGGTTTCCGGTCAGGCGGCTGAGCAAAATGGCGAAGGACAGAGAGCCGAGCAGGTAGGCGAGAGTCGCCAGTAACCAAAACATGCTAACTATTCCGGGCGAGGACGCCCTGATTCTAACGGCGCATTGCGCCCTTGTCGTGCAGCGGAGAAAAGTGCTTGGACAGAGTGTTTATCGAGGGCCTGGAAGTCGACACCGTGATCGGTGCTTACGACTGGGAGCGGGGCATTCGACAGTGCCTGCGTCTTGATCTGAGCTTCGCCTGGGACAATCGCCCGGCCGCCGCGGGTGACGACCTGACCCTGGCGCTCGATTACGCCAGCGTTTCCACGCGTATCCAGGCCTTTGCCGAGCAATCCCAGTATCAACTGGTCGAGACCTTTGCCGAGCGTCTGGTGGAAGTATTGATGGCCGAGTTCAAGATCACCTGGGTTCGCCTCAAGCTGACCAAGCCTGGCGCAGTGCCGGCGGCCAGGGGTGGCGTGGGTGTGGAGATCGAGCGCGGATGTCGCTGACTCAGGTGTACCTCGGGCTCGGTAGCAATATCGAGCGCGAAACCCATTTGCGCGCCGGGCTCGACGCTTTGGCGACGTTTCTGGTGGATATCCGCTGTTCGGCGGTGTTCGAGAGTCAGCCGGTGGGGATCAAGAGCGGGCCTTTCTTCAACTTCGTGGTCTCGGCGTTTACCGATCTGCCCTTGATGGAGCTGGATCGGCGCCTGAAATTCATCGAAGCCGATAACGGTCGCTATGCGCCGGATCGCAAGGGGCTGCCGCTGGATATCGACGTGCTGTTATACGGCGATCTGACCGGTAACTTCGACGGCTTGATTCTGCCGCGTGCCGAGATTCTGAAAAACGCCTTTGTGCTGTGGCCGCTGTCGCTGATTGCGCCGGATCGGGTGCATCCAGGTGTGGGGAAAAGCTTCGCGACGTTGTGGGCCGAGGCGCAGATTGATCAGGTGTTGGCGCCGGTGGGGTTTGAATGGCGAGGCGAGCAGCTCACGCCTTCGGATTTGCGTTGATCTGACGGACGCCTTCGCGAGCAAGCCCGCTCCCACAGGGGAATGCATTCCAAATGTGGGAGCGGGCTTGCTCGCGAAGCTTTTCAGGCTGACGCCCTGTCTTTGTAGGCTTTTAGCGCCTTCAGTCGTTCTCGCTTCAGCGCTTCGCCCAGTTCCGGGCCTTTGAATCCCTTCTCCAGCAACGGCTGCACCGCGACTTCCCGCGCAGCCTGGGCAGCGCCGCGTAAATAATCGGCCTGTGGATAACTTCTCTGCTCCAGCCCTTTACGGCCTCGGGCGTCCATTTCGCATGCGCCGATAAACTCTTCAAACCGCTGCGGTCGTCGATACACATCAAAGCTCTGCAACAGCTCCAGCAATGTTGAGGCCTTCAATTCCAGCGCCCGGTGACAGTGGGTGTGGTACTTGCCGACAAGCAAGGCCAACTCCTGACAATCCTTCGGTGCCTTGAAGCGTTCGTTCACCGCTTTGATCAGCTTCAACCCAGTGTGTTCATGGGCGATATGTCGTGGCCACTCTTCTTCCGGCGTCAGGCCTTTGCCGAGGTCATGCAGCAGGCAAGCCCAGCGTACCGTCAGCGCTTGTTTGTGCAGCGCTGATTGCTCCAGAACGCTGAGAGTGTGCAGGCCGGTGTCGATTTCCGGGTGATGCGCTTCCGGTTGCGGTACGCCGAACAGCGCGTCGACTTCCGGCATCAATACTTTCAAGGCGCCACAGTCGCGCAGCACCTGGATGAATACCTGCGGCTGATCTTCCATCAGTGCGCGGGAGATTTCTTTCCAGCTGCGTTCGGCGGTCAGCGCCTGCAGTTCACCGGACTCACTGAGCTGGCGCATCAGTTCCAGTGTTTCTGGTGCGACAGTGAAGCCAAGACTGGCATATCGGGCAGCAAAGCGCGCAACGCGCAGCACACGGAGCGGATCTTCGGCGAATGCGGGGGAAACGTGGCGCAGGATGCGCGCTTCGAGATCGCGCTGGCCATGATACGGATCGGTCAGGTTTTGCTGGTCGTCTTCGGCGATCGCGTTGATCGTCAGATCACGGCGGATCAGGTCTTCTTCGAGGGTGACTTCGGGGCTGGCGTGAAAGGTGAAGCCGCCATAACCGCGACCGCTTTTGCGTTCGGTGCGGGCGAGGGCGTATTCCTCGCCGGTCTTGGGGTGAAGGAATACCGGAAAATCCGCTCCAACCGGGCGATAGCCCTTGGCGAGCATCTCGTCTGCCGTGGCGCCGACCACCACCCAATCAATATCGGTTACCGGTAAGCCGAGCAAGCGATCGCGCACCGCGCCGCCAACCTTGAAAATCTGCATAAAAAACCTCCGTTAGCCCGACAGGATAACCCTTGCGCCGGACTTTCGGAGGTCAGAGCCGCATCTAAAGATGAATCACGGCCAAGTCGAGCCGACCGTAATCGCCTTCGCTGTGTTCACTTCGCGGCGGTACATGGTGGGTTTTCATGATCTGGTCGCCCTGAAGGGTTTCCAGGTGAATGTCGAAGCCCCACAACCGGTGCAGATGTTTCAGTACCTCGTCGGTGGAATCGCCCAAGGGTTTGCGGTCATGTTGCTGGTGACGCAGGGTCAGCGAGCGGTCGCCGCGCCGGTCGATACTGTAGATCTGCACGTTGGGTTCGCGGTTGCCGAGGTTGTATTGCGCAGCCAGGGTTTCGCGGATGATCCGGTAGCCGGTTTCGTCATGGATCGCCGGCACTAGCAAATCGTCCTTCTGATCGTCATCGAGGATGCTGAACAGTTTCAGGTCACGGATCACCTTCGGCGACAGGTATTGCAGGATGAAACTCTCATCCTTGAAACTGCTCATGGCGAATTTGATGCTCGACAGCCAGTCGGAACCGGCGATGTCCGGAAACCAGCGCCGGTCTTCCTCGGTCGGGTTTTCGCACATGCGGCGGATGTCGCGATACATCGCAAAACCCAATGCGTAGGGGTTGATCCCGTTGTAGTAAGGGCTGTCGAAGCCTGGCTGGAACACCACGCTGGTGTGCGAGGTGAGGAATTCCATCATGAACCCGTCAGTCACCAGGCCCTCGTCGTAAAGGTCGTTCATCAGGGTGTAGTGCCAGAAGGTGGCCCAGCCCTCGTTCATCACCTGAGTCTGACGCTGTGGATAAAAATACTGGGCGATCTTGCGCACGATCCGCACGATCTCCCGTTGCCACGGCTCCAGCAACGGCGCGTGCTTCTCGATGAAATACAGGATGTTTTCCTGCGGCTCGGCCGGGAACCGGGCGTTGTCCTTGTCGCTGTACTTGTCCGCGCCTTTGGGGATGGTGCGCCACAGATCGTTGATCTGCTTCTGCAAGTGCTCTTCGCGATCCTTCTGCCGCCGGCGTTCTTCCTCGGCGGAAATCGGATACGGACGCTTGTAGCGATCGACCCCGTAATTCATCAGCGCATGGCAGGAGTCGAGCAGGTCCTCCACCGCATCGATACCGTGGCGCTCCTCGCATTGCATGATGTACTGCTTGGCGAACACCAGGTAATCGATGATCGAGCTGGCATCGGTCCAGGTGCGGAACAGGTAATTGCCCTTGAAGAAACTGTTATGGCCATAGCACGCGTGTGCCACCACCAGCGCCTGCATGCAGATGGTGTTTTCCTCCATCAGATAGGCAATGCACGGATCCGAGTTGATCACGATCTCGTAGGCCAGCCCCATCTGGCCGCGGCTGTAGGATTTCTCGGTGCTGAGGAAGTGTTTGCCGTAGGACCAGTGGTGATAGCCCAGTGGCATGCCGACCGAGGCATAGGCGTCCATCATCTGTTCGGCGGTGATCACTTCGATCTGGTTGGGATAGGTGTCCAGGGCATAGCCGGCCGCAATCCGGGCGATTTCGCGGTCGTAGGCCTGGATCAGCTCGAACGTCCATTCGGAGCCGGTGGAAATGGGTTGGCGTTTCTGCTCTTTGGCGGTCATGTCACTAACCTGCGCTGGAAGAGTTCACGGAAGACCGGATAGATATCCCCGGCCGAGACCAGTTGCTGCTGGGCAAACGTGTCGGAAAAGGCTTCGGCGATGCGTTCGTATTCGTACCAGAGGGCCTGGTGTTCGCGCGGGGTGATCTCCACATAAGTGTAGTACTGCACAAACGGCATGATCTGATTGATCAGGATGTCGCGGCAGATCGGCGAGTCATCGTTCCAGTTGTCGCCGTCGGAAGCCTGCGCGGCGTAGATGTTCCATTCGTTGCTCGGGTAGCGCTCGGCCATGATCTCCTGCATCAGCTTCAGGGCGCTGGAGACGATGGTGCCGCCGGTTTCCCGCGAGTAGAAGAACTCTTCCTCGTCCACTTCCCGGGCGCTGGTGTGATGACGGATGAACACTACGTCGATCTTGTCGTAGTTCCGCTTGAGGAACAGGTACAGCAGAATGAAAAAGCGTTTGGCGATGTCCTTGGTCGCCTGGGTCATCGAGCCGGACACGTCCATCAGGCAGAACATCACCGCTTTCGAGCTGGGGTTGGGTTGCTTGATCAGCAGGTTGTATTTCAAGTCGAAAGTATCGAGGAACGGCACGCGGTGAATGCGCGCGCTGAGTTTCTCGATTTCCGCTTCGAGTTCCTGAATATCGCCGAAGTTATCCGGCTCTTCACGCTTTAATCGCGCCAGTTCCTCTTTGGCCTCGCGCAGTTTGGCACGGCTGCTGCCGGACAGCGCAATGCGCCTGGCGTGAGCCGAGCGCAGGGTGCGGATGATGTTGATCCGCGACGGGTTACCCTCGTTGCTGATCCCGGCGCGCACAGTCTTGAACGTGTCGGTACCACTGAGGTTGCGTTTCACCAGATTCGGCAGTTCGAGGTCTTCGAACATGAATTCGAGGAATTCTTCCTGGGTGATCTGGAAGACGAACTCGTCCATGCCCTCGCCGGAATTGCCGGCCTTGCCCGGACCGCGTCCGCCGCCACCCCCCGGTGGACGGGCGATATGTTCGCCGGCAGTGAATTCCTTGTTGCCGGGATGAACCACGGTCTGCTTGCCGCCGCGACCGTGGTGAAGCACCGGTTCGTCGATATCGCGACCGGGAATGCTGATCTGTTCGCCGTGCTCCATGTCAGTGATGGAACGGCGGCTGACCGCCTCTTCGACAGCCTTCTTGATGTGATCACGGTAACGCCGCAGGAAGCGCTGGCGGTTCACCGTGCTCTTGTTCTTGCCATTGAGACGTCGGTCGATCACATAGCTCATACGTGGCCCTCCGGGCAGCTTCAAGTTGTGAGCTGCGAGCCGCAAGTAGAAGCACAGCGTTCACATGCTTTTTTCTTGCAGCTCGTAGCTTGAAGCTTGTAGCTGTTTTACTGCGATTTCCGGACCCGTAGGTACCATTCGGACAGAAGTCTTACCTGTTTGTCGGTGTAGCCGCGTTCGACCATTCGAGTAACGAAGTCGTTGTGTTTCTGTTGATCCTCTTTGCTCGCCTTGGCATTGAAGCTGATGACTGGCAGGAGGTCTTCGGTGTTCGAGAACATTTTCTTCTCGATGACCACCCGCAGTTTCTCGTAGCTGAGCCAGGTCGGGTTCTTGCCGTTATTGTTGGCCCGAGCGCGCAATACGAAGTTGACGATCTCGTTGCGGAAATCCTTCGGATTGCTGATGCCCGCCGGTTTCTCGATTTTCTCCAGCTCTTCGTTCAGGGCGACACGGTTGAGAATCTCGCCGGTCTCCGGATCGCGGTATTCCTGATCCTGGATCCAGAAGTCCGCATACAGCACGTAGCGGTCGAAGATGTTCTGCCCGTATTCGCTGTAAGACTCCAGATAAGCGGTCTGGATCTCCTTGCCGATGAACTCGATATAACGCGGCGCCAGGTATTCCTTGAGGTAGCGTAGATAGCGCTCGCGGGTCTCGGCCTGGAACTGTTCCTGCTCGATCTGTTGTTCCAGCACATACAACAGGTGCACCGGGTTGGCGGCGATTTCATGCGGATCGAAGTTGAACACCTTGGACAGAATCTTGAACGCGAAACGGGTCGAGAGACCGTTCATGCCTTCGTCGACGCCCGCCGAATCGCGGTATTCCTGAATCGACTTGGCCTTCGGATCGGTGTCCTTGAGGTTTTCCCCGTCGTAGACACGCATCTTCGAATAGATGTTGGAGTTTTCCGGCTCCTTGAGGCGCGACAGCACAGTGAACTGCGCCAGCATCTTCAGCGTGTCCGGCGCGCAGTGAGCCTTGGCCAGGGAGCTGTTAAACAGCAATTTGTCGTAAATCTTCACCTCGTCGCTGACCCGTAGGCAGTACGGCACTTTGACGATGTAGATCCGGTCGATGAACGCTTCGTTGTTCTTGTTGTTGCGGAAGGTGTGCCACTCCGATTCGTTGGAGTGCGCGAGCAGGATCCCGGTGAACGGAATCGCCCCCAGCCCTTCGGTACTGTTGTAGTTGCCTTCCTGCGTGGCGGTCAGCAATGGGTGCAGCACCTTGATCGGTGCCTTGAACATTTCGACGAATTCCATCAGGCCCTGGTTGGCCCGGCACAGCGCACCGGAGTAGCTGTAGGCGTCGGCGTCGTTCTGTGGGTATTCCTCGAGTTTGCGGATGTCGACCTTACCGACCAGCGCCGAGATGTCCTGGTTGTTCTCGTCGCCCGGTTCGGTCTTGGCCACGGCGATCTGGTTGAGGATCGACGGGTACAGTTTGACCACGCGGAACTGGCTGATATCGCCGCCAAATTCGGCCAGACGTTTGGTCGCCCACGGCGACATGATGGTGTTCAGGTAGCGCCGCGGGATGCCGAAGTCTTCCTCGAGGATCGCGCCATCTTCGGTGGCGTTGAACAGACCCAGCGGCGATTCGAATACCGGCGAGCCCTTGATCGCGTAGAAGGGCACTTTTTCCATCAGCTGTTTCAGCTTCTCGGCCAGGGACGATTTACCGCCACCGACGGGGCCGAGCAGGTAGAGGATCTGTTTCTTCTCTTCCAGGCCTTGGGCGGCATGGCGGAAATACGAGACGATCTGGTCGATGCATTCTTCCATCCCGTGGAAGTCTTCAAAGGCCGGATAGCGACGAATCACCTTGTTGGAGAAGATCCGCGACAGCCGCGAGTTGGTCGACGTGTCGAGCAGCTCGGGTTCGCCGATGGCCATCAATAGACGCTCGGCGGCGGAAACGTAAGCGCTGCGGTCCTTTTTGCACAGCTCCAGGTACTCCTGCAGCGAGAGTTCTTCCTGGCGTGTGGACTCGAAGCGTTGTTGGAAGTGGCTAAAGATACTCATGACGTCACCTCGCTCGATACGTGGAGCCGACGCCGGATCACTCAGTCGATGCTGGCAAGCAGCCGTGGTGGCTGCCTGTTTACCCCCCAGAACACTTTCGCGGTCGACAACCTTGAAAGTCACTCCCGATGACCCGTGCGCCGGTGTACCGGCTCTCCCCTGTTTTGGATGGCCTGGGCTTAAGGATAGTTGGGAATTCGGGAGGTAAAGGCGAGATACGTAATTAGTTGTGGCAGACCGTTCGTCTGCCCCGCGCAGGCCCACGGCAGCCGGGGCCTGCACGTGACAAAAAAATTATTCGGCGGCGCCTTGCGCGGTTTCCGACGGATAAGTCGTACGCCACAACTCGAAGCCACCGTCCATGCTGTAGACGTCGGAGAAACCCTGACTGATCAGGTAGGCGGCCGCCCCCTGGCTGGAATTGCCGTGGTAGCAGACGACAACGGTCGGTGCATCGAGGTCGGCGCCTTGAATGAAGGCGTGCAGCGAGTGGTTGTCCAGATGCTTCGAACCGCTGATATGCAGGGCGGCAAAAGTTGCAGGATCACGGACATCGACCACGACTGCGCCTTGCTCACGCAGGGCATGGGCCTGTTCCGGGGGGATTCGTTTGAATTCGCTCATGGCGGGTTCCTGTAGCTCGGCAGAGTGCGCAGTCTAACGCGGGGCGCTGACTGGCGGAGTTTCGGGGATAAGTGGTGCGACTGATGGCGCAAGCCCGCCGTGTTCATCGCATTTGCATGACACGCGCTCGCCGCTGTCGACGTTCATCAGGGTCAGGCTGCCGCCCCAGACACAACCGGTGTCCAGTGCCGAGATGCCCGGTTCACGGACATCGCCTTCCAGCGCGGCCCAGTGGCCGAAAATGATGCGCAGACCGCGGGTCTTGCGCTCTTTGTGCTGGAACCATGGCTTATAGCCGGGCGGGGCAGTGTCGAGACCTTCCTTGCTCTTGAGGTCGAGCTTGCCCTCGGCGGTGCAGAAGCGCATGCGGGTGAAATAGTTGGTGATGACGCGCAGGCGGGTCACGCCCGTGAGCTCGCTGTCCCACTTCGCCGGCTCATTGCCGTACATGCCATCGAGATACAGCGGAAACAGGTTGTCGTCACGCAGTGCCGCTTCGGCCTCGGCCGCGTACTTCAGGGCCTTGCGCAAGGACCACTGCGGTGGGATGCCTGCGTGCACCATGGCTACTTCGCGTTGTTCGTCGTAGTGCATGAGTTTCTGCTGGCGCAGCCACTCGAGCAGATCGGCTGCGTCGGGGGCTTCAATGATCTCGCGCAGGGTATCGGACTTCTTCAGGCGCTCAATGTTGTTGGCCGCAGCGAGCAGGTGCAGGTCATGGTTACCCAGTACGCAAACCAGCGAATCGCGCATGCCGTAGAGAAAACGCAGGGTCTCCAGCGATTGCGGGCCGCGGTTGACCAGGTCGCCGACCAGCCACAGCCGATCGAGCTTCGGGTCGAAAGCCACTTGCTTGAGCAGACATTTGAGTGGTTCGAGGCAGCCTTGCAGGTCGCCGACGGCGTACGTCGTCATCAGTGCAAGGCTCCGGGCACAGCGAGGCGGAAAGGCTTGATGATCGCGTCAAAATGCTTGCCGTCATCGGCGACCATTTCATAAGAGCCCTGCATGGTGCCGACCTTGGTGGTCATCACAGTGCCGCTGCTGTAAGTGTGGCTCTTGCCTGTGTCGATCAGCGGCTGCTGGCCGACGACACCGGCGCCGCGCACTTCTTCGACATGCCCGTCACCGTCGGTGATCACCCAATGCCGCGACAACAGCTTGGCCGGGAGCGCGCCATTGTTTTGCACGGTGATGGTGTAGGCGAAGGCGAAGCGGTTGTGCTCGGGTTGCGATTGGTCTGCCAGGTAGCGGGTAACGACACTGACGTCGACCTGATAACGAGAATCGGACATGCAAAAGGGCCTTAAGCAAAGCGGAACGCGAGGCGTAGCTGATGGGGAATCAGTCTAGGCAAGTATCGGGCAGTAAACCAGAGTGGCGTCCTGCCCGATAGCGTACATCGCCAGTCAGTCGGCGGCGGGGGCGGCAGGAACCTGCTCGGCGAGCTTGTCGGCCAGGCGCACGAATGCGGCCAGGTCCAGTTGCTCGGGGCGCAGGCTGCCATCGACACCGGCGGCTTCGATCTCGGCAGCGGTCATCAATTGCTTGAGGGTGTTGCGCAGGGTCTTGCGACGCTGGTTGAAGGCTTCGCGAACGACACGCTCAAGCAGGCGATGATCCTTGGCCGGGTGCGGCAGTACCGCATGCGGCACCAGGCGGACGATGGCCGAGTCGACCTTTGGCGGCGGGTTGAAAGCGCCCGGGCCGACGTTGAACAGGTGTTCCACACGGCAGTGATACTGAACCATGATCGACAGACGACCCCAGTCCCCGCCACCCGGGCCTGCGGCCAGGCGCTCGACCACTTCCTTCTGCAGCATGAAGTGCATGTCGCGAATGATGCCGGCGTTGTTCAGCAGGTGGAAAATCAGCGGTGTGGAGATGTTGTACGGCAGGTTGCCGACCACGCGCAGGCTGTTCGGCGCAGCGTTGAGGGTGTTGAAGTCGAACTTCAGCGCATCGCCCTGATGCAGGTTGAAGTTGCTCTTGCCGGCAAACTGCTGGTTGAGGATCGGGATCAGGTCCTTGTCCAGTTCCACCACGTCGAGCTGCGCACCGGAGTTGAGCAGGCCAGCGGTCAGCGCGCCCTGGCCCGGGCCGATTTCCAGCATGCGGTCGCCGGATTTGGCGCTGATGGAGCGCAGGATGCGGTCGATGACGCCGGCATCGTGCAGGAAGTTCTGGCCAAAGCGTTTGCGCGCCTTGTGTTGGTATTGCTCGGTCATAAACGGGTCTCGGCCATCTGGTAGGCGGTTTCCAGGGCGACCTGCAGGCTGCCGGTGTCGATCTTGCCGCTGCCGGCCAGATCCAGGGCGGTGCCGTGATCGACCGAGGTGCGGATGATCGGCAGGCCAAGGGTAATGTTGACTGCGGCGCCGAAGCCTTTGTACTTCAGCACGGGCAGGCCCTGGTCGTGGTACATCGCCAGCACTGCGTCGCAGTGCTCCAGATATTTGGGGGTAAACAGAGTGTCGGCAGGCAGCGGGCCACGAAGGTCCATGCCCTCGCCGCGCAGGCGCTCTAAGGTAGGTTCGATGATGTCGATTTCTTCATGGCCCAGGTGTCCGCCTTCACCGGCGTGCGGGTTGAGCCCACAGACCAGGATGCGTGGCCGGGCGATGCCGAATTTGTCTTGCAGGTCGGCGTGCAGAATCCGCGTGACCCGCTCCAGCCGTTCCGACGTAATTGCATCGGCAATCTCGCGCAGGGGCAGGTGAGTGGTGACCAGGGCTACGCGCAAACCGCGAGTAGCGAGCATCATCACCACTTGGGCGGTGTGGGTCAGGTCGGCGAGAAATTCCGTGTGTCCGGAGAACGGGATGCCGGATTCGTTGATCACGCCCTTGTGTACAGGGGCGGTGATCATCCCGGCGAAGTCGCCGTTCAGGCAGCCGTTGCCGGCACGGGTCAGGGTTTCGAGGACGAAGGCGGCGTTAGCCTTGTTCAGTTGTCCAGCGACCGCGGGAGCGCTGAGTGGAGTGTCCCAGACATACAGGCTACCGGCGGGGGCTGGAACAGCCGGCCAGTTGTCAGGCGCAACCTCCAGCAAATTGACGGCCAGCCCCAACTGCGCGGCCCGCTCGGTGAGCAGGTCGCGGCTGGTGATGGCAATCAGGGGGTGTGGCTGGGCTTGCGAGGCGAGCAGCAGGCACAGGTCGGGACCGATGCCGGCTGGTTCGCCGGGTGTCAGCGCGAAACGCTTGGGTTTCACTGCGCTGCCTGGTCTGCACCAGGGAGTTTGATTTCTACGTAGGCTTCTTCACGAATCTGACGCAGCCAGTTTTGCAGCTCTTCATCGTATTTTTTGTTACGCAGAACATTCATTGCCTGTTGCTCGCGAGCCGACTCGGTGCTGTCGGTGGCGCGGCGGCCAAGGACTTCCAGCACGTGCCAACCGTACTGAGTCTGGAACGGCTTGGACAGCTGACCTTGTGGGGTCTTGGCCATCACTTCGCGGAATTCCGGTACCAGTGCGTTTGGATCGATCCAGTTCAGGTCGCCACCGTTGAGCGCCGAACCCGGGTCTTCGGAGTAGTTCTTCGCCAGTTCAGCGAAGTCTTCACCGGCCAGGATGCGGTCATACAGCGACTGCACCAGGGCTTTGGTCTTGGCTTCGTCACGGATCGGGCTTGGTTTGACCAGGATGTGGCGCACATGCACCTCATCACGCATCTGGGCTTCGCCACCACGTTTTGCCAGCAACTTGAGGATGATGAAACCACCCGGAGTGCGTGCAGGCTGAGTGATGTCGCCAACGGCCATGCTGCTCAACTCGCGGTCGAACGGCGGTGGCAGTTGCGCAGCTTTACGCCAGCCCATGTCGCCGCCTTCCAGGGCGTTGTCGCTGCCGGATTTGGCAACGGCCATCTGACCGAAGTCATCGCCTTGCTTGAGCTTCTGGTAAACGTCCATCGCCTGACGGTAAGCGCTCTGAATCGCATCAGAGTTGGCGCTTTCCGGCGTCGGGATCAGGATGTTGGCCAGGTGCAATTCTTCGGACAGCTGCATCTTGCCCAGGTCGGAGGCGAGGAAGTTCTTCACTTCCTGCTCGGAGACCTGGATGCGCTCTGCCACACGACGCTGACGCACACGGCTGATGATCATCTCGCGCTTGATCTGGTCACGGGCGTCGTCATAGGACAAACCGTCGTGTGCCAGGGCGGCGCGGAATTGATCCACGGTCATGTTGTTGCGCTGGGCAATCGTACCGACCGCCTGGTTCAGCTCTTCATCGGTAATGCGGATGCCGGAACGCTCGCCGATCTGCAGTTGCAGGTTTTCGACGATCAGGCGCTCGAGCACCTGCTGATCCAGCACGCCTGGAGGCGGCATGCCGCCGCCACGTTTGGCGATGGTCTGCTGAACTTCGTGGACGCGCTGGTCCAGTTGGCTCTGCATGACCACGTCGTTATCAACGATCGCGACCACTTTATCGATGGACTGTACTGCGGCGTTGGCCGCAGTACCCAGGAACAGCGCGCCCAGCAGCAGCGGGCGCAGAGAATCAGAAAGCTTGGTCTTCACGTTGACGATAACCTTGGATGCCTTTGTCGAGGAAGCTCTCTACCTTGGCGCCAGTCAGGCCGCCGAGTCCCTTCAGAACAATTTGGAGGAAGACGCCGTGGTCGCCTTTTTCGTTTTGCGGAGCTTCCTGACTGAATTCGTCGTAGGAAACCCAGTAACGGTTGATCAGGCGCAGTTTCCAGCAGCAGTTGTCGTATTCGAAACCACCGAAGGCTTCCAGCGTACGGTTGCGGTTGTAGTCGTACTGCCAGCGGCTGATCGCGCTCCACTGTGGAACGATCGGCCAGATGACCGAAAAGTCATGCTGCTGGATCTTGTAGTAGTCCTTCACGTAGCCAGGCTGGCCCGGCGTGCCGTAGTCGCCACCACCCACCGACCATTTACCGGTGTTCTGGTCGTAACGAACCTGGTCGTTGCGATAGCGATAACCGACGTTGACCACCTTGTTCGGGTTGTCTTCAGGCTGGTAATGGAACATCGCGCTGCCGGAACGCGGGCTGCGGCTGTCCGGATCCCAGTTGTAGTCGGCAGTGGTGCGCCAATCGCGGTTCCAGCGGTATTCGTATTCCAGCGCGTATGGCGATACGTCGGACTGGGCGTCTTTGCGATCCTTGAACGCGATGCCTGGCAGTTGAACTTCGCGATCCTTGAAGTAGTAAGCCTGGCCTACGCTGATGCGCTGACGCTCGAAACCGTTGTCTTCGATCCAGCGGCTGGTCACGCCCAGCGACAGCTTGTTCTCGTCGCCGACACGGTCGGAGCCGGAGAAGCGGTTATCGCGGAAGAGCGACGCGTAGTTGAAGGTGTATTCACTGGTATCGAATACCGGAATGTCTTCCTGATCAACCTTGGGTACATACAGGTAGAACAGACGCGGTTCCAGGGTCTGGCGATAGTTCTTGCCGAAGTACGACGTGTTGCGGTCGAAGTACAGGCCGCTGTCGACGCTGGCGATCGGTACGCCACGGTTCTGGTTGCTGTCGAAGGTGCCGTTGAGCTTTTGCTGCTCAGCAGTCATCGCAGCAATCTGCGACTTGCCGGTGCCGTCCAGATCCAGCTGGTATTGGGTGTACTGGTACTTGAGCGATGGCTTCAGGAAGCCATATGTCCAGTTCATCGGCAGGCTGACGCCCGGCTTCAGGTTCAGACGATCGCCGTTGGCGCGCGCCAGGCCCTGAACGTTTGTATCCAGGCGAGGCGAGATGGTGCCGTCTTCATTGGTAAAGTTGCCGTTTTGCAGATCACGATCGAACCGAACAATTTCGGTCTCGTAATCGAAATTCAAACCTTCCGGGTGATACGGCAGTTGACCATTGAAGGTGATCTGCGGCAGACGGCCGTAAGGCGTGATGTTCGAAACGGTTGCCAATTGGTACTGCTGCGCATTCAGGCGAGCGGTGTAGCTGTCGCCACGATAGGTCACCGAACCTTGCTGATTCACGAAGTCTTGGCTCTTCACACCGATCTGATCAGTGGTCAGGTCCTGGAAGTAATACGGATCGCTGATCTTGGTGTAGTCAACCTGAGTCATCACACGGGAGTCGAGACCACCCTTGTGTTGCCAGTTGTACATGTAGCGATTTTTTTCGTAATCGGACTGCTTGCTGCGATCGGTATCTTCGTCGTTCAGATACGCCGCACCAAACTGGCCTTCGCTGGACTTGGTCAGGTAACGGAACTCGCCTTCGACCAGCATGCCGCGTTTGCTCATGTAACGCGGGTACAACGTGGCATCGTAGTTCGGCGCCAGGTTGAAGTAGTACGGAGTGACCAGCATGAAGCCGGTATCGCTGCCGGTGCCGATGGTCGGCGGCAGGAAACCCGATTGGCGACGGTCGTCGATCGGGAAGTAGATGTACGGCGTGTACAGGATCGGAATGTCCTTGACCCGCAGTGTCACGTTGGTCGCGGTACCGAAGCCGGTGGCAGGGTTCAGGGTGATGTTGTTGCCCTTGAGCTGCCAGGCGTTGCTGTTCGGTTCGCACGTGGTGTACGTGCCGTCCTTCAAGCGAATGATCGCGTTTTCGGCACGCTTGGCGTACAGCGCGTTACCGCGGATGCGCGATTTGTGCATCACGTATTCGGCGTTGTCGACCTTGGCTTCACCGGTGTCGAGCTGCACATCGGCGTGGTCGCCGACGATCAGCGCGCCGTTGTCGCGGATGCGTACGTCGCCATTGAGTTCGGCGCGGCTCTCGGCCTGGTACAGGCTGGCCTCGTCGGACTCGACCTGCATGCTGCCCTGACGCAGGACCACGTCGCCGGCCAGCGTACCCACCTGATCTTCGGTGTTGTAGCGCGAGGCTTTGGCGCCGATAAAGGTCGGTGCGTCACTTTTATTCGTCTTGTCATTCATGCCAGGACGAATCGGTTCGATATAGGAACCAGAGCAGTAAGGACCGGTCTCGGCCAATTGGGCGGCGGTGAGCTTCTCGCGCGGAACCCAGTCGAGGTGACTGTAGTCTTCGCTACGGGATTTCAGACCGCGGCCCTTGGCTTCGGTGACCAGCACAGGCTTGGCGCCGGTGTCGGATGTGGAACCGTTCTGGGTCGGGGCTTCGCCGGCGGCGCTGACAGCGCTGCCGTCATGCACCGGACGCGGCGGCAATGCAGCTGCCGGCGTCTTGGGCGCACACGCCCAGCCACCCGTTGCCGAGACGGCGCAGTCATACTGCTCGGCGGCAACAACGAATTGACTGGCCAGAGGTTGCATAGCCAGCAGACTGCCGGTTACCAACAACGGAAATTTTTTACGAAACGCGGGGGATTTCAATGCCATCTTATTAGTCCGGGCTTCCTGCGTGCCATCTGCCCGCGGTGTGGGCCGCACGCCTCTCGATGGTCTGAAAAAGATGCTGGATAATAAAGCATGACCCGCTTGACGGCTAGCGCCGTCGGAGACCCTTGCAATGCCTGACCAAGATGTACGCTTGCAACACCTGAAAGTTTGGCTCGATGAGCAGTTGGCAATCCTGTTTGCAGATCAGGGCTGGGGCGCCGTGCCCCCGGCCACGTTGACCGCGGCCAGCAGTGACGCGAGTTTCCGCCGTTATTTCCGCTGGGAAGGAGAGGGGCGCAGCTTCGTCGTGATGGACGCGCCGCCACCCCAGGAAAACTGCAAACCGTTCGTGGATATCGCCTTTTTGCTGGCGAAATCCGGAATTAACGTGCCGAAAATTTATGCAGAAGACCTCGAACGCGGATTTCTTTTGCTCAATGACCTGGGCAACAAGACCTATCTCGACGTCATCGACAGCGAAAATGCCGACGCTTTGTTCAGCGATGCCCTGCAGGCGCTGTTGGCTTTTCAGCAATTGCCGATGGTCGCACCGCTGCCGAGTTACGACGTGGCACTGCTGCGCCGCGAGCTGGAACTGTTCCCCGAGTGGTACGTAAAGCGCGAACTCGGCATCGAGTTCGACGCGGCACAGCAGCAACAATGGCAAGCCGTCAGCGATCTGCTGATCGACAGCGCCCTGGCCCAGCCGAAAGTGTTGGTGCACCGCGACTACATGCCGCGCAATCTGATGCTCAGCGAGCCGAATCCGGGCGTACTGGACTTTCAGGATGCGGTCTACGGCCCGGTCACCTACGACGTGACCTGCCTGTTCAAGGACGCCTTCCTCAGTTGGCCTGAAGAGCGCGTGCGTGGCTGGCTGGAAAGCTACTGGCAGCAAGCCTCGGCGCTGGACATCCCGGTGCAAGCGGATTTCGAAGACTTCCTGCGTGCCAGCGACCTGATGGGCGTACAACGCCACCTGAAAGTCATCGGCATCTTCGCCCGCATCTGCCATCGCGATGGCAAGCCGCGCTACCTGGCCGACGTGCCGCGTTTCTTCGCCTATATAGAAGCGGTGCTTGCGCGTCGTCCTGAACTGGCGGATCTGCAGGCGTTGCTCGCCAGTCTGTGTGGCGGAGCGACTGCATGAAGGCGATGATTCTGGCGGCAGGCAAGGGCGAGCGCATGCGCCCGCTGACCCTGACCACCCCCAAGCCGCTGGTGCGTGCCGGCGGCGTGCCGTTGATCGAATATCACCTGCGCGCGCTGGCGGCGGCTGGTTTCAGCGAGATCGTGATCAACCATGCCTGGCTCGGTCAGCAGATCGAAGATTACCTGGGCGACGGTTCGCAGTTCGGTGTGAGTATCCAGTACTCGCCGGAAGGTGAGCCGCTGGAAACCGGCGGCGGCATTTTCCGCGCCTTGCCGTTACTCGGTGACGATGCGTTTCTGGTGGTCAACGGTGACATCTGGACCGATTACGACTTCAGCGTGCTGCATCAACCGATCAACGGTCTGGCGCATCTCGTACTGGCGGACAACCCGGCTCATCATCCGACGGGCGATTTCACCTTGGTTGACGGCCGGGTACAGGATGGCCAGCAAGGCGCGCAAACCCTGACCTACAGCGGCATCGCCGTGCTCCATCCGCAGTTGTTCGATGGCTGCGCGGACGGCGCATTCAAGCTCGCACCGTTGCTGCGCAAAGCCATGGCTGACGGACAGGTCAGCGGTGAGCGTCTGAAAGGTCACTGGGTGGATGTCGGTACGCATGAGCGTCTGGCCGAAGCTGAAGCATTGATAGAAGCGAGTCGTTGATATGTTGTGGCCAGGGACTCTGATTGGAGCCGGAGCGGGTTTTGCGATTGCCAGCATTCCGGGGGCCATGCTTGGGGCATTGTTGGGGCAGGCGCTGGATCGGCGCCTGCACCTGCAAAGCTGGGGGCACTTGCGGGAAAAGCTCGGTGGGCGGCCGATGTTGCGCAACGACGAATTGCTGTTCGTGTTGCTCGGGCGTCTGGCCAAAAGTGACGGGCGAGTGACGGACGGTCATATCCAGCAGGCGCGCCATGAAATGAACGCCCTGGAAATGAGCGAGCCGGCACGGCGGCGGGCGATTGCTGCGTTCAATCGCGGCAAGTCCGGCGGCGACCGCCTGCGCGGTTATCTGCGCCGCCTGAGTGCTCAGCCGCATGCCGCCGAGGGCGTGTTGCGCGCCTGCTGGCGGATGGTCTGGGCCGACGGTCGTGCGGGCGTCAGTGAGCGTGAATTGTTGGCGCAGTGGGGCAAGTGGCTGGGTTGGACAACCCACCAGATTCAGGCGCTGGCCAATGATTACGAGCCCAATAAACGGCCGATTGTCAGTGCCGCGGTGAGTTATCAGGAAGCGATGCGCCTGCTCGGGGTGTCGGCGACCAGCGAGCCGGCGCAGATCAAGCGTGCCTATCGACGGCTGCTCAGTCGTCATCACCCGGACAAGATCGCCGGCAGCGGCGCAACGCCGGAGCAGGTGCGTGACGCGACCGAGAAAACCCGCGAGCTGCACAACGCGTTTACCCTGATTCGGGCGCGGCGGGATTTTCGCTGATCGTTAGAGGTGAGTTGTTGATGAGGGCCTCTTCGCGAGCAAGCCCGCTCCCACATTGATCGCACTCCAGCTGAAGGAATGCGATCAGGGTGGGAGCGGGCTTGCTCGCGAATGGGGCCACTCGATCTATCAGTCAGTCTTCTGCGGATTCAACCAGCCACGCACCCGCCGGAACATTTGTTCCTGCTCAGCCTTTTTATCCGGCAACGCCTTGAGCGCCACCTGGCTGAAGGTCGAAGTCTTCAAGCGCTTGCTGGCCTGCATGCGCTCCAGTGCCGCGTTGCGATCCAGCGCCTTGTCCATGTAGAAAATGTCGGCGGTCGGCAACTTCAGGGTCGGTGTCAGCTCGGCCAATTGTGGCTTGGCCTTGCTCGGCGTTTGCGCATCGACCATCACCAGTTTCTCGACCTGGGAACTCTGCCGCTCGCTGAGAAAGCGCGCTGCCCAGTACGCGCCCGTGCCGTGACCGAGGACCACGACCCGGCGTGCGCTTTGCTGCTCGGCGTAGGCGATCGCCGCATCGATCCGCGCAAAGATCCGCTCGGCATCCGCCTTGGATTGTTCTTCAGTTGTTTCGGCGACCACCTGATCCGCCACTTCCGCTTCACCGCCCGCCGCCTGTTCGATCGGTTGCGCAGTGGTGGAATCCTTGCTGCCACTTTCCGGGGCTTTCGGCGCGGCGGCGGGCGCAATCACCCGCGGTGCAATGACATCGCTTTGCAGATCCGGCAGGGTGATACTCAGGCTGCTCCACTCGAAATCGGGCAATTTGCTGCGCAGTGGGCCGATCACTTGCGGCCAGTCAGCGGTTTCGCCGGCGCCGGGGACGATAATCACCGCACCTTTGGGCTCGGCAGTGTTGGCCGGTTTCCACAGGGCGAGGAAAGTGTCGGCGCCGGCCTGCAATTGCTGCTGTTCTTGTGCCGGGACTTTGCGTTCGAGTGCTGCGGCTTCTTCCTGACTACGCTCAAGCAGTGGCTGGCGTTCGGCCGGTTTTTCGGCGGCCGGTTGCTCGGCGGTGGAGGCGGGCGCCGGATCGGCGGCCTCGACGGAAAACGCACAAGGCAGGATCAGCGACAGGCACAATGCTGGCATTGCCAGGCGGTAGACAGAGGGCATCGAATATTCCAGGCCAGAAAAGTATCCCGGCAGCCTAATGGGTTGGTCAGAATTTGTCAGTGTACGAGACTTCAATGATGCGTTTTTGCTGCCTGTGGGTTATCGGCTGGTTGTGTTTTCCCTTGATGGGCTGGGCGGCGTCTGCGCCGGCGGCGCATGCAGCGCTGTTGACGCCCGGCGAGCAGCAATGGCTGGCGCAGCACCGTGAGTTGCGCGTCGGTCTGGTATTGCAGGCACCGTACGCGCAATACGACCGGCGCTTGCAGCGACTGTCCGGGGCTAATGTCGAATTGATGAAGGCGCTGGCCAAGACCCTGAACGTCGAGCTGAGCTGGCGCAATTTTCAGGACCTGGCTCAACTGGAAGACGCCGCCCGCGAAGGTGAAATCGACATCGCCCCGGGCCTGACCCAGACTCCGGGTGCGCTGCGCCTGTGGCTGTTTTCCGATCCTTACATGCGTGTGCCGCAACTGGTGGTCAGCGACCAGAAGAGCGGCGGCGTGGTCGAGCTGGAAAAACTCGACAGCCTGTCCCGCGTTGCCGTGCGCATGCCCAGTGTCACGGCCGACTATTTGCGCAGCACCTATCCCCATCTGAATCTGCAAGGCGTGCCGCAGGAGCGGCAGGCGCTGCAACTGTTGCTGACCCAACAAGCGTCCTACGCCGTGATAGATGAAGCGCAACTCGGGCGGTTGTCCGCCGAGCCTGAGTTCGCCGGGCTGGTCGTGGTCGGCGATATCGGGCTACCTCAGCTGTTGCGGGTCGCCACGCGGCGCGACTGGCCGCAATTGGCCGGGATCATCGAAAGCGCCTTGCGAGCGATCCCGGCCAAGGATCTGGAGCGCCTGCACAACCAATGGCTGCAACCCAAGTACCCACGGCTGACGGAATCGCCGGGGTTCTGGCAGAACCTCAGTCTGCTGTTCGCGGTGTTGCTGCTCAGTTGCCTGGCCATCGTGGTCTGGCAACGACGCCAGCAACACAGCCTCGAACAGCGTCTGCTGGCTGCACGTGAAGACATCGCCCTGCGCGCGGCCAGCGAAGAAGCCTTGCGCCTGACCCAGTTTTCCATCGATCAAAGCACCGTCGGCATTCTCTGGGTCAACTGGGATAGCCATGTGCGCTACGCCAACCGCGCTGCGGAACACATGCTCGGTTATCCACAGGGCGCGCTGATCGAACGGCCGCTGATCGACTTCGAACCCGGCCTGCACATGGATCGCTGGCTCAACCTGTGGAAACGCGCGCGGGCCAGTGAAGAAGGGCCGCTGAGCTTTGAAACCAGTTGCGTGCGCGCCGATGGCAGCATCCTGCCGGCGGACGTCTCGCTGAGTTTTCTGCGTTTTCGCGACAGCGAGTATCTGGTGGTTTATCTCACCGACGTCACCGAGCGCCGCCGCGCCCTGGCCGCGTTGCAGGAAAGTGAAGCGCGCCTGCAAGGCATCGCCGCCAACGTTCCGGGGCTGGTGTTCCGCCTGGAGCGGGCGCCGGTGACCGGTCAGATCGATTTCGCCTACATCAGCGAGGGCAGCGAGAGTCTGGTCGGCTATGCGCCGGCCGCCATCGCCCATCGCGACATGGGCTTGCGCAGTCTGGTGCACCCGGACGACAGGGCCAGTTACCACCAGACCCAGGATCAGGCACTGGACACTGACAGTGACTGGTCGTGGCAGGGGCGCATCCTCACCCGTCAGGGCGAGCAGCGCTGGGCCGAGATCAAGGCAATCACCCGACAGCTGGAGGATGGCGCCTATGTCTGGGACGGCATCGTCTGGGACATCAGCGAAAGCAAGCGCATCGAGCTGGAGCTGGCCGCCTCCCGTGAGCAACTGCGCGAATTGTCGGCCCACCTGGAGAGCGTACGTGAAGAAGAAAAGGCACGCATCGCCCGCGAAGTGCACGATGAGCTGGGGCAGATGCTCACGGTGCTGAAACTGGAAACCTCGATGTGCGAGCTGGCCTATGCGCAACTCGACCCGGGGCTGAACGAGCGCTTGAACAGCATGAAACGCCTGATCGCCCAGTTGTTCCAGCTGGTGCGCGATGTGGCGACGGCGCTGCGCCCGCCGATTCTCGATGCCGGGATTGCTTCCGCGATCGAGTGGCAGGCGCGGCGCTTCGAGGCGCGCACGCAAATTCCGTGTCTGGTGCAGGTGCCGGACAATCTGCCGGCGCTCAGCGATGCCAAGGCGATTGGCCTGTTCCGCATCCTGCAGGAGGCGCTGACCAACGTCATGCGCCATGCTCAGGCGCATACTGTGGAGCTGACACTGGCGCTGGAAGGCGACGAGTTGTGTCTGACGGTCAGCGACGATGGCGTAGGCTTTGTCGCTGCGGCGGATCGGCCAACGTCCTTTGGTTTGGTCGGTATGCGCGAGCGGGTGCTGATCATGGGCGGACGCTTGTTGCTTGAGAGTGAGCCGGGGGAGGGCACCAGTCTGAATGTGTGGGTGCCGGTGAATGAGGTTTGAAGGTTGTGGTGTTTGAGCTGACGCTATCGCGAGCAGGCTCGCTCCCACATTGGAATGCACTTCCCTGTGGGAGCGAGCCTGCTCGCGAATGACCTTGGCGCTGAATAAGAATAATGGAGAAGAACGTGATCCGTGTATTGGTAGCCGAAGACCACACCATCGTCCGTGAAGGCATCAAGCAATTGATCGGCCTGGCCAAGGATCTGCAAGTGGTGGGGGAGGCGAGCAATGGCGAGCAGCTCCTCGAAACCTTGCGCAGCGTGCCGTGTGAAGTGGTGTTGCTGGACATCTCGATGCCTGGCGTCAATGGGTTGGAGGCGATTCCGCGGATTCGCGCGCTGAACAATCCACCGGCGATTCTGGTGCTGTCGATGCACGACGAGGCGCAAATGGCCGCCCGTGCGCTCAAGGTTGGCGCCGCCGGCTATGCGACCAAGGACAGCGATCCGGCGCTATTGCTGACGGCGATTCGCAAAGTGGCGGCCGGCGGGCGCTACATCGACCCGGAACTGGCCGACCGGATGGTCTTCGAAGTCGGTCTGACCGACACGCGTCCATTGCATTCGCTGCTGTCCGAGCGTGAGTTCTCGGTGTTCGAGCGCTTGGCCCAGGGCGCCAACGTCAACGACATCGCCCAGCAACTGGCGCTGAGCAGCAAGACTATCAGCACCCACAAGGCGCGGCTGATGCAGAAGCTCAACATCACCTCGCTGGCCGAGCTGGTCAAATACGCGATGGAGCACAAACTCCTCTGAGAACGCCATATTTCTAATATGGGAGCGGGCTTGCTCGCGAATGCGGTGGGTCATCCAATCATTCATTGACTGACATACCGCATTCGCGAGCAAGCCCGCTCCCACAGGGAATCTCCATCTGGCCTGCCATTGTGGGCATATCCATTAGCGACAGGCGCTTTTGCCTGTTCTTGCAGCCCGCAGCCCGTCACTTGCCGCTGCGTTTGCCAAAACGCGCCATCCTTGTAGGGCAATCCCTACCCCCAACCTTCCATCCGGCTGAGGCGATTCTCTCCTGCGCCCCGATTTGCGTGGCTGGCGCCAGCCACTAGGCTTAATCCACAGCAGTTACCAATAACAAAGGTGTGGGTATGAGCCAGGTCGATTCAAACGCAGGGGCCAGTGACGTGCTGGTCAGCTTTCGTGGAGTGCAGAAGAGCTACGACGGCGAGAACCTGATCGTCAAAGACCTCAACCTGGACATTCGCAAAGGCGAGTTCCTGACCCTGCTCGGACCGTCCGGCTCGGGCAAGACCACCAGCCTGATGATGCTCGCCGGGTTCGAAACCCCGACCGCTGGCGAAATCCTCTTGGCCGGCCGTGCAATCAACAACGTGCCGCCGCACAAGCGTGACATCGGCATGGTGTTCCAGAACTACGCGCTGTTCCCGCACATGACCGTGGCCGAGAACCTGGCCTTTCCGCTGACCGTACGTGGCCTGAACAAGAGCGACGTCAGCGACAAGGTCAAGAAGGTCCTGAGCATGGTCCAGCTCGACGCGTTCGCTTCGCGCTATCCGGCACAACTCTCCGGCGGTCAGCAGCAGCGTGTGGCGTTGGCGCGGGCGCTGGTGTTCGAACCGCAACTGGTGCTGATGGACGAACCGCTGGGCGCACTCGACAAGCAACTGCGCGAACACATGCAGATGGAGATCAAGCACCTGCACCAGCGCCTCGGCGTGACCGTGGTCTACGTGACCCACGACCAGGGTGAAGCCCTGACCATGTCCGACCGCGTCGCCGTGTTTCATCAAGGCGAAATCCAGCAGATCGCCCCGCCGCGCACCCTCTACGAAGAGCCGAAAAACACTTTCGTCGCCAACTTCATCGGCGAGAACAACCGCCTCAACGGCCGTCTGCTCAGCCAGAGCGGCGAGCGCTGCGTGGTTGAACTGGGGCGGGGCGAGAAGGTCGAGGCGCTGGCGGTCAACGTCGGCCAGACCGGCGAACCCGTGACTCTGTCGATCCGTCCCGAGCGCGTCAGCCTCAACGGTTCGAGCGACCAATGCGTCAACCGCTTCTCAGGGAGGGTGGCGGAATTCATCTATCTGGGCGACCACGTCCGGGTGCGCCTGGAAGTCTGCGGCAAGACCGACTTCTTCGTGAAACAGCCGATTGCCGAGCTCGATCCAGCGCTCGCGGTCGGCGACGTGGTTCCGCTTGGCTGGCAGGTCGAGCACGTTCGCGCACTCGATCCTCTTCTAGAGGCGCACTAAGCGCCCCGGCAATACCAACACCAACCCTGCACGTGGAGAGAACAATAAATGTTGAGATCCCTGAAGTTCACCGCCCTGACCCTGGGCCTGATGGGTGCGGCCAGCGCTATGGCCGCCGGTCCCGATCTGACTGTGGTGTCGTTTGGCGGGGCGAACAAGGCGGCGCAAGTCAAAGCCTTCTACGCACCGTGGGAAGCGGCGGGCAACGGCAAGATCGTTGCCGGCGAGTACAACGGCGAAATGGCCAAGGTCAAAGCCATGGTCGACACCAAGAGCGTGTCGTGGGATCTGGTGGAAGTTGAATCGCCAGAGCTGTCCCGTGGTTGCGATGAAGACATGTTCGAACAGCTCGACCCGGCGCTGTTCGGCAAGACTGAAGACTACGTCAAAGGCGCGATTCAGCCATGCGGCGTGGGCTTCTTCGTCTGGTCGACCGTGCTCGCGTACAACGCGGACAAGCTGAAAACCGCGCCAACCAGTTGGGCCGATTTCTGGGACACCAAGAAATTCCCGGGCAAGCGTGGCCTGCGCAAAGGCGCCAAGTACACCCTGGAATTCGCGCTGATGGCCGACGGTGTTGCACCGAAGGACGTTTATAAAGAGCTGGCGAGCAAGGGAGGGCAGGATCGCGCGTTCAAGAAACTCGATGAACTCAAGCCGAGCATTCAGTGGTGGGAAGCCGGCGCGCAACCACCGCAATACCTTGCTTCCGGTGACGTGGTCATGAGCTCGGCCTACAACGGTCGAATCGCCGCCGTGCAGAAAGAATCCAACCTGAAAGTGGTGTGGAATGGCGGCATCTACGACTTCGATGCGTGGGCCATCCCGAAAGGTCTGGACGCCAAGCGCGCCGAAGCGGCGAAGAAATTCATCGCCTACTCGGTTCAGCCGCAGCAACAGAAGACCTACTCGGAAAACATCGCCTACGGCCCGGCCAACACTCAAGCCGTACCGCTGCTGAGCAAGGACGTGCTGAAAGACATGCCGACCACTCCGGAAAACATCGCCAACCAGGTGCAGATCGACGTCAGCTTCTGGGCTGATAACGGCGAGCAACTGGAGCAGCGCTTCAATTCCTGGGCTGCGAAATAACCACAGTCTGAAGGAAGACTTTGTGGCGAAGGAGCTTGTGTGGTGAGGGGATTTATCCCCGATGGGTTGCGAAGCAGCCCCGAAGCCATACCCGCTCGGTGTGTCAGATAAACCGGATTCTCAGGTTTTACGACTGCTGCGCAGCCGATCGGGGATAAATCCCCTCGCCACAAAAACTCCTCTGAGACCTGTGGTGTTTCAACACAACAGAGGTGGTTCGCCACCTCTGTAACGATCAAAGATTTGCGGAGTACGTCATGGCCATCGCCGTTCCCCTGAACGAGGGCGCCAGCCCCACCTTGAAGCAGAAGCTCAAGCGCGCCGAGCGGGTCAACCGCTGGAAGGCCCAGGCGTTGATTGCGCCGCTGGTGCTGTTTCTGTTGCTGGTGTTCCTGGTGCCGATCGTGGCGCTGCTCTATAAAAGCGTCGGCAACCCGGAAGTGGTCGGCGGCATGCCGCGCACCGTGGCGGCCATCGCCAGTTGGGACGGCCGCGGCCTGCCGGCTGAACCGGTGTACAAAGCGGCCGGCGAAGACCTCGCCGAAGCCCGCAAAAACCAGACGCTGGGCGATCTGTCCAAGCGCTTGAACATGGAGTTGGCCGGCTATCGCAGCCTGCTGACCAAAACCGCCCGGGCGCTGCCCTTCGCCAGCGAACCGGCCTCCTATAAAGAAGCCCTCGAAGCGCTCGATGAGCGTTGGGGCGATCCGGCCTACTGGCAAGCGGTCAAACGCAACACCAGCAGCATCACGCCTTACTACCTGCTGGCGGCGGTGGATCACCGTATCGATGATCTCGGCGAACTGGCCCCGGCCACCCCGGATCAGGCGATCTACCTCGACATCTTCGCCCGCACGTTCTGGATGGGCCTGATCATCACCGTCATCTGCCTGTTCCTCGCCTATCCACTGGCTTACCTGCTGGCGAACCTGCCATCGCGGCAGAGCAACCTGTTGATGATTCTGGTGCTGCTGCCGTTCTGGACCTCGATTCTGGTGCGGGTCGCGGCGTGGATCGTGTTGCTGCAATCGGGTGGACTGATCAACAGCGCACTGATGGCGATGGGCATCATTGATAAGCCGCTGGAGCTGGTGTTCAACCGCACCGGGGTCTACATCTCGATGGTGCACATTCTGCTGCCGTTCATGATTCTGCCGATCTACAGCGTGATGAAAGGCATCTCGCCGACCTACATGCGCGCCGCGATTTCGCTGGGTTGTCACCCGTTCGCCAGTTTCTGGCGGGTGTACTTCCCGCAGACCTATGCCGGTGTCGGCGCCGGGTGTCTGTTGGTGTTCATCCTCGCCATCGGCTACTACATCACCCCGGCGCTGCTCGGCAGTCCGAACGATCAGATGGTCAGCTACTTCGTCGCGTTCTACACCAACACCAGCATCAACTGGGGCATGGCCACTGCGCTGGGCGGCTTGTTGCTGCTGGCGACCGTGGTGCTTTATCTGATCTACAGCTGGCTGGTGGGCGCCAGTCGCCTGCGCCTGAGCTAAGGGGAATTTGAAATGCTGAGTCCTTACATGTCGCCCATCGAACGGGTGTGGTTCTACAGCTTGCGGATCCTCTGCGGCCTGATCCTGCTGTTCCTGATTCTGCCGGTGCTGGTCATCGTGCCGCTGTCGTTCAACTCGGGCAGTTTCCTGGTGTATCCGCTACAGGGCTTTTCCCTGCACTGGTATCAGGACTTCTTCGCCTCGGCGGAATGGATGCGTTCGCTGAAGAACAGCATCATCGTCGCCCCCGCGGCGACCGTGCTGGCGATGGTCTTCGGAACCCTGGCCGCGATCGGCCTGACCCGTGGCGACTTCCCCGGCAAGGCGCTGGTGATGGCGCTGGTGATTTCGCCGATGGTGGTGCCGGTGGTGATCATTGGTGTGGCGAGTTATCTGTTCTTCGCACCGCTGGGACTGGGCAACAGCTTCTTCTCGTTGATCGTGGTGCACGCGGTGCTCGGTGTGCCGTTCGTGATCATCACCGTGTCGGCGACGTTGCAGGGGTTCAACCACAATCTGGTACGGGCGGCGGCCAGCCTTGGCGCTTCGCCATTGACCACGTTCCGTCGGGTGACCCTGCCGCTGATTGCGCCGGGGGTGATTTCCGGGGCGCTGTTCGCCTTTGCCACTTCGTTCGATGAAGTGGTGGTGACGCTGTTCCTCGCCGGCCCCGAGCAAGCGACCTTGCCACGGCAGATGTTCAGCGGCATTCGCGAGAACCTCAGTCCGACGATTGCTGCGGCAGCAACCTTGCTGATCGCCTTCTCTGTCATCCTGCTGTTAACCCTTGAATGGCTGCGCGGTCGTAGCGAGAAACTGCGTACCGCGCAGGTCTGACGCCCAGATCAAAAGCCATCCCCTCACCCCAGCCCTCTCCCCCAAGGGGGCGAGGGGGAAAGGGAGCAGATCTTCATGCTGTTCGGAATCTGAGTTCGACTCGGTATTGCACGTCGATGGACTTCGAGAGAACGGCTCAGTCAGTTCCCTCTCCCCCAAGGGGGCGAGGGGGAAAGGGAGCAGATCTTCATGCTGTTCGGAATCTGAGTTCGACTCGGTATTGCACGTCGATGGACTTCGAGAGTGCAGCTCAGTCAGTTCCCTCTCCCCCAAGGGGGCGAGGGGGAAAGGGAGCAGATCTTCATGCTGTTCAGAATCTGAGTTCGACTCGGTATTGCACGTCGATGGACTTCGAGAGTGCAGCTCGGTCAGTCCCCTCTCCCTCCGGGAGAGGGTTAGGGTGAGGGGCTTTTGCTCTTGATTATTCACCAACTGAATACCAGACAACCCCAAACCCTCAGCTACGCTTGTGCTCAGCTCCCACATCTATAAGAGGCTGCGCACGATGAGTCTGTCCCAGTTCAAAATTGCTCACAAACTGATCACCGGCGCCGGGGCCATCGAGCAACTGGCCGCCGAACTCACCCGCCTCGATATCGACAACCCGCTGATCGTCACCGACGCCGCGCTGGTCAAGTCCGGCACCGTGGAGCTGGCGCTGTGCCAATTGGGCGGGCGCGAGTACGAGATCTTTGACCGGGTGCTACCGGACCCGGAAATCGCCATCGTCGAAGATTGCATGCGCGTGTATCGCGAGGGCGGGCATGACGGCTTGATCGGCCTGGGCGGCGGCAGTGCCATCGACATCGCCAAGAGCGTTGCCGCGTACGCCGGCTATCACGGCGCGCTGGAAGACCTGTTCGGCGTCGATCAGGTGCCGCGCAAAGGCCCGCCGCTGATCGCCATCCCGACCACCGCCGGCACCGGCTCGGAAGTGACCAACGTCGCCATCCTCTCCGACAAGGTCGCGCAACTGAAGAAAGGCATCGTCAGCGACTACCTGTTGCCGGACGTGGCGCTGGTCAGCCCGCAAATGACCCTGACCTGCCCGCGCAGCGTCACCGCCGCCAGTGGTGTTGATGCGCTGGTGCATGCCATCGAATCCTATCTGTCGGTCAACGCTTCGCCGATCACCGATTCGCTGGCGCTCGGCGCAATCAGGTTGATTGCCAAGTCGCTGCCCAAGGCCTATGCCAATGGCGCCAATCTGCAGGCCCGTGAGGACATGGCCACCGCCAGCCTGATGGCCGGGATGGCGTTCGGCAATGCCGGAGTCGGCGCGGTGCATGCGTTGGCCTATCCGTTGGGCGGGCGCTTCAACATCGCCCATGGCGTCAGTAACGCTTTGTTGCTGCCGTATGTCATGACTTGGAACAAGATGGCCTGCGTCGAGCGCATGCAGGATATCGCCGAAGCCATGGGGGTGAAGACCGCTCATCTGAGCACCGCTGAGGCGGCGGACAAAGCCGTGCAGGCGATGACCGAACTGTGCGCGGCGGTGGAAATTCCGGCCGGGCTGCGCAGTTTCGGTGTGCCGGAAGAGGCGATCCCGGCCATGGCCATGGAGGCCGCGGGAATCGAGCGTTTGATGCGCAACAACCCGCGCAAGCTCAGCGCTGCGGATATCGAGAAGATCTACCGAGCGGCGTACTGATCATCGCGGTCACGGTGCGCGCACGGAAACTTGAGGTATACAATGCGCGCCATCGTGATTTAGCTCAGAAAAGGTGCGTCATGCAGCCCTTCGTAATTGCTCCGTCGATTCTCTCCGCCGACTTCGCCCGCCTCGGCGAGGAAGTGGACAATGTTCTGGCCGCCGGTGCCGACTTCGTTCACTTCGATGTCATGGACAACCACTACGTGCCGAACCTGACCATCGGCCCGATGGTTTGCGCGGCCCTGCGCAAGTACGGCATCACTGCGCCGATCGACGCACACCTGATGGTCAGCCCGGTGGATCGCATCGTTGGCGACTTCATTGAGGCCGGCGCCACTTACATCACCTTCCACCCGGAAGCCACGCTGCACGTCGATCGTTCGCTGCAACTGATCCGTGAAGGCGGCTGCAAATCCGGCCTGGTGTTCAACCCGGCGACCCCGCTGGACGTGCTCAAGTACGTGATCGACAAGGTCGACATGGTCTTGCTGATGAGCGTCAACCCGGGCTTCGGCGGGCAGAAGTTCATTCCTGGCACCCTCGACAAACTGCGCGAAGCGCGGGCGATCATCGATGCTTCGGGCCGCGACATCCGTCTGGAAATCGACGGCGGCGTCAACGTCAACAACATCCGCGAAATCGCGGCCGCTGGCGCTGACACCTTTGTGGCCGGTTCGGCGATCTTCAATGCACCGAACTATCAGGAAGTCATCGACAAGATGCGTTCCGAACTGGCGCTGGCGCGCCCATGAGCGGTTTTGAGCAGCTGTTCCCGGGGCAACTGCCACGGTTGGTGATGTTCGATCTGGATGGCACGTTGATCGACTCGGTTCCCGACCTGGCGGCGGCGGTGGACACCATGCTGCTCTCCCTCGGCCGCAAGCCTGCCGGTATCGAGGCGGTACGCGAGTGGGTCGGCAATGGCGCACCGGTGCTGGTGCGCCGGGCGCTGGCCGGTGGCATCGATCATTCGGCGGTGGATGACGTCGAGGCCGAGCACGCGCTGGAAGTATTCATGGAAGCCTACGGCGCGAGTCATGAGCTGACCGTGGTCTATCCCGGCGTGCGCGACACTCTCAAGTGGTTGCACAAGCAGGGCGTGGCCATGGCGCTGATCACCAACAAGCCGGAGCGTTTCGTCGCACCGCTGCTGGATCAGATGAAGATCGGCCGCTACTTCAAGTGGATCATCGGTGGCGACACCCTGCCGCAAAAGAAGCCTGACCCGGCGGCACTGTTCTTCGTGATGAAGATGGCCAATATTCCGGCCTCGCAATCGCTGTTCGTCGGCGATTCGCGCAGCGACGTGCTGGCGGCGAAAGCGGCGGGGGTCAAGTGCGTGGCGCTGAGCTACGGCTACAACCACGGTCGACCGATTGCCGAGGAATCCCCGGCACTGGTGATCGACGATCTGCGCAAGCTAATTCCCGGTTGCCTCGGTACAGCCGCTGAGATAACGTTGCCCGACGCTTCTCAATCCCATTCTGGAAACGCCATCGTGGTGGTCACCCGCAAACTCTGGATGAAAGTCATCAAGGCCCTGGCCCGCTGGCGTTGGCGCGCCTGACTGATGCCTGGCCGGCTTGCCGGCGCGTTTGCACACCTGACTGATTTGCCCCTCACACCACGAGGCACCCCATGATCCGCGAAGAATTCCTGCGCCTGGCCGCTGACGGCTACAACCGCATTCCGTTGGCCTGCGAAACCCTGGCCGACTTCGACACCCCGCTGTCGATCTACCTGAAACTGGCCGACCAGCCAAACTCCTACCTGCTCGAATCGGTGCAGGGTGGCGAGAAATGGGGCCGTTACTCGATCATCGGCCTGCCGTGCCGCACCGTGCTGCGGGTGCACGACCATCACGTGAGCATCACCGTCGATGGCGTCGAGACCGAAAGCCATGACGTCGAAGACCCGCTGGCTTTCGTCGAAACCTTCAAGGCCCGCTACAACGTGCCGACCATCGCCGGTCTGCCGCGTTTCAACGGTGGCCTGGTCGGTTACTTCGGTTATGACTGTGTGCGTTATGTCGAGAAGCGTCTGGGCAAATGCCCGAACCCGGACCCACTGGGCGTGCCGGACATTCTGCTGATGGTTTCCGATGCAGTGGTGGTGTTCGACAACCTCGCCGGCAAGATGCACGCGATTGTCCTCGCCGATCCGGCGCAAGCCGATGCTTACGAGCAGGGTCAGGCGCAATTGCAGGCACTGCTGGAGAAACTGCGCCAGCCGATCACCCCGCGCCGTGGCCTGGATTTCAGCAAGCAACAAGCGGCTGATCCGCTGTTTCGCTCCAGTTTCACCCAGAGCGACTACGAAAAAGCCGTCGACACCATCAAGGAATACATCCTCGCGGGCGACTGCATGCAGGTCGTGCCGTCGCAACGCATGTCGATCGACTTCAAGGCGGCGCCGATCGATCTGTATCGTGCCCTGCGTTGCTTCAACCCGACGCCGTACATGTACTTCTTCAACTTCGGCGACTTCCACGTCGTCGGCAGTTCGCCGGAAGTGCTGGTGCGGGTCGAAGACAACCTGATCACCGTGCGCCCGATTGCCGGCACTCGTCCACGCGGAGCTACCGAAGAGGCGGATCTGGCGCTGGAAGAAGACCTGCTGTCGGACGATAAGGAGATCGCCGAGCACTTGATGCTGATCGATCTGGGTCGTAACGACACTGGCCGGGTTTCGGAAATCGGTTCGGTGAAGCTCACCGAGAAAATGGTCATCGAGCGCTATTCCAACGTGATGCACATCGTCTCCAACGTCACCGGCCAGTTGAAGGCCGGGCTGACCGCGATGGACGCGCTGCGGGCGATTCTGCCGGCGGGCACCTTGTCCGGCGCACCGAAGATCCGTGCGATGGAAATCATCGACGAACTGGAGCCGGTCAAGCGTGGCGTGTATGGCGGTGCGGTCGGTTACTTTGCCTGGAACGGCAACATGGACACCGCGATTGCGATTCGTACCGCGGTGATCAAGAACGGCGAACTGCACGTGCAGGCCGGTGGCGGCATCGTTGCCGACTCGGTGCCGGCGCTGGAATGGGAAGAAACCCTGAACAAACGCCGCGCGATGTTCCGCGCCGTGGCCCTGGCTGAGCAGACCCCGGAAAGCTGAGTCCACACAATCCCCCTGTGGGAGCGGGCTTGCTCGCGAATACGGGCTGGCATTCAAAATGGATGTCGGCTGATACACCGCTTTCGCGAGCAAGCCCGCTCCCACATTGTGTTGTGATCAGCCATAAAAAAACGCGGCGCCTGTGAGTGCGCCGCGTTTTTTTATGCCAGCAGATCAGAAATCGAGGCTGACCCCGACGTTCACCCCCTGCTGGGTAAAGTCATCATCTTTGCGCACGTTGTAGCTGGCGCGCAACGCCAAATCCTGCGTGAGCTTATGGCTCACGCCCAGGTTCAGGCGATTGAGGTTGGTCTGCGGCTCGTAGCCTTCGAGCGTGAAACGGTTGCCCGGCAAGCTGTTGAGGTTGATGGTCAGATCCTGGCGGTCGTCGTTGTACTCACGTTCGTGAGCGAACTCACCGAACACTTCAGTCTGCGCGGTGATCTGGTACTTGCCCTGGATACCCACGCCCAGACGCCGCGAGTTGCGCGACTGGTCGTCAAAAGTCAGCGCCGTGGAGTCAGCGCCTTTTTCCGAGTAGCCATCGACTTCGGTCTTGCCAAAATCGGCGCTGACGAACGGCGACAGGTGCCACGGGCTGCTGGCTTGCTGCGCGATGTCGTAGCCGAGGCGGCCGCTGATCGCCAGCACGTAACCGTCGGTATCGCCTTTCTCTCCGCGCTCGTTGACCCCAAGCTGGAATTTACGCTTGAGGCTGTCGTAGTCGAGTTTGCCGGCGGTCATCGCCAGATCGCCCCACCAGCGGTTTTGCTGATACTGGGCGAACGCGGTGCCCACGTAGGAGTTGAGTTTGTATTCCGAGTCGGCGTCGCCGGCTTCGAGTTTCTGGTGATAGAAACCTGCGGCCAAACCGACGCGCCAGGCTTCGTTGACGCGATAGCTGCCGCCGATGTTCAGGTTGTAGCCGTTGCCGTCGGCACTGGCGGCGCTGTGCTGGCCGTCGAAGTCCTGATGTTGACCGCCGCCGGCAACGATGGCGCGCCATTGGCCCACGGCTTGCCAGTTTTCCCAATCGGCCAGCCATTGATTGCGCAGTTCATCCTGATGCGCGCGTAACGAACCCTGGGCCATTTCCGGCAGCAGGGTCAGCTCCCAAGGGGCGGCGAGCAGCGAGTAGGCGTAGTCGGCAATCAAGCGCTGGCCGGCTTCGGTCGGGTGCACTGCGTCGTTGTAGATCAGCTTGGTCGGATCCGGCGTGGCGCTGTTGATGCCGTATCGGGCGTTCTCGGTGCAACTGTTGCCGCTGAAACAAGTGGCCGTCAGGTTCTGGTCGGTCGCGAGGCCGAACTGCGCCGGGTTGGCGAACGCTTCTTTGAGCAGCACCGGGATGTTCAGTGGGATGATTTCGGCGTTGATGCCCTGCAACTGCCTGACCAGCTCGGTGTTGAACTGGGCGCTGAGCTGCGAGGTGAAACCCTGCAGCGGCGAGCCGTTGATGGCCGGGGTCAGGCCGATGTCCGGCAGCAGCCAGACCATGATGTATTTGGCGCCGGCGCCTTGCAGTGTGCGGGCGCTGTCGGCCAGGCGATCGGCTGCGGCGCTGGCCTGATCGAGACTGAGTACGCGGCCTTGAAGGAAATCGTTGCCGCCCCCCGACAGGTAATACAGCGCGTTCGGGTCGGCACGGAAGCCGTTCGACGGCAGGTAACCGCTGCGGGTGCGTTCGCCGGTGGCGGACTGCGTGGTGATCGAGTCGAGAATCTGGTCGGTACGGTAGCCGCCCACTGCCCAGTTGTTGCCATCGGCCAGACCTTCACCGGCGCGCACGGCCGAGGACGAGGAGGCGGTCTGGTCGGGGTTGAAACCGAGTTTGCCGCCGATGATTTGGGTGGCGTTGAGGTCACGGTTTTCTCCGGTGCCGTCCTTGTACAGCGGGCCGGTGCGGTTGGTGTAGCGCTGCGTGGCGCCGGCCGGGCCGCCGCTGTCCTTGAAGGTCCCGGCATCGTTCAGGCTGTCGCCGAAGACGATGAAGTTGGAGTAGGGCGCGGGTGCTGCGTACGCCTGGGCGCAAGCCATGGCGAGCAGGCAACCGGCGAGCGGTACAAACAACGTCTGTTTGATCATGAGCAAGTCCGTTTATTTATTGTTGTAGGTGAACGAAACGACAGTACCAAAAACTCCCGGCGTTTTGCCATCGGTCGCGAAGCCTCCCTTAGTTTTGTCCCCCGTCAGCCCCGCCATATTGCACGCTCCGTCCAGCTAAGTTACTGTGCCGGAACGTATGAACGAGACCTTCCCCGTGTTGATCGTCAGCAAACTTCTGGATCAAGTCATCAAGGCACACGCCCGTTGGCGTTGGCGCGCCTGAATCTTTTCTGCCGGCCCGGCCGGATCTGTATCGCTTTGCCTTCCTTACCCGTTTGAAATGCCGCTGTGCCGACGTCACCTGCGCGTCCGACATCGTGCAGCGCCCTGCGGGCAAGTCATTCGAAGGCTGTCTTCAAGTCAGAATTCAAGAGGTTCGAAACGCCATGTTGCTGATGATCGACAACTACGACTCCTTTACTTACAACGTTGTGCAATACCTCGGCGAGCTGGGTGCCGAGGTCAAGGTGGTGCGCAACGACGAACTGACCGTCGCCGAAATCGAAGCGCTCAACCCCGAGCGCATCGTGGTCTCGCCAGGCCCGTGCACGCCGACCGAAGCCGGCATTTCCATCGAAGCCATCAAGCATTTCGCCGGCAAATTGCCGATCCTCGGCGTCTGCCTCGGCCATCAATCGATTGGCCAAGCGTTCGGCGGCGATGTCGTGCGTGCCCGTCAGGTGATGCACGGTAAGACTAGCCCGGTATTCCATGAGGACAAGGGCGTTTTCGCCGGTCTGAATCATCCGCTGACGGTTACCCGCTACCACTCGCTGATCGTCAAGCACGATACTTTGCCCGAGTGCCTTGAGCTGACCGCGTGGACGCAGCACGATGATGGTTCAGTCGACGAAATCATGGGCCTGCGGCACAAGACCCTGAACATTGAGGGCGTACAGTTCCACCCTGAGTCGATCCTGACCGAGCAGGGCCATGAACTGTTTGCCAACTTCCTCAAACAAACCGGCGGCACGCGCTAAGGACTTCCCATGAACATCAAGACAGCCCTGAGCCGTATCGTCGAACACCTCGACCTCAGCACCGAAGAAATGCGCGACGTGATGCGCGAAATCATGACCGGTCAATGCACCGAGGCGCAGATCGGCGCATTCATGATGGCCATGCGCATGAAGAGCGAGAGCATCGATGAAATCGTCGGCGCCGTTTCGGTGATGCGTGAGCTGGCCGATCAGGTCGAACTCAAGACCCTCGACGGCGTGGTCGATGTGGTCGGCACAGGCGGTGACGGTGCGAACATTTTCAACGTGTCGACGGCGTCCGCGTTCGTCGTCGCGGCAGCCGGTTGCACCGTGGCCAAGCACGGCAACCGCGCGGTATCGGGCAAGAGCGGCAGCGCCGACCTGCTGGAAGCAGCCGGCATCTACCTGAACCTGACGCCGGTACAGGTCGCCCGTTGCATCGACAATGTCGGCATCGGTTTCATGTTTGCCCAGACTCATCACAAAGCCATGAAGTACGCCGCTGGCCCGCGTCGCGATCTCGGCCTGCGTACGCTGTTCAACATGCTCGGCCCGCTTACGAATCCGGCCGGTGTCAAACATCAGGTGGTGGGCGTGTTTACCCCTGCGCTGTGCCGGCCGTTGGCCGAAGTCTTGCAGCGCCTGGGTAGCAAACATGTGCTGGTGGTGCATTCGAAGGACGGTCTGGACGAGTTCAGTCTTGCCGCGCCTACCTTTGTCGCTGAACTGAAGAACAACGAGATCACTGAGTATTGGGTCGAGCCGGAAGATCTGGGCATGAAGAGCCAGAGCCTGCACGGCCTCTCGGTCGAAGGCCCGGAAGCGTCGTTGGCGCTGATTCGCGATGCGCTGGGCAAGCGCAAGACCGAGAACGGCCAGAAGGCTGCCGAAATGATTGTGCTCAATGCCGGTGCGGCGCTGTACGCGGCTGACCTGGCGACCAGTCTCAAAGAAGGCGTGGCGCTTGCGCACGATGCTCTGCACACCGGTCTTGCTCGGGAAAAACTCGAGGAGTTGGGTGCCTTTACCGCGGTATTCAAAGTGGAGAATGAGGGATGAGTGTACCGACGGTTCTGGAAAACATTCTGGCGCGCAAAGTCCAGGAAGTCGCCGAGCGTAGCGCTCGCGTCAGCCTGAGCGAGCTGGAAAGTCTGGCCAAGGCGGCCGATGCACCCCGTGGTTTTGCCCAGGCATTGCTGGCGCAGGCCAAGAAGAAGCAGCCGGCGGTGATCGCCGAAATCAAAAAGGCTTCGCCGAGCAAAGGCGTGATCCGCGAGAACTTCGTGCCTGCCGACATTGCCAAGAGCTATGAGAAGGGTGGTGCGACCTGTCTGTCCGTACTGACCGATATCGACTACTTCCAGGGCGCTGATGTCTACCTGCAACAGGCCCGCGCCGCGTGCAAACTGCCTGTAATTCGCAAGGACTTCATGATCGATCCGTACCAGATCGTCGAAGCCCGCGCGCTGGGCGCCGACTGCGTGCTGTTGATCGTCTCCGCACTGGACGACGTGAAAATGGCTGAGCTGGCCTCGGTCGCCAAAGGCGTGGGTCTCGATGTGCTGGTGGAAGTGCACGATGGCGATGAGCTGGACCGCGCACTGAAAACCCTCGACACGCCGCTGGTCGGGGTCAACAACCGTAACCTGCACACCTTCGACGTCAGCCTGGAAACCACCCTCGACCTGCTGCCGCGCATCCCGCGTGATCGCCTGGTGATCACCGAGAGCGGCATTCTCAACCGTGCCGATGTCGAGCTGATGGAAATCAGCGACGTTTATGCGTTCTTGGTTGGCGAAGCGTTCATGCGCGCGGAAAGCCCGGGCACCGAACTGCAGCGCCTGTTCTTCCCGGAGCGTGGCGTTCCGGTCAGTGGTTCGACTCTCGACTGATTGCCGTTAGACCGAGTCGACCCCTTCGCGAGCAAGCCCGCTCCCACATTTGGAATGCATTTCCCCCTGTGGGAGCGGGCTTGCTCGCGAAAGGGCCTTCAAATTTCCCGAAGATTTACGATCTGCCGGAGTTCTCCATGTCGCTGCCAACCCCCCTGACCATCGAAGCCGGCCTCAAGGCCGAACAAGACTTGTTGGCCTCGATCTGCGCCGGCGACGCCGAATTCGGCCTGCTGTTCTGGCAACCCAGTGATCGCGCCTTGGTCATGCCGCGCCGGCTCAATCGTCTACCCGGTTTTGACCACGCCTGCGAAGTCTCCGCTGCTGCCGGTTGGCCAGTCTTGCTGCGGGAAACCGGCGGTGAACCGGTCCCGCAATCCGCCTCAACCATCAACATCGCGTTGGTCTATGCCCCGCCCCGCAGCGAGGGTGATTTGAACCGCATCGAAACCGGCTACCGGCGTCTGTGCGATCCGATCTGCGAGTTGCTGGATGAGTTGGGCGGCACGTCGTCGTTGGGCGAAATCGACGGTGCGTTCTGCGACGGTCGTTTCAACGTCAATCTCGACGGCCGAAAGATGGTCGGCACCGCTCAGCGCTGGCGCCAGAGTCAGGGCGGTCAGCGTCCGGTGGGGCTGGTGCACGGGGCGATGCTGATGGATAACGAGCGCGAGTCGATGGTTGCAGCGGTCAATCGCTTCAACGAGGCTTGCGGTCTGGAGCAGCGGGTGCGCGCCGAAAGCCACATCGCCCTGCATGAGAAGTTTGTCGCGCCAACGGCTTTGGCGCGTCTGGATGAGCTGTTTCGTCTGATGCTGGCGCAGGTCTACAGCGCCTGATTTTGTGCGCTTAGCGCGTGCCGAAGACGACCATGGTCTTGCCTTTCACATCGACCAGGTTGCGTTCTTCAAGATCCTTGAGCACGCGACCGACCATCTCCCGCGAACAACCGACAATCCGGCCGATTTCCTGACGGGTCACCTTGATCTGCATGCCGTCCGGGTGGGTCATCGCGTCGGGCTGCTTACACAGCTCCAGCAGGCAGCGGGCCACGCGACCGGTAACGTCGAAGAACGCCAGGTCGCCGACCTTGCGCGTGGTATTGCGCAGACGTTGGGCGATTTGTCCGCTGAGGACGTAAAGAATGTCTGGATCCTGCTGCGACAGTTCGCGGAACTTCACGTAGCTGATTTCGGCGATTTCGCATTCGACCTTGGCCCGCACCCAGGCGCTGCGTTGCTGTTCCTGGCCTGCCTGTTCGAACAGACCCAGCTCGCCGAAGAAGTCCCCGGCGTTGAGGTAGGCGATGATCATTTCGCGGCCGTCGTCATCTTCGATCAAGATGGTGACCGAACCTTTGATGATGAAGTACAGCGTGTCCGAGCGATCGCCGGCGCAGATGATGTTGCTCTTGGCCGCATGGCGACGGCGCTGGCAATGCATCAACAGCTTGTCGAGGTTCTTGATTTTGGGTGTGGGGGTAATAGCAACCATGGTTGTATCCCGAAAAGACTGCACGGTGATGTTTGATTTTTTTATGAGGCGCTGAAGGCGGTCGCTACACAGGCTGACAATTGGCGCCAGCGAATTGGCGCCAGCTTACCAGACACTTCGTCGAAAATTCGAGAAATTACCTACGCAGCTGAGGCATCCGTCCTAGGAACGCCGGGCGCTGCCAGAGCAAAGGCCTGTGCTAAGCTGGCGACCCTTTTTTCTACAGTGGAGTCTTGGCGATGAAGGCACGCATCCAATGGGCTGGCGAAGCCATGTTCCTCGGCGAATCCGGTAGCGGTCATGTTGTGGTCATGGACGGACCGCCGGACGCCGGTGGTCGTAATCTGGGTGTTCGCCCGATGGAAATGCTCCTGCTGGGCGTTGGCGGTTGCAGCAACTTCGACGTGGTCAGCATCCTGAAGAAGTCGCGTCAGGCGGTTGAAAGCTGCGAAGCGTTCCTCGAAGCCGAGCGCGCGACCGAAGATCCGAAGGTGTTCACCAAGATCCACATGCACTTCGTGGTCAAGGGCCGTGGCCTGAAAGAAGCCCAGGTCAAGCGCGCCATCGAACTGTCTGCCGAGAAGTATTGCTCGGCCTCGATCATGCTCGGCGCGGCCGGCGTGGCGATCACTCACGATTATGAAATCGTCGAGCTCGGTTGAATCGACATTCAACTATCATAAAAGCAGTGCAGACTCTGGCGATCCCTCGCTGACGTCTGCATAATGCGCCACTTTTTTCAGGGCAGTGATCGGTCAACCGACGGATCGTCCGCCTGAACAGATAACCAAAATCGCCATCGCGAAGAGGTGTTAACCGTCCTACGCAGGTGCGTTGTTCGCACTTGACGGGCATGCTTGATCACGCGGCTGCGCCGCATACATAGAGAGTTTTTAACGGTGAAAAGCAAACTCAAGCTCCACGGGTTCAATAACCTGACAAAGACCTTGAGCTTCAACATCTATGACATCTGCTACGCGGAAACCCCGCAAGACCAGCAGGCTTACGTCGAGTACATCAATCAAGAGTACAACGCCGAACGCCTGACGCAGATCCTCACGGAAGTTGTCGAAATCATTGGTGCCAACATTCTGAACATCGCGAGTCAGAACTATGAGCCTCAGGGTGCCAGCGTCACGATTCTGATCTCGGAAGAGCCGGTGACCCCGACTGACAGCCAGATCGAAGAGTCCCCGGGTCCATTGCCCGAAATCATCCTTGCCCACCTCGACAAGAGTCACATCACGGTGCATACCTATCCGGAAATCCATCCGGACGCCGGTATTGCGACGTTCCGTGTGGACATTGATGTGTCGACCTGTGGTGTCATTTCACCGCTTAAAGCGCTCAACTTCCTCATTCACCAGTTCGATTCGGACATCGTGACTGTGGACTACCGTGTGCGCGGCTTCACCCGTGACGTTGAAGGCAACAAGCACTTCATCGACCACGAGATCAACTCGATCCAGAACTACCTTTCCGAAGACACTCGCGACGCGTACCAGATGACCGACGTGAACGTGTACCAGGAAAACTTGTTCCACACCAAAATGCTGCTGAAGAACTTCGAACTGGATAACTACCTGTTCGGCGACGCCACCAGCAACCTGTCCTCCGAGCAGCGTGCTCAGGTGACCGAGCGTGTGAAACACGAAATGCTGGAAATCTTCTACGCGCGCAACATGCCGGCGTAAGATTCCCGGGCACAAAAAAGGCGACTACCGTGCGGTAGTCGCCTTTTTTATTACCGAAAAACAGAACCCTGTGGGGGCGAGCTTGCTCGCGAAGGGGCCCTGCCAGACAACACTGAAGTCAGATCCTGTAGGTACTCTTGGTCATCACCTTCGCCAACAGACTCATCCCGAACTTCACCGGCGCCGGAAAGCGGAAACCGCCCGCATCCAGCGCGCTCTCCGCATGATGCTCTTCATCAATGCGCATCTGTTCCAGAATCGCTCGGGACTTCTCGTCCTCGGCCGGCAATTGCTCAAGGTGCTCGTTCAAGTGCTTGCACACCTGATGCTCGGTGGCCGCGACGAAACCAAGGCTGACCTTGTCGCTGATCAGACCGGCGACGGCGCCAATACCGAACGACATCCCGTAGAACAGCGGATTGAGCACGCTGGTGTGGCTGCCCAGTTGATGGATGCGCTGTTCGCACCACACCAGGTGATCGATTTCTTCTTCGGCGGCGTGCTCCATGGCAGCACGCACCTGCGGCAACTTGGCGGTCAGCGCCTGCCCCTGATACAGCGCCTGGGCGCAGACTTCACCGGTGTGGTTGATGCGCATCAGGCCGGCGACGTGGCGGGTGTCTTCATCGCTCATCTGCACATCCGGCTGCACGATGGCAGGCGACGGACGGTACGGCTGGCCGCTGAAAGGCAGCAGGGTACGCATCGCGGCATCGGCTTGCAGCAGAAGACGGTCAATCGGCGAGTAGTGACGTTGGGTAGTCATGCTGACCTCCGGGAAAAATCTCGACCGCCAGTTTAACCGAATCGGCCGGGGAAGGTTTGCGCTGGGTCATTTGCCACGCGGTCATGCTTTTGGTGGGAGCGGGCTTGCTCGCGAAGGCGTCGGCACCTTCAGAATATCAATGTCAGACACTCCGCTTTCGCGAGCAAGCCCGCTCCTACAGGGGCGGATGCAGTGAATCAGCCCGGCGGCCAGTTCATCTGGCGCTGACCAAGTACGTGCATATGAATGTGATAGACGGTCTGGCCACCTTTTTCATTGCAGTTCATCACCACCCGGAAGCCTTCCTCGCAGCCCAGCTCCAGTGCCAGACGCTGGGCAGTGAACAGGATGTGCCCGGCCAGTGCCTTGTCGTCTTCGGTCAGGTCGTTGAGGGTACGCACCGGTTTCTTCGGGATCACCAGAAAATGCACCGGTGCCTGAGGGGCGATGTCGTGGAACGCCAGAACCTGGTCGTCCTCGTAAATGATCTTGGCCGGGATCTCCCGGTTGATGATCTTGGTGAACAGAGTATCCACTGCTGTTTTCTCCGTTGTGGGGGCTGGCCTGAGTGTACTCATGGGAAATGACCCCGCCCAGTGTTTTGCCGTAGGACAGTTCAGCGCGGGCAGTAAGCCTTGTTGACCATGCCGACGATGGTGCGATTGAGCCAGCGCGAGCCGAGGCGCGGCAGGAAGGCCAGCCAGCGGTTGCGTCGTCCCGGAATGATGATGGCGCGGTTTTTCTCCAGCGCACGCACGGTGTACAGCGCGACTTCCTCGGGGCTCATCAGCAGTTTGCTGTCCTTGAGTTTGTCGCTATTGAGCTGCGCGGTGCGGAAGAAAGCGGTGCGGGTCGGGCCGGGGCAAAGTACCGAGACTTTGACCGCGCTCTGTTTCAGTTCAACCCGCAGCGCTTCGGAGAAGTGCAATACGTAAGCCTTGCTGGCGTAGTAAGTGCTCATCCACGGGCCGGGATTGAACGCCGCCACCGAGGCGACGTTGAGGATCTGTCCGCCGCCCTGCAGCGCCATGCTGTTGCCAATGGCGTGGCACAGGCGGGTGAGGGCGAGGATGTTGACTTCGATCAGGTCCTGCTCGGTCATCCAGTCCTGGGCGAGGAACGGGCCGCAGGTGCCGATGCCGGCGCAATTGACCAGCAGATCGATCTGCCGGTCGCCTTCTTCCAGTTCCAGCAGGAAGCCGGACAAGCGCAATGGCTCGCCCAGGTCGCAGGCGCGGAACAACACCTCCACGCCAAAGCGCTGGGTCAGTTCGATCGCGATACTTTCCAGCTGATCACGCTGGCGGGCCACCAGAATCAGGCTGCGACCGCGCCGGGCCAGCGCTTCGGCCATGGCCAGGCCGATGCCGCTGGAGGCGCCGGTGATCAGAGCGTAACGGGTCATGCAATTCTCCATCGCAACAGCTCCGCGCCAGCGACGCAGGTGTCACGGCGGGGGGCGTTGTTCATTCTTTCGCAGAGTCTACAGGGGCCGGAGCCGCTTCGGCTGCATCGTCCACGGAATTCGCCGGTTCAGTCTCGACCTCGACTTCATCGGTGGTGACCGAGCCGCTTTCGTAGCTGCTCTCAAGGTTGCTTTCGTATTCCTGCTGGATCGCCGAGATACCGCCGAGCATGCCGCCGGCAAATACCAGGGCGAAGAACACGATCCACAACGAGCACAGCACTTTGACCGCGGTGCTGTTGGGTGGCGGTGGCGGGCCGTAACGGTTGGCGCCGGTGTTGCCCGGCACGACCATGATCACCAGCGGGAAGAAGCTGCCCACGAACGGCACCAGGTTCAGCAGCCAGAGCCAGCCGGACCAGCCGATATCGTGCAGGCGCTGTACGCTGAACAGAATGCTGACAATGATGAAGCCGAGGAACAGGAAGAACGCGAATATCCCGCCAATGATCAGGCCGGTGGTGGAGTCGCCACTGACCAGTCCGAGAGCGAGCAGGGCGAATATGCCCACGATCGGCAGGGTCACCAGGCTCAGTACCATCGTCCAGGCCAGAAACCGCAGGCGACCGATCCGGCCTTCGACGCTGAAGGGCTTGAGCACTGCGAATGCTGGCAGGTTTTCGCCGACGTTGGCCCGAGGTGGCGCATAGGGTGATGCGGGTTCGTTGAAAGTCGCCGGTTGTTCATGCACGTCCGACAGACTCAGTTCGATCGCCGTTTCGCTTTCGATCCGTGCATCGATCCCGGTCTTGCTCAGTGCTTGCAGATAAGTCTGCGCATCGCTGTGGGTCAGGTCGCGTTTGAGAGCGACGGTGCTGCCGTTGAACAGGCGCTCGATGGCGGCAACATCGCTTTTGAACAGGGCCGCCAGATTGAGCTTGGCGGTGGTGAGATCGACGCCGGGCTGCAGAGCACCGTCGAAAACGATCTTGTAACGAGGTTCGCTCATGGTCGGGGCATCCTTGTCGCGAATCAATTGAAAGTCAGCAAGTGTAAGGCCAGTCCGTCGATGACTGGCCTGATTTTTCTCAGCTTGGCCAGCGTTTTGGCAACTGCGCCGCGCGTTCCAGCGCCTGACGATATTCCGCGTCGAGCCGGGCGATCAACTGGTCGACGCTCGGCAGGTCGTCAATCTGGCCTACGCCCTGGCCGGCCGACCACACGGTCTTCCAGGCCTTGGCTTCATCGTTGATCGGTTTGAGCTTGTCACCGAAATTGACCTCGCCCTTGCCCTGCAGCGCGGCCATGTCGAAACCCGCCGCCTCCAGGCTTTGACGCATGAAGCTGGCTGGTACTCCGGAGACTGCAGGAGTATGAATGATGTCCGCCGCCTTGGCCGTCAGCAGCATGTCCTTATAGGCGTCAGGCGCATGACTTTCGGTGGTGCCGATAAGTCGCGTACCGAAGTAGGCCAAATCCGCGCCGAGCAGCTGTGCGGCCAAAATCTCATGGCCGTGGTTCAGACATCCGGCAAGCAGCAGGGTTTTATCGAAGAATTCACGGATCTCGGCGATCAGTGCAAACGGACTCCAGGTGCCGGCATGGCCGCCGGCGCCTGCCGCAACCGCGATCAAGCCGTCGACTCCGGCTTCGGCGGCTTTCTCGGCATGCCGGCGCGTGGTCACGTCGTGGAACACCAGGCCGCCATAGCTGTGCACGGCATCGACCAGTTCCTTCACTGCGCCGAGGCTGGTGATGACAATCGGCACCTTGTGCTCGACGCAGATGTTCAGATCCGCCTGCAGGCGTGGATTGCTGTTGTGCACGATCAGGTTCACTGCATACGGCGCCGGGTTGTCCAGTGTCGCCAGGCCCGCTTCAATCTGCTCCAGCCAGGCCTTGAAGCCGCTGCTTTCACGCTGGTTCAGCGCCGGGAAGCTGCCAACCACGCCGTTACGGCAGCAGGCCAGCACCAGCTCTGGGTTGGAGATCAGGAACATCGGCGCCGCCACTACCGGCAAACGCAGACGTTGTTCGAGCAGAGCGGGCAACGACATTGGAAATCCCCCGAGGTGTGATGCTGTTATGAAGTTAGAACGGCTTGACCACGACCAGAATTACGATAGCCAGCAATATCAGAACCGGCACTTCATTGAACCAGCGATAAAAGACATGGCTGCGGGTGTTCTCGCCACGGGCGAAGCGTTTTACCTGCGCGCCGCACATGTGGTGGTAGCCGATCAGCAGCACCACCAGGGTCAGCTTGGCGTGAATCCAGCCGCCCATGCTGAAGATGCCCGGATTGAGGTAGATCAGCCAGCCGCCGAAGATCAGCGTGGCGATCATCGCCGGGCCCATGATGCCGCGATACAGCTTGCGCTCCATGAGGCTGAAGCGTTCCTTGCTGATCGCGTCTTCACTTTGCGCGTGATAAACGAACAGCCGCGGCAAGTAGAACAGCCCGGCAAACCAGCACACGACGCTGACGATGTGAAACGCTTTGATCCATAGATAGAGCATTTTTGATTATTCCCAGGTTCACGGTAGCCGGGATAGTAGAGGCTTGAGCGTCCGCACGTCACCTTGATGGTTGTCGCAGGGGCGCGCGGCCCCTATTATCGACGGCTTTCCAGTGGGTTCGTTGAGGGCAGGTTTATGGTCAAGGTCGGTATCGTCGGCGGCACGGGTTACACCGGTGTCGAACTGCTGCGTCTGTTGGCACAGCATCCGCAGGCAGAAGTGGTGGTAATCACTTCCCGATCCGAGGCCGGTCTGGCCGTGGCTGACATGTACCCGAACCTGCGCGGCCACTACGACGGTCTGGCGTTCAGCGTGCCGGACGTCAAAACCCTGGGTGCGTGCGACGTTGTGTTCTTCGCCACCCCGCACGGCGTTGCCCATGCGTTGGCCGGTGAACTGTTGGCGGCGGGCACCAAGGTCATCGACCTGTCAGCGGACTTCCGGTTGCAGGACGCTGAAGAATGGGCCAAATGGTACGGACAGCCACACGGTGCGCCGGCGTTGCTGGACGAGGCGGTCTACGGCCTGCCGGAAGTCAATCGCGAGCAGATCAAGAAGGCGCGTCTGATCGCCGTTCCCGGCTGCTATCCAACCGCTACGCAGTTGGGTTTCCTGCCGCTGCTTGAGGCGGGTCTGGCTGACACTTCGCGTCTGATCGCTGACTGCAAATCCGGCGTCAGCGGTGCCGGTCGCGGCGCGTCTGTAGGCTCGCTGTACTCCGAGACGTCGGAAAGCATGAAGGCTTATGCGGTGAAAGGTCACCGTCATCTGCCGGAAATTCGCCAGGGTCTGCGTCGCGCTGCCGGTAAGGATGTCGGTCTGACCTTCGTTCCGCACCTGACCCCGATGATTCGTGGCATTCATTCCACGCTCTACGCGACCGTGGTTGATCGTTCGGTGGATCTGCAGGCACTGTTCGAAAAGCGTTATGCCAACGAGCCGTTCGTCGACGTGATGCCGGCCGGCAGCCACCCGGAAACTCGCAGCGTGCGTGGCGCCAACGTCTGCCGCATCGCTGTGCATCGTCCGCAGGATGGTGATCTGGTGGTGGTGCTGTCGGTGATCGACAACCTGGTCAAAGGCGCGTCGGGTCAGGCGGTGCAGAACATGAACATCCTGTTCGGCCTGGATGAGCGCTTCGGCCTGTCCCACGCCGGTATGCTGCCGTAACACGTTCGGCAACACAGCAAAAAGGCCCGTCAAACGGGCCTTTTTGCATTCTGGGCAGTTGGTCGGGTTTATTGATATACCGTAACAATAGTTGACCGATTTTCTAGGACAAGCGGATAATGCGCGTCATCACGCATTATGGCGGCGTAACGCCGGGAGATAGTCAGCATGAGCGTCGAATCCTTCACCCCCACGGCTTTGCAATTCACCCAAGGTGCTGCGCACAAGGTGAAGAGCCTGGTCGATGAAGAGGGGAATGATCGCTTGAAGCTGCGCGTATTCGTTACGGGCGGCGGTTGTTCAGGGTTTCAGTACGGCTTCACCTTCGATGAAGATGTGGCCGAGGACGACACCATCGTCGAGCGCGAAGGCGTGAGTCTGGTGGTCGATCCGATGAGTTTCCAGTACTTGGCGGGTGCCGAAGTGGACTATCAGGAAGGTCTGGAAGGTTCGCGCTTCGTGATCAAGAACCCGAACGCCACCACGACTTGTGGTTGCGGCTCTTCGTTCTCGATCTGATCGCACCTCGCTGCGCACAACAAAACGCCGCAGAGCCTTACGGTTCTGCGGCGTTTTTTGTTACCTGTCTTTTGTTCAGTTCGGGTAGATGGCGCCGAGTACCCGCAGGCCTTTGGCGCCGGTGACGCTCGGGCGATTGGCGGCAATGCCTTCGAGGCAGCAATGGGCCAGCCAGGCGAAGGCCATTGCCTCGACCCAGTCCGGATCGACGCCGTGAGTGGCGGTGCTGGCGACGGTGGCGTTAGGCAGCAGGTCGGCAAGACGTTTCATCAGCGTAGCGTTGTGAGCGCCGCCGCCGCAGACCAACATTTCCCGCGTATCGGATTGAGCGCTTTGCAGCGACTCGACGATGGTCTGCGCCGTCAGTTCGAGCAGCGTTGCCTGAACGTTTTCAGCAGCGAAGCTCGGCAAACTTGAGAGGTGGTGCTCCAGCCACGGCAGGTTGAACACTTCCCGGCCAGTGCTCTTCGGGCCTTTGGTCACGAAGAACGGGTCGCCGAGCAGAGCTTTCAGCAAGACTGGCTCGACCGTGCCGGTGGCTGCCCACTGGCCGTTGCGATCATAGTTCTCGCCGCGTTGCTGATGAATCCAGGCATCCATCAGCACATTCCCAGGGCCGCAGTCGAAACCGGCTACAGGCCTGGTCGGTTCTATCAGACTGAGATTGCTGAAACCGCCGACATTCAGGACTGCGCGGTTGCCGTTACGCTCTTCGAACAAAGCCTCATGGAAGGCTGGTACCAGCGGGGCACCCTGACCGCCAGCAGCCACGTCGCGGCTGCGGAAGTCGCTAACCACGGTGATGCCGGTCAGCTCGGTCAGTAGTGCGGGATTGCCGATCTGCACTGTGAAGCCACGAGCGGGCTCATGGCGAATGGTCTGGCCATGGCTGCCGATTGCACGAATGGCCTCAGGCTTCAGTTGCTGCTGATCGAGGAGGGTATGGATGCCCTGGGCCGCTAGTTTTACCCAGTGCTGCTGGGCGATCGCCGAGCGGGCAATCTCGTCGGGGCCGCTGGCGCACAAGCCAAGCAGCTCGGCGCGCAGGGTTTCAGGCATGGGGATGTAATGCGTGGCGATCAGTTTGATCGCCGAGGTCTGCTCGATCAGGGCGATGTCCAGCCCATCGAGACTGGTGCCGGACATCACGCCGATATAAAGAGCCATGGCTTAGCGCTTGCTCGAAGCCAGCATGGTGGCCTTCTCTTGATCCATGCGCGCCATCAGCGGCTGGCTCTGCGCAAGGAAACGTGCGCGCTCGGACTTGGCGATCGGATCTGCCATCGGCAGCTTCTGGCCCAGTGGGTCGACGTGAACACCGTTGACCTGGAACTCATAGTGCAAGTGCGGTCCAGTGGACAGGCCGGTGGTACCAATGTAACCGATCACTTGGCCCTGCTTGACGCTGCCGCCGGTTTTCACGCCTTTGGCGAAGCCTTGCATGTGGCCATACAGCGTGCGGTAGGTGTTGCCGTGCTGGATGATCACCGTGTTGCCGTAGCCACCGCGGCGACCAGCCAACAGCACTTTACCGTCACCGGCAGCCTTGATTGGCGTACCGCGTGGCGCTGCGTAATCGACGCCTTTGTGGGCGCGGATCTTGTTGAGGATCGGGTGTTTGCGGCCCATGGAGAATTTCGAACTGATGCGGGCGAAGTCCACCGGGGTACGGATGAACGCCTTACGCATGCTGTTGCCATCAGCGGTGTAATAGCTGCTGTTGCCTTGTTTGTTGGTGTAACGCACGGCGGTGTAGGTCTTGCCGCGGTTGGTGAAGCGTGCAGACAGAATCGGGCCGGTGCCCACTGCCTTGCCGTTGACCACTTTCTGCTCGTAGATCACGTCGAATTCGTCACCTTGACGGATGTCCTGAGCGAAGTCGACGTCGTAGCCGAAGACGCTGGCCATATCCATGGTCAGGCTATGGGACAGGCCTGCACGGGCAGCGGATTGTGACAGGGAGCTATTGATCACGCCGTGCACGTAAGCCGTGCGAACGGTCGGCTTGGCTGTTACGCGGTTGAATGCGTAGCCCTTGTCATTCTTGGTCAGGGTAATGGTTTCGACGTCGCTGACCTTGCTGTGCAGGCTGGTCAGTTGGCCTTCCGGGTTCAATTCGAACTCCAGCTTCTGGCCGTGCTTGAGCTGGCTGAACTGTTTGGCTTGTTTGTCGCTGGCCAGCACTTCGTGCACAGCAGCGGCTGGCAGACCGACTTTCTCGAACAATGTAGAGAGCGTATCGCCTTTGGAGACGACGACTTCGCGGTGCCCCGGGGCTTTTGGTTTCTCTGCAGCCGGAGCTGGGGCAGGTGCGGCTTCAGCGGTTTTCGGGGTTTCTTCGGTGCTGTTTTCGATCTGGGCGAAAGGTGAAGCTGCTGGCTCATTTGTGGCTTGAATCGCGTCAGCAGCGTCTTGATCTTGTGTCAGTTGTTCAGCAGGACTTTCCAGTTCCAGGCTCAGGGTCGTCTTTTTGGCTTCAACATCACTGGAAGGAAATACCAGGAGCGCCAGGCTGAGAAGGGCGGCGATTCCACTTGCGGCGAGCAGGTGGGTCTTCGGGTAAAGCGGTGGCGCTTTAGACGGTTCAGTGGTCATAAGTAATTTTGACTTTGAAAAAAGATGAATTGGAAAAGATGAATGACATGATGAAGATGAAATAACTGTATAAAATATAACCAAATCATCCCCGAAGCAAGTCTACAGACACCCTGTCTGCAGATTGGTGTCCGTGCGCCGGGCAAAACTTGTAATTGGTGCACGATCTTGTATGGTTGGTTCCCTTTGAATCTGAGCCTTGCGGGTCTGTTATGAAGTCGGTTGAAGAGCAGCTAGCGCTGATTAAACGTGGTGCGGAAGAACTATTGGTCGAGTCCGAGCTGATCGAGAAGCTCAAGCGCGGCCAGCCGCTGCGTATCAAGGCTGGTTTCGATCCAACCGCCCCGGATCTGCACTTGGGTCACACCGTGCTTATTAATAAGCTGCGCCAGTTCCAGGAATTGGGGCATCAGGTGATCTTCCTGATTGGTGACTTCACCGGGATGATCGGTGATCCAAGCGGCAAGAGCGCTACGCGTCCTCCTTTGACTCGCGAGCAGGTTTTGGAAAACGCCGAGACCTACAAGTCTCAGGTGTTCAAGATTCTGGATCCGGCGAAAACCGAAGTTGCGTTCAACTCCACCTGGATGGATCAGATGGGGCCGGCGGACTTTATTCGTCTGACTTCGCAATACACTGTCGCGCGTATGCTTGAGCGTGATGACTTCGATAAGCGTTACACCACCAATCAGCCGATCGCTATTCATGAGTTCCTCTATCCGCTGGTTCAGGGTTATGACTCGGTTGCTCTGCGCGCGGATGTCGAACTGGGCGGTACCGATCAGAAGTTCAACTTGCTGATGGGGCGTGAGCTGCAGCGTGGTTATAGTCAGGAAGCTCAGTGCATTCTGACCATGCCGTTGCTCGAGGGCCTGGATGGCGTGAAGAAGATGTCCAAGTCGTTGGGCAACTACGTGGGTATCCAGGAAGCGCCAGGTGTGATGTACGGCAAGCTGGTTTCGATTCCGGATGCGCTGATGTGGCGTTACTTTGAGCTGCTCAGCTTCCGTTCGATGGATGAGATCGATGCCTTCCGTGCGGATGTAGAGGCAGGGGCTAACCCGCGCGATATCAAGATCAAGCTGGCAGAAGAGATTGTCGCGCGCTTCCACGGTGAGGAGGCTGCCGCCAATGCGCATCGCGCTGCTGGTAACCGTATGAAGGATGGTGAGCTGCCGGATGATCTGCCGGAGATCGAACTGGCCTCTGCTGAAGATATGCCGATTGCGGCCGTCCTTAATAAGGCAGGCCTGGTGAAGAACTCGGCAGCGGCGCGTGATCTGTTGGCTTCTGGTGGTGTGCGTGTGGATGGTGAGGTGGTTGATCGCTCCTTTATATATGTGCTGGGCGCGACCCACGTTTGCCAGGCGGGCAAGAAGGCATTTGCACGTATCACACTGAAAGCTGAATAAATTTTGAAATAAGGGTTGACGGCGAATTTTAGAAGTCTATAATTCGCCCCACTTCCGGCGCAGTCGAAACGGAAAACTCCTTGAGATTCAACGAGTTGCGCGGTTTTCGACAGCGACTTGCTTCAGTTCATCGAAGCCTGGAAGGAGTTGAAAGAGCGGTGATGTTTGGCTCTTTTGACGGTTCGATCTTCTCGA